>DATJVY010000001.1:0-104811 GCA_035501615.1 Myxococcaceae bacterium
GAGCGCTCGCCCTCGTCAGACCAGGGCCCAGCCGCCCGCGGCCTCGCGGACGACCCCCTCGCCCCGGAGCTTCTCGAGGATGGCCAGGGTGCTCCGCTCGGCGAGGTAGGGCGGCGCCGTCGGCGTGTCCGCGTAGGCGTCGGCGGCGAGCTCGGACAGAGGCCGTCCCAGCGTGCTGAGGGCCGCGGTCACCCGCCGCTCGCGCATCGCCCGGTGGTCGATGACCAGGGTCAGCGCGCTCGGACCGTCAGGCAGCGGCGGCCCGTGCGCCGGGTAAACCGCGCGGACCGGAAGGTCGCGCAGCCGCGCCAGCTGGTGGAGGTATACCGCCATCTCGCCTTCCGGCGGGTCGATGAGGATGGTCCCCTGCCCGGCCACCATGTCCCCCACCACCGCCGCCCGGCTCTGGGTGTCGACGAGCGAGATGTGCCCCCGAGCGTGACCGGGCGTGTGGAGCACCCGCCAGCGCATGCCCGGCGCTCCCGCGAGCGCCAGCTCGTCCCCCTCGTCGAGGAGGCGGTCCGCGCGGAACGCCAGCCGGTCCGCCGTCCGGGCGTGACACCAGACCGGGATGCCCAGCTGCTCGCTGACGGCCTGCGCGCCGCCCACGTGGTCGAGGTGGTGGTGGGTGAGCACGACGGCCAGCGGCCGGCAGTCCTCGGCCGAGAGCGCACGGACTTGGGTCACCAGCCGCTCGAGCTCGGCCGGGTCCGAGGCGCCGGGGTCGACGATGAGCAGCTCTCCGGTCCCGAGAATCCAGGAGTTGGTGTGGGTGGCCGGGAGCAGCGTCGGCGTCCGGAGCGCGACCAGCCGGACGCCACGCTGGAACTCGATGCGGGTGTCCGCCGCCGTCGGCGAGGCGAGCCAGGCCACCGCGTCCACCGTCCGCCGCACCCGGGAGAGCACGTTGAGGGCATGGCGGTTCGGCGGGTGGAGCAGCGCCCTGCCCTCCTGCCAGAGCGTGAGCGCATCGGCGGGCCGCACCCAGCTGCCCTCGGCCGCCTCGCCGGGCCAGACCTCGGCCCGGGTGCCCGGGGGCACCTCCACGAGGAAGAAGCGGGCGTCGAAGCGGAGCGGCATGAAGGGCGGCGTCACCCAGCGCCCCGCCGGCTCGAAGTCCAGCGCGTCCACCTGTAGCCCGAGCCGGGCGAGCACCGCCCCGAACGTCTCCTTGCCATCGAGCAGTGCCTGCCGGGCCGCGGCGAGGGTGGAGGCGTCGGGCGTCCGCCCGCGAGCGGCGAGCACGCCGGTCTCCTCGAACAGCTCCCGGGCCGCGGCGGCCACGAGCCTCGAGTCGGGCGGACCCGCGCCCTCGATGGGAAGCTCGGCGTCCGCGGCGTCCACCCGGCCCCCCGGGAAGGCATAGAAGCCCGCGGCGAAGGAGACGGTGCGCTCGCGGCGGAGCCAGAAGGTCTCCAGCCCGCGTGGCCCCATGCGCACCAGCACCACGACTGCGGCGTCTCTCGGCTCCGCCGGTGGCGGCGCCTCCTGCATCCCCGGGATCGCCTCGCTCATCGCTTGCCGGCGGACCCTACCGCATCGCCGAGCTTCGCTGCGGTGACTCCTGCGAGCACCTGCCGGGCGCGATCCAGGCTCTCTGGAAGCACGTAAGCCCGGGAGAGCCGGACCGGCGAGGCGTACCGCTGATACAGCGGTGTGTAACGGGCGACCGGGGTCAGCCGGCCGGACGATTCATCCAGGACGTACAGGCTCGGGCCCTCCCCCTCGTCGAAGTAGCGGGAGAGGGTCTCCCGGCTCTCGACCGTGAAGTGCTCCACCCCCGCCTCGTGGAGGGCCGCCGACAGGGCTCCCAGGTCGTAGCCAGCGTCCCGCTCGGTGAACTGGGCCAGGAGCTTGAACCCCTGGCGGCGGACGATGCGCTGCGCCCAGCGGTTGGAGGAGCCCCGGAGCGCCCAGAGCAGGGCCACGTCGTCGGTACGGAGGAAGCGCGCCGGGTCGGCGGGGATCTCGAACTCGCCCGGGGCCTCCCGGTAATAGGCCTCGAGCATCCAGTCGAAGCTCACCGCGGTGTGGTGCAGGTACACCGACAGGAACATGTGGTGCCGGCTGAGGAGGAAGTCCTCGAAGGCGAAGACCGCGCTCCTCGAGAGGGCGAGCTCCACCTGCCCGTCCCGCTCGGCCGGGTGCAGGTTCTGCACCAGCCAGTCCAGGTCGAACCGGCCGTAGTTCACCCCGGTATAGAAGGAGTCCCGGAGCAGGTAGTCCATCCGGTCGGCGTCCAGCTCGCCCGAGACCAGCGCCCGGAGGAGTGGCGCCCAGTCCGCACCTCCGTACCGGAAGTCCAGCCCGCCGGGCGGCGTACTCCCGGTGACCAGCGCGGCCAGCGCCTCGCCCGAGATGCCCTGATCCCCCACCCGGGCCCGGAGGAGGTCGGCCAGGTCCGTGTCGAGGAGCACCTTCACCGTGAAGTCCTCGTGACGGGCCTGTCCCCCGTCGGTCCCGGTCCACGCCGGAAGCCCGAGCGCGGCCCGAGGGGGAGCGATGCGCTCGCTGGCGTGGCTGAGCGGCATGTGGCCCAGGTCGTGGCAGAGGACCGCCAGGCGCAACGCCGTCCGGAACCGCTGGCGCTCCGCCTCGGGCAGGTCGCTCCGGGCGGCCAGCGCATCGAAGAGACGTCCCACCACGTGCATCGCCCCGAGCGAGTGGGCGTGCCGGGTGTGCGTCGCCCCCGGGAAGGACAGCTCCCCGAAGCCCAGCTGCCGGACGTGGCGCAGCCGCTGGTACCAGGCGCTGTCCACGACCGCCGCCTCGTCGGCCGAGACCGGGAGGGTGCCGTGAATCGGATCTCGAATGCGCATCGTGTCGGCAGATCGTGCTACATCCACAAGACAACTGCATGCACATCACGCTCCTGCACAACGCGGACGCCGATGCACTGGAGGAAGACCCAGGACGCGAGGCGAGGGCGGACGTGGAGCGGGTGGCTGCCGAGCTCTCCCGCACGCTCGTGGTGGACGGCTTCGAGGTGACGGTCCTCCCCGTGGGGCCGAGCCCCGCGGACATCGTCGCCCCGCTCGCCACCCGCCCCACCGACCTGGTCCTCAACCTCTGCGAGTCCATCGGAGGGGATGCCCGCGGTGAGATGGCGATCCCCGCCCTCCTCGACCTCCTCGGGCTCCCCTACTCCGGCTCGGGCCCCCTGGCGCTCGGGCTCGCCCTCCACAAGGACAAGGCCAAGGAGCTGCTCGTGGCCCGGAGCGTTCCCACGCCGCCGTTCCGGGTGGTCGAGCGGCTGGCCCAGCTCGACACCATCGAGCTGCCCTTCCCGCTCATCGTGAAGCCCTCCCGCGAGGACGCCTCGGTGGGCGTGGACTTCGACTCGGTGGTGGAGGACGAGCGCTCGCTCCGCGACGCGGTCCGCCGCGTCCTCCGCACCTTCAAGCAGCCGGCGCTGGTGGAGCGATTCATCCCCGGCCGGGAGGTCTACGTCTCGCTGCTCGGCAACACGCCGCGGACCGCGCTTCCGCTCTCCGAGATCCGCTTCGGGCAGACGTTCGCGGGGAAGCCGCACATCGTCAGCTACCGAGCCAAGTGGGAACCCTCGTCCCCCGAGTGCGTCGATAGCCCCTCGGTTCCCTGCACCCTGCCGCGCGAGCTCGAGGCGCGGGTGGTCGACACCGCGCTCGCGGCCTTCGAGGCGCTCGGCTGCCGTGACTACGGACGGGTGGATCTCCGACTCTCCGACGACGGTCGGCCGTGGGTCATTGACATCAATCCCAACTGCGATTTGCATCCCGAGGCGGGTTTCGCCAGGAGCGCAGCGGCGGCCGGGCTTCCGTACTCGGCGCTCGCGTTGCGACTGGTGGATGTCGCGCTCGAAAGGACCCATGGACATCCGTCCCGCCGTCCCAGAAGACAGGGAAGGCCTCGCGAGGCTCCTCGACCGCATCGAGAACTTCTCACCCGACGAGGTGCGCTGCGCGCTCGAGGTCATCGACCTGGCGTTGCAGCCGAGTAACCCGGACTACCACGTCCTGGTGGCGCTCATCGCGGGGAAGCTCGCCGGATACGTCTGCTACGGCCCCACCCCGATGACCGACAGGACGTTCGACCTCTACTGGATCTGCAGCGAGCCGTCCCTGCGGGGCAAGGGCATCGGGGCCGGACTGGTGGCGGCGATGGAGGGCGACCTCCGGCGGAAGAAGGCCCGGCTGGTACGGGTGGAGACCTCGGCCACCGAGGACTACGGGCCGGCGCGCGGCTTCTACCAGTCGATGCGCTACCTGGAGGAGGCCCGGTTCCGGGACTTCTACAAGGTGGGGGACGACCTCATCCTCCTGAAGAAGAAGCTCTAGTGCGGACGTTCCACGCCCTCGTCGTCCTCGCCGCGCTCACGGCGTCCCCCGGTCTGCTGGCGGACGGAGCGCCGGCGGCGACGGCACCGACGTCGTCCGCGGTCTCGGACGTGCTGCGCGTTCCACGGCCGCAGGGGGGCGAGTACTTCGGCGTCTACCTGGTGAACAAGAAGGTCGGCTGGTTCTTCAGCGACCTCGCGCCGGTGCCGGGCCACGCCCAGGTCAAGACCGTCTCCGAGCTGGTCTTCAAGGCGAAGGTAGGCACCGGCACCTCCGACCGGCGCCACTACGAGGAGCGGATCTACGAGTCGAGGCCCGGAGGCCGCCTGCTCTCGTTCGTCTTCAAGGACGAGGGTGACGGTGGAAACCAGCTCCTCGAGGGGAAGGCGAGGGCCGATGGGATCACCGTCAGGCGCCACCGGCCGGACCAGCCCGACGAGACGCTCCGGCTGCCTCCGAGCAAGGAGACCGTCGAGGACGCCGACCCGATCCGGGTGGCGCTGCTCCGGGGCAAGCAGCTCACCGGCACCCTGCTCGACCCGACCGACCTCCGGGAATACGAGACCATCACCACCCCCGGGCCCGAGGAGCGCCGGGTCATCAACGGCGTCTCCACCGTCCTGCGCAAGGCGACCAGCCTCACCATGAAGGAGAAGGTCCCGGGCGATGCCGTGGTCACGCCGGATGGCTCGGTGGTCGAGGTGATCTACGGCTCGAAGCTGGCGATGCGCGCGGAGCCGAAGTCCGTCGCCCAGCGGCTGGACCGGGTGGAGATCTTCGGCCTCACGCGCCTGGTGCTCCCGGCCGTCCCGCCCCAGTCGGCGCGGAGCATCCCCGGCGAGTGGACGCTGGTGCTGACCGGCTTCCCCGACAGCTTCCACCGTCCGACGGAACGCCAGACCTACCGGGACCTCGGCGACGGTAAATCCGAGGTGACCATCCGCGCCGTCCCGCCCGACCCGGCGAAGCTCGTGAAGCGTGGCGCTCCGCGTCCGCCCGAGACGTCGGAGTACCTCCAGACGTCCATCCTGGTCGAGTCCGACAACCCGGCGATCGTGAAGAAGGCGAAGAAGATCGCCGGACGCGAGAAGGACGCCTACACCGTTGCGAAGAAGGTGGTCGCCTGGGTCGGCCGGAACATGCGGAAGGACTACGGTGCCAGCGCCGACCGGGCCACCGACGTGCTTCGCACCATGCGCGGCGACTGTACCGAGCACTCGCTGCTCAGCATCTCGCTCCTGCGGGCGCTGGGGATTCCCGCGCGCCGGATCGACGGGGTGGTCTACGTCCAGAACGCGGACGGCGTGCCCGCCCTCTACTGGCACGAGTGGGTCGAGGCCTGGGTGGGCACCTGGACCCAGCTCGACCCCACCTTCGACCAGCCGGTCGCGGACGCCACGCACCTGGCCCTCGGCGAGGAGAGCGGCGCGGAGATCATGCCGCTCCTCGGCGAGCTCAAGGTGGTCGCGGCCCGGTAGTCAGCGGCGCGAGGCGATCCAGAGGAGCAAGAGAGCGCCGATCACCGAGGAGATCAGCCCGCCCACGTGCAGGATGGCGATGTTCCCGTGCCAGAACAGCGAGCTCAGGAACCCGCCCACCAGCGAGCCGGCCATGCCGAGCAGGGCCGTCGCGATCCATCCCATGGGCTGCTTCCCGGGGAAGAGCGCCCGGGCGATGACCCCGGCGATGAGCCCCAGGACGATCCACGAGCAAAGTCCGATCATGCGGGGCGAAGCCTGCCCCGGCCGGGCCCTCGCAGTCACGTGCCAAACGCCGCGCGCAAGGCTCGAATTCCAGCGTTGCCCTCGCGGGGGCCGGCGGCCATGCTGCCGGGCCCCATGCTCTCCGCCCCCGCTCTCGTCCTCGTCCTCCTCGCTGCCGAGCCCGCTCCTGGCGTCACCCAGGAGGTGCCGAGGCAGCTTCCCGTCGGCAAGTACATGGCCCCCTCGGTCGGTCCCGAGGCGCGCCCCATCGGCCCCGCCGGGACGCTCGGGGCCGACGTGTACCGGAAGCGCCGGAAGGCGCTGATGGAGAAGCTGAAGACGGGGGCCACCCTCGTCGTGAACGAGGCGAAGTTCGAGGGCCTCCGGGAGAGGATGGACTTCTATTACCTGACCGGCATCGACGAGCCGGGCGCGGCGCTGCTGCTCGATCCGGCCTCGCCCGACCCGGAGATCCTCTTCCTGCGGGCGCTGGACGTCGAGCGGGGTCAGTGGGAAGGCGAGCGGGCCAAGCTTCCGTCCCAGCTCCTCGAGAACACCAGCGGCATCGCGGAGATTCACCGGATCGACCGACTCCCGCGGGCCCTGCTCCGTGCCTGCACCCATGGCGGGCTGAACTACGTGGGGCAGCTCGTGCCAGCGCCCGAGCCGAAGCCGAAGGTGATGACCTACTACGCCGACGCGGTCGAGCGTTCCATCGGTTCGCCCGGCGGCGACGGGTGCAAGGTGAACGACCGGCACGACACGCTCGCGCGGATGCGGGAGGCGAAGGAGGCCGAGGAGATCAAGCTCATGCGGCGGGCCATCGAGCACACCGCGGCCGGCCACGCACGGATCCTCGAGGTGCTCCGACCGGGGATGCGCGAGTTCGAGCTGAAGGACGTCGTCGAGGAGGCGTTCCGGCGCTCCGGCTCGCGGCACGTCGCCTACGACTCGATCGTCGGCTCGGGCCCGAACGGCGCGGTGCTCCACTACCCGAAGGACGACCGGGTGATGAAGGAGGGCGAGCTGGTGGTGGTCGATGCCGGGGCGGAGGAGCAGTACTACGCGACCGACGTGACCCGCACCTATCCGGTGAGCGGCAAGTTCAGCCCGGAGCAGCGAGAGATCTACAACATCGTCCTGAAGGCGCAGGCGGCAGGAATCGCCGCGGCGAAGCCCGGGGTCACGCCGCGGACGCTCGAGAAGGCGATCCGGAAGGTCATCGACGACGCGGGCTACCACGACGCGTTCCTGCACGGCTGCTGTCACTTCGTGGGCCTCGAGGTGCACGACACCGGCGACTACGATGCGCCGCTACCGGTCGGCGCGGTGATGACGGTCGAGCCCGGCATCTACCTTCCCTGGCGTGGGTTCGGGGTGCGGATCGAGGACGAGATCCTCATCACCCCCACCGGGGCCGAGCTGATCACCAAGGCAGTTCCGAGGGACCCCGACGAGATCGAGCGCCGGATGCAGGGCAAACGCGCGGACGCACGCTGAGCGCCCGAGGCCATGCCCGCCCAACGCTTCCTCGTGATCGCCGCGATCCTCGCCGGCTGCGCCCACCCTCCGGAAGGGGGGTCGGCTCCGTCCAGCCCGCAGCAGGCGTTCGACGCTCTGTCCCGGGACTACGTCGAGCGCTATCTCGCGCTCGCTCCGTCGGACGCCACCCTCCTCGGAGACCACCGGTACGACGGGCGGTGGCCGGACCTGAGCCCTGCCGGCGACGCGGAGCGGAAGAGCTTCGAGGACGAGATGCTGGCCCGCCTCTCGGCGATCGACCGGTCCGCGCTCGGGCCGGAGGCGCAGGTCGACGCGGAGATGCTCCAGACCGAGCTGCGCTTCGCGGGATTCGCCAGGACCGAGCTACGGCCGGCGGACCTCCAGCCGGTCCACTACACCAGCATCATCGGAGCGGGGCTCGACCCGCTGATCAACCGGGAGTTCCTGACCCGGGAGGAGCGTGCCCGCAGCCTCGCCTCGCGGCTCGACGGGCTGGGGAAGGTCCTCTCGGCGGCACGGCAGCATCTGACCCGCCCCGCGCGGATCCAGACCGAGACCGCCATCCAGCAGACCGCCGCGCTGATCGGCCTCACCGAGCAGGAGCTTCCCGAGCAGTTCAAGGACGTACCGGCCGTCGTGGCCGCGTCGGGACGGGCGGCGTCCGCGCTCCACGCCTTCCAGACCTTCCTGCAGCAGACCCTGCTCCCGCGGTCGGACGGCTCCTTCCGCCTCGGGAAGGAGCGCTTCACGACCAAGCTGCGCTTCGTGCTCGACGACGACGTCGACCCCGATGCGCTCGCCCGGAGCGCGCGCTCGGTGGTCGACTCCACCCAGGAGGCGATGGTCGACACGGCGAAGCAGGTCTGGACCGAGGATCGGCTCGGCACCCTCCCACCGCTGGCCGCGCCCGAGCAGCGCCGGGCGTTCGTGCGCCGGGTGCTGGATCACCTCGCGGAGCGGGTGCCGACCAGCCAGAGCATCCTGGGTGACTCGAAGGCCTGGCTGGACAGGGCGACGGCCTTCGTCCGCGAGAAGGACCTCGTGCGCGTGCCGGACGAGCCGGTCCGGGTGGGTGAGATGCCCGAGTACCGCCGGGGCGTGGCGGTGGCGTACTGCGACTCGTCCGGTCCGCTCGAGGCCAAGCCAGAGACGATCTTCGCCATCTCTCCGCCGCCGTCCGACTGGCCTCCGGAGCGGGTGCGTTCCTTCTTCCGCGAGTACAACGAGTCGATGCTCGCCGACCTCACGGTTCACGAGGCGATGCCCGGCCACTACCTGCAGCTGATGCACAGCAACCGCTTCCCTTCCAAGCTGCGCGCGGTGCTCTCCAGCGGACCGTTCATCGAGGGCTGGGCCGTGTACAGCGAGTGGCTGATGGCCGCGAGGGGGTTCGGCGGACCGAAGGTGAAGATGCAGCAGCAGAAGATGCTGCTCCGGGCCGCGGTGAACGCCCTGCTCGACCACGGCATCCACACCGGAACCCTGGACGAGAAGCAGGCGCTGGACCTCATGACCCGCGATGCGTTCCAGGAGGAGGGCGAGGCGGTGGGGAAGTGGAAGCGCGCTCGCCTCACCAGTGCCCAGCTGAGCACCTACTTCTATGGATTCCTGGAGATGCGGAGGCTCCGGGACGTTGCGGAGAGCCAGCCCGGCTTCTCCGAGCGCACCTACCACGACCGGCTCCTCTCGCACGGATCTCCGGCGCCGAGGTACGTCCGGGCGCTGCTGGCCGCGCCACCGGCGGGCTGACGCGCGGCGCGGCGTGGCCGGGCCGCTCCTGCCGGAGCGGGGCGTAGTACCGTCGCCGGATGCGCGTGAAACGGATCCTGCTCCTCCCGGCCATCCTCGCAGTCACGCCGGCGGTGGCGGCCGAGCAGGAGGCGGCACCCCTGCCGCACTCGGACCCGGCGGTCTCCCGGGCCATCGCCCGGGTCTACCCCGCGCTGGTGCAGATCATCGTCCTCACCACGCACACCGAGGGTGGACGGGAGCGGAAGTCGGGCGCGACCGGCTCCGGGGCCATCATCTCCCCCGAGGGCCACGTCATCACCAATCACCACGTGGTCGGACGGGCGACCTCGATCCGGGTGGTCCTCCCGACGCGCGAGGAGCTCGGGGCGTCGCTGGTGGGGACCGACCCGCTGAGCGACATCGCCGTCATCCAGCTCGACCTGTCGAAGCGACCGAAGGGCTCTCCCCCGCTCCCGGTGGCCGTGTTCGGCGCGTCGGAGGCGGTGCGCGTCGGGGACACGGTGCTGGCGATGGGCTGTCCCCTGTCGCTGTCGCAGGCGGTGACTCGCGGCATCGTGGCCAACGTCGACCTGCGGGTGCCGAGGCCCGTCGAGCTCGAGGGCGAGAACGTGGGGTCGGTTGTGAAGTGGATCGGCCATGATGCGCAGATCTTCCCCGGCAACTCCGGCGGACCGCTGGTCAACCTGGAAGGGGAGATCATCGGCATCAACGAGCTGGTGATGGGACTGGGCGCGGCGATTCCCTCGGATCTCGCGCGGGTGGTCGCCCAGCAGCTCATCGCCAAGAGGAAGGTGGAGCGCGCCTGGACGGGGATGTCCTTCCAGCCGTTGCTCAAGGATTCTCCTCCGGCGACGACCGGGGTCCTCGTCTCCGGGGTGCTCCCGGAGACTCCCGCGGCCACGGCAGGCGTCCAGCCGGGGGACCGCATCATCGAGGTGGAGGGGCGGCCGGTGACGGTGCGCTTCGACACCCAGCTGCCGGCGTTCATCAACGACCTGCTGCAGCGCTCGCCGGGGAAGCCGATGGCGATCCGTCTGGTCCGGGGAACGCAGACCCTCGTCCTGACGCTGTCCCCGGTGCAGCGGGACGCCTCCCGGGCGAAGGAGCGGGAGTTCAAGGAGTGGGGCATGACCGGCCGGCGGATCACCCGGCTGGAGGCGATCGAGCTGCAGCGGGCGGACACGAAGGGCGTCGTGGTGGGCACCCTCCGTCCGGGGGGGCCGGCGGACAAGGCAGTGCCGGCGCTGCACCGCGAGGACGTCATCGTCTCGGTGGCCGGCAAGGCGGTCGAATCGCCGGACGCGCTCGCCAAGGCGACGGCGGCGATCGTCAAGACGGCGAAGGCGCCGGTCCCGACGATGGTGGGCTTCGAGCGCGGGGGCGAGAAGCTGCTCACCGTCGTCGAGGTGGGCATCCGTCCGCCGCAGGAGCCGCCGCAAGAGGCCCGACGCGGCTGGCTGCCGGTGAACACGCAGGTCCTCTCGCCCAAGCTGGCGACGGCGCTCGGGTACAAGGGACGCAAGGGCGCCCGGGTCACGCAGATCCTTCCCGACGGCGACGCGAGCGGCCTCCGGGTCGGCGACGTCGTCACGAAGGTCGACGACGCGCTGGTGGAGGCCAGCGAGCCGCAGGACACCGACGTCTTCGATGCGCTGCTTCGGGCCTACCAGCCGGGGAGCAAGGCGGTGCTCGCGGTCCTCCGGGACGGCAAGCCGCTCGAGCTGACGGTGACGCTCAAGGACGCGCCGCGGCTCGAGAACGAGCTCCGGGTCTACGAGGACGTGGCGCTCGAGTTTCGCGCCCGCGACATCTCCTACGTCGACCGGGTGAAGCGGCGCTGGCCGAAGGAGACCTCCGGGGCACTGGTGAGCCAGGTGGACGCCGGCGGATGGGCCGCGGTGGGCGGGCTGCGGTCGGACGACCTGGTGCTCGCCGTGGACGGCAAGACCGTCCGCGACGTGAAGGAGCTGGAGCGGGTGCTCCGCCCGATCAAGGAGAAGAAGCCGGACGAGGTGGTGTTCTTCGTCCGCCGCGGCGTGCAGACCCACTTCGTCGAGGTGCAGCCCACCTGGGGCGAGGCCAAGGAGGCGACACGATGATCGCCGTGGTGGGGATGGCCGCCGCGCTCTTGACCGCGGCGGCTCCGGACCTCGAGTCGACCGCGCGCGCCACCGCCGAGCAGGGCGGGAGGGCGGTGGTGACGATCCGTCTGGTGCTGAAGCTGAAGGTCGGCGGCCAGGAGCACGAGCAGAAGATGGAGGTCCCGGGCCTGGTCATCGACCCCTCGGGCCTGACGGTGGCCAGCGCGTCTGGCATCGACCCGTCGGGCGCGATCCGGAGGATGGTGGACTCGCAGCGGCAGCGGGTGACGCTCGAGTCCGAGGTGAAGGAGACGGTGATCCTCCTCGAGGACGGGACCGAGATCGACGCCGCGGTGGTGCTGAAGGACAGCGACCTCGACCTCGCGTTCATCCGTCCTCGCGACACCGGCTCGAAGCTCGCGGCGGCGACCCTGAAGCCGCGGTCGGGGACGGTGCCGCCGCTGACGCGCATCTTCGTGCTCGGCCGCCTGAGCAAGCTGGCCAACCGGGCGCTGTCGGTGGCGACGGGCCAGGTGCGGGCATACGTGCGCGGGCCGGCGCCCTACTACGTCACCGACGGGGAGACCTCGAGCTTCGTCGGGTCGATGGCATACACGGCGGACGGGGCGCCGCTCGGCCTCTTCGTGAAGCGGTTCGCGACCACCATCGACTCGCAGTCGGGCGGGCGCGGGTCCGAATCGATGATGACGGTGCTCCGGCCGGTGGACAAGGTGCTCGAGCTCGCGGCGCAGGCGCGGACCATCAAGGTCGCGTCGCCGGCGGCTGCCGATTCACCCGCCGCCAACTAGTCCACGCGCGATCGAAGGTGTTTGACACCTCCGGGGCCCATCGGGCAGTCCGGGGTGGTGCGCTGGGCGTTCGCCGCGCGACTGGTGGATGGTCGGGCTCGTGGCGCTGGTCGTCTCCCAGGCGGTCATCGTCACCGCGTGGTCGGACGCGAGGTTCGGGACCGTCCCGAACGTCATCCTGCTTGTGGGGGTCGTCCTCGCGCTCCGGGCGAGGTGACCGCCGGGTCGTTGGCGGTCGTGCCGGCCAACGGGTCGCATCAGACGTCCGTTCACGCGTCCCCTGGGGGCTCGGGTCGCGCCAGGAGGCCGGACCTCCGGAGCTCGAACTCCAGCGCCTCGACCGTCCTCGACGGCAGCGTGCAGGTGAAGCTCCGGCAGACGTACGCGGCCAGCTCCGCCCCGGCCGCCGTCTTTCCCTCGGCGATCCCGGAGAGCACCTCCGCCGGCCGGCCGTCCTCGAAGGCAGCGACGGAGAGGGTCGGCGCGTAGGTCCTCCCCAGAAGCCGCAGGAAGGTCCTCCGGGCGACAACCGACCCCACCAGCGCCACGTCCGGAACGCCGTCCGCGAGCAGGTCCGCCGCGCACCAGAGGTGGCCGAAGGCGAACGGATTCGCCAGCGCCGCGTCGCGCATCCGCGAGAGGTACGTCTCCGCGCGCTCGAGGAACGCACGGCGTCCGGTCAGCGCGGCCAGCACGAGATTCGCCTCGGTCAGGAGGCTCGCCCCGGAGGGCACCGCGTTGTCGTGCAGCGCGTAGGACTCCACCACCAGGTCCGCCTGCCCTCGCGGCGCGGTCCGGTACGCACGCTGGGTCTCGTCCCAGAATCGCTCCTGCGCCCCGTCGGCCAGCTGCACCGCCGTCTCCAGCCAGCGCGGCTCGAAGGTCGCCTGGTACAGCGAGACGAGCCCCGAGGCGAGGCCGCCCCAGTCCTCGAGGAAGGCATCGACCTTGCTGACCCCATCCTGGTGGATCCGGAACAGCCGCCCCCCCTGGAGCTGCCGGTCGAGCACCGCCCCCGCGGCCCGCGCCGCGCGCTGCGCCCACTCCGGCCGTTCGAAGGCCCGCGCCGCGAACGCCAGACCGCGGATCATGAGCCCGTTCCACCCGGCGAGCACCTTGTCGTCCCGACCCGGGGTGACGCGCTTCGACCGCTCCGCCAGGAGGCGCGTCCGCACCGTGTCGAGCCAGTGGCGCGTCTCCTCCTCGGTCGTGCCTCGCTCGCGCGCGAGCTCGGACATCGGCACCCGCCGCTCCAGCACGCTCTTCCCGTGCTCGAAGGTCCCCTTCCCCGTCACCCCCAATGCGGTCGCCGCGCGCCGGCCGTCCTCGGGGCCGAGCACCGAGTCCAGCTCACCGGGGCTCCAGACGAAGTACTTCCCCTCCTCGCCCTCGCTGTCGGCGTCCTGCGTCGCATGGAACGCGCCCGCCGCGTCGGTCATCTCCCGGCCGAGCCACTCCACCAGCCGCGCCGCGCTCTGCGCCCACTCCAGCCGCGGGTGGATCTGCTCCGCCTCGGCGAGCAGGTGCAGGAGCAGCGCGTTGTCGTAGAGCATCTTCTCGAAGTGCGGCACCCGCCAGTGGCGGTCCACGCTGTAGCGATGGAAGCCGCCGCCCAGCTGGTCGTGGATTCCTCCGGTCACCATCCGGTCGAGCGTGTGCAGCGCCCCGTCGCGGAGGGCCGCGCTGCCCGTCCGCCGCCAGGCCCGCAGGAGCAGCGCGAGGCCCATCGTGTTGGGGAACTTCGGCGCCCCGCCGAATCCGCCCTCCACCGGATCCAGCGCTCGCGCCAGCGCCCGGCCCGCCGCGGCCACGTCGTCCCCCGAGACGGGCGTCACCAGCGTCCCCAGGCCGTAGGTCGCGAGCTGGCGCAGCCCGTCCTTGAACTCCGCGGCCTGCTCCAGGACCTGGTCTCGCTGCTCGGTCCAGGCGCGGGCCAGGGCTTCGAGGAGCGTCCGGAACGATGGCAGCCCGTGCCGTGGCTCGGGCGGGAAGTAGGTCCCGCCGTAGAACGGGACGAGGTCCGGGGTGAGGAACACCGTCAGCGGCCAGCCACCCTGCGCGCCCATCAGCTGGACGACGCCCTGGTACACCTGGTCGAGGTCGGGTCGCTCCTCCCGGTCGACCTTCACGTTGACGAAGTGCGCGTTCATCGACCGCGCCGTCGCCGGGTCCTCGAACGACTCGTGGGCCATCACGTGGCACCAGTGGCAGGCCGAGTAGCCGACGGAGAGGAGGATGGGCCGCTGCTCCTCGCGCGCCCGCCGCAGCGCCTCGTCCCCCCAGGGGTACCAGTCCACGGGGTTCCCGGCGTGCTGGCGCAGGTACGGCGACGACTCGGCGGCGAGGCGATTGGAGGGCCCGGGCGGATGCATCGCCGGACGCCTTAGGGCCTCCCGGGCCCGCTCGCAACCCGGGGGGGCCTCCGGGGAGGTCAATGCCCGCTTCGTCCCTGGAGGAAGTGCTGGCGTCCAGGCCCCCGGCCGGAACAGCGTCGGCTCCACGCCAAGGAGGCGACATGGTCTCGAGGTTCACCCGGGGTGCCCTCCCCGTCGCGCTGCTCGCGCTCGCCGCGTGCGCGAGCACGAAGTTCGTCAACACCTGGAAGGACCCGGACGCCGCGCCGCTCTCGGTGAAGAAAGGGGACCTGGTCATCGCCATGGTGATGAGCAAGGAGGAGACCACCCGCCGCACGGGCGAGGACTTCCTGTCGAACGAGCTTCGCGACCGCGGGCTGCGGCCGATTCCCTCCTTCACGCTCATCCCGACGGACCAGGCGGGCGATCGGGAGAAGGCTGCGGCCGTGATCCAGGAGACCGGCGCGACGGCGCTCTTCGTGCTGCGCCCCATCGCGGTGAACAAGGAGCAGACCTACGTGCCCCCGACCTACATGGGACCGGGGCCTTATGGCGCGTGGGGCCCCTACTACGGCTACGGGTGGGGGGCGGCGTACAGCCCCGGCTACGTGAGGACCGACACCGTGGTCCGGGTCGAGGTCCTGGTCTTCGATCTCCGGCAGAACAAGCTCCTCTGGGCCGGGACGAGCGAGAGCATGAACCCGGAGCGGCTCGACCTCTACATGAAGGACCTGGTGAAGACCGCCGCCTCGGAGATGCGCCGGGTCGGCGTCATCGCCACGCCCGCTTCCTGACCCCCTGCACCCGGGGGACGCCCGAGGAGCGGCGGACACCGCCGCCCGCCCAGCCTCGGCCTCCCCCGCGGTCTGTCAGGATGGGGCATGGCCGCCGCTCCACCTGGCCCCGAGCACTTCGAGCGCCTCCGGCGGCTCCTCGCGCTCGAGCGGCGGGGGGAGGAGCAGCGGCTGGAAGGTGAGCGCGCCCGGCTCACCCAGGGCGAGCGCGAGGTACGAGGCCTGTCGGCCGGCGACCTCGAGGTGGTGGACGAGGACGTGGGGCTCGGCGGCCGCTTCCTTCTCACCCTCGCCCGCGCCGGAGGACTTCCCTGGCGGAACCCCTTCGGGCCCGGAGACGTGGTGCAGGCCCGCCCGAGGCGGGCCGAGCTGGCGCCCCCGGAGCGAGCCCTCGTCGTCCGCGGAGGCCGCGACCGGGTCACGCTCGCGTTCGATCGCCCCCCGCCGGACTTCGCGCGGAGCGGACGGCTGGTCCTGGACCTGGTCGCCGACGACGTGACCTTCGGACGGGCGGACGCCGCGGTCGTCGAGGTCGCGGCCGGCGACCGGGGGGCAGCGGGACGGCTCCGGGGGGTGCTTCTCGGCAGCGAAGCCCCCCGGTTCGAGACCGATCGGCCGCCGGAGGGCATCGAGACGCTGAACCCGGAGCAGCGCACCGCGGTGGAACGGGCGCTGGCCGCGCGGGACTTCATGCTCGTCCATGGCCCGCCGGGGACCGGGAAGAGCACCGTCCTCGCCGCCGTCGCGCGCAACGCGGTCGCCCGCCACGGGCGCATCCTCTGCACCGCCGCGAGCAACGCCGCCGTGGATCACCTCCTGGAGCTCTGCCTCGCCGAGGGTCTGCGTGCCGTCCGGGTGGGCCATCCGGCCCGGGTCTCGCCGAGGCTGGTCGCGCACACGCTCGATCTGCTGGTGGAGCGGCATCCCGACCGACGGCTCGCGCGAGACCTGTTCGACGACGGCTTCGAGCTGCTCGGGCATGCCCGCCGGCAGCGCCACCGAGGAAGGAGCCGGGAGCGCTTCTCCAACGCACGCTCGGCGCAGTCCGAGGCCCGGGCGCTGTTCGAGGAGGCCCGGGCCCTGGAGCGCAAGGCGGTGCGCGACGTGCTCGAGGGCGCCGACGTCCTCTGCGCCACCCTCACCGCGCTGGGCGGAGCGCCGCTGTCGGCGCTGCGCTTCCCGCTGGCGCTGGTCGACGAGGCGACACAGGCGACCGAGCCGCTCACCCTGCTCGCCTTCCTCCGCGCCGAGCGCGTCGTGCTCGCGGGCGACCACCGCCAGCTCCCGCCCACGGTCATCTCCGAGGAGGCCGCGGCCGGCGGCCTCGCCATCAGCCTGTTCGAGCGGTTGCTCGGGCTCCACGGCGAGGCAGTCCGGCAGATGCTCCGCGAGCAGTACCGGATGAACCTCGACCTGATGGACCTTCCCTCCCGTGCCTTCTACGGCGGCGAGCTGCGCGCGCATCCTTCGGTCGCCGCGCGGACGCTGGGCACCGTGCTTCCCGGCGCCGCACTCGATGCTCCGCCGCTCCTCTTCGTCGACTCGGCAGGGAAGGGCTGGGAGGAGGTCGCCCCCGAGGGCAGCGAGAGCCTCGAGAATCCCGGGGAGGCGGAGGTCGTCGTCGCGCGCGCCCGCGCCCTGCTCGCCGCGGGGCTGCCGCCGGCAGAGGTCGCGGTCATCACGCCCTACCGGGCGCAGGCGGCGCGACTCGGGCCGGTCCTCGAGCCCCTGGGCATCGAGGTGGACACCGTGGACGCGTTCCAGGGGCGAGAGGCCGAGGCGGTGCTGATCAGCTGCGTCCGGAGCAACTCCGAGGGGGAGCTCGGCTTCCTCACCGACCTCCGCCGGATGAACGTCGCCCTCACCCGGGCGAAGGTGCACGCCTTCGTGGTCGGCGACAGCGCGACCCTCGGCGGCCACCCGTTCTACGCGCGCCTCGTGGAGAGGGCACAGGCGCTGGGTGGCTACCGCAGTGCGTGGGAGTGGGAGGAGACTGCAAAGTTTGCATAGCAGCGTCTGCAGGGTGCCATTCCTGGAACCGAGAAGAGTCCCCGCAACCCGGCGTCTTCACACCCGGCCCGGGGGACACGGACCCCGGCACGGCCCCTGCTTCGCAGCGGGCTGCGCGCGATGGAGTCTGCTCCCCCCATGCCGGAAGCGGCGACGGTCACCCAGGAGGAGGACATGTGGATCCTCCGGGTGGAGATGAACGGCAAGGTGCAGGAGTACCGGTGCGGCAGCGAGGTCCAGGCCCGGGCGCTGGCGATCCTCCTGCTCCCGACCGAGGACCGGTCCGGCAGCTCGACGCCGGCGCTGTCCTGACCTTTCCTCCGGAGGCGCTCAGCCGACCCGGGCGACGGGCGCCTCGAGGCTCGTCTCCGCAACGTCCCAGCGCGGGGCACGGCCGCGGGCCCGAGCGCCCAGCCGCCGGCGGACGGGGAACACGAAGAAGCGGAGCAGCAGGAGCTGCCCGAACGTGAAGACGCACACGTCGGCGACGAGCTTGGCGAGCACCACCGGCACGCCCGCCCCGTCGGCGAGCGTTCGTACCAGCGCTCCGTGAACCACCATTCCGGCGAGGGTGCCGGCCAGGAAGCGCAGCGCCTCCGGAAGCGCCGCCCGGGCCGAGCTGCGGAAGGCGAACCGCCGGTTTCCGAGGAAGGCGACCGTGCTCCCCACCGCGACCCCGAGCATCGCGCCGCCCGCGCTCGAGGCATGGAGCCAGCGGAGCGCGGCCAGGAGGACTCCGATGTCCAGGAGCGTGGCCACCGCGCCGACCAGCAGGCTCGGCACCACCCACGAACGCAGGGATTCTTCGCCGGCGGAAGGCTGCATCGTCGGGCGGTGGACCTAGCAGCCCGCTCGGGGGTGGTTCAAGCGGATGCTTCCACTCGTGACGGAACCGTCACATCGCTCAGGTTCCGTCCGAAGAGCTCCCGGTGGCCGAGCTCGGGAGACCGCTCGAGGCGCTCGGCCCGGAGCACGTCCCGGAGCAGGCCGGTGCCCTCCGGGAGCTCGCGCATGGTGAGCAGCCCCCGCTCGAGCCGGAGCGCGTCAGTCACCGCCACGTGCGGCGCGGCCACCCAGGCATCGTGAAGCGCGGGCATGGTGCAGGCGAGCACCCGCAGTTCCTCGGCGCGTCCCGGGGCGACCTCCTCCACCGCCAGGCGCACCTCCTGTCCCTCCGGGGGAGCGAAGAGCGCCGCGACGTCGGCCTCGCCGGAGAGGAGCGCCTCGAGCGCGGCCTGGTAGCTCCCGAGGAAGAGCTGCTGGGCGAAGAGGCGTCCCGGATCCAGCCCTCGTTCCCGCAGCCAGGCCATTGGGAGCAGGTGCCCCGCGAGCGAGGTGCGATCCACCCAGGCCGCGGTCGTGCCCCCGAGCGTCTCCAGCTGCAGCGGCGAATCGGATCGGACCAGGAGCGCGGACCTCGAGCGGACCGACCCGCGGCGGAGCGGACGGACGAGCACGCGCGCCCCCAGCGCCTCGGCGCGGGCGGCGACCATCGGTGGGGCCCAGGCCGCGTCGACGTCGCCGCGCCGCAGGCCCTCGGTGAGCCCCTCGTAGCTGACGAAGTTCACGAGGCGAACCGGACGGGCCACGATGCCGGAGAGAACCCGGGTGAGGCGGCCGGCGGCGCCGGGCACCGGAGCCACCGGGAGCGAGGGCGGGAGGCCGAAGCGGAAGGCGGTGCTCGGGAGCGTCACCTGTCTCTCCTCAGCCGACCTCGGCGCGAAGCCGGGCCACCTCGTCGTCTGCGAGGCCGAAGGTGGCCTGCAGCATGTCCAGGATACGCAATTCGGCCGCCGAGGGCTTGCCCGACGATTGCGCGATGCGAACCGCGAGCCCGAAGGCGCGCAGCCGCTGAGGGTGGGTGGTGAGGCCGTGAGCGAGCACCCGGAGCCGCTCGGGCAGCCCTTGCTCGGCGAGCGCCTGCACCGACGCGCTGAGGTACGACTGGGCGCGGGCGGCGTCGATCTCCTGGAAGAGCGGGTCCGAGGCCAGCGACTCGATCAGGGCGCGCGACTCGGCGGGCTTCACCTTCCCGTCGGCGGCGGTCACCAGCACCATCACCTCGGCGTAGAGGCGCTCCAGCGGCTCCCCGAGCACCTCGTTCAGGGAACGGCCAGATTCGACGACCTCGACCAGGTTCGCGACCTCGTCCTCCGAGATGCCGAGCGCGGCCTGGAAGGTCTTGAGCAGCCCGAGCTCGGCCCGGGTGGCGCGCTGGTCGGCGAAGGCGATCGAGGCGGCGAGAGCGAAGGCCAGGAGCCGGTTCTGGTGGGTGGGGAGCCGGTCGCGCAGCCGCTGGAGGATGGCCTCCAGGCTCGACTCCGAGGCCAGGCGCTTCACGCTCTTCTCGAGGAGCGCGCTGATCTCGTCCGGCTTGGTGCCGTCGAACTCGGGGCGTTCCAGCACCCGCCGGAGCAGCGCCTGGATCGACCCCTCGGTGAGCTTTCCGTCGGCCATGGCCGCAAGAAGCATCACCTCGACGAGGGCGGCGTTGCGATCGGCCCGGGTGGTGCCGTTGTTCTCGGGCTTCATGCAGCGTCTCTTTCTCGGAGTCGGGCCCCCAGGGCGGCGAAGTCGAAGAGCTCCCGGTCGGCGAGATGGGAAGGGCGCACGTTCCCCATCGCGGAGAGGATGCTGCTCCGGACGTTCGGGATCTCGGCCTCGAGGTCCTCGAGCAGGCGCTTCATCCGCTTGCGCTGCAGCTGCTCCTGGGTGCCGCAGAGGTCGCAGGGGATGATCGGAAAGCGCTTGAGCTCGGCATACTCGGCGATCTCCGCCTCCGGCGCGTAGATCAGCGGGCGGATGACGGTGTTCCGGCCGTCGTCGGAGCGGAGCACCGGAGGCATTCCCCGCAGCGTCCCGGCGAAGAAGAGGTTGAGGAGCAGCGTCTCCGCCGCGTCGTCCCGGTGGTGACCGAGGGCGATCTTGTTGCAGCCCAGGTCCACCGCGGCGTTGTAGAGGATGCCCCGGCGCAGGCGAGAGCAGACCGTGCACATCGTCTTTCCCGCCGGCGTCTTCTCCAGGACGATGGAGTACGTGTCCTCGCGAAGGAGGCGGTATGGGACGCCCTCGGCGGCGAAGTGATCGACCAGCCGCTGTCCGGGGAACCCGGGGTGCCCCTGGTCGAGCGTCACCGCGAGCAGCTCGAAGCGCACCGGGCTCCGGCGTTGCAAGATCCGGAGGAGCTCGAGCAAGGTGTGCGAGTCCTTGCCTCCCGACACTCCGACCATGATCCGGTCGCCCTCGGCGACGAGGCCGAAGTCCGCGATCGCCCGGCCGACGTGGCCGAGCAGGCTCTTCTCCAGGCGTGATTCGGTCTCCACGGCGGGCGGCATCCTAGAGACCTCCGCTGTAAAAGACGACCCTTCGTGACCCCCTTCGGCCAGCCCACCCACGATGTCACCGATCCGACCGGAACGGAGGCGGTGGTGCGGGCGCTGGAGCCGGAACTGCTCTTTGCGGTTGACCTCGAGGCCGATGCGATGCACGCCTTTCGGGCGCGGTTGTGCTTCCTGCAGATCGGCACCGACCGGGACATCTGGCTACTGGACACGCTGGCGCCCGGCGTCCAGGCCTCCTCGATGGCGGCGCTCTTCGCCGATCCGCTCCGCACCAAGGTGTTCCACGCCGCCCAGGGCGACCTCCAGTTCCTCGCCGAGGCGGGGGTCCGGGTCCGCGGGTTGTTCGACACCCACCGCGCGGCAACGCTCCTCGGCTGGCCCAAGGTGGGGCTGGCGGATCTGGTCGCCGAGAAGCTGGGGGTCACGCTCGACAAGGCCCACCAGCAGTCGGACTTCTCCATCCGTCCGGTGCCGCCCCAGATGCGGACGTACATCGCCGACGACGTCCGGTACCTCACCGAGCTGGGGCGTCTCGTGAGCGCGGCGGTCGCCGGGGCGGACATCGTGGAGGAGGTCCAGCTCGACTGCGAGCGGCTGACCGACGAGGCGATGGCGCGCCCGGCGGTGGCGCCCTTCGCCCCGAAGATTCCCCGGACGATTCCCCCGGCGGACCAGGCCTTCCAGCTCGCTGCCGGCACGCGGCTGCACGCTCTGCGGCTGGCCTGGGCGGAGGCGGCGGACGTCCCGATGGGGCGGATGCTCTCCAACGCCGCCATCCAGGAGCTGGTGACCCGGCCACCGCGGGACCGCCGGTCGCTGGCGCGAACGCCGGGGGTGCGTGGCCAGGTGGTGCGGGAGCACGGCGACGAGGTGCTCGGGCTCCTCGGAGCGCTCCGGGCGGCGGCCGATCGCGGGGAGCTGCCCGCCCCGCCCGCTCCGGTCCGGGACCCGCGCCGGAGGCACCGGGAGGAGGCGCTCAAGGAGTTCCGGGCGAGCAAGGCGGTGGAGCGCAGCGTGACGCCGAGCGTGGTGCTGCCCAATCCGCTGGTCGAGCAGCTCGCCGCCACCCCGCCGGTGGACCTCGAGGCGCTCCGGCGAGTGCCCTACCTGGGGGAGAAGCGGGTACGGCTCTACGGCGAGGCGCTCCTGCGCCTGCTGGCCGAAGCCTGAGCCCGATGAGCCGGCGCGTGTCGCGCCGGTCCACGCGTGTCCCCCCGGTGCGAGTGGCCGAGCAAGAACGTTGCGCCGAGCCCTGGACCGGCGGTCAGGGCGCCCAAAGAAGGGGTCGCCCTGAGGGTCGCGTGTAGTAGAACGCGCGCCATGGGCGGTGGCAGCGGCCGGAGGCGCGAGACTCGCCAGGAATGAGCACCGTCTGCCAGCACTGCGGTGCGAACCTGCTCCCGTTGTCCGCGCGCTGCCCGGCCTGCGGCACGGTGAATGCGCCCCCCGTCTCCTGGACGGCGGTGACGCTGGCGCCGGAGGCCACACCGACCGGGGAACACACCCCGCGTTCGCCACCGGGCGGCGTCTCGCCGACGCCGGGCGCCGGCGGGGTCGTGGTGGGGCCGCTCGCTCCGGGGATGTCCTTCGGGCGCCGCTACCACATCAAGCGGCTGCTCGGCCTGGGGGGCATGGGCGCGGTCTACCAGGCCTGGGACACCGAGCTGGGCATCGACGTGGCGATCAAGCTGATCCGCCCGGACATCATCAGCGAGCCGGGTGCCGCCGCCGAGATCCAGCGGCGCTTCAAGCGGGAGCTGTTGCTCGCCCGGCTGGTGTCGCACCGGAACGTGGTGCGGATCCACGACCTCGGAGAGATCGACGGCATCAAGTACATCACCATGTCCTTCGTGGACGGCACGGACCTGGCGACGCTCCTCTCCCGAGAGGGGCAGCTGCCGGTCCGCCGGGCGCTGCAGATCACCCGCCGGATCTGCGACGGCCTCGTGGCGGCGCACGCCGCGGGCGTGGTGCACCGAGATCTCAAGCCGGCCAACGTCATGGTGGGGGCCGGGGACGACGCGCTGATCACCGACTTCGGCGTGGCCCGCCTGGTGGGAGACCGCTCCGATGTCGAGCCGGGGACCTCTCCCATCTCGCCGCCCCGTCCGCTCGACCCCCACCACGCCGAGCTGACTCAGGCCGGCTCGATGGTGGGAACCCTCGAGTACATGCCGCCCGAGCAGGCCCGGGGCGAGCTCGTCGACCAGAGCGCGGACGTCTACGCGGTGGGGCTGATGCTCCACGACATGCTCGACGCACAGGCCCGCCAGACGCGCTGGCCCACGGCGCTCGACGAGCTGAAGTCCCGGCGGGAGCGGGCTCCACCGCCGCTCCGCGCGGCGAACCCGGACATCCCGGAGGCGATCGACGCCGTCATCGCCCGGTGCACCGATCCCGATCCGGCGAAGCGCTACCGGAGCGCCGCCGAGCTCGCCGAGGCGCTGGGACGGCTGGACGACGACGGGCGCCTCCTCCGGGTGCGGCGCACGGTCGGCCTCGGGCGGGTGTCGGTGGTCGCGGTGGTGCTCCTCCTCCTGATCGGGGGGGCGGCCTGGTGGTTCCGGCCTCGTGCCCCCGCCGCGGCGCACGCGCCGGTCAGCGTGGTGATCGCCGACTTCGCCAACACCACCGGCGACACGGGCCTCGACCGCACGCTCGAGCCGGTGATCAAGCTGTCGCTGGAGAGCGCTCCCTTCATCACCGCCTACGCCCACAGCGACGTGCGCCGGGCCCTGAACGTCGACCCTCCGGAGAAGTTCGACGAGCGTGCGGCGAGCGAGCTCGCGGTCAAGCAGGGCCTGGGCGTGGTGGTCTCCGGCGCGATCGAGGCCGCCGACACCGGTTACCGGCTCCGGGCCACTGCGCGGCAGGCGGTGTCCGGGCAGGTCCTCGCCAGCGCCCAGCGGGACGCGCCACGGCGGGATGCCGTGCTCGGCGCCGTGGGTGGGCTGGCCGACGAGATCCGCCAACGGCTGGGCGACGAGGCCTCGGATGCCGAGCGCCGCTTCGCCATGGACACGCTCACCGCCACTTCGATCGACGTGGTGCACGACTACGCCGCGGGAATGGAGGCCCTCTCCTCGAGCCACTTCGAGGATGCGCGGACGAGCTTCCAGCGGGCCGTCCAGGGTGACCCCAACTTCGGCCTGGCCCACGCCGGCCTGGCCATCGCCTCGGCCAACCTCGGCCAGCAGCAGGAGGCCCAGCACGACATCGCCGAGGCGGTGCGCCACGTGGACCGGATGACGGAGCGGGAACGCTTCCGCACCCGCGGGCTCTACTACTACCTGACCGCCGACTACCCGTCCTGCGTGAAGGAGTACGGCGCCCTCGTCGCCCGCTACCGCTCGGACGCCGCCGCGCACAACAACCGCGCCCTCTGCCTGACGCGGCTGCGCGAGATGCCGAAGGCGCTGGAGGAGATGCGCGAGGTCGTGGCGATCCTCCCCAACCGGGCGCTCTACCGGGTGAACCTCGCCCTCTACGCGGCCTACGCGAGCGACTTCCCGACCGCGCGCACCGAGGCGTTGCGCGCGCGGCAGCTGAGCCCGCTGGGAGATCTCCCCCTCGCCTTCGCCGCGCTGGGAAGCGGTGACCTCGACGAAGCGCGCCGGACCTACGAGGGCTTCGCGAAGGCGAGCCCGGTGGGTGCCTCGTTCGCGTCCTCGGGTCTCGGGGATCTGGCCGTCTACGCCGGGCGCTTCGGCGCTGCGGTGCGCATCCTCCAGGAGGGCGCGGCGGCCGATCGCGCCGCCGGGAGCCCGGACCGGGCGGCCGCCAAGCTCGCCGCGATCGCGCACGCCGAGCTCGCCCGTGGCCGGAAGACCGAGGCCATCGCAGCCGCGCGCCAGGCCCTCCTCACCAGCCAGACGATCAAGATCCGCTTCCTCGCCGGCCGGATCTACGCGCTGACCGGCGACGCCAGCGACGCCCGGGGCCTCGTCAAGCTCCTGGCCGACGAGCTCCCGGCCGAGCCTCGGGCCTATGCCCGCATCCTGGAGGGAGAGCTGGCCCTCGCGTCGGGAGATCCGCGCAAGGCCATCGCCCTCCTCGGCGAGGCCAACGGACTTCTCGACACCTGGATCGGCCGGCTGGAGCTGGGGCGGGCCTACCTGGAGGCAGGCGCGTTCGCCCAGGCGGACTCGGAGCTGGATCGGTGCGTGACCCGCCGAGGCGAGGCGCTCTCGCTCTTCCTCGACGAGGAGCCGACCTTCGGCTTCTACCCTCCGCTCGAGTACTACCTTGGCCGCGTCCGCGAGGGCCTGCACACCGCGGGCTTCGCCGATGCGTATCGCCGCTACCTCGCGCTCCGCGGCGAGGCCGGCGAGGACCCGCTGCTCGCCGAGATCCGCCGGCGAGCAGGCGTGGCCGCCGCCCGCTGAGGGCTACCGGGTGATGGTGGCGAAGTTCGACACCGTGCTCTGCTGGTTGTCGACGCAGTTGTAGGCCGGCGTCGGGACGCAGCCCGGGGGCGGCGGAAGCGTGGCCACGACGAAGTAGGTGAACACGTCGTCCCGGTCGTGGTCCCCGTCCCCGATCCGTTCCTGGTCGAGCGCGGTGGTGACGTTCCCCGGGACGCTGGCGACGAGCTTGCGCCGCGCGAAGTTCTTCGGGGTGACCGTCGGCCCCTGGACCCGGTAGACCTGGTACGAGATGGGCGTCCCCACGTTGGGCGCGTTCCAGGCGAGCTGGACCGCGTTCCGGCAAGAGCGGGTCTGGACGATGGTCGCGGTGAGCCCGCTCGGCGGCGAGCCACCGCCGGCGTTGGCCGCCGTCTCGAGGGTCAGGTCACCACTGCCGGCGGTCCCGTCGGGAGCCGGGGCGCCCAGGTCGCCGAACCCGAGATCTCCGAACCCGAGGTCCCCGAAGCCCAGGTCGCCGAACCCAAGGTCCCCGAACCCCAGGTCGCCGAACCCGAGGTCCCCGAACCCCAGATCCCCGAACCCGAGGTCCCCGAAGCCGGTGGTGTCAAGCGAGAGCCCGCCGCCGACGGCCGGAGCGGGAGGCACCGGGGCGACGCCGGTCGCAGGATCGATGACGCTGTAGCTGAGCGAGGGGCTTCCGATCGCCCGGCGTGCGCCGACCTGCCGGAGATCCATGGTGTTGAAGTCGCTCGACCCCGTGAAGGCCTCCCCGGTCACCCCGTCGAAGTTGGCGTCCTGCGCGTCGGTGCCGGCGATCTGGCCGTTGGCGTTCCAGTCGAGCGAGGTGCTCGTGCTGGCGACCCCGTCGATCCGGACGTAGGCCGGATCGGAGGCGGAGAGCGGCGTGCCGTCGCACCGCCGGGTCGCGGGCGAGGTGTGGAGCCCGGAGTCGATGAAGCTCCCCGAGGCGGGGGCGTACCAGCTGGTCAGGTACGGCGTGGCCGCGCCGAGGCCGAAGGTCTCCACCAGCGCGGACTCGCTGAGCGCTGGCAGCTCCTGACGCGAGAGGTCGATGACCGGCACGCCCCCCGAGGTGAGGAGGCCGCGCACCTGGAACAGGTAGTTCATCACGCTCTGGTAGTTGGGCTTGCAGTTCGGCTCGATGCTCCCCGAGGGAACGACGCCGCCGTGCTTGAGCCCCAGGTTGTGGCCGAGCTCGTGGAGGAGGGTCGAGCCCTGGACGAACGGGGTCCCGGTCTGAGCGTCCCAGAGGCCGAGGGTGACCATGAGATCTCCGCCGCTCGAGTCGGCGATGCCCGACGTGTTCGCCGGAACGGCCGGGTTCTCCACCGAGGCGAGGCCGAGCGCGTGCGCGAACAGGACGTAGTGGAAGATGTCCTTCCGGGTGCGCGGCATCCGGAGCTCGCAGCCGGCCTGGCCCGCGCTGCAGGCCACCGAGCCGTGGGCGCGGTCGATGGGAGCGTCGCGGTAGGCCCGGAAGCCGCTCTTCCAGCCCACCACCCCGGGGAAGCCGGGGAACGCGCACTTCTCTCCGGAGGGCGTGAGGCCGGCGGCCGAGCAGGGCGTCTCGGGGATGGGGTTGCCACCCATCGCCAGCGCCGCGGGGACGATGGCGCAGTCCGGGGTCCAGGTGCTCGCCGAGGCGCAGGACCCGGGATCGAAGCCGGCGGTGGGCTGATCGTTCGCGCCCACGTCGAGGTGGACGTGGATCGGGCATTGACCGGGCGCGGCCGTGGAGAGGCAGGCCCCGCTCTTCACCAGGCTCGGGCGGGGGCCGGCGTTCTGGAGCGCGGTGGCCACCGACTGGAGCGCGCTCCTCGCGGGAAGGTGGGTGTGCCCGTCGCTGCCGGTGAGGTAGTCGATCTCAACGAAGACGTCCTGGACGTCGGGGCTGGCCCCCATCGTGCCCAGGTCGGGGAGCAGAGCGCCGGTCGGATCGGCCAGCGGCCACCCGGAGTAGACGGAGGCGAGACGGCTCGGCTTGTTGCTCCACTCCGACCTCGCCTCCCAGACGTCGAGGAGGCCGTCGCCGTCCCGGTCCTGCACCACCGTGCTGAGCACCACCGCCGAGAGGCTGATGCAGTCGAAGCAGCCCTTCTTCCCCGGGTCGATGGTCACCGTGGCCTTCATCGCCCCGGCCTCGAGGGGGACGTTCGGGAAGGTGACCGCCTCGAAGCCGGTGTTCGCCCGGAAGGGATTGACCGCGACGAGCTGGTTGTCGGCGGGCGAGGCGGTGCTGCGGATCTGCACCCGCTCGCTCTTGCTGGACTGGCCGTCGCCGACGAGGATGCTCATCCGGGCCTGGGGCGAGACACGCGAGGCCTCGTAGAAGCCCTCCAGGGTGAGCTGCAGCGTCCTGCTGCGCCTGTCGAGCGTGTCGCCCCCGTCGAAGAGCACGATGGAGCGGAGCGGGAGGCGGGGAAGCTGGTACCCGGTGGTGGCGTCGTAGCCGGTCACCCGGTAGACGATGACCAGCGCTGCACCGAGCGTCGTCGGGAGGCGGTTGCTCCTCCCCATGTCGGGGAGGGTGACCTGGTGACTTCCGGTGAACGCGACCTGCACCGGAGCGTTGGGGCTCGTCGGACGGATGCGGGGGAAGAAGGGCATCACGTCGGCACGAAAGGACCAGGTGGCCCTTGCGCGGTGCCAGGCGTCGTCGTCGTCATCGTCGCCGTCGGGGTCTCCGCACGGGACCGATCCCGCCTTCCCCAGCAGCACCGCGCTCTGGCTGATGTCGTTGCCCTTGAACTTCGCGCCCCGGAGCGCCGATGGGTCGGGCGCGCCGCTGGTGGAGATGGTCTGCCAGTAGAGATAGGCGGCGAGGAGCTCGGCGCCGGCGGGAATCTGCGACGGATCGATGGTGATGGTCCCGGTGGCGAACCCGTTCACGCCGGTGCGCTGGAGGCCGACGCCCGCCGCCACGTAGTCGCCGGTGACGAAGTAGTTCTTGAAGTACCCGAGGCCATCGCTCGCGTCCCCGCCGCCGCCGGCGTGCGCCGGCCGGCCCAGCAGCGCGGCCGCGAGGAGCGCAGCGCCGACCCATCCCCCGACGCGTCTGGTCTGCAGCATCTCACCCCTCCCGTGTCCGCTGCGTCGGGGCGCACTCTGGCTCAACTCCGGGCCGGGCGCCGCAACCTCCGATGGTGAGTCGATTCTGCCCCTCCCCGCGGCGCGGAGCGGCAATCGTCTCGGAGACACCGTGGAGGCGGGCTCGGTGCGGCGCGGCATGCTTCGGGTGATCCGGAGGCGAGGCGACGCCGGCGGTGACCGTGCGGTCGCGACGGCGTGTCGTGCCGAGGCTGGCAGGCCGGATGCGAGCTCCGGGTGCCAGGTTCCGCCGGGACGTGTTGCGTGACGGGTTCGGTCGGTGGATCCGTCCGGCCGTGCGCGCGCCGAGGAGGAGGAACTGGGTCCGTCGCCGTGCCGCGAGGCCCCGGATGAGCCGCCGCTCTGGCGAGCCACTTGCTTCTCCCGCGCCCCGGGGAGGGGTCGATGCGGATCTGCGCGGTCTTGCTGGTCCTGGGGGCGGTGGGCTGCTCGGGGTGTTCGGGCGGGGAGACGCCGCCGTCTCCCGACGAGGACCTCGCGGCGCGACGAGACGGAGGAATCTGGTCACCGGAGCACGGGCCTGGCATCGAGGTGCTCGGGCGGGGTCTCCAGCTGCCGCCGAGTCGACGCGCGGAGCCGGCCGAGCTGCGCCCCGACGCAGGGCCTGGCCCGTTCACGGACATGCGGGTCCGCGTCGAGGTGAGCGGCGTGGTCCGCACCGTGCCCTGCGCGGTGCCGAGCGGGAGCTACTGCGACGGGTTCGCCGTGCTGGACGAGGCCGGCCAGACGATCGCGGTCGACACCTACGCCTACCTCGGTCCGAAGCCGAGCTGCCGCGCCCGCTGGGCCGACGGCTCCCCGGTGTCCGCCCTCGCGGGGATCTGGCAGCAGCAGTCGGGACCGACGGTTCTCTCGGTCCTCGCCCTCGCCAGCTGTGACGGCCTCGACGGCGTCGAGCCGACGGCCGGGGTCCCCGCCCCGCCCTCGGACGACGTCCACCGGCTGATCGGCGAGTGGGGTCCGGGGCTCCCGGTGGCAGTGACCGGCATCGTCGTCGCCCGCTGGAAGAGCAGCTCGGGCGCGTTCGGCTTCGCGCTCCAGGACCCCGGCGGCGCACCGGCGAGCGGGGTGCGGGTGACGCGGTCGAGGACCTCGCCCGTCCCGGCGAGCGCTCCGGAGGTGGGCGAGCGGGTGCGGGTGACCGCGCGGACGGCGCGCAGCGGAGAGCACGTGCTCGAGCTCTGAGAACGGAGCGTCCACCGGGGCCAGTCAAGGACTCTTGCCGGAACCGTCGAGCGGTCGACCCGAGAGCGCGCCGTACTTCGCTCGCAGGTAGGCGAGGAAGTCGGTATCGGTCAGGCCGTGGCCGGTCACGGCCTGGACGCGCTCCTCAGCGGACCCCCACGCCCCGTGCCGGTGGATCTGCTCGCCGAGCCAGGTTCTGAGCGAACCCAGCTCTCCGCGAGCGATCTCGTCCCACAGCCTCGGGAGCGCCCGCTCCGCGGCCCGCATCAGGGACGCCGCGTACAGGTTCCCCAGCGCATAGGTGGGGAAGTAGCCGAACTCGCCGTGGGCCCAGTGGATGTCCTGGAGCACGCCCTCCACGTCGTCGCGCGGGCGAACGCCCACCGTGCGCTCCATCTCGAGGTTCCAGGCCTCGGGCAGGTCGGCCACCGCGAGCTCGCCGCGAAGCAGGCGGACCTCGAGCGCGGTGCGGAGCACGATGTGCAGGTTGTAGGTGACCTCGTCGGCCTCGACGCGGATCGCCGAGCGCCGCACCCGGTTGATGGCCCTGTGGAAGTCCTCCAGCTCCACCCCGGCCAGCGGCTCGGGGAAGGCGGACCGGAGCCGCGGGTAGAGGAATCCCCAGAACGGAAGGCTCCGGCCGACGAGGTTCTCCCACAGACGGGACTGGGACTCGTGCAGCCCCATCGAGGGGGCGGCGGCGAGCGGCGTCCGGTGGTGCGCCGGCAGAAAGCCCTGCTCGTAGAGGCCGTGGCCGAACTCGTGGAGCGTCCCGAACACCGCCGGCGAGGGATTCTTCGGGTCGATGCGAGTGGTGAGCCGGACGTCGGTCGGGTGCGTCCCGCCGGTGAAGGGGTGAATGCTCCGGTCCTGCCGCCCGGCCTGCAGGTCGAACCCCAGGAGCTCGAGGAGCTCGACGGTGAACTGCCACTGCCGCTCGGGATTGAAGATGCGGCCGTCGAAGACCTCCGGCCCGTCCAGCGCGCCGTCGAGGGCGTCGACCAGGGGGACCAGCGCGGATCGGAGGCGCTCGAGCACGGGGAGCAGCCGGGCGGTGGTCATCTCCGGCTCGAAGTGGTCGAGCAGCGCGTCGTAGCGCTCGCCGCCGTGCCCGATGGCATCGGCCTGCTCCCGCCGCAGCTCGAGGAGCCGCTCCAGCGCCGGCGCGAACCGGACGAAGGTTCGCTCGTTCCGGGCGATGCGCCAGGCCTCGAGCCCGGCGGACTGGGCCTCGGCGAGCGCCCGGACCAGTGACTCGGGCACCCGGACCGCGTGGTCTCGCTCGCGCCGGAAGACCTTGAGCATGGCCCGCGTCTCGGCGTCGGCCTCGCCTCGTTCCGCCTGCTCCAGCCAGTCGCCCACCTCGGGAGCGACCAGCCGCTGGTGGTAGAGGCCCTGGAGCGTGGCCAGCTGCGCCGCGCGGGCCGGACCCGCCTTCGCCGGGAGGTAGGTCTCCTGGTCCCAGCTCATGAGCCCGAGGATTCCCCCCAGGTCCCGGAGCTCGTGCATGCGTGCGCGGAGCGCGTCGAGGGCGGCGGCCACGTCCGAGAGTCTGCGCGCCAGGTCCGGGGTGCGGCAATGCTCCGTCAGGCGCGTCGGTGGGAGACGACGTCCGCGGTCGCGACCAGGAGCGGCCCCACAGGCGAGAGCAGCGACAGGAACGTCTGTCCGCCACCCGGGTACCCGAGGCGGGAGAGCACGACGACCACCGCCATCAGCGGCAGCACCGGGGAGATGGTGTAGGCGAGCTTCCAGGGAACCGACCAGGCGCTCCCATCCGAGCGCTGGACCCGGAAGAGCCACAGGGGGAACCAGGCGATCAGGGCGAAGGGAACGCAGAGGCAGAGGAGGATGAGGACCACCGGCGCAGAGACGGTGCGATCTGGATGGACCTCACCGGCGGGGAGCCCGCGTACCCACCTCGAGATCAGCACGCCGGCGATCACGAGCAGGAGCGCTCCGACCACTCCGGCGATGACGATCGACGCAGCAGTGATCCACGACGGAAGAACGCTGGCATCGTCCACGGGAGGCTCCTCCGCCGACCCGCAGGAGGCCGGGAGGCGAGACGCGCGCCCGCAGCATACGCTGGCGTCCGATGGCGAACGTGCTCAAGCCGCTGCTCGACGCCGAGGACGAGCGCGCCTTCCTCCGCTTCCTGGCCCAGACCCCGTACGAGGTGTACCCGCGGCGCGTTCCGCCGGACTGGAAGCCGTTCGTGGCGGGACCGGAGACGTTCGACCGGCTTCCGCCCGAGCTCTACCTGGCCGCGGCGGACCTCGGGCCGGTGCTCGTGGACCGGGTCAAGCGAGGCCCGGACCGGGGGGCCTGGCGGGTCGACGAGGTCCGCTCACCGGTCGTCTTCTGGGAGCGCTCGCAGGTGGATGACGACGGTGCTCTCGTGGCGGGGCAGCTCTGGGCCGAGCTGGACGTCACTCCCCAGACGGGCCGCCGCGACGCCGCGCCGGACCGGTTCCGTCGCCGTTTCGTCGACCTCGAGACCTGGCTGAAGAAGACCTGTCGCCGGAGCGAGCCGGTGGGCTGGCTCATCGGGCCGTCGGCGGCACGGCGGTCGCGGGAGGGGCTGGTGCTCCGCGCGGCCGGTCATCGCGGCGAGGTGCTTCGACCGTTTCGCTGACGGCGGGAGGTCAGCGGCGGTCGCGACGCTGGGTGCGGCGCACCCACACCGGCGCCCGGCGACCCACCAGGCTCAGCAGCAGCAGCGCAGTGACCGCGGCGAGCGGAGCGAGGAGGTCCCAGGGAGACACCGGAAGGGGCGACGTGGCAGCGAGAAGCACCGGAGGAACTTCCTTTCGATCGGCCTTGCACCGCCGATTCCAGATCACTTCTGCATCCGGCGTCCAGCCACCCCCCATCCCTGCGGAAGATGGACCGTCGTCACCGACGGCACGAAGGTGTTTCCGGGCCGTGCCCGATCCGACCCGTGGGTCGTGGACACTGCGATCCCGACCTCGGAGCAGGGCACGGTCGCCGGGGGCTCCGCCGGACGTCCCGGCAGACCCAGGGCGCGTGCCCGTCAGGAGATCGGGCTGGCATGGCAACCCTGGGACTCTTTCTCCTCGCCGCGGCGGTGGCGGGCGTGGCTGCCCTGGCGGTGATGCTCGGGCTGACGGTGTGGCACGTCCGGCGACCGGCGCTCGTGCCCACCTCCTGGCCAGGCATCTCGGTGCTGAAGCCCCTCTGCGGAGCGGATGACGATCTCGAGGCGAACCTCGCCTCGTTCGCCGCCCTGCCGTACGCGGGCGAGTACGAGGTGGTCCTCGGAGTGCGCTCCCCGGAGGACCCGGCGTGGCCCGTCGCCGAGGAGGCGGTGCGGCGCTGGCCGGGGCGGATGCGACTGGTCCGGCAGGAGCGCGAGGTCGGGCTCAACCCCAAGGTGAACCAGCTGGTGGGGATGGCCCGGGCCGCGCGGCACGACCTCCTGGTCATCAGCGACTCGAACGTCCGGGTGCCGGACGGATACCTGCCGGACATCGCCGCGCACCTGTCGCGGCCCGGCGTGGGGTGCGTCACCCATCCGGTGGGCGGGGCCGGGCAACGGACGCTGGGGGCGCTCCTCGACAACGTGCACCTCTCCTCGACCGTGGCCTCCGGGATGGTGGCGGCGAAGCGTGTGGCGGGGAAGGGCCTGGTGGTCGGCAAGTCGATGGCGCTGTGGCGCCACGACCTCGAGCTGCTCGGCGGATTCGAGTCCGTGGCCAACGTCCTGGCCGAGGACCACGCGCTGGGCAACCGGATCCGGCGCGAGCTCCGGGCCCGGGTGGCGGTGTCGAGCCTTCCGGTGTGGAACATCGCGGTGGAGAAGAGCGTCGGGCACTTCTTCCGCCGCTACCTCCGCTGGAGCGTCATCCACCGGACGGCGATCAGCTTCCCGACCTACCTGGCCGAGTCGCTGCTCAACCCCATCCCCCTCGCGGTGATCGGCTTCGCACTCCGGCCCACCTCCGGGGCTGCCACCACCCTCGCGGTGTGCGCGGTGCTCAAGCCCACCCTGGACGCCGTGGCGTTCAGCCGGCTCCGGCGCGAGATGTTCAGCTGGCAGGCGTTCGGTGCGGTGTGGGTGAAGGACGCCCTTCTCTTCCTCGCCTGGGTGCACGGCCTCTTCGCCCGGACGGTGGAATGGCGCGGGAATCGGCTGCGGGTGCACTCCGGGAGCCGCCTGGTCCCGCTTGCCGCTCCGGATCGCCGAGGAGACGGGGCCTTCACCGGTTTCGCCGAGAGTTTGCCCGGGCTCCACGGCACTGCCTCCGCGGTGATGTCAGATCTCAGGGCATGACCTCGCAGACCCTGGCGCATCTCTCCGACCTGCACTTCGGGCAGGGGGCGGCGCGCGAGGCGATGGCGCGGGCCCTCTGCCAGGCCCTCATCGAGTCGTCGATCGACCGGGTGGTCGTCACGGGTGACATCACCAACAAGGGCCGGGACGTGGAGATGTCGCTCTTCCTCGATGCCTTCGCGCCGCTGCTCCGCCAGGGGCGGCTCACCGTGGTGCCCGGGAACCACGACCGGGTCGGCGACGACGCGGGCCGGGCCCTGATGAAGGGGCGGCGGGTCGCGGTGGAGGAGCATCCGGGGCTCTACCTGGTCCTGGTGGACTCGACTGCGGAGCACAACCGGAGCTACTGGGCCTGCCACGGCGAGCTGACCCGCCGGATGCTGGACGAGGTGGACGCCGCGCTCGACGCGGCGCCGGAGCGCTCGCTGGTGGCGGTCCTCATGCACCACCACCTGGTGGCGCTCCCCGTCGAGAGCTGGCTGGAGCGGGTGAGCGAGCGGCTCCGCCTCCCCTATTCCGGCGAGCTGCCCCTCGGCCGCGAGCTGCTGGAGCGGGTCCAGGGCCGCTGCGACCTGGTGCTGCACGGGCATCGCCACGTGCCGCGGGAGATCCACCTCTTCACCGACACCAGGCGACCGCTGGCGCTCTACAACGCCGGGAGCTCCACGGAGCTCGGCCGGGTCCGGGTCTTCACCCACGAGGGCGGCCAGATGCGGATCACCCCGCGCTGGCTGTGGGCCGATCCGGCCAGGGCCTGGGGACCGCGCCGGGTGCCGGTGATGGTTCCCGCCCCCATGGTGACCCCCGAGCGGAGCGTCGCCTAGGCCGAGGCTCCGGCGGCGCGATCGGACGGTCCCTGCTGCAGCTGGGGCGCCTCGGCGAGAAACTTCAGATCCGGGTGCTTCTCGCGGGCATGGTCGAGCGCCCAGTCGTCCCGGAAGAGCACCAGGGGAAGCCCGTCGCGGTCCTGCACCGTCTGGCGGTTGCCCTCCCAGTCGAACGAGCGCGGGTCGAAGTGCTCTCCCACCACCCAGCGGGCATGCGCGTACGGGAGCCGGTCGAGGGTGATCGCCGCGCCGTACTCGTGCTCGATGCGGTACTGGAGCACCTCGAGCTGGAGCGCGCCCACCACGCCGACGATCGGGTCGCGCATGCCCATCTGCAGCTGCTGGAAGATCTGGATGGTGCCCTCCTCGCCCAGCTGCTCGAGGCCCTTCTCCACCTGCTTGCGCCGGAGCGGGTCCTTGCTCCGCACCACGGCGAAGTGCTCGGGCGAGAAGCGCGGAACGCCGTCGAAGCGGAACGGCTCGCCCTCCACCAGGGTGTCACCGATCCGGTAGAGGCCGGGGTCGAAGAGGCCGATCACGTCCCCCGGCCAGGCCTCCTCGATGGCGGTGCGCTCGGCGGCCATGAACTGGCTGGGGTTGGCGAGCCGGACCGACTTCCCCAGGCGCACGTGGTGAGCGTTCATCCCCTTCACGTAGCGGCCCGAGACGACCCGGATGAAGGCGATCCGGTCGCGGTGGGCGGGGTCCATGTTCGCCTGGATCTTGAAGACGAAACCGCTGAACCGCTCGGCGGTGGGCGGCTGCGGTCCCCGGTCGGTGCCGCGCGGCGCCGGCGGTGGGGCGAGGGTGAGGAAGGCGTCCAGGAACGGGCGGACGCCGAAGTTGGTCATCGCCGACCCGAAGAACATGGGGGTGATCTGCCCACGGTCGCTCTTCTCGCGGCTGAAGGCGTCCCCGCCCACGTCGAGGAGCTCCACGTCCTCGCGGAGCTGCGTCAGCTCGGCCTGGGAGAGGACCTCGGCGATCTCCGGCGCGTCGAGCGAGACGGCCCGCTCCTTCACCTCGGCCTCGCCGTGCGTCCCCTCCGAGGAGAAGACGTGGACCGCGCGCTCCGCCCGGTCGTACACGCCCCGGAACTCGGGCCCCATGCCGATCGGCCAGTTCATCGGGTAGGCCCGGATGCCCAGGACCTGCTCCAGCTCGTCCATGAGATCCAGCGGGGCCCGCCCGTACCGGTCGAGCTTGTTGACGAAGGTGAAGATGGGGATGGCCCGCATCCGGCAGACCTGGAACAGCTTCTTGGTCTGCGGCTCGACGCCCTTCGCGGCGTCGATGAGCATCACCGCGCTGTCCGCGGCGGAGAGCGTCCGGTAGGTGTCCTCGGAGAAATCCTGGTGGCCCGGGGTGTCGAGCAGGTTGACCGCGTGGCCGTGGTAGTCGAACTGGAGCACCGAGGAGGTGACGGAGATCCCGCGCTCCTTCTCCAGCTCCATCCAGTCCGAGGTGGCGTGGCGGCGCGCGCGGCGGGCCTTGACGCTCCCGGCGAGGTGGATGGCCCCGCCGTAGAGAAGGAGCTTCTCGGTGAGCGTGGTCTTCCCCGCGTCGGGGTGACTGATGATGGCGAAGGTGCGCCGGCGGGCGACCTCCCGTTCGAGCTCGGACGGCATGGCGGGCCGGTCCGTGTAACACGGGCCGGCCCGCTCCGCCGATCGCCCGGAACGAGAAGGCCCCGACCGCCCGGGGTTGGGAGCGGTCGGGGCCTGGGCTCGCCCGGGGGTGCGGCCCCCGGCGGGCGTCCGCAGCGTCAGTCGTTGCCGGTGGGCATGGTCGCCGGCAGCGCCGGGACGTCGGTGGCCGGGGCGTCCGGATCCACGCTGGTGTCGTCCTGGTCCGAGGGGTCCACGTACGGACGCTCGCCGGTGGCCAGCACCACCTCGCAGGCGGCCTCGTTGCCGCTCACAGTCCAGGTGCAGCTCCCGGTGCCCGGGACGTCGCCGAGCGAGCAGAGCGCGGTGGCCTTGAAGACCAGCGACTCGGCCTTGTCCCAGCACTCGCGGCCGAAGAAGATCTTGTCGCCGAGGTCGCCGCCGAGCACCGCCACCTCCGCCCGACCGCCCACGCCGGGGTTGTACCGGGCACGACCGAGGAAGAGCTCCTTGGCCGGGGTGTCGTTGGGGATCTCCGGGATGTCGGCGTAGGCGGCCACGCGCACGCTGGTCACGCCGCTCAGCCCGTTCTTGTGGGCGTAGAAGACGGCGTCCACCGGCTGCCACTGGCTGGTGTCGGCGGAGAAGTTCTTCAGCGCGTAGATCAGCGTCTTGCTCTGGTCGTTCACGCCCGCGTCGGCCGCGGCGGGCCCGAAGCCGTGGTGGCTGAAGGCGACGAAGAGCTTCCCCTGGCCGGGGAAGGTGGTGACCACGGTCTTGTAGGCATCGAGGTCGACCCCGATGGTGCCGCGGCCGCGGTGGGCCTCGTCACCGGTGGCCTTGAAGGTCGTCCCCGCGGCGAAGGCGACGTACGCGGTGTCGGGGTCGCCGTCCTTCTTCACTTGGAGCTTCCAGGCGTAGTGGTTGCCGGCGACGCGGACGACCGAGAGCAGGTAGCTGTACCCGTTCTGGTCGTAGGGCCCGTACGTGTAGACCTGGCCCTGGGTCTGCGACGGGCCGTTGGTCAGGACCAGCTGCTCGATCGGGCCGAAGGCGGCCTTCAGGCCCTGGTTCAGGCTCCTGATGGCGTCCCGGATCTTGGGCAGCCACTCCGGAGCGGTGCTGGACCCGACGTCGGCGCCGGGGGCGGGGGCGATCAGCGCCGCCGAGGACGGGGCGATGCTCGCGCCCTCCGACGGGGCGCCGGAGACCTCCGCCGAGACGCCGGAGAAGACGGGAACCGCGGACTGGTACTCATCGGGGCCGGTGCTGCTGCTGTTGCTGCAGGCGGCTGCCAGGAACAGGCCGGCCACGAGGAACGACGGACGTGCGAGCTTCATGACTCCCTCTCTGGTCGAGAGCTTCGAGTGACGGCGGGGCACCGGAGCGGGTCCAGTGCATCGCGCGCTTCCTCGAACCCGGGGGGGAGGGGGCGAGTTGCGGGGCCCGGCAGGGCTAGCTGCTGGCCGAGGTGTAGTGGGCGATGCTCGAGAGCCAGACCCGCCTGGCCAGCCACCCGAACACACCTGCTCCCACCACCGACCACGCCAGGGCGGTGAGTGGAAGTCGACCCAGCATCGCCTGGGCCGGGAAGGTGGTCATCAGGGCCAAGGGGATGATGAAGGTGAAGACCCAGCGCATCACGCCGCGGAACACCTCCACCGGCCAGCGCGCGGCGTCGAAGATGGAATTGAAGAGGTTGGTGAGGTTGTCGATCTTCACGACGTAGAAGGCGGCACTCACGGTCAGGATCCACAGCGAGTAGAGGAGCGCGGTCGCGGTGAGGAGCAGCAGGACCGCCGCCGCGGAGCCCCACGCCGATGGAAGCCGGCCCATCCGGACGAAGGCGACGATCCACAGCACCAGGGCGGTGACGACGTTGGTGCTTCGCCACGGCTCGAAGCGGGCGGTGGAGACCAGGAACTGCGCGTCGGCCGGCTTGAGGAGCACGAAGTCCAGCGTGCCCTTGCGGATGTGCTCCACCACCGCGGTGAGGCTGGGGTTGATCGCGCCCTCCAGGATGGCTTCCAGGAGGGTGAACCACCCGGTGACCAGGAGCGCCTCCTCGAAGGTCCAGCCGGCGACGCTCTGCCGGAGGTGGAACACGGTGAAGAGGGGCACCAGGGCGGTGAGGGTCCAGAACAGCGACACGACGCCGTCGAGCACGAAGTCCGCCCGGTACTGCAGCCCGAGCAGGACCGAGCTCCGGACCTGGACCCGGAACAGACGCCAGTAGCGCCCGATGCCGCTCATCCGCCGTAGGCCGCAAAGCGCTCGAGCCCGCGGCGCCAGATCGCGCGAACAGCGAGCAGGAAGAGGCCCACCCAGGCCCACTGGGCGAGGAGCAGGCGCAGGGCCTCGCCCCGGTGCACGCCGCGGGTCAGCAGCTCGACCGGGAAGCCGATCTGGTAGCGGAAGGGGAGGACCTCGATGGCGCCCCGCAGGGCCGGGGGAAAGAGCTCCACCGGGATGAGGTAGCCGCTGAACACCATGTAGAGCGCGAGCCAGACATCCATCAGCTTCACGCTGCTCCCGGTCCAGAGCGCCAGGGTGCCGATGGCGGCGTTGGCCAGGAAGGTGATGAGCCATCCGCCGGCCAGCGAGACGAGGAAGACGACCCACACCACCGGATCGTGGGGGAGGCGGCTCGCGCCGGTGAGGAGGAGGGCGATCACCGCCACCGGGAAGGCGACGACCATCCGGAGAGGGATGGCGGCGAGGTTCTCCACGGCGTAGGAGACCATCGGGTGAAGGGGCCGGAGCAGCCGCATGGCGAGCGTGCCGGTCCGGACCTCGAAGCTGAGCTGCCACGCCAGCCAGGCGCCGGTGAGCTGGCGGACGATGAAGCAGGCCAGGAAGTACGCGACGAAGTCCGCCTGGTCGAATCGACCCACCGGAGCGTCGTGGGCCACCGCCGACCAGAGCGCGAGCATGATCAGCGGCATGGTGGTCGCCAGGACCCAGACCAGCATCTCGGCCCGGTAGGCGACCATCTCGGCGAACCCCACCCGGAAGAGCGTGGGCAGGGCACGGACCGTGCTCCGCAGGCTCATGCCGCGTCCTCCACCTCGCCACGGGCGGCGCGGCTCTGGGCGAAGAGCTCGCTCATGACCTCCTCGAGCGGGGCGTTCTCGACGGTGAGGTCGTGGACGGGGAGCGTAGCCAGCGCGCGGGAGACCGCCGAGTTCACGCCGTCCTGGGGGACCTGGAGGGTGACACCGGCGGCGTCCATCGAGACGACACGGCCGATGGCATCGAGCGTGGCCCGGTCCGCCGGGGTCTCGAGGCGGAGGACCAGGCGCTTCTCGGGACGGATGCGGCGCGCCAGCTCGTCAAGCGCGCCGTCGTAGCTGAGGACCCCCTTGTCGATGACCACCACCCGCGGGCAGAGCGCGGCGACGTCGTCCATGTAGTGGCTGGTGAGGATGAGCGTGGCGCCGGTTCGCTCGTTGTAGGCCTTGATGAAGTCCCGGATGACGACTTGCATCGAGACGTCGAGGCCGATGGTCGGCTCGTCGAGGAACAGCACCTGCGGCCGGTGGATGAGCGAGGCCGCGAGCTCGCACTTCATTCGCTCGCCGAGCGAGAGGGTGCGGGTGGGCTTGTTGACCAGGTCGCCCAGCTCGAGCAGCTCGGTGAGCTCGGCGACGGTGCGGCGGAACTCCGGCTCGGGGACCTCGTAGATGGCGCGGTTGAGGGCGAAGGTCTCCGAGGGCGGGAGGTCCCAGAGCAGCTGCTGCTTCTGCCCCATCACCAGGGTGATCTTCTTGAGAAAGGCATCCTCGCGACGCTGGGGCACGTGGCCGTCGACTCGGACCTCGCCCGACGACGGGTGGAGCAGACCGGCGAGCACCTTGAGGGTGGTCGTCTTGCCGGCTCCGTTGGGGCCCAGGAAGCCCACCCGCTCGCCGCGGGCGATGTCGAAGGAGATGCCATCGACCGCCTTGACGACCGTGGGAACGCGGCGGAAGAGGGAGCCCAGCGCGGCCCTGAGGCCCGGGGGACGCGTGTGGACGGTGTAGTGCTTCCGCAGAGACTGCACCGACACCATGGTCTGAGCCATCGGGTCCACTCTCCTAGCGTGCTACGCTCGGGAGTGCAGCGGTGAACCTCGGCCTCGTGCTCACAGGCGGCGGAGCGCGCGCCGCGTATCAGGTCGGCGCCCTGAAGGCGCTGGCGGAGCTGTTCGGCAATGGACCCCTGCCCTTCCCGGTGGTGTGCGGGGTCTCTGCCGGGGCGATCAACGGGTCGGCGATCGCCGCCGAGGCCGAGGACTTCCCGGGGGCGGTCAAGCACCTCGCCGACACCTGGCTGTCGCTGACCCCGGACCGCGTCTACCGGACGGATGCGCTGAGCCTGGTGTCCATCGGCTCGGGCTGGTTCCGGGGGCTGACCGCGGGCGGGATGCAGCCGCCTCGCCGCTACAATCACCTGCTGGACACGGCGCCGCTGCGCGAGCTGCTCGCCCGGGAGATCCGCTTCGAGCGTATCCGGGAGAACGTCCAGCAGGGCCTGGTCCGCGGGGTGGCCGTCTCGGCGACCAGCTACGAGACCGGAACCTCGGTGACCTTCTTCGACGGCGCGCCGCAGCTGAGGCCCTGGGCACGGAGCCGGCGGATGGGGCTGAAGACGCCGATCACCCTGGACCAGGTGATGGCCTCGGCGTCGATCCCCATCTTCTTCCCGCCGGTGCAGGTGGGGAGGTCGTGGTTCGGCGACGGTGGGGTGCGGCTGAACGCGCCGATGAGCCCGGCGCTGCACCTGGGCGCCGACCGGGTGCTGGTGATCGGCATCCGGCATCCGCGCACGCCGGAGGAGACGGCGGAGCTCAACGAGGCCGCCGAGCGGGACGACCTGCCGCTCTCGCAGATCCTCGGTGTCCTGATGAACGCAGTGTTCCTGGACTCGCTCGAGCCGGACATCGAGCGGGTGGAGCGGGTCACCGAGATGCTCTCCTCCATCCAGCGGCCGGCGGACTCGCACCTGCGGCCGGTGCACATCCTCCTCCTCCAGCCGAGCCAGGACCTCGCGCTCCTGGCGGCTGACCAGGTGATGCGCTTCCCCCGGACGCTGCGCTTCCTCCTCAAGGGGCTGGGAGTGAGCCAGAAGGGTGGCGCGGACCTCCTGAGCTACCTGGCGTTCGAGCAGCAGTACATCGAGCGGCTGGTGACGCTCGGGTACGAGGACACCCAGGCCCGGGTGGAGGAGATCCGCGCCTTCTTCGACGGCGCGCCGCGGGCGGTGAGCGGAGCCCGCGGATGACCGGGCGCCGGGAAGGCTAGGCTCCGGACGGCGATGCGCCTGCGGCGAGCAGTGGTGGCGAGCCTGGTGTCGGCCCTCCTCGCCTGGCCCGCGCGTGCCGGCGACGAGGAGGACCTCCTCCGCGAGCTGGAGCGGATGGGGGCCACCGCGCAGGGCGGGGCCGCCTCGCCCGCCGAGCTCCGGGCGCTGGTCTCGGAGATGCTGCCCCGGGTGGCGCGGGTGATGAGGCACGCTCCACCCTCGCGCCTGGACGTCCGGGTGGTCTCGCGGGAGGAGGCCCGGACGAGGCTGCTGGCGGTGCTCCAGCGCGACTACCCGGGTGATGCACTCGACCGGCTGTCGCTGGCGCTGGCCGCGGTGGGGCTCGTGGAGGCGGGAACCGACCTCCGCGCCGAGGCCCAGGCGCTCTACGGGAGCAACGTATCGGGCTTCTACGATCCGCACGAGCACGCGCTCTTCCTGCTGAACGATCAGCCGCTGGCGGCCCAGTCGCTGGTGGTGTCCCACGAGCTGGCGCACGCGATCCAGGACGAGATCCTCCCCCTCGATGCGGCCTCGCGGAAGGTGCGCGCCTCGGAGGACGGCCAGCTCGCGCTGTCCGCGGCGATCGAGGGGCAGGCGCAGGAGGTGGCCTCGCTGGTCATGGCCGAGGACGTGGCGGAGCTCGGGGAGGGTGGGGGCGACCTCGCCGCGCTGCTCTCGGAGAGCACGGCGGCCTCCGCAGAGATGGCCGGGGCGCAGGCCTCGGTTCCGTGGCTGGGGTTGCAGCTGCGCTTCCCCTACACGGCAGGAGCGGGGCTGGTCGCGGCGGTGCGGACGAAGGAGGACCCGTCGGCGGCGGCGTTGCTCCGGAGGCCGCCGGCGTCCACCGCCCAGGTGATCGACCCCGCGCTGTACCGGAGCGACGAGCGGCCCCGGGAGGCGAAGCTCGACCTGGCGAGCCGGTTCCCGGGCAGCACCCCCGTCTACGCCACGACGCTCGGCGCGGCGAACGTGGATTTCCTCGGCGAGCTGCACGCGCTCGGCAACCTGGGCGCGGGCTGGCGCGGGGACCGGATGGAGGCGATCCGCGTGGCCGGCCGGGTGATCGCCGTCTGGGCCGTGGCGTTCAGGGAGGCGGCCCAGGGCGACCGGCTGGTGCGCGCGTGGCGGACGGCGGGTCGAGACAGGGGGTGGGCGGCCCAGCAGACGGGGAACGTGGCAGTCCTGCTGGTCGACGTGCCCTCGGAGCGCGTGGCCGAGGTCGCCCGCGCGAGCGCGAGCGCGTTCCGCTGAGGGCAGACACGCGGCCCCCGGGGAGGCGCGACCACCCCATCTGCCGAACCGGACGGAGGACTTCAGCATGGGGGAGCGCTACGGTCGCCGCATGATGCGGGGGGTAGCGCTCGGGACGCTCGCGCTGGCGGCGGGGACGGCTCTCTTCACCTGGTACTCCGGGCGCGGCTCGTCGTTCGCCAGCTATTCGGAGGATCAGCTTCGAGCCCTGGAGCTCGGGTATCGGCGGGTCGTGGCGCTGGGGCCCGTCGAGCCACTGACCGCGCCGTCGAGGAAGGACGCGCGCTCTCTCGCCCGCGCCCACGAGACGACCGAGCAGGCTGCGGTCTCGCTCTCCCTGCTCCGGGACGAACGGCGCCGGCGGATGCTCTTCACCGGGGCCCTCGTCGTCGCGGCGCTGTCGGTCCTGGCCCTCGTCGCGCTGCGGGGCCGGGGCTGGCGCGCCAGCTCGGGGGAGGAGGAACGGCTGGTGGCGGCGCTCGGAACGCCCGAGGCCACGCTGGCCGCCGAGCGAGCCCGTGCGGCGAAGCTCCTCGGGATTCCCGCCGATGCATCTCCGCAGGCGGTCGAGGACGCGCTGTCCGCAGGGCTTGCCGCGCGCCATCCCTCCCGGCTGGTCGGGCTGGCGCCAGGGCTCCGGCAGGTGGCCGAGGAGCAGCGAGCGGCGCTGATCCGGGCACGCGACTGCCTGCTGGCCGGGACCAGCGCCCGCCATCGAAGGCGAGATTCGGGGACGCATCGAGCTCTTCCCGGACCGCCGACCTAGTCGGGCGTGGATCAGAAGAGGCCGGGGATCAGTCGCCACGTTCGGCGGCGGTAGGCCTCGTACTCGGGGCCGAACTGGTCCCGGAGGAGCGCCTCCTCCGAGCGGATCCGGGCGACGAGCGGCGGAAGCATCGACACGGTGAGGAGCACGCCGATCGCCGAGCGGAAGGCGAGCGCCCATCCGAGGGCGTTGACCAGGAGACCGAGGTAGCTCGGATTGCGGATGGTGCCGTAGATGCCTGTGGTCACGAGCGTGTGGCCAGGCTGGATCGCGACCAGGCCGCTGAACCGGCGGCCGAGCACGAAGACCGGCCAGATCCTGAGCACGCCCCCGATCGCGAAGAGGATGACGCCGAGCCAGCGAGCTGCATCGCCATCGACCGTGCAGAACCCTGTTCGATCGGTGTAGGCGGGCAGGTATCCGTCGAGCAGGCCGATCAGTCCCAGCACGGCGACGACCCAGCGATTGCCCCGGTCCTCGCGCTCGCCCTCGCTGAGGTTCCCGGGGCTCCAGAGGGCGGCGAAGGTCAAGGCAGCGCAGACGATCACCAGCGCGCTCAGCGCCGGGTGGGAGAAGAACGCGGCTGGACCGCCCCACCCCAGGACGGCGAGCCCCAGGTACACCGTGACGCCGGTGACGGTGAGGACCGCCATGACGAGCCTTCGGCGCATGCGCGTCCCTTTTAGCGCGCATGTCCCAAGGGGTGGCGGTGCCGCGGCCGGCACGGCGGTGCTAGTGAACGGGCGGTGAGCAGCCTGGACCCGAACCGCGCCCTCGCGCGCTGGATGCCGCGCCTGGTGGCAGTGTGGCGGCGCCATCGCCGACTGCCTGTTGGGCCGCCGACGCTCGTCGGACGCGAGCTGAAGGAGGTCGCCCAGGGCATCCGCACGCTGTCGGTCGGGCTGACGCGAGACCGGGCCCTGGTGGGGGCCCGGTACCTGGACGACCCGCGGCTGCTCGGGGCCTACCTGCTCTTCTACTGGCCGGTGAGCTATGCGCAGGCGCGGTCGGTGCTCGGGGAGCTCGGCCGGCGGCCCCGCTCGGTGCTCGACCTCGGGAGCGGCCCCGGACCGATCGCGTTCGCGGCGCTCGATGCCGGAGCGTCGGAGGTCACCGCGGCGGATCGAAGCACGCCGGCGCTGGCACTGGCGCGGGCGCTCGCCGCCGAGGCGGAGGAGCCGCTGGCCTCCCGCGCCTGGAGCGGCGGCGCGGCGCTCCCCGAGGGGGCGTTCGACGTCATCACCCTCGGGCACGTGCTGAACGAGCTCGGGCGTGGGGCAGGGGCGCTGGCCGAGCGTGCGGCGCTGCTCGAGCGGGCGGCGGAACGGCTCCGGCCAGGCGGCTCGGTGGTGGTGCTGGAGCCGGCGCTGCGCGATACCTCGCGGGAGCTCCTCCAGGTGCGCGACCTCCTGGTGGGACGCGGGTACGCAGTCCGTGCGCCGTGTCTCTGGCGGGGGCCCTGTCCGGCCCTGGTGAAGCCCTCGGACTGGTGTCACGCCGAGCGGAGCTGGTCGCCGCCGCCCCTTCTCGATGCCCTCGCGCGCGAGGCCGGGCTGCACAAGGAGGCGCTCAAGATGAGCTACCTCGTGCTCGCCCCCCGGGGGGAGGCCTGGGCCGAGCCGCCGCCCGGACGGCCGTTCCGCATCGTGTCCGAGCCGCTCGAGGGCAAGGGACGCCAGCGCTTCATGGGGTGCGGGCCGGAGGGGCGGGTGGGCCTCGCGCTGCAGGAGAAGCACCGGACGCCCGCGAACGAGGCGTTCTTCTCGCTGCGGCGAGGAGACGTGATCGCGGTGGAGGGCACCGAGCCCCGGGGCGACGGGCTCGCCCTGGTCGAGGGCAGCTTGGTCCGGAAGGTCGCCGCCGCCGGGCAGCCTCTCGCCGCCTCGAGCGAAGGTGTCTGACACCTCCTGGAGTCGTCGCCTTCCCTGAGAGCTCGGCGGCGGCCCGGGGTCCGGGCCCGGGCCTCAAGACTCGCTGCTTCGAGGACCGCGGTCGCGCTGATGGGCGCGCGGTCCTTCTCGTGAGCTCCGAGGCACGTGGACTGCATGGCTCGGACACCGGCGCGAGCAGGTAGAGCGTCGGGAGGAGAGCTCCATGAGACGAACACCGTGGGGGCTGTTCGCGGTCGCCGCGCTTCTGGCAGGTGGGTGCGGCGGTGGGAGCACGACGCAGTTCTGTGATCCGGCGTGCCAGATCTGGAAGGACTGCGGAACGTGGGACTACAACGCCTGCATGTCCGACTGCAAAACCGCGGGCAACTGGGATCAGGGGTACGTCAACTGTCTGAAGGCGGCGACCTGCACGACCCTGAACACCTGCGGCTGAACCGTGGTCTGCCGGGTCGTCGAATCCTCGAGTCGAGAGTCATCCAAAGCCGGAAATCAGATTCTTGATTGACGACCCGACGCGCTCACCACCGACGGTGACCCGCGCAAGCAACTGCGGCGTGCCGCATCGGGCGCGCAATCCTTGCCATGGACGACGAGGGTCCTGGCCTGCTCGAAGACCCCCGGCACCGCGACTGGCCGAGGAACGAGGCGCCAGCGGACCCGCCGCGAAGGCGACGAAGGTGTTTGACACCTTCTACAGACACCTTCTACAGCCAGCCAAGTCATTGAAATGATTGGCCTCATCGGGCAGTGTCATCGACACATTCAGTTGCACTGATGTTGCGTCTTGCCCGCTCGGGTACGCCGCGTTCCTTCCGCATCCACGCCTTCCCGGAGGAACCCCTCGTGACGTCCCCGACTCGTCGCCTCGTTCTCTGCCTCGTCGCGCTCGCTGCCCTCGGCGGCTGCGGCCAGGAGAGCCGGGCGTTGCCTCCCCACATCGACGCGTTCACCGCCAGCCCCCCCGACCTCCTGGTCGGCGACACCGTGGAGCTGCTCCCCGAGTTCACCGGCACCGAGGCGCGGATCGAGCCCGAGGTCGGAGCCGTGCTCGACGGGGGCCGGTACCGCGTCGGCCCGTTCGCCTCGGGCAGGCTGTACACGCTGGTGGTCCGCCACGGCGACCGCGAGGTGCGCCGGGACCTGCAGCTCTCCCTCCGCTACCGGCACCGGCTGACGAACATCACGCCGAGCGGGATCGCCCGCGTCGACCACGGCGCGGCGGTGCTCCCCGACGGCCGGGTGCTCGTCTTCGGTGGACGCTCGCCCACGCACACTCCCTGGGTTCGCACCGAGCTCTTCGACCCGGCCACCGGCGCCTTCACCGAGACGGGCGAGATGCCCCTCACCCGGACCAGCCCGGTCTGGGCCGGGGTATCCGGCGCGAGGGTGGTCGTCGCCGGCGGCGAGACCAGCTCCGCCCGGCGCGACGAGGCCACCGCGGTGCTGGTCTGGGACCCCGCCACCGGAGACTGGACCTCGCCGGGCCGGCTCCGAGAGTTCCGCTTCGGCAACACCGCCACCCGCCTCCCGGTCGAGGGGAACGTCCTCCTGGTCGCCGGCGGCGACTTCTATCTCCAGTCGCCGGAGAGGGTGAGCCCGGTGGAGCTCTTCGACGTCGACACCGGCGAATCCCGGCTCCCGGCCGGGAAGGTGGTCGCCGCGCGGCTGATGCACACCGCCACCCGTCTCTTCGACGGCCGGGTGCTCCTGGCCGGGGGTCTCGACGCCTTCACGAATCTCGAGGTGGGGAGCGCGGAGCTCTACGACCCCGCCACCGAGACCTTCTCCCGCGCCTGCACCCTCGCCGCCGAGCGCTGGGCGCACGGAGCGGCGAGCCTCCCCGACGGCCGGGTGCTGCTCGCCGGTGGCTACGCGCTGGGCGGAGTCACCGACACCGCCGAGCTGTGGGATCCGACCACCGGCGAGTGCCAGGCGACCGGCTCGCTCTTCGTGCCGCGCGCGGACCTGCGCCTGGTGGTCCTCGCCACCGGAGAGGTGCTCGCGGTGGGTGGGCGGGACGACGCCGGACAGGCCCTCGCGGCCGTCGAGAGCTGGGACCCACTCACCGGCGTCTGGTCGCACCGCCCCTCCCTGCCGGGAAACCGGGTGGGCCACAGCGTCTCGGTGCTGCATGATGGACGCGTGCTGATCCTCGGCGGCGCCGGAGGCTCGGGCGCGTTCCCGGTCCAGGCCGCCGAGCTCTACGACTAGAGGCTCAGATGCCGGGCCAGCTGCTCGAGGCTGGCCAGGTCGTTCGCCGGCGCGAACACGTCCAGGTGCGGGAGTGCGGTCTGCATGCCCCGGGTGAGCGGCTCGTACCCGGGGCTTCCCAGGAGCGGATTGAGCCACACCAGCCGGCCCGCCCGCCGATGGAGGACGTCCAGCGCCGCTCCGAGCAACTCCGGATCGCCGGTCTCCCAGCCATCGCTGAGCACGACGACGACCGTCCGCCGGTCCACCAGCCGCGGCCATCCGGCGAGGAAGGTGGAGAGGGACTCGCCGATGCGGGTGCCCCCGCTCCAGTCCTGCACCCGATCCGAGAGGTTGCCCAGTGCATCGCGGTAGCCCGGCGCGCGCAGCTCGTCGGTGACCCGGCTGAGCCGCGTGGCGAACACGAAGGTCTCCACCCGAGAGAAGGCGTTCTGGAGGGCGTAGAGGAACTGCAGGAGAAGCCGGGCGTAGAGGTCCATCGAGCCCGAGACGTCGGCCAGGATGACCAGGCGGGTGCGCCGGAGCTTCCGCTGGCGGTAGGTCAGGGCGGAGATCTCGCCGCCGGTCTTCAGCGCCTCGCGGAGGGTGCGGCGGAGCGAGACCTGCTCGCCGCGCCGGGAGAGCTTCCACCGCCTCCCCGGACGCGCGCTCAGCCGTCGAGCGATCCGGCGGGCCAGGGCGGTGACGGCGCGAAGCTCGTCCTCGCCGAAGGTCGCGAAGTCCTGCCGGCCCAGCGCCTCCCGCGCGCTCGGAGCCGGGACCCCGAATTCCTCCAGCTCCTCCCAGGACACCCCGGTGCGACGCCGGTGGGGAGACGCGCCCCGACCCTCCCGCTCCTCCTCGGCATCCGGCCGGATGACCGGAGGGTTGCGCCTCACCGGAGCGCCCCCGCCCCAGAAGGACTCGAAGAGCACATCGAAGAGGGGCGCGTCCTCCACCCGCTTCACCAGCGCGGTACGGAGGGCGAGGCGGACGTCCTCTTTGTCCACCAGGTCCACCGAGTCGAGCGCCCGGGTCGCATCGAGCGTGTCCCCCGGCCCGAGCGGAAGCCCCTCGGCACGGAGGCGCCGGCAGAAGCGCGTGGTGTGCTCGACAAGATCGGCGGAGACGGCGCTCATGCCAACGGCGAGGACAGTGCGGCGAGCTCTCCCGCGTCGAGCCGGGCGCTGACCGTCCGGAGATCCTCCTCGTCCTTCAGGAAGCACCCCAGCGTCTCGCGGACCAGCTCCTCGTCCAGCTGGGTGGCGTGGAGGGCCACCAGGGCCTGCGCCCAGTCGAGCGACTCGGCGACTCCCGGCACCTTGGCCAGCTTCAGCCTCCGCAGCGAATGGATGAAGGCGGTGACCTCGCGGGCGAGCCGCTCGTCGATGCCCGGGATGCGGGTGCGGACGATGCGCAGCTCCTTCTCCAGGGAGGGGTAGTCGATCCACAGGTAGAGGCACCGACGGCGGAGCGCGTCGGACAGGTCGCGCGCCCGGTTCGAGGTGAGCACCACCGAGGGCCGGGCTGCGGCGCGCACGGTGCCGACCTCGGGGATGGTCACCTGGAAGTCGGAGAGCACCTCGAGGAGGAAAGCCTCGAACTCCTCGTCCGCCCGGTCCACCTCGTCGATGAGGAGGACCGGCGGGCGACCCTGGTGGGCGATGGCCGCGAGCAGCGGTCTCTTGAGGAGGAACCTCTCGCTGAAGATGTCCGCCTCGCGCTCCGCCACCGACGTGCCGTCCTGCTGGAGGCGGATGTGAAGGAGCTGCTTCGGGTAGTTCCACTCGTAGAGGGAGGTGGTCGCGTCGAGGCCCTCGTAGCACTGGAGCCGGATGAGGTCGGCCTGCTGCATGACCGCCAGCACCTTGGCGATCTCCGTCTTGCCCACCCCGGGGTGCCCCTCGACGAGAAGCGGCTTGCCGAGGGCGGTGGAGAGGTGCACCGCGGTGGCCACCGCCCGGTCGGTCACGTACCCCTCGCGCTCCATCGCCTGCTGGATGCGCTGGATCTCCTCGCGCACGGGCCCGATGTTATCCCCCCGCCCGCCCGAGCGCCGTGGTCAGAGCGCGCCGGGTGAAGGTCACCGCCAGCGCTCGCCAGTAGTCCGGATCCATGCGCGGGTCGGCGCGCACCGTGAGCCCCTCGGCCGCCTTCTCCGCCGCCGCGGCGATCACCTTCGCGTCCGCTGCCTGACCGGTCAGTGCGGCCTCGGTGGCGCTGGCCCGGACGGCCTTCGCCCCCACCCCGGTGATCGCGACGCGTGCCGCGGAGAACTTCCGCGCGGAGACGGTGATCACCGCCGCCACGCCGACCACGGCGAAGCGCGACGCCGGATGCGGGAACTTCGCGTAGGCCCCACCGGTGCCGGCGGCTGGCAGGGGAATGCGCACCTCGGTCAGCACCTCGCCCGGGGAGAGCACGGTGGTGAAGAGCTTGACGAAGAAGCCGTCCGCCGGGAGCGTTCGCTTCCCCTTGGGGCCCACCGCCACCAGCTCGGCCCCGAGCGCGACCATCACCGCCGGGAGATCCGCCGCCGGGTCGGCGTGGGCCAGGCTCCCGCCGATGGTGCCCATGTTCCGGACCTGGACGTCGCCGATCTGCGCGGCGGCCTCGGAGAGGATGGGGAGGCGCTGGCGAACGACCGGGGAGGATTCCAGCGTGTGGTGCGGCGTCGCGGCGCCGATGACCAGCACCCCGCCCTCCTCGCGCACGCCGGAGAGCCCGGGGATGCGCCGGATGTCGACGAGGTGCCGGGGCTCGGCCAGCCGCAGCTTCATCAGAGGGAGGAGCGAGTGGCCTCCGGCGAGGAGCTTTCCCGACTCGCCGTAGCGCGCGAGGAGCGCCACCGCCTCCTCGACGGTGCCCGCCCGGTGGTACTCGAAGGGGACCGGATACATCGCTATTTCCTCCCCGTGGAGCGAGCGGACTGCACCGCCTTCCACACCTTCTGCGGCGTGAGCGGAAGGTCGAGGTGGGCGATGCCGAAGGGCGAGAGTGCGTCCATCACCGCGTTGGCCACCGCCGGGGTCGCGGCGATGGTGCCGGCCTCGCCCGCACCCTTCACCCCCAGGGGGTTGACCGGGGAGGGCGTCACCGTGCGGTCGGTCTCGAAGCTGGGAAGCTGATCGGCGCGGGGCAGGCCGTAGTCCATCAGCGAGCCGGTGGTGAGCTGTCCGGCCTCGTCGTAGGTGGCCCACTCCCAGAGCGCCTGCGCCACGCCCTGGGCGATGCCGCCGTGCAGCTGCCCGTCGACGATCATCGGGTTGATGACGTTGCCCACGTCGTCCACGGCCACGTAGCGGACCAACGACGTCCGCCCCGTCTCGACGTCCACCTCCACCACCGCGATGTGCGTGCCGAAGGGGAAGGTGAAGTTCGAGGGGTCGAAGAAGCTGGTCATCTCCAGCCCCGGCTCCATCCCCGCCGGCATCTTGTGGGCGAGGTAGGCGGCGAGGCTCACCTCGGCGAACGCCTTTCCCCGGTCCGGGGAGCCCTTCACCGAGAAGCGGCCGCCCTTGAACTCCACGTCGTCCGGGGCGGCCTCGAGCAGGAACGCGGCCAGCGCCCTTCCCTTCTCGATGATCTTCTGGAGGCTCATGTGGATGGCCGTGCCGCCCACCGCGCCGCTCCGGCTCCCGTAGGTGCCCATCCCGAAGGGGATGCGCCCGGTGTCGCCGTGCACGATGTCCACGTCGCTCATCGGGATGCCGAGGACGTCCGCTACCAGCTGGGAGAAGGTCGTCTCGTGGCCCTGGCCATGGCTGTGCGAGCCGGTGAGGACGGTGACCTTGCCGGTGGGGTGGACCCGGACCGTCGCGCTCTCGTAGAGGCCGGCCTGCGCGCCGAGCGAGCCCACCACCTGCGAGGGGGCGATGCCGCACGCCTCGATGTAGCAGGACAGCCCGATTCCCAGGTACCGGCCCTTCTTGCGGGCCTCGGCCTGCTCGGTGCGGAAGCGCTCGTAGCCCACCATCTGCAGCGCCCGCGCGAGCGCCGGGGCGTAGTTCCCGCTGTCGTAGGTGAGCGCCACCTGCGTCTGGAAGGGGAAGCGCTCCTTGGGGATGAGGTTCTTGCGGCGGAGCTCCGCGGGATCGACGCCCAGCTCCCGCGCGCCCAGGTCCATGGTCCGCTCGATGAGGTAGCAGGCCTCGGGGCGCCCCGCGCCGCGGTAGGCATCGACGGGGACGGTGTGGGTGAACACCCCGTCCACCTCGCAGAAGATGGTGGGGAAATCGTAGACGCCGTTGAGGAGCGTTCCGTAGAGGTAGGTGGGAACTGCCGGGGCGAAGAGGGTCAGGTACGCACCGAGGTTGGCCACCGTCTTGACCCGGAGCCCGGCCAGCTTGCCGCCGGCGTCGAAGCCCATCTCCACGTCCGAGACGTGGTCCCGGCCCTGGGCATCGGTGAGGAAGCTCTCGCTGCGCTGGGCGGTCCACTTGACCGGAACCCCGAGCTTCCTGGCCAGCCAGGCCACCGCCACCTCCTCGGGGTAGATGAAGATCTTCGAGCCGAAGCCGCCGCCCACGTCCGGGGCGATGACCCGGAAGCTCTGCTCGGGGAACCCGAGGACGAACGCGCCCATGATCAGCCGGTGCACGTGCGGGTTCTGCGAGGTGACCCAGAGGGTGAGCTCGTCGGTGGCAGGCTGGTAGCTGGCGAGCGAGGCGCGGGGCTCGATGGCGTTGGCGATGAGCCGTTGGTTGACCAGGTGGGCGCGGACCACCTTCGCCGCCCCGCGCAGCGCGGACTCGGTCTTCGCCCGGTCGCCGATCTCCCAATGGAAGCAGCGGTTTTCGGGCGCGCCGGCGTGGACCTGGGGCGCACCGGGCCGGAGCGCGGCGACGGCGTCCACCACCACCGGGAGCTCCTCGTAGTCCACCTGGACCAGCTCCGCGGCGTCGCGGGCGATGGCCGCCGTCTGGGCGACGACCACCGCCACCGCCTCGCCGGCGTGGCGTACCCGGTCCACGGCGATCGCGCGGAAGTCCGTCGTCTTGAGGCCGGGGAGCAGCCACCCCACCGGGATGGGGTTGACCCCTCCGTCGGCGAGGTCCTTCCCGGTGAACACCGCCTTCACCCCGGAGAGGGTCAGCGCCCGCGAGGGGTCGACCCGCAGGATGCGGGCGTGGGCGAGCGAGCTCCGGACGAAGACCGCGTGCTGGGTCCCGGGAAGCTTCACGTCGTCGGTGTATGTTCCTCGCCCGGTGATGAACCGGGGGTCCTCTCGCCGCCTGATGGCCTTGCCCACCAGGCGCTCGACGGTCGCCGTCGCCATGCGCAGCCTCCTATCGACCCTGGGCCCGGGCGGGTCCGGGATCGGCCGGTGCAGTCGCCAGCTTCTTCGCCGCGGACTGAACCGCCTTGACGATGTTGTGGTAGCCGGTGCAGCGGCAGAGGTTTCCCTCGATGCCCGCGCGGATGGCGTGCTCGTCCGGCTGCGGGTTCTCGCGGAGCAACCCCACCGCGGAGAGGATGACTCCGGGGGTGCAGAAGCCGCACTGCAGGCCATGCTCCTCCCAGAAGCTCTCCTGGACCGGGTGAAGCTTCCCGCCGGAGGCGAGCCCCTCGATGGTGACCACCTCGCTGCCGTCGGCCTGCACCGCGAGCAGCGTGCAGGACTTGGCGGTGCGCCCATCCACCATGACGGTGCAACTTCCGCACTGGCTGGTGTCGCAACCCACGTGGGTGCCGGTGAGCCCGAGCACGTCGCGGAGGTAGTGCACGAGGAGCTGTCGCGGCTCGACCTCGTGCGATTGCTGCGTCCCGTTCACCTTCACCGAGATGCGCGCCATCGGTTCACCTCCGGGGAATGCGGGCCCGGCACGACGCGAGGCGCCCGGGACATTGCCGAGCGCGGTCGCCGCCGGTCAAGCACGCGAGCGAGCTGTTCGCTTCCCGACGCACCGTGGCATCAGCGGGTGTCGTTGACAGTGCGGAGGACCCGCGTGTTCATGTACCGCCGTCGAGGCTCGGAGTCCCCGGGAGGTCCCGGCCGTGGATCGCCGTGACAGCGTCGCCGGCGTGGTCCTCGCTGCGGGGACCTCGACCCGGATGGGGCAGAACAAGCTCCTCCTCCAGATCGGCGGGCAGAGCGTGCTCCGTCGGGCGGTGCACACCGCGCTCGCGGCCGGGCTCGATCCGGTCCTGGTGGTGCTCGGACACGAGAGCGACCGGGCGTGCGCCGAGCTGGGCGACCTTCCCTGCGAGGTGGTCCTGAATCCGCAGTACCCGGAGGGGATTCACAGCTCGCTGCGCACCGGAATCGGCGCGGTGCCGGGGCGTTGTACCGCCGCCGTGGTGCTCCTGGCCGACATGCCCCTGGTGGACGCGGCGATGGTCCGCGGCGTGGTGGAGCGGTACCGGGCGGACCGGCCCGCGCTGGTGGTCTCGCGCTACGGCGACGTGGACGCCCCGCCCATCCTCTACGACCGGCGGCTCTTTCCAGAATTCCGCGAGCTGGAGGGGGAGGGCTGCGGGAAGCGGGTCGTGAAGCGCCACTCGGCCGAGGCGATCCGGATCGCCTGGCCGTCTCGCGCGCTCACCGACCTGGACCGGCCGGACGACCTGGAGCGCGTGCGCTCGGAGCTGGCGGGGGCCGCATGAGGGCCGAGCTCCTCCAGCTCGCCGCAGAACTGGCCGGGCGCCGCGAGCCCTTCGTCCTGGCGATGGTCGTGCGCCGGCAGTCCTTCAGCTCTGCCCAGCCGGGCGACATGGCGATCATCACCGCCGATGGCGGCTACCACGGCTGGCTGGGCGGGAACTGCACCCAGCCGGTAGTGAAGCGAGAGGCCGTCCGGGCGCTCTCCGACGGGCGGTCTCGGCTGCTCTCGCTCTCGCCCGAGCCCGGGAGCGAGCAGCGACCCGGGGTGACCGTGCTTCCCATGGTCTGCCAGAGCGGAGGAACCGTGGACGTCTACCTCGAGCCGGTGCTTCCTCCGCCGCGCCTCCTGCTCTTCGGGCTCTCGCCGGTCGTCCGGGCGCTCACCCAGCTGGGCAAGGGGATGGGGTACGCGGTGGACGTCGTGGATCCGGCCGCGGAGCCGAAGCTGCTCCCAGCGGCAGATCGGGTGTTCGTGGACTTCGGAAGCCCGCAGATCCGCGAGGCCGGTGCCCACCAGCGGACCTACGCGGTGGTGGCGACGATGGGCGAGCACGACGACGAGGCGGTGACCACCGCGCTGGGACTGCGTCCGGCGTACCTGGGCGTGGTGGCGAGCCGCACCCGGTTCGGGCAGCTCCGCGACGCGCTCGTCGCGCGTGGGGTCGCCGCAGAGCCGCTGTCGCGGATCCGAAATCCGGCGGGGCTGGACATCGGCGCGCGGCTTCCCGAGGAGGTCGCGGTGAGCATCCTCGCCGAGATCGTCCAGGTCTCGAGGATGGCGGCCAGCGAGGAGCCCGCGACGCCGCCCGCCCCGACCAAGGAGGAGGCGGTCGATCCGGTGTGCGGGATGACCGTCGTCGTGGCGACGGCACGGCATCGCGCCGAGCACGCGGGACGCGCCTTCTTCTTCTGCAACCCACGCTGCCGGGAGAAGTTCCTGGTGGCCCCCGAGCGGTACCTCAGCACCGTTCCTGCGGAGCCCTGAAGCGCCGATGGCCCTCGAGATCGCCAAGACCTTCGTGGTGAACGCCGCGCCGGAGGCGGTGTGGAGCTTCCTGACCGACCTTCCCCGCGTCGCGCGGTGCCTCCCCGGCGCGGCGATCGGGGAGAAGGTGGACGACAAGACCTCCACCGGGACGATGACCATCAAGGTCGGCCCGGTCTCCTCCACCTACAAGGGGAAGGTCGTCTTCGAGCGGCTCGACCCGGGGGCTCGCACCGCGGAGATCGTCGCCAGCGGCCAGGACGTGCGGGGCAAGGGCGGCGCGGACCTCCGCCTCACCAGCAGCCTGAAGCCGCTTCCCGGCGGGCAGACCGAGGTCACGGCGATCTCGCTGGTCAACGTCACCGGCATCCTGGCCCAGATGGGGCGAGGGATGATCCAGGACGTCAGCGACGAGATGTTCCAGATCTTCTCCGAGCGGATGCGGGAAGAGCTGGAGGGCAACGGTGCCGCGTCCGCCATCCAGGCCCCCGCGGCGGCCAGCGGAGGGGGTGGCTCCGCGGCACCGGAAGCACGGGCCGCGGACGCTGCGCCCGAGGCACTGGACGCGGCGGCGCTCGGGGCGCGGGTGGCACGCCGCTCGGCAGCCCGCTGGGTCCGCCAGCCGGCATTCTGGGCAATCACCCTCTTGATCGTGAGCGGCGTCGTCTGGTGGTTGCTGCACCGCTCGTCCTGAGAACCACGGAGGAACCATGATTCCTGGGCCGTTCGACTATCACGCACCCGGCACTCTGCCGGAGGCGCTCGCGCTCCTCTCCAAGTACGGAGAGGACGCGAAGGTGCTCTCCGGCGGGCAGAGCCTGCTGCCGCTCCTGAAGCTCCGCCTCGGGCAGGTGGGCCACCTCGTCGACATCGGGCGGATCCCCGGGCTGGAGTACGTCCGTGAGGACGGTGGCTTCCTGAAGATCGGCGGGCGCACGCGCGAATCGGCGCTCGAGGCGTCGGAGGCTGTCCGGGCGCGCTATCCCATCCTCCTCGACACGGCGCGGGTCATCGCCGATCCGGTGGTGCGGAACATGGCCACGGTGGGAGGGAACCTGGCCCACGGCGACCCCGGGAACGACCATCCGGCGACCATGCTCGCTCTCGGGGCGCAGGTGGTGGCCATCGGCCCCAAGGGAGAGCGGGTCATCCCCATCGAGAAGTTCTTCCTCGGGCTGTTCCGGACCGCGCTCCGGCCCGACGAGGTGCTGACCGAGATCCGCGTCCCGGCTCCTCCGGCCCGGTCCGGTGGCGCGTACGTGAAGCTGGAGCGGAAGGTGGGCGACTACGCGACGGCGGGCGTGGCCGTGCAGGTGACCCTCGACGGCAAGGGCGCCTTCGAGCGGGTGGGAATCGGGTTGACCAACCTCGGGCCCACGCCGATCAAGGCCAGCGAAGCCGAGAAGTCCCTGGTGGGGAAGCGACCGGACGCGGCGGCCATGGCCGAGGCCTCGCGCCTGGTCGCGAAGGCGAGCTCCCCGACGGCCGATCGCCGCGGGGCGGTCGACTACAAGCGAGAGATGGCGCGGGTCCTGACCGGACGCGCCCTGAAGAGCGCGGTCGAACGCGCGGGAGGGCGCTAGCCATGGCGATGCACGACATCCGGGTGACGGTGAACGGAACGCCGCACGACGCGCAGGTCGAGTCACGGCTCTTGCTGGTTCATCTGCTACGGGACCAGCTCCGGCTGACCGGCACCCACATTGGCTGTGACACCACCCACTGCGGGGCCTGCACGGTGCTGCTCGACGGGCAGCCGGTGAAGTCGTGCACGGTCCTGGCGGTGCAGGCCGACGGGCGGCAGGTGGCGACGGTGGAGGGGCTGGAGAAGGACGGGAAGCTCCACCCCATCCAGGAGGGGTTCTGGGAGAAGCACGGGCTGCAGTGCGGTTACTGCACTCCGGGGATGATGATGACCAGCTGCGCGCTGCTGGCGAAGAACAAGAACCCGAGCGAAGCGGAGATCCGGGAAGCCATCTCCGGAAACCTGTGTCGCTGCACTGGCTACGTGAACATCGTCAAGGCAGTCCAGTTCGCGGCCGAGCGGCTGCGCTAGGAGGAACGCCATGCAGCCCAAGACCAGTCCGGAGGTGGGGGGCATGGGGCACTCGATGAAGCGCAAGGAGGATCCGCGCTTCATCCGCGGCAAGGGAAACTACGTCGACGACATCTCCCTCCCCGGCATGCTGTGGATGGACATCGTCCGGAGCCCCTTCGCCCACGCGAAGATCAAGAAGATCGACACCGAGAAGGCGCTCAAGGTCCCCGGAGTGCTGGCGGTGATCACCGGCGAGACGCTGGCCAAGTTCAACCTGCACTGGATGCCGACCCTGATGTCGGACACCCAGATGGTGCTGCCCACCGAGAAGGTGATGTACCAGGCGCAGGAGGTCGCGGCGGTGATCGCCACCAGCCGCTACGCCGCCGCCGACGGGGTGGACGCGGTCGAGGTCGAGTACGAGCAGCTCCCGGTGGTGGTGGACCCGTACAAGGCGCTCGAGCCCAACGCCCCGGTCCTCCGCACCGACAAGAAGGACAAGAAGGACAACCGCATCTTCCACTGGGAGGCCGGCGACCGCGCCGGGACGGAGAAGGCCTTCGCCGAGGCGGACGTGAAGGTGAAGCAGGACCTGTACATCCCGCGGATCCACGTGGCCTCGATCGAGACCTGCGGTTGCGTGGCCGACTTCGACCGGGTGAACGGGAAGCTGACCGTCTACATGACCACCCAGGCGCCGCACGCCATCCGCACGGTGTTCGCGCTCGTCGCGGGGCACGTGGGTCTGTCCGAGGAGCGGATCCGGATCATCTCGCCCGACATCGGCGGCGGCTTCGGCGGAAAGGTCCCGGTCTACCCGGGGTACGTGATTGCCGTGGCCGCGTCGGTCGTGATCGGCAAGCCGGTGAAGTGGATCGAGGACCGGATGGAGAACCTCCAGGCCGACTCGTTCGCCCGGGACTACCACATCACCGCCGAGCTGGCGGCGAAGAAGGATGGCACCATCACCGCGCTGCGGATGAAGACGCTCGCCGACCACGGCTATACCGACGCGGCGGCCAACCCCTCCAAGTTCCCGGCGGGGCTGTTCTCGATCTGCACCGGCTCGTACGACGTGAAGAAGGCCTTCGTCGAGGTCGACGGCGTGTACACCAACAAGCCCCCCGGGGGCATCGCCTACCGGTGCTCGTTCCGGGTGACCGAGGCGGTGCACGCCATCGAGCGGATCACGGACGTGCTCGCCCAGCAGCTGAAGATGGATCCGGCGGATCTGCGGATGAAGAACTTCATCCCCAAGGAGAAGTTCCCCTACAAGTCGGCGCTGGGCTGGGAGTACGACAGCGGGGACTACCCGCGGGCACTGCAGCTGGCGATGGAGAAGATCGGCTACCAGGCGCTACGCAAGGAGCAGGCGGAGAAGCGAGCGCGCGGGGAGCTGATGGGGATCGGGATCTCGAGCTTCACCGAGATCGTGGGCGCCGGTCCATCGAAGACCTTCGACATCCTGGGAATCAAGATGTTCGATTCCTGCGAGCTACGGGTGCATCCGACGGGGAAGGCCATCGCCCGGTTCGGGACCAAGTCGCAGGGCCAGGGGCACGAGACGACGTATGCGCAGATCATCGCCGAGGAGCTCGGCATTCCGGCCTCGGCGGTCCAGGTGGAGGAGGGGGACACCGACACCGCGCCCTATGGGCTCGGGACGTACGCGAGCCGGTCCACACCGACCGCGGGCGCGGCCGGGGCGATGGCGGCGCGAAAGGTGCGAGAGAAGGCGCGGAAGATCGCCGCCTACCTGCTCGAGGTCTCGGAGGACGACCTGGTCTGGGAGACGGGGAAGTTCTCGGTGAAGGGGGCGCCGTCGCGGTCGAAGACGATCCAGGAGATCGCCTTCGCGGCCTACACCAACCACCCGCAGGGGATGGAGGCCGGGCTGGAGGCAGTGGACTACTACGACCCGCCGAACCTGACCTTCCCCTTCGGGAGCTACATCTGCGTGGTGGACATCGACCGGGGGACGGGGATGGTGAAGATCCGCCGGTTCGTGGCGGTGGACGACTGCGGGAACATCATCAATCCGATGATCGTGGACGGGCAGATCCACGGCGGGCTGACGATGGGGATGGCGCCGGCGCTGCTGGAGGAGATCAGCTACGACGAGAACGGGAACGTCCAGGGGGGAAGCTTCATGGACTATCTGCTCCCGACCGCGATGGAGACACCGGCGTGGGAGCTGGGGAAGACGGTGACCCCCTCGCCGCACCACCCGTTCGGCGCCAAGGGGGTGGGTGAGTCGGCCACGGTCGGCGCGCCGCCGGCGATCGTCAACGCGGTGGTGGACGCTCTGGCCCATCTAGGTGTCAAACACGTCGACATCCCCATCACGCCCGAGAAGGTGTGGCGGATCCTCAAGGAGAAGGGGGTCGCCGAGTAGTGACGTCTCCGGCCCTCTCTCTCGCCCCGCTGGCGCGGCGGACCCCCTGGGCGTTCCTGGTGGGGCTCGCCGCGCTCACCGCCCTGGGCTGGGGGTGGTCGCTCCGGGTGGCGAGCGGGGGGCACCACGGGCTGCCGCTGTGGGGGCGGGTCCTCATGTGGATCACGATGATGGTGGGGATGATGGTGCCGCCCGAGGTCCCCACCCTCCTCCGGCTCGCGGGGGACCTTCGGACGGAGCGGTGGCGGGCGGTCGGGAGCGCCTCGGCGCTGCTCGGCGGTTACCTGGGCGTGTGGGCTCTGGCGAGCGCAGCTCTGGCGATGCTCGATGCCTGGCTCACGGGGCGGGGTTGGATGACGCATGAGATGGCCTCGCGCAGCGTTTCGCTGAACGTGGCGATCCTCGCGGGCGCGGGGCTGGTCCAGCTGTCACCTTGGAAGACGGCGTGCCTCGCGAGGTGCCGGTCCATCCCGGCTGAGCTCGGGGGTGGACTGGGGAAGATGTCCCTGGGGAAGGTGTCAAACACCTTCGGGGGCGGTGGGGTGCACCCCCTCCGTTCCGGGCTCCGGCATGGCCTGGCCTCGGTCTCCTCCTGTGGTGTCCTGATGCTCGTGCTCTTCGTGGTGGGGGTGATGAGCTGGGTGGCCATGCTGGCGCTCACGGGACTTCTGGTCGCCGAGCGGCTCGCCCCGGCTGTGGTCGCGCCCGTGCTGGGTAGGCTCTCCGGGCTTGGACTTCTCCTCTGGGGCGGCTGGGTCATCATGAGTGCGGTGGCCTGGTGAGAGAGCTGAAGGACATCGTCGTCGGCTGGGCGGACCTCCGCCGCCAGGGAGCCGAGGTGGTGCTCGCCACGGTGGTGGCGACGAGCGGATCGACCTACCGGCGACCGGGTGCGCGGCTTCTCCTTTCTGCCGAGCGGTGGATCGCGGGGGGCATCAGTGGCGGCTGTCTGGAGCGCGATGTGCTCAGCAAGGCGTGGTGGCGCACCCGTGAGGGCCCGGTTGTTGTCACGTACGACTCGACCTCGGCGGACGACGAGGAGACGTGGACGTTCGGGCTCGGCTGCAATGGGCGGGTGGACGTCCTTCTCGAGCGGCTCCCGACGAGCGGTGAAACCCACCCGGTGGACTTCATTGCCCGGTGTCTCGAAGGGCGCCGAACCGGAGTGATGGCCACGGTTTTCCGCGGTGCACCGGAGACGATGGGGCGGCGGCTGCTCCTTGACGGGGACGGCATTCGCTCAGATCTTCCCGCCGGACCGTTCCGCGACCGTCTGGCCGCCGAGGCCGCGGTCGTCACCGGCGAGGGGAAGACGCGGACGGCAGATCTTGCGACGGCTTCGGGTGTTTCCGGAGTGCTCCTGGAGGTCATTCGCCCTCCGCGTTCTCTCGTGGTCTTCGGGGCCGGCCAGGACGCTGTCCCGCTGGTGAGGCTCGCGACGACACTCGGCTTCCACCTGACGGTGGTGTCAAACACCTCCGGTGGAGCTCCTCCCGATCTCTTCCAGGAGGCCACCATTCGGCTCACTGCCAGTCCAAAGGTCATCGCCGACAAGCTGGTCCTCGAGCGGGACGCTGCCGTCGTGATCATGACCCACAACGTCGGGCACGACCGGGGGTACCTCCGGTTCGCGCTCGAGTCAGGTTGCGGCTACGTGGGCGTGCTCGGCCCTCGCTCGCGGACGGAGCGACTGCTCTCCGAGCTTGCAGAGCGAGGCTTCGAGCCGAGCGCCGCGCAGCGCGCCTTGCTGTATACCCCGGTCGGGCTGAACCTAGGTGCGGACCAGCCAGAGGACATCGCGCTCTCGATCCTCGCCGAGATTCAGGCGGCGCTCAGCGGCTCGGACGCGCGCAGCCTGCGGCTTCTTCCAGGCCCCATTCACCCACGCGGAGTTTGACTAGGCCGCGAGCTGCCCAGGCGGAACACCTGGCCAGACGATCGGTCGGAACGCTTGTTCCGGGAAGCTCGCGCCGAATTCCCAGCGCTTCCATCGGACCGCCGCCTCACGGAATGCCGCCGCAAATCCTCGATACCGCTCAAGATACTCCACCAGGAGCGCCCGAATGGTCGTGTGACACCGTGGGCCCCTCGATGGTTTGCGCCATCGCGCGCGGCGATGAGGATTCTGTCTGAGCACACCGTCACGTCCGAGGACACGAGCAAACGACCTTGCCGCCTGGGCCTCGAACTCACGTGTGGCGTCTCTCAGGAACCGCCTCATCGCCTCGAGTGGCTGCAGGTTCTCGATCGGCAGCGGGGCGAGCTCGAGCGTCTCGGACTCGGCCCACTCGTCGCCGAACTTGGAGCGGCTGCTCAGGGAAGAGCCGGACTTCGCTCGCCGAGTCCAGTTGAACCATCGAAAGGACCTGGGCCTCCGGTCCCACAGCATCGAGAGCGAGCTCAGCCCTGGCCACTCCACGCAGCGACGGACCAGTCCTTCCTTCACCCCATGCGCCAGAATGTATCGGACGCGATCGAGCAGGGCGGCCTCGTCGAGAACGGGCGCGGCGGAGTACCTGCGCTCCCAGAAGCGTCCATGCCACCGGACCAGAGCGCCGAGCTTCTTCGAGATGTTGGTGAGGAGGTGCTGCATGAACCGAGGCAGATTCCCGGCAGGCGCCCGAACAAGCAGATGGAGGTGATTCGAGGCGAACGCGAAGACGAACACCTCGACGCCAGTGAGCCGTGCCGCTCTCGCCAGTACACCGCCCAGGACCTCCGTCGTCTCGTTTGACGGACGCATCAGCAGTCGGCGCTGAAAGCAGCGAACCGTCACGAAGTAGATCTCCTCCGGTAGGAACATCCTCAGTGGCCAGCCCATGGTGCGCCCCCCTTTGGATGGGACCCGAAGCACGGGGCGGGCCAAGTCCGAGCGATCACCCCAAGAAGGTGTTTGACACCTCCCCAAGGGGACACTTCCCCAAGGGGAACACCTCCCTCGGCCATTTCCTTCGAGGACACGTCCCTCAGCGAGGGCCGGCCTTCAGTACTCCGCCGATCTCCTCGTACAGGTAGATGGCGCTCTTCACCGCCTTCTCCCAGTCCCCGAGGTGGAGGCTCTCGTTCTCCGAGTGCGCGTTGGTGTACGGATCCTCGACACCGATCAGCAGCGCCGGCACTCCTCCCAGCTCGCGGGCGAACGGCTCGACGAACGGGATGCTCCCTCCGCACCCGATCGTCACCGGGTCCACCCCGTATCCCCGTTTCAGCGCCCGGAACGCCGCCTGGAAAGCGGGGTGGCTCGAGTCGGTGTACCACCAGCCTGCGCTGTCGTCGGTGTGGACCTCCACCTCGAGCCCCCACGGGGCCGCCTTCTTCAGCGCCTCGACCAGCCGCCGCTTCACATCCTGCGGATCCAAGTCGGGTACCAGGCGGATGCCGACCCGCGCCCAGGCCGAATCACAGATGATGTTCCGCGCGTCCTTCCGGCTGCTCGCCTGAAAGGCGTTGACCGCCAGCGACGGCTGCCGCCAGTTCATCTCCCAGGGATGCGTCCCGTGCCCGAGGAGCTCGACGCCCGGGAGCAGCCCGGCCTGCTTGCGGAAGTGGGCCTCGTCCCCCGGCAGCGAGGCGATGCTCCTGCGCTCGGCCTCGGTGAGCGGCTTCACCTTCTCGCGGATCCCCGGGATGGCGATCGATCCGTCGGGGTTCGTGAGCGAGGCGAGCATCCGGCAGAGGCCCATCACCGGATCGGGCACCGGCCCACCCCACATGCCCGAGTGCACCGACTGCTTCAGCGAACGGACCTCCACGCTGATCACCACGATCCCCCGCAGCGCGGTGGTGATCGAGGGGAGCCCGGTGTCGAAGTTGCTCGTGTCGGTGAGGACGATGGCGTCCGCCTGGAGAAGCTTGGCGTTCTTCTTGAGGAAGGCCGTGAGGTGACCCGAGCCGACTTCCTCCTCGCCCTCGACGACGATCTTCACGTTCAGCGGCAGCCCTCCCCCGCCCTTCCGCCAGGACTCGACCGCCGAGGTGTGGACGACGATGCCTGCCTTGTCGTCCGCCGCGCCACGCCCATAGAGGCGCGGAGCGTCGTCGGGAGGCCCCTTCCGCTGCACGGGCTCGAACGGCGGACTGGCCCAGGCCTCTTCGTCACCCGCCGGCTGCACGTCGTGGTGGGCGTACAGTAGGAGCGTCGGCTTGCCGGGCGCCTCGAGGATCTCCCCGTACACGTAGGGATGAGCGCCCTCGACCTCGAGCAGCTGCACGCGGGAGAACCCGCGCTCGCGGAGGAGGCTGGCGGTGGCCTCGGCACTGGCTCGGACCTTGGCGGGGTCGAACCCCGGGAAGGACACCGAGGGGATGCGGACCAGCTTCTTGAGGTCGTCCAGATAGCCGTCGCGGTGGGCGGCGAAGTGCTTCAGGGCTTGGTCGGTGGCCATGACTTCCTTGCTCCTTACCATTGCTCCAACCCCCGAGCCTGCACTGGAGTGCAGCGGGGGCAAGAGCCCAGGAGGTCCGATGCAGGACTACGAGAAGCTGGGGGTCTTCTACCTGGGGCGCCGCTGGGACCCGAAGGCTCGGAAGACGCTCCCCGAGCCCCTGCTCTACGACTCGAAGGACCTGACCACCCACGGGGTCTGCGTGGGGATGACAGGAAGCGGCAAGACCGGCCTCTGCATCGGACTCCTCGAGGAAGCGGCCATCGACGGCATCCCTGCCCTGGCCATCGACCCGAAGGGGGATCTCGCCAACCTGGCCCTGACCTTCCCCTCGCTGTCTCCGGAGGAGTTCCTGCCCTGGGTCGACCGGGACGAGGCCGCGAAGCAGGGGCTCACCCCCGAGCAGCTCGCGGAGAGAACCGCCGACGCCTGGAAGAAGGGACTCGCCGAATGGGACGAGGATGGCGAGCGCATCACCCGGTTCCGCACGGCCTGCGAGGTCGCCATCTACACCCCGGCGAGCAAGGCTGGCCGTCCACTGGCGCTGCTCCGGACACTCACCGCCCCGCCGCAGGCGGTGCTCGAGGACGAGGAGGCGCTGCGGGCCCGCGTCCAGGGGGCGGTCTCTGGCGTGCTCGCCCTGGCCGGAATCGAGTCGGACCCGATGCAGGGACGCGAGCACATCCTTCTCTCCCAGATCGTCCAGCGCGCGTGGACCGCGGGGAAGGACGTCGACCTGGCGGGGCTCATCGAGGGCGTACAGCGCCCGCCCTTTGACAAGGTCGGAGTCCTCGACCTCGAGTCGTTCTACCCGGCGAAGGACCGGGCCGGGCTCGTGCTCGCGCTCAACAACGTACTCGCCTCGCCAGGCGCAGCGGCCTGGGCGGAGGGCGAGCCGCTCGACGTCCAGAAGCTGCTCTGGACAGCCGCCGGAAAGCCGCGCATCGCGGTGCTGTCCATCGCGCACCTCTCGGACGCTCAGCGGATGTTCTTCGTCACCACGCTGCTCGGCGAGGTGTTGGCCTGGATGCGGACCCAGTCCGGAACCAGCTCGCTGCGCGCGCTGGTCTACATGGACGAGATCTTCGGGTACTTCCCGCCGAGCGCCGCGCCGCCGTCGAAGCTCCCGATGCTCACCCTCCTCAAGCAGGCGCGTGCCTTCGGGGTGGGCGTGCTGCTGGCGACCCAGAACCCGGTGGACCTCGACTACAAGGGGCTCGCGAACGCCGGCACCTGGTTCATCGGCCGGCTGCAGACCGAGCGCGACAAGCTTCGTGTGCTGGACGGGCTCCAGGGGGCGATGGACGCGGCGAGCCACGCCTTCGACCGCCAGGAGATGGATCGGCTGCTCTCGGGGCTCGGCGCGCGGGTGTTCCTGCTCAACGACGTACACGAGGACGCGCCCGAGCTGTTCCAGACCCGCTGGACGCTCTCGTACCTGCGGGGGCCGCTGGACCGCGAGCAGATCAAGCTGCTGAGCGAGAAACAGGGGGGCACGGCGGCGGCCGCGAGTCCCGGCGAGGCTTCGAGGGCGAGGCCTGCCCCGGCCGGCCGGAGGCCCGTGCTCCCGTCTGGAGTTTCGGAGGGCTTCCTCCCCGCGACCCCGGGAGGCGGGGCGCTGGCCTATCGCCCGGCGGTCCTCGGGCAGGCCCGACTGCACTACGTGGACAAGAAGTCGGCGGTGGACACCTGGCTCACGGTCGCGCTGCTCGCGCCGGTGGACGGCGCGGCGGTTCGCTGGGACAAGGCCGAGGAGCTTCCCGGCGATGCCAGCACGCGTCTGGGCAGCGGGCCCGCCGAGGGATCCAGCTTCGAGGACGCTCCGGCGTCGGTGACCAACTCCGGGGCGTGGGCCGAGTGGAAGAAGTCGCTCGCCGCGGCACTCTACCAGTCGAGGCCGCTGAAGCTGTTTCGCTGTGACGCGCTGGACGCGGTCTCGACCGCGGGAGAATCGCTGGCCGAGTTCAAGGCTCGCCTCGTTCACTCGGGTCGCGAGCAGCGGGACGCCGATGTCGAGGCGCTGCGCAAGCGATGGGCGCCGAAGCTCCAGACGCTCCAGAATGCCGTTCAGCGCGCCCAGAAGGCGCTGGCAGATCAGCAGTCGCAGGCGTCCGGGCAGACGCTCGACACGGTCGTGACACTGGGCACGACGCTCCTGGGCGCGTTCCTCGGGCGAAAGACGCTGAGCGTCACCAACCTCAACCGGGCCCGGACGGCGCTGCGGAGCGGGAGCCGTACGGTGAAGGAGCGCCAGGACGTGGGCACTGCCGAGCAGCAGCTCGAGACGGCGAAGAAGCAGCTCGCCGACGCCGAGGTCGAGTTCCAGGAGGAGGCCCAGAAGCTCGCGGTCTCGGCCGCCCCCGAGACCGTGGGCGTCGCGGAGTTCAGCATTCCGCCGCGCAAGTCGGACATCGCCGTGGGAAACCTCCTCCTTGCCTGGATCCCCTGGCGCACCGGACCGGACGGCGTCCCCGCCCCGGCCTCCGCCCTCGGGTGAGCCGGGCCGCGGAAAGTGTCCGGCGGAAGTGTCGCCGCGGAAAGTGTCCCGCGGAAAGTGTCAAACACCTTCGAGGCCCCTTCGAGTCCTCGTTCAGGGCCTCTCGCCGCCCCTCGCCACCCACCAGCGTCCGGGAGGGCTATCGGGAAACGCGTATGCCCCACCACGGTCCAAAGCACTTCGAGACCAGGGGCTTAGGCGTGACGGTGTCAAACACCGGGGTCAAAGGTGTCAAACACCTTCGGTGTCCCTTCGGGGTCCCAGACGCCGAGGACTACCGGGATTCCGCCGTTGACCAGACGGTGAACTTGGTCCGGCGCTCGGCCCCCCGCGCGCAGAAGTCGGTCCGGATCGTCCACCAGCAGCGCCCACCTCCATGTTCCGAAGCGCCCTCGAAGCGTCGTCGCCAGCGACGTATCGAATACCTCGAGGCCGTGACGGACGCCCACGCGCAGCCCGTACGGGAGGTTGCCCACGATGAGCCCGGGCGTGAGAAGCCCGGGAGCGACATTGGACACGTCGAGGCGCTCGAGGCGGAGCTCCTCGAGCACCCCCGCCCGGCGAGCATTGCGCCGGGCCGTCCCGAGGGCACCCGCGTTCAGGTCCGTTCCCACAATGGGCGCACGAGCGTGCGCCCGGACCTGCGCCCGAAGCCGCTCGCGGCGCCCGGCCCAGTCGACCCTTGCCGCCTCGGGCCAGCGCTCCGCTGCGAAGCTCCGCCCGAGCCCCGGCGCGACCCCCCGAGCAACGAGCGCAGCCTCGATGACGAGCGTCCCGGAACCGCAGACCGGGTCCCAGACCGGCCGGTCCGTCCGGTGCCCCGAGAGCACGAGCACACCCGCCGCCAAGGTCTCGCGCAGCGGCGCGCGTGACACCTCCTGGCGCCATCCGCGCCGGTGGAGCAGCGTCCCACCCACGTCCGCCGAGAGCGCCGCCACCCCCTCGGCAACCCGGAGCACCAGGCGAGGGACACCTCCCTCCCGGTCGTCTCCGCTGGCCCGGGACACGGGACGACCCCAGAGGCGGGCAAGCCGCCCCGGAAGCACGGCCCCTGCAGGCGCTCCCGAGGTGCGGACCGTCAGCTCGATCATCACCCGTCCCCCCGGCGCGGCGAGCCCCTCCAGCGTGACGGACTGCAGATACCTCTCGACGTCACTCCAGCGTCGCACGGGCGTCTCGATCAGGCGGAGCAGCACTCGCTCTGCCACCCGAAGAACGAGCACCGCCTGCGCGTGTACTCCTGGCGGTCCCTCCAGCTCGACGCCGCCGGCGACCCGCTTCACCCGGCCCAACGAGCCCGCCTCGATCTCGAGCACCCCCTCGAGGCCCGGGAGACACTGGACGAACACTCGCTCGACCTCACCCGGTTGGCCCATCCCCGGTCGCCCCGTTATGCGAGCATCCACGCGTGCCGCCCGAACGCACCAAGCCCCAGACCTTCGAGGTCGTCGTCACCGCGGTCATCCGCGAGACCGCAGACACCGTCACCCTGATGCTCGACGCGCCCGAGATTCCCCCTTATCGCGCCGGGCAGTTCCTGACGATCGATCCTCACGTGTTTCCGGTCCTCGCCGCGCAGATCGCCTATCTCGAGCATCTGAAGGGCGGCAAGAAGGAGCTGGTGCGGGCCTACTCCATGGCCTCCGCGCCGCACGAGCCGCTCGCAATCACCATCAAGGAGGAGCCCTACCGGCCCGGCGACCTGCATGCGCCGCTGCTCTCTCCCCTCCTGGTCCACGCCACGCCGGTCGGAGCACGGTTTTCCGTCGTCGGCTTCACCGGCCCCTACACCCTGCCGCCGGACATCGAGCAGCGGACCGACCACGTCGTCCACCTGGTCGCCGGCTCGGGCGTGGTTCCGAACTTCAGCATCGTGAAGGACTCGCTCCGCAACCACCCCAAACTCCGGCACACCTTCATCGATACCAACAAGACCTGGGACGACATCATCTTCCGCGAGGGACTGCAGCGCCTCGTCACCGAGCACCCCGGTCGGCTCCGGCTCGTGCACACCCTGACCCGCCAGAGCGACCTCGCCGGGCTGCCACCTGGCGTTCGCCAGGGGCGCCTCACCGCCGAGCTGCTCCGCGAGCTCATCCCGGACAGCGGCACAGCACTCGCCTACCTCTGTGGGCCGGCGATCGCCTCCTGGGAGAGGAAGAAGGCACTCGAGGCCGGTACTGCTCCAACCCCCCGCTTCCTCGAGTCCACCATCGCGAATCTCCAGTCGGTGGGCTTCACCCCCGCGCGCATCAAGCGCGAGGCCTACGGCTAGAGCCTCCGGATCCGGCCCGTGGTCTTCACCGAAATCCCTCGTCCGAAGGCGGACATGGCACCGATCCCGTCGCGGAAGGTGTCAAACACCTCCGAGGAGGTGTCAAACACCTTCCACGGCAACACCCTGCGGCGGAAGCGCCCTGACCAGCGCTGGCAGCACCCCGGTGTCCGCGAGCAGCGCCTCGAGCCGCTTCCGCGCATCCCGCGACTCCTTCCGCACCTTCTTCCCGAGGATCAGCTCGTTCTTCAGCGAGTGCTCCCACCCGGTGAGCTCCGTCACCGTCACCGAGTACCCGTGCGCCTCGAGCACCAGCGCCCGGATCACGTTCGTCAGGTGCGAGCCGAGCTCCCGCCGGTGCCAGGGATGACTCGCCAGCGCCGCCATCGCCGCCGACGGCGGCGGCCGCTCCCGCAGCTGCCGCGCCACTTCCGCCTGGCAGCACGGAACCACCGCCACGTGGTCCACGTTGTGCCGGATGGCCGCGGCCAGCGCATCGTCGGTCGCCGTGTCGCAGGCGTGCAGCGCGGTCAGCAGATGGAACCGCTCCGGCCACGGCGCCGACGCCAGCGGCGACGTCACGAATCGCATCCGCCCGAACCCGAGCCGCCGCGCCCGCTCCTCGCTCCGCGCCGTCAGCTCCGCCCGAGCCTCGATCGACAGCAGCTCCCCTTTCTCCTGTCCCCGGAAGAACAGCTCGTAGAGCACGAAGCCCAGGTACGCGTTGCCACTCCCCGCATCCACCACCAGCGGCCGCCCGAACCGCGCGAACACGTCCTCCACCGCCGGCCGGAGCAGCCCCACCAGGTGGTTGACCTGCTTCAGCTTGCGGAGCGCGTCCGCGTTCAGGTCCCCGTCCCGGGTGAGGAGGTGCAGCTCGCGCAAGAGCTCCGGCGACTGCTCCGGAAGGAGCTCTCGCCGCACCTCGCCCGCTTTCACCTGTCGTCTCAAGATTCGGGGAGGCAGCTGCGTGCCGCGCGCCCGCCCTCAGACGGGGACGACCTCGACCACCTCGGGCACCACCTCGCGCAGCCGGTTCTCGATGCCCATCTTCAACGTCATCGTCGACGACGGGCAGCCCGAGCACGACCCACGCATGTGCAGGTAGGCCACGCCGTTCTCGAACCGGTCCAGCGTGATGTCCCCGCCGTCCTGCATCACCGCCGGGCGAATCTCGAGGTCGAGGATCTGCCGGATCTTCTCCTCCACGGCGCTCCCGCTCGCCACGGTCCCCAGCTCCTCCAGCGCCCCCGCCGCGACCACCGGCTCGTCCGCCCCCAGATGGGCGTCCAGCGTGGCCATCACCGCGTCGTTGAGCGCATCCCACTCGCCCGCCTCGCCCTTCGTGACGGTGACGAAGTTGCTGCCCAGCATCACCCCGCTCACTCCCTCGATGCCCATCAGCTTCGAGGCGAGGGGAGACCGCGCCGAGGCCGCCTCCGGGCTGGTGAAGTTCAGGGCGCCCCGCGGAAGCAACGTGCGGTCCACCACGTACTTGAGGGTGCTCGGATTGGGGGTCCACTCGAGCTGGATGTTCACGGACATGCCCGACCTTTAAGGCCGCGGCGCCTGGACTTCAACCGGTGGGAGCCCGGGCGGGGGGCGTGACGTCGCTTCCTCCCCCGCGGGGCCCCCCGACCCCCATGGAAGCGACGCCACGCCTCTCGTCGTTCCATGAACGCTCGGCCGGTGGGTTTTTCCTCACTCCGCCCGACGCCGGCGCCACCACCGGCCCGCGCCGAGCCCCACGAAGGCCAGCACGACCACGGCGACCCCCAGCGGAAGCAACGGCGGGACCTCGACCGCCCGCGGCCGCGCCCGGGCGTCCCCCAGGAGGACCACCCCCGCCCAGGCGGCCGCCGGCGCCCCGTGGCGAATCCCCTCGCGCTTCGCGGCTACCACCGCCTCGCCGATGCTCGCCCCGCGACCGAGGGATCGGTACATCGCGCTGAAGAATGCTCCTGCCTCGTCGTCCCGCGCCCGGTCCAGCGTTCCCACCACCGCCGTCGCCCCGGCGCCGAAGAACGCCCGCGCGAGGCTCATCACCCCCTCGCCGCGAAAGACGGGCCCCGCCGACGTCTCGCATCCGGCCAGGACCACGGTCTTTCCCGCCAGCCCGAGCCGCGAGATCTCCCTCGGCTCGAGCCGCCCGTCCTCGAACGGGCTCCCGGGCGCCAGCACCACCGCGGCATGCTCCGGGTCACGCTCGTCGGTGACCGCGTGCGTGGCCAGGTGGAGGAGTGAGACGCCCTCCAGGTTCGCGGACTTGAGGAAGGACTCCGAGGCCGGCGGCCCGGTGCGGAGCTCGCTGCCGCGGGGGAATGCCGAGAGCGCCACCTCGGCCTCGCTCCTCGCGTGCACGAGCGCACCGAACACCGCGTCGCGCCGGACCGCCCGTCGCGCCGAAGGGTCCGCCGGGTCGGCGAGGACGAGGATCTTCCCCGGGGGCAGCCGGGGCGCCGCGCGGGACCGGAGCCACAGCCCCGCCGAGGGCGCGACCGACACCTCGAAGCGCTCGGCCAGGTAGGGCGAGCCGATGCCCGCCGACAGCGCGTCGAAGGGGAGCCGGTGGAGCGGCCCGTCCGCGACGACGATCAGCCGCTCGATGCCCCGCGGCAGGACCCGCAGCGCCTGCCCGAGCAGCTCCTCGTGAAGCCTGCCCCCGGCTCCCCGATCGGACCCATCGCGCCGCTCGAGCAACCCGGTCCACGCCCGGATCTGGGGCTCGAGCACGTCGGCGTCGGGGATGCGGAACGCCTTCGCCCCGCCGGCGCTCACGACCGTGACCCAGGAGCTGCCGTCCCGGTACGGCGCGTCCATCGCCGCCTCGGAGCGCCACACCTCGAAGCTGAGCAGCGCCTCGTCCGGCTCCAGCGCGGCCCGGATCTGCCCGAGGCTCGGAGGCTTCAACGGCGACAGGGCTCCGCCGAAGGGCCCGCTCCGGTCCTGTGCCAGCAACGTCTCCATCAGGCCCCTCGCCCGGAGACGTTCCATGACCTGGAACGCGTCGTCGATCGCCGACCCGTCGTCCGGCACGCCTTGCTCGACGAGCGCGGCGGCCAGGGAGCGATAGGCGAACGAGAGCGACTCCGCGTAGCGCAGGCGGACCGGAATGTCGCTCTGCTGCTCGCGGAGCACCTCGGCCCGATCGAGCGCGGCGAACCCGTCACTCCGGCCCAGCCAGTACTGCCCGACCCGGAAACGCACCCGCGAGCGCTCCACCAGGGCCCGCGCCATCTCGTAGACCCCCACCCGGGACGCGTTCTGGACCGTCTCGTCGGCGACCTGGAGTGCCTCCTCGAGTCGTGGCGGCTGCGCCGACGCCAGCAGCTCCGCGAGCACCAGCTCCGGGTAGATCGGCGCGGTCCATCGTCCCCGCCGCCGGTAGTCGTCGAGCGTCGCGTACAGGAGCCCGAACGACTCGGACGTGGGGCCGAGCAGCAGCGCAAGCTGCACCCGGGTCGGAAGCGCGCCGATCTCCTGGGACCAGATGGTGACCCCCACCCGCTCCTCCTCCGCGAGGGCCTCGCGGACGAGACGCTCGGCCGCCTCGCGGCTCTCGAGCCCCTGGAGCGCCAGGTGCGCCGACGCCGCCGCCCGCCCACCGAGCGCCACCGCCCTCCGGGGATCCTCGGCGGCGAGCGCGTCCAGCAGCTCCCGGTACAGCTCCCGCTCCCGGCCGTAGTCCCGAACCATCCAGGCGAGGTGCGCACGCGCGTGCAGGCCCTCCAGCCGGAGCCAGAGGGAGGCCGGCTCCCCGAGAGCCAGGAGCCGCGCCTCGGCCCCCTCGGCCAGCGCGAGGTCGTCGACGGCGAAGGCGACCTTCATCCGCCAGATCTCCCACTGCTGCTGGAGCGCGCGCTTCCCGGAGAGCCGTGCCAGCTCGCCAGCCCGCCAGAGCAGGGCCGCGACCCGCTCGTCGCAGGTCACCGGAGCGATGCAGCGGGAGGAGATGTGCGAGGTGAGCGCGTAGAACTCGCCGGTGACGTCGTGCTCGCGGGCGAAGGCCGCGGCCGTCGCCTCCCACTCCCGCTCGTCCACCAGGTCCCCGGCCAACGCACGGACGAGGGCGCGGTACAGCCGGGGACGCGGGTCGTCCGGGGCCTGCCGGAGACGCGCCTCGAGGAACCGGAGGACCTCCTTCCGTTGCGTCCCCTGGTGGGGCAGGAGACAGGCGTAGCCGTCCAGCGAGCGAGGCTCGTGCGCCACCATCGATTCGCACTCGCCCACCGACGGCAGCGCGCTGGCGCAGGGGATTCTCCCTCCCACCAGCAAGAACCCCGACAGTCCGAAAACCTGGACGATCGCTCGCGAAAACCGGCCACCCATCGCGATCGGCGGACGTTACCCGAACTGCAACGTTGTGCTTACCTCGGACGCGCCGAATGGCTCGCACACCGGGGGACGACGCCCCGTCCCAGGCTCTCGACCCGGGCGACATCGAGCGCATCCGCCAGGTGCTGATCCGTGCAGTACAGCGGCACTGTCCACCTGCGCTCGCCGCCCAGCGGGAAGATCTCGTGCAGATGGCCCTGGTTCGCCTCGTGGAACGGGTCCGGCGTGAGGGAACCAGGGTGCAAGGGACGTCTTACCTCTGGAGAGTCGCGTACACGGTCGTCATCGACGAGATCCGCCGGCACCGCCGGCAGCAGCGCCAGTCCGAGCGGACCACGGATGGCGAGGGGGGCACGCCTGGGCCGGAGGCACGCTCGGAGATCCTCGACTGCCTTGCGCGGCTGCAAGAGAGGCGACGCACGGCGGTGACCTTGTTCCTGCAGGGCTTCCGGACGGTGGAGGTCGCCACGGCGCTCGGATGGACCGAGAAGCAGGCGGAGAACCTCGTCTACCGCGGACTCTCGGATCTGCGTGGTTGCCTCGACGGGGAGGACGGATGACCCAACCGCCGGACGACCTCGAGCGCCGCTTCCGGGCCGCTCTCGGCGACACCGGCGGGAGCGGGTGCCCCCCGGCCGACACGTACTGGGCCGCCGCGGCCGGCGAGCTCCCCCTCGAGCCCCTCCAGGCGCTGGTCGACCACGGCGCACGCTGCGCGCACTGCGCCGAGGCCTGGCGCATTCTGGCCGAGGTCCGGCGCGAGGCGGCGGCACCGGAGGCCGCGGTGGGTGCTCCGCGCCCGCTGGCAACCCGCCCCGCCCTACGCAAGCGAACGGCCCTGCTCCCGGTGGGCCTCTCGGCCCTGGCCGCGCTCGCCTTCTGGCTCGTTCTCCGTCCCGGACCGCCGCCCCCCCCGGGCGTGGAGCGCGGGAACGGAGCGGATGCCGTGCGCGCCGAGTCCTCGGTCTCCCAGCCGGCGCGCGAGATCGTCCTTCGCTGGTCCGAGGTGCCGGACGCCACCAGCTACAACGTCACTGTCCTCACCCCGGACCTGGTCGTGCTTCACCGGGCCATCGGCGTGACCGCGCGGGAGCTCCGGCTGCCCGAGGCGCTCGGCCAGCACGCGGGCACCCGGGTCCTCTGGAACGTCGATGCGGTGCTCCGGGACGGGCGAACCGTGGCCTCGCCGACCTTCGAGCTCCAGCTCCGCTGAGGGCTTAGAGCAGGTCGCAGGGCGTCCCGAGCGGCTGGCCGCTGTAGACGCCCAGGTCGGCGTAGATGAGCGCCACGTTGTCCTCCACCGGAAGGCTCTTCAGCGTCTGGCGCTTGCCCTTCTGGACCCAGGCGCTCTCCTTCTTGTCGAGCACCAGCCGCAGCTCGCCGCTCCGGGTGGAGAAGATGTCGCCCTCGGAGTCGCTCACCACGTTCACCATCTTCAACGGCTTCATCGAGCCACGCTGCCCGGTGTAGAGGCGGAACTCCATGCTTCCCTCGTCGCGGCGGCGATCGACGTAGTAGTAGGTGCCGGCGTCGTCGCGGGCCAGCGCGTAGGCCCGGAACTTCCAGCGCGGCGGATGGAACGTCGCCGCTCCGACCATCGCCGAGGCCTTCGGCGGCTCGAGCGGCTTGAAGACGGTCGTCCTCTCCCCGCACCAGAGCTTGTAGGTCCCCTCGTGCATCCCGAAGCTCGCGCCGTTGCGGTTGCGCACCCGCGGCTCCCAGAAGCTCCGGTCGAACGACTCGGTGCCGTTCGACCCGCCCCCGAACACCCGCTGCTGGTAGAACTCCTTGCCGTCGGCCGACCAGTAGAGGTGGTCCCAGATGCTGTCCCCGAAGGGGATGACGGCGAGGAAGTGTCCCTGGCCGTCCTCGACCACCACCAGCTTCTCACGCACCGCCGAGACGTCGAGTGGGTCCGTGGCCGGCTCGGCCGCGAGGGTCAGACGGAGCAGCAGGAGCGCGGCCGCTGGCGGGAGTGTCACGGTCGGCGGACGAGTATAGTCGAGCCCTGCCGATGGACGCTGGCCGCGACGTGCTGGATGTGGGTGCCGTGCTGGGCGAGACCTACCGAATCCAGGCCCTCATCGGCCGCGGCGGGATGGGGGCGGTCTGGGCTGCGGAGCATCTGCGCCTGCCGGGAAAGCACGTCGCGGTGAAGGTGCTGCTCGACGCTGCGGCCGGCGGCGAGGAGATGCTGCAGCGGTTCCGGCGCGAGGCGGAGATCGCCTCCCGGCTCGGCCATCCCAACATCGTCGAGGTGCTCGACTTCAACACCCTCCCCACCGGGCAGCCGTACATCGTCCTCGAGTACCTCCAGGGCGAGACGCTGGCTGGCCGGCTCGCCGGCGGTCGCCTCCAGCTGGAGGAGACGCTGGCCATCGCGCGTCAGATCGGCTCGGCGCTCCAGGCGGCGCACCGTGCCGGCGTCGTCCACCGTGACCTCAAGCCGGACAACGTCTTCCTCTGCACCCCCGAGGAGGACATGCCGACCAAGGTCAAGGTGCTCGACTTCGGCATCTCGAAGATCCGGGGCAGCCAGTCGCTCCGGACGCAGGACGCCGTCCTGATGGGGACGCCCCAGTACATGTCCCCGGAGCAGGCCATCGGGAAGAACACCACCATCGACGGCCGTACGGACGTCTTCGCGATGGGGGCCATGGTCTACGAGATGCTGGGAGGGCAGCCGGCGTTCGCCGGCGGCTCGCTCGCCGAGGTGGTGTATCGCGTGGTCCACGGCCAGCCCACGCCGCTCCGCGAGCTCGCCCCCGCGCTTCCGGAGAACGTCCTCGCCGCGGTGGAGCACGCCCTGCAGAAGGACCCCGCCGCCCGCCCCCAGGACATCGGCGCCTTCATCCTCGAGCTCACCGGCCGGCCCCTGCACAGCTTCCACACCGGCCAGCCCCGGGGAGTGGACTCGGCCCTCGGCCAGCCGATGGAGCCGACCCACACCCCGCACCCCACGGGCCCGACCGCGTCCTGGCCACGCACCCGCCTCTCGACCAAGGAGCCCCTTCGCTCCTCCGCGGTCACCGTCCCGCCCGCGGCGCCGAGGCCGCTGTGGCCCTTCCTCGCGGTGCTCGCGGTCGTTGGGCTGGCAGGGGGCGGCGCCGGCGTCCTGTGGATGAGCAAGCGCCGCGCACCGACGGTCCCGCCTCCCCAGCCGGGCCTCGCGCTCGAGCCGCTGAAGGCGATCGAGCCCCCGCCCCCGCCTCCGCCGGCAGCACCCCAGACTGGCGCCCCCACACCTGCCGGGAGCAACCGACCTCCGGAGCGAGTGGCCTCGGCGCCGCCCGAGCCCGTGCGCGAGCGGCCGGTCGTTCACGAGAAGCCGCTCCGCAAGCAGCTCCACTCCACTCGGCCAGAGCCCGAGCCCACAGCACCGGCGGTCGCCTCGGCCGAGCCTCCGAAGGCCGTCGAGCCCCCGCCGCCGGACCCCGCCCCCCCGGCCGCCTCCGCGGACGGCGTCAGGCCCGAAACGCGCAAGCTCCTCGAGCAAGCCGAGGACGCGCTCACCAAGAACAAGCCGCTCGACGCCGCACGACTGGTCGATCAGAGCTTCTTCATCCAGAAGACGCCGCTCGGGTACGCCATCCAGGCCCGCGCGGCCTGCCAGCGGCGCGACGTCGGGGCGGCCCGCGCCGCCTTCCGGAACCTCTCGGACCCCCAGCTGAAGCAGCTCGTGCTCCACACCTGCGTGCGTCAGGGCGTGTGGCTGTTCTGAGCTCGAACGCTCGCCACCTTCCCGCGGGGCCCCTCGGCGTCCCTCCGGTCGAGTCTCGGGTGACGTCGGAGGAGCGCGGGTCCGCTCAGCGCGGCGCCCGGGCGACGAGCCCGTAGACCAGCGGCAGCTTCCGCCCGAAGCGGCGCATCCGGAATCGCCCCGGCGCGAACTCCTCCGTGTCGGGGAAGATGTCGTAGGGCGACCAGTCGAGCTCGGTCAGGCGCTCGAGCACGAGCCCCTCGCCGAGCAGGGCCGAGACGACGCTGCCGAGCCCGTGATTGAACCCCACGTCCCGCAGGCAAAGCGGCGCCGAGGGATCGGCGTAGGTGCCGGTCTGCTCGCTGACGATGGGATCGTCGGGCGCGTCGTACGGGTGGGCGACGTGCTCGCAGGCGTCGTCCCAGATCCAGACCACTGGATGGAACTCGATCAGGTGGAACGCGCCTCCGGGAGCGAGGCAGGCGGCGATGGCACGGGCCCAAGGCTGGAGGCGGGGGAGCCAGCCCACCACGCCGTAGGAGCTGAAGACGAGGTCGAAGCGCTCGCCGCCCAGCAGCGCCGGGGCGTCGTAGACGTTGCCCTCCACGAATCGAGCGGGGATGGCCAGCTCGGCGGCGAGCGCGCGTGCCGAGGCGATCGCCACGTCCGACAGGTCGAGCCCGGTCACCCGGGCGCCGAGCCTGGCCCAGCTGAGGGTGTCCTGCCCGAAATGGCACTGCAGGTGGAGAAGCGACCGGCCGCGCACGTCGCCCACCTGCTCGAGCTCGATCGGCCGGAGGGAGGTCTGCCCGGCCTTGAAGGCGTCGAGGCGGTAGAAGCGCGAGCCGAGGTGCACCGGGGTGCGTGCGTTCCAGGACGCGCGGTTGAGGGCGAACCACTCGGCGTCGGACATGGCGGGCCCGGGACCTAGCACGCCGGGGGTGGATCGAAGGTGTTTGGATCGAAGGTGTTTGACACCTTCCGGGCCGCGGCCGCGGCCGGTTGCGCCGGGGCATCTTCCCTCGGCATCCTCGGCACTTGTGCGGTACCCCGCCCGCCTCGCCCACCTCGCCACCCGGGCCATCGTGGTGGCCAAGCTCGCGCCCACCTTCGCGGAGGCCCACCACCTCGAGCACGAGGAGGCTGCAGCCCGGCTGAACGCCGCGCTCTCCGGGCAGCTCCTCGATGACCTGCTCGCCGCCACGTGGCAAGCCCTGCTCGGAGGAACGAAGAAGCTCGACGAGGAGGGTCTCCTCGAGAAGGTGGCCAAGAGCCTCCGGGACCGGCCGCTCCGCCCAGGGCGCTCCGTCCCCGTCACTCCCGACCTGGGGGCCTTCCTCCTCCTCGCCGACCTCGCCGCCGGCACCGCCAGCGACGCCGCCGGACGGGTCATGGAGACCGATGCCGGCAAGGCCCGCGCACGGGCCGGGCTGCTCGCCGCGGGGCAGCTCCTGGCCCGCGAGCTGACCCGCTGAGCCGCGCCGGCCGTCCGCCGGGACACGCTCCCTGTCCCGATCGACCCACGCGCCGGAAACGGAGCGTTTCCGCGGAATCCGTCGCGGGCGCACCCCGGTGTATCGTTCCCGGGTCGAGCCCTCCCTACCTCGGAGGGCAGCCCGAACCGATGTCGCAGTCGCTTCCGACGCAGCTCAGGATTCATCGCGCCATCTCCGACGTCCCGGAGCAGGCCTGGAACGCGCTGGTCGACGAGGAGGCCGCGCCGTTCCTCGAATGGAGCTGGCTCGAGGCCCTGGAGGCGAGCGGCAGCGTGGCCCCCGCCTCGGGCTGGGAGCCGCGCCACCTCACCCTCTGGCGCGGGAACCACCTCGTTGCAGCCGCACCGGCCTACCTCAAGTCCGACAGCAGCGGCGAGTTCGTCTTCGACTTCTCCTGGGCCACCGCGTCCGAGCGGGCCGGCGTCCCCTACTACCCGAAGATGGTCATCGCCGCGCCCCTCACCCCGGCCACCGGTCGCCGCTTCCTCGTCGCACCGGGGGAGGACCGCGCAGCACGGGTGCTCGAGCTCGCGCGGGGGGCCCTCGAGCTCGCCCGGGAGGAGGGCCTCTCCAGCGTCCACGTGCTCTTCCCCACCGCGGCGGAGTCCGGGGCGCTCGAGCCGCTCGGCTTCGCGGTGCGCCACGGGGTGCAGTACCACTTCCTCAACGAGGGCTACCGCACGCCCGAGGACGTGCTCCAGCGCTTCACCAGCAAGCGGCGGAACCAGCTCCGGCGTGAACGCCGCGCTCCGGCCGAGCAGGGCCTGCAGATCCGCGTCCTCCGGGGCGAGGCGCTCGCCGAGGCCGACCCGAAGGAGACCTTCCGCCTCTACGCCAGCACCGTCGACAAGTTCGCCTGGGGCCGGCGCTACCTGAATCCCCGGTTCTTCGCGCGCGTGCTGGAGCGGTTCCGGCACCGCGTGGAGCTCGTCCAGGCGTTGGCCGGCGACCGGGTGGTGGCGGAGGCCTTCAACCTCTCCGGCGACCGGGTCCTCTACGGCCGCTACTGGGGCTGCTTCGAGGAGCATCCCTTCCTCCACTTCAACGTCTGCCTCTACGCCGGCATGGACGAGGTGGTTCGCCGGGGCCTCCTCCGCTTCGAGCCCGGTGCCGGCGGCGAGCACAAGCTCGTCCGCGGCTTCACTCCCAGCCTCACCTACAGCGCCCACGCCCTCTTCCACCGGGGGCTGGACCGGGCCGTCCGCGAGTTCCTCGCCCACGAGCGGGCCGCCATCCAGACCGGGCTACCGGCTTGGCGGGCAGAGACCGGTTTCAAGGACTAGAAGAGAGACCGATGCCCGAGCGGGTCGAACCGGACGGAGGGGTCGCCACCGAGACCCGGAGCGAGCGGAAGCTCAAGCGGCCGCAGCTCTACAAGGTCTTGTTCCACAACGACAACTACACCACCCGTGACTTCGTGGTGGCGGTCCTCCGCGAGGTGTTCCACAAGTCGGAGTCCGACGCGGTCTCGATCATGCTCCACGTGCACAACACGGGCATCGGCGTGGCAGGTGTTTATACGTATGACGTGGCTCGTACGAAGATAGACGTCGTGGAGGCACTGGCCCGGGAGCACGAGTTTCCGCTCCGCCTGACGATGGAACCGGAGGAGATTTAGGACCGTGGCAACGCCGCTCATCGCCAAGGAACTGCAGGCCAGCTTCCGTCAGGCCATCCAGGACGCGAAGAAGATGCGTCACGAGTACCTGACCCTCGAACACCTCCTGCTCGCCCTCACCCGCGAGCCGAAGACGGAGAAGATCCTCGTCGCCTGCGGCGCCAACGTGAAGAGGCTCCGGCAGCGCCTGGAGAAGTTCCTGGCCGAGACCGTCGAGCGCCTCCCGGACAGCGTCAGCGCCGACCCCCAGCAGACCATCGGCATCGAGCGGGTGCTCCAGCGAGCGGCGATCCACGCCCTCTCGGCCGAGCAGAAGGTGATCGAGGGCGGCGACGTCCTGGTGGCCATGTTCCGCGAGGACGAGAGCCACGCGCTCTTCCTCCTCCAGCAGGAGGGCATCACGCGGCTCGACCTCCTGAACTACCTCTCGCACGGGATCTCCAAGGGCTCGGAGGGCGAGGAGGAAGGGGAGAGCAGCGGCGGCCTCGGTGCCGAGGAGGAGGGCGGGACCCAGAAGGACCCGCTCAAGGCGTACACCCTGAACCTCTCCGTCGAGGCCGAGGAGGGCCGCATCGATCCCCTCATCGGCCGGGAGAAGGAGCTGGAGCGCACCATCCAGGTCCTCTGCCGCCGGCGGAAGAACAACCCCATCTACGTGGGCGAGACCGGGGTCGGGAAGACCGCCATCGCCGAGGGTCTCGCCCTCCGCATCCACGAGGGAAAGGTCCCCGAGCCGCTGGAGGGGGCGGTCATCTACTCCCTCGACATGGGCGCGCTGCTCGCCGGCACCAAGTTCCGGGGCCAGTTCGAGGAGCGGCTCAAGGCCGTGCTCAAGGCGCTCCAGAAGCAGCCCGGCTCCATCCTCTTCATCGACGAGATCCACACCATCGTCGGTGCCGGGGCGACGACCGGCGGGAGCATGGACGCCTCGAACCTCCTCAAGCCGGTGCTCCAGTCGGGCCGGCTCCGGTGCATTGGCAGCACGACCTACCAGGAGTACAAGGCCAGCTTCGAGCGCGACCGGGCCCTCTCGAGGCGGTTCCAGAAGATCGAGGTCGGCGAGCCGAGCGTCGAGGACACGGTGCTCATCCTCCAGGGGCTGAAGTCCCGCTACGAGGAGCACCACGAGGTCACCTACGACGACGACGCCATCCGCGCCGCCGCCGAGCTCTCCGCCAAGTACATCAACGACCGGTTCCTGCCCGACAAGGCGATCGACGTCGTCGACGAGACCGGCGCCGCCGACCGGCTACGGGGTGAGAAGGAGCGCACCCACCGGGTGACCGCCACCGACGTCGAGGCCGTGGTGGCGAAGATCGCGAAGATCCCCCAGAAGAGCGTCTCGCACAGCGACCGCGAGGCCCTCGCGAACCTCGAGCCTGCGCTGAAGAGCGTCATCTTCGGGCAGGACCCGGCCATCCACGAGCTCGTCTCGGCGATCAAGCTGTCGCGCAGCGGCCTCCGCTCGCCCGAGAAGCCCATCGGGAGCTTCCTCTTCAGCGGACCGACCGGCGTGGGGAAGACCGAGCTGGCCAAGCAGATCGCGCGGGTCCTGGGCGTCGAGTTCCTCCGCTTCGACATGAGCGAGTACTCGGAGAAGCACACCGTCTCCCGGCTCATCGGCGCGCCGCCGGGCTACGTGGGCTTCGACCAGGGCGGGCTGCTCACCGACGCGGTGAGGAAGCACCCCTACTCGGTGGTCGTGCTGGACGAGATCGAGAAGGCCCACCCCGACCTCTTCAACATCCTCCTCCAGGTGATGGACCACGCCACGCTCACCGACAACAACGGGCGCAAGGCGGATTTCCGGAACGTGGTGCTCATCCTCACCACGAACGCCGGCGCGCGGGAGATGAGCGCGAAGACCATCGGCTTCGGCGGCGGCGAGGCCGTCATCGACACCTCGAAGGCCAAGGAGGCCATCGAGCGGACCTTCACCCCCGAGTTCCGGAACCGGCTCGACGGGTGGATCCTCTTCGCCGGCCTCACGCCCGAGATCATCCTCAAGGTGGTCGACAAGGAAGTCGGCCTCCTCCAGTCGCAGCTCTCGGACAAGAAGGTCACCCTCGAGCTGACGGCCGCCGCGCGGGCCTGGCTCGCGGAGAACGGCTACGACCCGGCGTTCGGCGCCCGGCCGATGGCCCGCCTGGTGGACCAGAGCCTCAAGAAGCCGCTGGCCGAGGCCCTGCTGTTCGGGGCCCTCCAGGCCGGCGGCGTGGCCCGGTTCGACGTGACGCCCGACGGACGCGGCCTGACGCTCCAGACCGACTCGGTCGCCCCGGCAACCGTGTAGCCAGGCCGAACCGGCTGGATGTGCTGCCGGCCCCGCCCAGGTGTCCGCTTCCAGGTGTCAAACACCTTCGAGGGCCCAGCCCCAGCCCGGTCGAGGGCAGCCGAGGGTGTCAAACACTTTCGATCAGCCTTCGATCAGTCGCCGCGGTCGGGTCGGCGAGGCGCGGGCTTGGCGGGGAGCTTCTCGGTGATGGGCTCGTCCTCGCCTTCGGGCGCCGTCTCCAGGGGCTCGTCTGCCTCGGGCCCGGTGCCCTGGGACGGGAGGGGCCACGCGTCGAGCACCGCGGTCCGCTCCCGCTCCCGCGAGTCCTTCCGAGTGTCCTTGCCTTCCATCCGCATCGGAGCCGATTTCCCCTGGCCGCCCGGAGCGACCCCGGCCAGCGACCTCCGCACACCCTAGCGCCCACCCTACCCCCAAGCAAGCAACCCAAACGGAACATTTCAGAACTGTGGGAATCCCTGTGGAAAGCCTGGGTGTTGGGCCACCCGGGCTGTGGAGACCCGGGCGAGACGCTGACACCGGGGCGTTTCACCAGCGTGGCGCCTCCCCGGCCGCTCCTCCGCTCGGCCTAGTCTCACGCCCGGCTGGAGGGGAATCGACGATGCGCAGACGTCCGCGGATCGATGCGCGCGCGACGCTCGGCTGGGTCCTCCCGGTGCTCGCGCTCACGGGCTGTCTCAACCTCGACCTCCCCGACGTCAACGATGGGGGCGTCCCGCCGAGCCTGAAGGTCGTCTCGCCGCAGAGCAACGCCCTCGTCTCGCTGCAGACGCTGGTCAGCATCGAGTCCGACTCGGTCGAGGGGATCTCCTCGGTGGTCGTCTCCTGCGGCAGCGACGCGCTCGCCGGCTGGGCGCAGCCTCCGTTCTCGGGGCTCGTCGACCTCACCCGCTGTCAGGTCGCGGGGCAGCCCACCGACGCGGGCCCGGGCATCGTCGCCATCACCCTCACCGTCACCTCGGTCAGCCGGACCGGGCAGGTGGCCACGGTCAACGTGCCGCTGCAGCTCGACCGCGCCGTACCCTCGCTCCAAGTGCTCTATCCCCCGCAGGCCGCACCCGGAAGCGCGATCGACGTGGTCGTCGAGCCCGCCGAGCTCCTCGCCGGACCTCCGTCGGTGCAGATCGAAGGCCTGACTCCCGCGAGCGTGGACACGCTCACCGACGGCGGCCCCGTTCCGTCGTACGTGGCCCACTTCTCCCGGCTGCCCGGCCTCGGCACCGACACCTACGACGGCGGCCAGCCCATCCCCATCGAGGTGCTCACCGAGACGGAGCGCCCCGCCCGGCTCACCGTCGACGCCAAGAGCGCCGCCAACGGCAACACCGCGCACCTCGACCTCTCCCTCTTGCTCTCCCGCGTGACCTGGGACCGGCCCGCCCCGGGACGGCTCGCGCTGCTGGCCTCCGACGCCGTCGCCACCTCCGCCGGCGTGCAGCTGCCGCTCGCCACCGACGACCTCGTCCCCACCCCCGCCTCGCGGTGGATCCCCGGCCTGCTCGCCGCCGCCGACGGGACATTCCAGGCCTTCGACCCCGCCCTGCTCCCCGGCGGGCTCGATGGCGGCTACCAGGCGGTGGGGTTCAACGCCCTGGGCTTCACCGTCTTCGCCGCGGCGAACACCGCGCTCTGGTTCCCCCCGGCGCCCAGCGGCGCGCCCGCCCCCGTCCCCTTCGCCTCCGGAGCGACGCAGCCGCTCGGGCGAGTGGCCAGCTCGGTCTGCCTTCCCCCGACCATCAGCGGAACCCAGGTGGGCAGCTGCTTCCAGGCCGGCTCCTTCGAGAGCCTGACCTGCGCCACCGCCGATGGCCAGGTCACCTCGCTCCCCGGATTCGTCACCTCCCCGGCGGCGGTCCCCGAGCCTGGCGGCACGCTCGGCTCGGGTGTCATCGCGCTGAGCATCGCCAGTCCCGGCTGCACGCTCCCCTGGGCCCTCGGGACACCCGGCGGACAGCTCGTCTACGGGACGACGACCGACCCGGATCGCCCGGCCTGCAGCCTCCTCGCGGTGCAGCAGGCCTTCTCCGTGGGCGACGGAAGCTTCGTCGTGTCCTACGCCGGGAGCTGCGGCGGGGTGCCGGACTTCCCGGTCGTGCGAGTGTCGTCCACCGGGGCCTTCCTGTCCGGCTACGTGTATCCCCGCACCGCCCCCGCGCCGACCTCGCTCGAGGGAGTCGCAGCGCTTCCCGACGGCTCGTGGGTCACGCTGCGGAACGCCCCGCCCTTCACCGTCTTCGAGCAGTGGCTGCCCGGGGGCACCGCTCCGGCCGCGACCGCGAACATCGCCGGCCTGTATGCGCTCGTGCCGGGCCAGACGCCGGCCGCTCCCAAGAACGCGGTCGTCCGCTCCGACGGAGCCCTCACCGTGCTCCTCTCCGGCGGCCCCAACGGGACGGCGATCATGCACTTCGCCCCCGGGCTCGTGCCCCGGTGGCTCTACTTCTATCCCCGCACGCTCGTCCCCGGGACCGACGCGCCCCAGCTCGTCGGGACGCCGGGCGAGACCACTGTCTACCTCCTCGACCCGCGGAACCAGCGCGCGCTCGCGCTGAACACCGGCCCCGGGGCCACCGGCGCCGGCGGAGGCATCCAGGTGTCCGGGACCGTCCTCAGCAACATCGCCTCGCTTCCCGTCGCCGGAGAACGGGTCGTCGTCCGCGCCCCCGGCTTCCGTGCCGAGACTCTGACCGACGGCTTCGGCAAGTTCACCGTCCAGGGCGTCCCTGTTCCCTACCAGGTGCTGCTGTTCATCCCCGGCACCCAGGAGCCCCCGTACGACGTTCTCATCTACGACGGGCTCACTCGGCCCGACCCGATCCTCACCAACTTCGCCTGGTACGTGAACGGCAACCCCGCGTATGCCGCCGGGGTCCTCAACAGCCCCCAGGTGCCGCTCCAGCAATTTCAGCTGACCGGCACCCTCTTCGTCATCCCCGGCCTGCGCCAGTACACGCAGGAGAACTTCGCTCCGAACTGGGACGTGCTGGTCCCCCTGCCCGGCGGCGTCTCCACGGCGACCGGAACCGTCTACGCCTTCACCGCCTATCCCGACGGAGGAAGCCCGGTGTTCGGCTCGGCCCCGCTGACGCTCGACGCCGGCGTCTCGCTGACCTCACTCACCATCGACGTCGCCCCGGTCACCGAGCAAGCCGTCACCGGCACGCTCCAGCTCCCCGCCGGCTGGGTGAGCCGCACCCAGGCCTTCCTCTCCGCTCCCTCGACGCCCGGCGGTGCGCTCTACCTGGCAGAGGACGACAACGCGACGTTCAACATCCTGGCCCCGTTCGGCACCGGCCTCGACGTCGTGCTGCTCGCCATCGCCTACGACCCGAACGTGGGCAGCCAGACGCTCAACGTGGGAAGCAAGGTCGCGAGCCCGGGCCCGGTGACGCTCACCCTGCCCACCGCGCCGACCATCCTCTTCCCGGTCACCGGCTCGGGCGTGGACGCGGGGACGGTGTTCCACTGGTCCGGACCCTCCACCGCCGTGTACATGCTCACCGGCGGCTACCGGGCGGCGATGATCACGGCGCAGTCGATGGTGGCCTACCCCGATCTCACATCCGAGGGCCTCACCTTCGACGGCTACAACTTCTGCCTCACCACCTACGAGGGCTACGCCTCCACCGATGCGGTCACCGCAGGCTTCTTCGACATGAGCACGCCGCTCCTCATGCCGGTGTCTCAGACCTGCTTCAGCCCCTGAGTCAGAACTTGCCGGCCAGGGCCAGCGTCATCCCGCCGTTCGGGTTGGGCGCCACTCCCGCCACCACGTCGGCGTACTTGTTCGGGTCCTTCCCGCTGAGCCAGAGCCAGGTCGCGACGCCGGCCGCCGCCACTCCCACCACCCCGGCGCCGATGGCCACGTACTGCTTCACCTGGACGCTGCTCTTCGCGTCCTCGGCAGCCTGCTTGCAGGCGGCCGCGCCACTCGCGGTGCAGCTGTCCCAGGCCGCGCTCGCGGTGGGGTTGTTGGCGATGTCCGGCGGCTTGGTCTGCGGGCCGGTTCCAGCCGCACCCTGGAGCCAGGCCTGCCGCGGCTTGAACTCGTCGTTGTACTCGCTGTTCGCCGAGGCGTTCATGATGATCGCCGTGGTGATGCCGGCCACGGCCACGCCGGTGGAGATCCAGGCCCCGACCCGCATCTTCCCGTACTTGTCCTTGTAGACCTTGGCGTAGTCGGACGAGGGCTGCAGCTCGACCTCCTCGATGGTCGTCTGTTTCGGCTCGATGCGCACCGAGCGCGTCTGGGCGATGAAGCCGTCCTTGCGGACGGTGAGCCGGTGGATGCCGCGGGACAGGTCGAGCGAGCCCTTCAGCGGGATGCTGCCCACCAGCGTGTCGTCGACCAGGACCTCGGCCGCCTCTTCGCGCGACTTCACCACCAGGAAGCCCTGCTGCTCGCGGAGGAGCGGGGACATCAGCTCCTGGGCCAGCCCGGGCAGCTGGCCCGCCACCTGCTCCACCGTGACCTGGTTGAGGCTCTTCTGGTTCAGCACCTTCTGCGTCGGCGCATCGAGGAGCCGGATCTCCACCTGCAGCTTCCCGCCCACCCGGGTGACGCTGCCCACCACCGCGTTGGGCGCGTTCAGGGCCGCGCCGAGCTGACCCACGCTGCTCTCGGCCTTGGCGCCGGAGAGCTGTCGGGTGCGCTCCAGCGCGAGCAGCTGCCGCACGTCGTCCGAGCTGAGGACCTGGAAGACGTCGAGCTGACGGAGACCGCGGACCACGCTCCCGGTCGCCGCCTGGGCCTCGGGGAGCCCGACTCCCCTCGGCTCGAGGTCCAGGACCAGAAGGTTCGGACGGGTCTCCGCCGCCGAAGCCGAGGCACAGACCAAGACGGCCAGCAGGCATCCAAAGCGTTCGGAGTTCGCCACGGACTCCCCCTCGCAGGGCGGTCAACCGAGTCTACCGGAGATGCCAGGCGACGCAGCCTCGACGTTCGCATCGCAAGGGTCAATCCTGACCCCGATCCGTTCCTGCCACGGCGTGGTTGTTCCGCGCACCCGTTCCGCCGCTCTGCCAGAGTCCGAGGGACCTTCCGGGGGTGGGGGATGCAGGGATTCCCGCGACGCCGTGCCGCGCCCGCTCAGGGCTCAGCTCGACCGGGCGTCCGGCCACCGCCCGGTGGCCGCGCCTCCTGTCTCGCCGCCGCCGCCCTCGTCGCGCTCCTCCCCGGCTGCCTCAACCTGGACCTCCCCGACGTCCAGGACGGCGGAGTCCCCCCCACGCTGCGGGTGGCCGCGCCGGCGCAGAACGCCCAGGTGCCGCTGCAGACGCTGGTGAGCATCGAGTCCGACTCGGTCGCCGGCATCCGCTCGGTGATCGTCTCCTGTGGAGGCCTCACCGTCGCCGCCTGGGCCGAGCCTCCCTTCTCCGGCATCGTGGACCTCTCCGGGTGCCGCGCCTCGAGCACGCCGTCCGACGCCGGGAGCGGCTACGTCTCCATCGTCCTCCACGTCGTCTCGGTGAGCGGCTCGGGGGCGACGGCGACGGCCGACGTGCCCATCGTCCTCGACGGCAGGCTCCCGGTGCTCGAGGTCGACTACCCGCCGATGGCGAACCCGCACTCGCCCTACGAGGTCCGGGTGACGCCCGACCGGGCGCTGAGCGCCATCCCGGTCGTCGCCTTCGCCGGGCTCAAGGCCGACCGGACCGTCACCGTCAGCGACGGCGGACCCCAGCCCACCTACGTCGCGCAGTTCGACGACACGCCGGGGCTCGGCGCCGACGGCTGGGACGGGGGAGATCCGGTCCCCATCGAGCTGCTGACCCAGACCGAGCAGAACGTGCTGCTGACCGTGGATGCCAAGAGCCAGGAGAACGGCAACCTGGTCCACCTGGACCTCGCCGTGCTCCTCTCCCGCGTGGCCTGGGACCGCCCGGCACCGGGCCGGCTCGCGCTCCTCGCCGCTGCCCCTGCAGTGAGCGGTGAGGGGGTGCAGGTGCCGCTCGCCACCGATGACCTCGTCCCCACCGCGAGCTCGCGCTGGCTCCCCGGGCTCCTCCGGGCGGGCGACGGGGTGTTCGTGGCGTTCGATCCCGGCCTCCTCCCCGGGGGGCTGGACGGAGGGTTCGTCGCGCTCGCGCTCGACGGGACGGGGCACACCCTGTTCGGGAAATCCGCCACCGACGCCGGCCTGTGGTTTCCTCCCGCGGCGACCGCGACCCCGGGCATCGCCCCGCTCACCCCCTCGCTCGTCTCGCCCCTCACCCGGGCCGGGGACCTCCTCTGCGGGCCCGACGGCTTCGACACCTTCGGGGCGGGCTGCCTGCCCCCCACCACGACCCAGAGCGTGACCTGCACCTCGGCGACCCAGCCGCCGTTCGTGACCTCCGGCTCGCCGGGAGGAAACACGAGCCTCGGCCAGCCCGCGCCCGGGGCCAGCGCGGCCTCGGCCCTCAACCGCCTCGCGCCCGCCGCGCCCGGTTGCGGCAACCTCTGGGCCTTCGGCGCGCTCGGCGGAACCCTGGGCTTCGCCCCGGCGACGACCGACCCCTCGGCGCCCGGCTGCGCCCTGCTCTCCGTGCAGGCCGTGCTCCCGGTGGGTGACGGGACCTTCATCGTCGCTCTCGGCGAGAGCTGCGCCGGGGTGGGGGGTCTCACCTCCCTGTTCCGCGTCGACGGGAGTGGAGCGCTCGGGGCCCGCTACGTCGCGGGCATCCCGTCCGTGCTCGACCTCCAGCCGGTCGCCGCGCTCCCCGACGGCTCGCTGGTGACGGCCCGGAACGCACCGCCCTACACCGTCTTCGAGCGCTGGGCGGAGGGCGCGACGTCGCCGGCCGGCACCGCCCGGCTGGCGGGCCTCTTCACCACCGTGCCCGGTCAGTTCCCCTCGATTCCCTCCAACGCCCTCGCCGCCCAGGATGGCTCGCTGAGCGTCCTGCTCTCCGGAGGACCCAACGGGACGGCGGTGGCGCACTTCGATCCGGGCCTCGCGGCCCGGTGGCTCTACTTCTACCCGCGCACCCTGGTTCCGGCGACCGACGCTCCGGCGCTGGTGGGCTCGCCGACGCTGCCCGGGGCCTACCTCCTCGACACGCGGAACCAGCGCGTCGTCGCCCTCCACACCGCTCCCGGCTCCGCGGCCTGCACCGTCACCGGCGTCGCGGTGAGCGCCTCGCCCGCTTCCGTCGCGACCGGCGCCGTCTCCAACCTCACCGCCACCGTCAGCGGGAGCGCCGGTTGCCCCACCGGCGTGACCTGGAGCGCGAGCCCCGCCGGCGGCACCCTCACCCCCAGCGGGACCACCGCGACCTTCAGCGCCCCGACCGCCGGCACCTTCACCATCACCGCCACGAGCGTGGCCGACCCCGGCCAGTCCGGATCGACGACCGTCACGGTCACCGGCGCCGCGGGCTGCGTCGCTCCGAACGGGACCGTGGTGACCCACACGAGCAACATCAACGCCAGCGAAACCTGGGCGGGGAACGGGGTCACCCACTCGGTCCCGGGGAGCATCACCGTCGGGAGCGCGGCAGTGGTCACCATCCAGCCCTGCGCCTACGTGTCGATGGGCGCCAACGCCACCATCACCGTCGTCGGAACGGCGAAGCTGGTCGCTGCAGGGACCAGCCCGAGCCAGTCCATCTCCTTCTTGCGGGCGAGCAGCACTGCGCCCTGGGGCATCCTCCGCGGGGCGAGCGCGACGTCGCTCATCGACTTGAGCTTCACCACGCTCCAGGGCGGGGGGGCGTTCGGGGGCCAGTACGGGAACCCGGCCATCGCGGCCTTCGGGGCGGGTTACGCCCCCACGCCCGTGGTGCCGGTGCTCCGGGTGAACAACGTCACCATCGACTCGCCGCAGGGCGGAGGCATCTACCTCGACAGCGGCGGGGCCTTCACCTCCGACTCGACCGGTCTCACCATCCAGGGCGCGCCGGGCTACGCGCTGAGCATGGTGATGATGGCTCTGGGGAGCATCCCTCCCGGGAGCTACGCCGCGGCGAGCAACGCCAACCCGGTCGTCAACGTCATCGGCCCCAACGCCAACGTCGTCTCCGACCTCACCATCCACGCCGCGCTCCCGGTGCGCATCCAGACCAGCTCCTTCACCGTGCGAACGTCCTCGGGCACCAACCCCGTCACCCTCACCGTCGAGCCCGGCGCGGTCATCCGCTTCCCGAAGGCCTCGGTCAACACGCCGGGCGCGCGGGTCTACTTCGGGAGCGTGGGCAACCCGCCCAATGACCTGGTCGGAGTCCTCGACGCGCAGGGCACCGCGGCGCAGCCCATCCTCTTCACCTCGGGCGAGGCCACGCCCGCCCCGGGTGACTGGGCCGGCCTGTACCTGCTCGCGGCGACCGGCTCGCGGCTGGACCACGTCACGGTCGAGTACGCGGGGGCGTTCAGCGGCTTCGTCTCCACCAACTGCCGCCCCGCCGGCTCGAGCGACGACGCGGCGCTCATCGTCGGCGACGCGGCCCAGTACGTCCCGCCCGCGAACCTCCTCACCAACAGCACCATCCGGTTCAGCCTGAACCACGGGATCGACGCGGTCTGGCAAGCGCCGACGCGCAACGCGCCCGACCTCAGCGCGACCAACACCTTCACCGGCAACGCCGGCTGCTCGCAGACCTTCAACGAGCTGACCCCCCCGGGCGTCTGCGGGGCCAACCTCGGCTGCACCGCGCCCTGAGCAGGATCCTGCCCGGAGCAGAAGCGACCACCTTCTGCGCGGAAGCCCCGATTTCTCCGCACTTCGTGGTGGTCTGTTAACCTCCGATGGCGTCTGGCCAGCGGGAGGGCTCCCCATTTGTTCCGATCTTCGGTGCCTTGCAGGGCGGTTCTGCTCGCGGTGTGTGCCGTCGGCCTGCCGGCCTGCCTGGACCTCGGCCTTCCCCAGGTTCCCGGGGACGGGGGCGTCGGGCCGGACCTGATCATCCACGAGCCCCGCGAGGGCCAGACCATCTCGCTCACCTCGTCGGTGAATCTGGATGCGGCCTCGGTCAACGGGGTCAGCTCGGTGACGGTCACCTGCGGCGGTGCGCCGAGCACCGGCGTCTTCACCTGGAACGTCCCGCCGTACACCGGCCTCGTGGACTTCACCCGCTGCACCCTGGTGACTTCCGGGGTGGCCGACTCGGGCGTGGGCCAGCTCCAGCTCACCTTCATCGGAGTGGACCAGCTGGGCAACGTGAGCACGAAGACGCTGAACGTCTTCCTCGACACCACCACCGCCTCCCTGTCGGCGGCGCTGCCGGACCGGGTCCCGCCGCTGTCCCAGCTCAAGCTCACCGTGGGCAGCGACCGCCCGCTGCTCCTGCCCCCGACGGTGCGCCTCGCCGGACGCGAGGCGGACGGCATCGTCCAGTTCTCCAATCCCGACGGTGGCGCTCCCCTCTACCAGGTCATCTTCCTCAACACGCCCGGGCTGGGGATCGACAACTACGCCGGCGACCCGTTCAACGTGCCGTTCGAGGTGCTCTCCGAGGTGGAGAAGTCGGTCACCCTCAGCGTCGACGCCCGCGCCTCCAACGGAAACGCCAGCCATCTCGAGCAGGGGGTTCTCCTCAGTCGCGTTCTCTGGGATCGCGCCGTGCCCGGCCGCATCGCGCTGGGCGTCGCCAACCCCACCGTCACCGGGAATGGAATCCAGGTCGCGCTCGCCACCGTCGACCCGAATCCCGGACTGAAGCCGGACGTCGAGTGGCTCCCGGGCTTCTTCCGGGCGGCGGACGGAACCTATGTCCCCTTCGATCCCGCGCTGACCAGCATCGTCGCCGCGGGGGCGGGAACCCTCTCGCCCTTCGGGCTCGTCGCGCCACGGCCGCGGATCGCGGACGGCACCATCCCGGATGCCTCGGTGGATGCGGGGATCGACACCGGGGACGCGGGAGCGGACGCCGGGTTCGCGTTGCCCGCCGACGCCGGCTTCCTCGCCCTGGACTTCGACGCGCTCGGAAACACCCTCTTCACCCGGCCCTCGGTCCAGAAGCGCGGCAACGACGTCGTCGCCCTCGCCGAGCCCGCGCTCGGCACCAACGTCCGGCCCGGCACCGCGTACGTCTGGCCGTTCGGTTTCCAGAAGCCGTTCACCCGCGTGGACAACCTGCTCTGCTTCCCGGACTTCTCCACCAGCTCGGGCGCGGGGTGTCAGGCCACGCCGGCGGTCCAGGGCCTCGGCTGCTTCACCGCGACCGACGGTGGCGTGGTGATCGCCAGCGGCACCAGCGCCGCACTCCCGCTGGGAGCCCCCGACGCCGGCTCGACCGCTGGGGCGATGGGCGCGGCCCGTACCTACCTTGCCCCGAACGACGAGCCCACCCAGTGCGGCCAGGCGTGGACGCTGTTCGGGCTGAACACCGGCCTCTTCGTGCCGATGAACCGGGCCGACCCCTCGTTCGGAGGCCTGTTCTGCACGGGCCGCACGGTCGACCGGCTCTTCCCCGTCGCCGACGGGAGCTTCGTGGTGTCGGTCACCTCGTCGTGCGGCGCCGCGGCCGCGTTCCCGGGCTACGTCGTGCTGCGGGTGGCGGGAACCGGAGGGGTGATCGGCAGCTACGTCTACCCGTCCGGCGTGGCCGGGAGCACCCAGCCCCTGGTTCTCGCGGTCCTCGACGACGGCTCGGTGGTCACCATGCGGAACGACCCGCCCAACACCACTTTCGAGCTCTGGCCCCTGAACGCCACCACCCCCACGGCGACCGCGCGCGTCCCCGGCCTGTATCTCTACCGCCCCAACCCGGCCCGGCTCCCGAGCAACGTGCAGGCGGGGGCGGACGGGAGCTTCAGCGTTCTGCTCAACAGCGCCTCGCTCGGGGACGTGGTGCTCCACGTCGGGCCGGGGCTCCAGCCGAAGTGGGTCTACCGGTATCCGCGCGTCGTGGTGGCGACGTCCACGCTCATCTCCAGCCCGGCGCTGCAGAACGCGTACTACGTCGACCCCACCAACAACGACATCGTGGCGCTGAAGCGATTCTGAGCGTGGACGGAGGCGACCTGCGCCGCGCCTCGGGCGGCCCCCTCTCGCAGGGGGTGAGCCCGACCAGCCCAGTCACTCCTTCGGGCCGTGGTCGTCGTCAGCCAGAGCGGCCGTGATCCGCTCCATGATGTCCACCGGCGGCGAGCCGATGGCGTGGCGACCACCGTCCACGTGCACCACCTCGGCGGTGGTCCCCGGGAACCAGTCGGACAGCAGCGCGACGACCGTCTTCGCCACCATCGGGTGGCGGTCGCGTGCGTTCCATCCCAGCGGCGCGGAGAGGATCCAGGTGTCCGCGAGCTGCTTGAATCCTGGGATCCCCTTGGCGGCGATGGTGACCAGCGGCCCGGATGCCACGGCGTTCACCCGGATGTTCTTCGGTCCCAGGTCGCGGGCGAGGTAGCGCATGACCGAGATCATCCCGGCCTTGCACACCCCCATCCAGTCGTAGACTGGCCAGGCCTGCCGGGAATTGTCGAAGTCGAGAGCGACGATGCTCCCGCCCTCGGTCATCAACGGGGCCACCGCCACCGCCAGCTCCTTGAGCGAGAAGGCCGAGACCCGGAAGGCAGTCGCGACGCTCTCCCATGGGGTGTTCAGGAAGTTGCCACCGAGCGCGTCCTCGGGGGCGTAGGCCACCGCGTGCAGGATGCCGTGGATGGGCTTGCCCGGCGCCTTCAGCTGCTCGGTGAGCCGCTTGAAGTGGTCGGCATTGGTGACGTCGAGCTCCAGGACGTCGGGGACCGGGTCGAGCCGCTTCGCCGAGCGCTCGGTCAGGGACATCCCACGGCCGAACGAGGTGAGCACCACCTCGGCGCCCTCGGACTGGGCGAGCTCGGCGATGCCGTACGCCAGCGACTGGGGAGTCAGCACGCCGGTGATCAGCAGGCGCTTGCCTTTGAGCAACATGGGGGCGGGTGTGTACCAGAGTTCCCAGGGGGCCGGCCCCCCAAACGACCGGGTAGTGCGGCGCGTAGGTGCCCGGGCGACAGGGCCCCGACCCCTCCCGGGCGGTTGCCAGTCCGGCACCTCGAGGATGCTGCCATCGCATCGGAGCCGCCCTCGAGCCCGGGACCGCAAACGTGCACCCGAGCACCCACACCGCCGGCATCTGGTTCCATGCCTGTTCCAGGGGGACAAAGTTCCGCCCGGCCCACGGTTCGAGGTTAAAACCCGAGGCGAAGCCCCCATGCCGAACCCCACGGACACGTTTCTCTCGGGCACCAACATCGACTTCATCGAGGGCCTGTACGCCCGGTGGCTCGAGGACCCCGCCTCGGTCGACCCGAGCTGGCGCGAGCTGTTCGCCAGCACCAGCGGGAGCGGTCGTCCCCTGCTCGGCTCCACCGACGGGCAGGCGCGTCCGGGCAACGGACCGCCCGTGGCCGCCGGGGCCGGGGCCGTCCGCGGCGCGAACGGAAACGGCGCGGCGGTCGCCGTCGCCCCCGCCCGCGGTGCCCCGGTCACGGTGGGCGACGTGCCGGCGTCCCTCGCCGCGATGCAGCTGCAGGCGCGGGTGGACCAGACCCTCTACGCCTTCCGTCTGCGCGGCCACCTCCTGGCCCAGATCGATCCGCTCGAGCGACCCCGCCCGCAGATGAACCACGTCGCCGACCTGGCGATGGCCAGCGACGCCACCTTCGGCCCCGACGAGCTGGAGGTCCTGGTGGACAGCTCCGAGGTCTTCGCCGATCGGACGCGGGTGAAGCTGAGGGACCTCCTGGGCCGGCTCCGACGCACCTACTGCGGGCACATCGGCGTGGAGTACATGACGCTCTACGACTCGGCGCGCCGCCGCTGGCTGATGCCGCGGATGGAGCACACCGAGAACCGGCTCGACCCCAGCCCCTCCGAGCAGCGGCGCATTCTCGAGAAGCTGACCTACGCCGATACCTTCGAAGCCTTCATCCACACCAAATACCAGGGTGCCAAGCGCTTCAGCGTGGACGGCGGCGAGTCGCTGCTCCCGATGCTCGACACCATGCTCGAGCTCGGTGGCGAGCTGGGGGTGGAGGAGGTCGTCATCGGCATGGCCCACCGCGGCCGGCTGAACGTCCTCACCAACGTGCTGGGCAAGGGACCGGACCAGATCTTCAGCGAGTTCAACGGGCCGGTGGACCCGCGGAAGTTCATGGGCCGGGGCGACGTGAAGTACCACATGGGCTTCTCGTCGGACGTCACCACCTCCGCCGGAAAGCGCATCCACGTCAGCCTGGCCTTCAACCCCAGCCACCTCGAGTTCGTGCACCCGGTGGTCGAGGGCCGCGTCCGGGCCAAGCAGCAGCGGCTCGAGCAGCAGGACCGGCGCAAGGTGCTCCCCCTGGTCATCCACGGCGACGCGGCCATGGCCGGACAGGGGGTCGTCGCGGAGACGCTCAACCTCTCGCGGCTGCGGGGCTACGACACCGGCGGCACGGTCCACATCGTCATCAACAACCAGCTCGGCTACACGACCGACCCCGAGGACGGCCGCTCCAGCATCTACTGCACCGCGGTCGCCCAGATGCTCGACATCCCCATCTTCCACGTGAACGGGGACGACCCGGAGGCCTGTGTCCACGTGATGCGCCTGGCCACCGAGTACCGGCAGATGTTCCAGAGCGACGTCGTCGTCGACCTGGTCTGCTTCCGCCGCTACGGCCACAACGAGGGCGACGAGCCCAGCTACACCCAGCCGCTGATGTACGAGGCGATCCGGCACCACCCGCCGGTGTCCGAGCTCTACGCGAGAACGCTCGCCGGCCAGGGTCGGGTGAGCGCCGAGGAGGCCGAGGCGCTGCGCGAGGCGGCGAAGCGACACTTCCTCCAGGCCTACAACCAGGCCAAGGAGACGCCGGCCCTCCGCGAGCCGAGCGCCCACGAGGGGCTGTGGAAGGGATTCCGGGGCGGACCCGAGGAAGGGCTCCCCGAGCCCGAGACCGGCGTCCCGGAGACGACCCTCGGACCGCTGCTGGAGCACCTCGCGCGCGTGCCGCAGGGGTTCACCCCGCTCCGGCAGCTGGGGAAGATCCTCGAGCGCCGCGCGGCGATGGCCCACGGGGAGACCCCGCTCGACTGGTCGGCCGGCGAGAACCTGGCTTACGCCACGCTGCTCCGGGCCGGGACGCACGTCCGGCTCACCGGGCAGGACACCGAGCGCGGAACCTTCGGCCACCGGAACGCCGTGCTCCACGACGTGAAGACCGGCGCGACCTACGTCCCGCTCCAGGACCTCGGCCCCGGACAGGGGAGATTCGAGGTCTACAACAGCCCGCTGTCCGAGACCGGCTGCATGGGCTTCGAGTTCGGCTACTCGCTCGACTACCCGGATGCGCTCGTGCTCTGGGAGGCGCAGTTCGGCGACTTCGCCAACGGCGCGCAGGTCATCATCGACCAGTTCATCGTCGCGGCCGAGGACAAGTGGCGCCGGCTGAGCGGCCTCACCCTGCTCCTTCCCCACGGCTACGAGGGTGCCGGGCCGGAGCACTCCAGCGCCCGGCTGGAGCGCTTCCTCGCCATGGCCGCCGAGGACAACGTCCAGATCTGCTACCCGACGAGCAGCGCGCAGGTGTTCCACCTGCTCCGCCGCCAGGCGATCCGCCCGTGGCGAAAGCCGCTGGTGATCATGACGCCGAAGAGCCTGCTCCGCCGCGAGGAGGCCAGCTCGTCCCTCGCGGCGTTCACCACCGGCAAGTTCCAGCGCCTCCTCTCCGATCCTCCGCCGGGTGGCGAGGGGAAGGTCACCCGGCTCCTCCTCTGCGCGGGGAAGGTGGCCTATGACCTGCTGGCCGCCCGGGCGAAGTCCGGCGACGACACCATCGCCGTCGGCCGCCTCGAGCAGCTCTACCCGTTCCCCGAGGCGCAGCTCGCGCGCGAGCTCGCCCGCTACCCCGCGCTGGAGGAGCTGGTCTGGGTCCAGGAGGAGCCGGAGAACATGGGCGCCTGGTCCTTCGTGCTCCCGCGGCTCACCGGCCGGAGCTCGACGAAGGGACGCACCCTCCCGCTCCGGTACTCGGGCCGCGAGGCCAGCGCCAGCCCGGCGACCGGATTCCAGAAGACCCACGAGCTGGAGCAGACGCTCCTGCTCGATGCCGCACTGTCACGAGGACAGCCCGATGGCCGTTGAGCTCACCGTTCCCGCGCTGGGCGAGTCCATCACCGAGGCGGTGGTGGGGAAGTGGCACAAGAAGGTCGGCGATGCGGTGGCCGTGGACGAGCCGATCGTCGTCCTGGAAACCGACAAGGTGACCATCGACGTTCCCGCTCCCGCCGCGGGCACGCTGGCCTCCATCGCCCACCCCGAGGGCGACACGGTGAAGATCGGCGACGTGCTGGGGAGCATCTCCGCCGCCGCCTCCGCGGTGGCCGCCGGCCCGACCGCCGCCGCCCGGCCCGCCGCTCCTCCCGCTCCCGCGGCGGCCGTCGCGCCGCCCCGGCCGGCCCCGGTCCCCGCGGCCCAGGCGGCGCCATCGGCGGACGCCGGCCGGCAGGCCCCGATGACCCCGGTCGCCCGGGCCATCGCCGACGCGAACGGGCTCGACCCGGCCACCCTCCGCGGCACTGGCGCCGCGGGGCGAGTGATGAAGGAGGACGTGCTCACGGTGCTCGAGGGTGGGCGCGGTGGCGCCGCTGCCGCCCCGGCCGTCGTGCCGGCGCCCGCGAGCGTACCCGCGCCGCGCGTACCCGGAGCCCGCGAGGAGCGGGTGAAGATGACTCCGCTCCGGAAGCGCGTCGCCGAGCGGCTGCTCGCAGCGCAGAACAACGCCGCCATCCTGACCACCTTCAACGAGGTGGACATGCAGGCGGTGATGGCGCTCCGGAAGCAGTACGCCGAGAAGTTCCAGCAGCGCCACGGGGTGAAGCTCGGGTTCATGAGCTTCTTCGTCCGCGCCGCGGTCGAGGCCCTGAAGGCCTTCCCCCTCGTCAACGCCTCCATCGAGGGCGACGAGGTCGTCCTCAAGCACTACTACGACATCGGGGTGGCGGTGTCGGGGAGCCGCGGGCTCGTCGTCCCCGTCCTTCGCGACGCGGACCGGCTCTCGATGGCGGAGAGCGAGCGGCAGATCGCCGAGCTGGGACAGAAGGCGCGTTCGGACAAGCTGACGCTCGCCGACCTCCAGGGCGGGACCTTCAGCATCAGCAACGGCGGCATCTTCGGCTCGATGCTGAGCACGCCAATCCTCAACCCGCCCCAGACGGGCATCCTCGGGATGCACAACATCGTCGACCGGCCGGTGGCCCGCGACGGGCAGATCGTCATCCGGCCGGTGATGTACCTGGCCCTCAGCTACGACCACCGGCTCATCGACGGGCGCGAGGCCGTGCAGTTCCTGGTCCGGATCAAGGAGTGCATCGAGGACCCGGAGCGGCTGCTCCTCGAGGTCTGACGGCCCCTGGCGTCCCGCCGAAGGTGTTTGACACCTCCCGGGCGCCCTCGAACGTGTTTGACACCTTCGAATGCCCTCGAACGCGCCGCGGCGCGTCAATCGGGCTTTGTTTGGTCTCGGATGACGTCAGTGCTTGACCCTGGGTTGCGCCTGCGCAGAATTTTCGACCGTCCTCCGCCCCCGGGACAGGAGACCGCGCGGCGCTTCCTGCCGACGCGAGCACAGCAAAGCGAGACGCATGGCTACCGGTACCGTGAAGTGGTTCAACGATGCGAAGGGTTTCGGCTTCATCACCCAGGACGGCGGAGGTGAGGACGTCTTCTGTCACCACACCGCGATCCAGAGCGAGGGCTTCCGCACCCTCGCCGAGGGTCAGAAGGTCCAGTTCGACGTGACCCGTGGCCCCAAGGGGCTGCAGGCGCAGAACGTCCGACCCCTGTAGACCGCATCGTCACACCCCGAGGGCCCGGGTCCCATGTCGTCGCAGGGTCCCGGGCCTTCGTGTCAGCGCGGCTCGGTCACGCCCAGTGCCATCCGGAAGAACTCCACCTTCCGGCGCGCGAGCGCCTCCTGCATCACCGGGTCCGCCACCATGTGGGTGAACCCACCGAGCGGCAGGAACTGGTGCAACCGGCCCGCGCGGAACAGCCGGTCCGACAGCTGCAGCGAGTGGAGGAAGTACACGTTGTCGTCCGTCGTCCCGTGCACCAGCAGGAGCGGACGCTCGAGCCCCGCCGCCAGCGGCAGGAGCGAGCTCCGGTCGTAGGCCTCGGCGGCGTCCTCGGGGATGCCCAGGTACCGCTCGGTGTAGAAGGTGTCGTAGTTGCGCCACTCGCTCACCGGCGCTCCCGACACCGCGGCCTTGTAGACGTCGGGCCGCTTCAGCACCGCCAGCGCCGAGGCGTACCCGCCGAAGGACCACCCGGTGATGCCCACCCGAGTGAGGTCCAGCTCCGGGACCTGCTGGGCGAGCAGCTGCAGCGCCGCCACCTGGTCCTCGAGCAGCGGCCCGGCGAAGTTCCCCCGGATCGCCCGCTCCCACTCCCGGCCGCGGCGCGGGGTCCCCCGGTTGTCGAACCCCACGACCAGGAAGCCCTGATCCGCGAGCCACTGCTCGTCGAACAGCGACCGGGCTGCGGACTGCACGTGGACCGCGTGCGGCCCACCGTAGATGGAGACGATGGTCGGCAGCTTCTGCCCCGGGCGCGCGTCGCGGGGCCGGAGCACGAACGACCAGAAGCCCTGCTGCCCGAGCTTCCGGTACTCGGGAGCGGGCGGCCGGAGCGGCGTCGCCCGGCTCACCGGCAGCCGCCCGATGAACCGCCCGCCCCGGTCGAAGACCGACCAGTCGGGGAGCGAGGTGGGAGTCTCGATGGAGACCAGCCGCGTCGGCCCGTCGTCGGCGAGCATGCCCGAGACGACGATGCGCTCTCCGGGCTGCCCCACCACCCGCTCGGGATTCCCGCCGTCCCGCACCCGCATCACCACCAGGTCCGGGGATTCGGGGCTCGCCTGGTAGTAGAGCGCGCGCTCGGCGACGTCGTAGCCGAGCAGCTGCACCAGCTGCTGGTCGGGGCGAACCCAGCTCCCCAGCTTCCGGCCATCCGCGGCGCGGATCTCGGCCTCCGGGGCCCCGTTGCGCTCGGTCACCCAGAAGAAGGCCGACCCGTCCGGAAGCCAGAGTGGCAGCGGCTCACCGTGCCGGCCCCCGCCGATGTGGTGGAGGTTGATCCACGCCGAGTCCTGCTCCTCCAGGATGGTCGTGGTGGCCCCGGTCTTGGGGTCCACCGCGAGCAGCAGCGCGTGCTGCTGGGGCCGGTCCATCACGTAGAGGGTGAACGCGCCTCGCCGCGGCCAGCGCACCTGGGTGAGGTAGGGGTACTTCTCGGCGTCCCACTTCACCCAGGTGACCTTCGCGGCCGCGGCGGTGGCGGCCGTCCCCACGATGCCGAGCCGCACCTTGGCGTTCGGCTTGCCCGCGCGCGGATAGGGCACCTGCTGGAAGGGGGACTCGGGATGCGCCGGGTCGCCGAGGGTGAAGGTCTCCACCCCCCGGGAGTCCGCCTCCTCGAAGGCAATTTGCTTGCCGTCGGGGCTCCACCAGCTGCCGTCGAAGCGGCCCATCTCCTCCTGGGCGACGAATTCCGCCAGCCCGTGGGTGAGCCGCTCCGAGCCGCCGGTGGTGAGGCGCCGCTCCTTCGCGGCGGCCAGGTCGGCCACGTAGAGGTCCCCGCCCCGCACGTAGCTGACCATCTTCCCGTCCGGAGAGAGACGGGGGTCGAGCATGCCCGTCCCCGGAAGGGCCCGCACCGCCTGCTCCGCCGGACGACCCGCCAGCAGCGCCGGGACGTCCAGCCGGTAGAGGCGGCCGGAGAGCGGGAGGACGATGGTCCGTCCGTCATCCGAGAGCTGGTAGCTGACCAGGCCCCGCGCCGCGACCCGCTGCCGCTCGAGCTGCGCCTTCTCCGCCGGGCTCACCTGCTGGGCAGCCCCTCGGAGCAGCGTCTCGGCGGACAGCAGCTCACGGGCCTGCCCGGCATCCACCTCGAAGACCTGGAGCGACTGCACCGGCGAATCCGGCGGCGACCGGAGGAAGAAGACGTGGGCGCCGCTCCGGTCCATGCGGACGCTGGTGGGCGTCCCGTTCTGGAACCGTCGAGTCTCTGCGAGCTGGCGGAGCACCGGATCCGGGGGTGGCGCCGGGGGAGTGGCAGCGAGCATGAGGAGCGTGGAGGCGAGAACCATGGGGAACCCGATCCCTTAGCCCGGGCCTTGCCCCGGCGGTAGGGTGACGCGGCGAGATGCCGCGCCCGTGGATCTTCGGACTCCCCCTGGTGGCCCTGCTGCTCGGCCTGTACGCCGGGACGGTGCTGGGTCCCCGGCGGCAGCTCAAGGAGCAGCTCCGGCAGCGCGAGCAGGAGCAGAAGGAGCACCTGCGTGCGCTCGGGGGCTGCCTCCAGCTGGAGCGCTGGAGCCTCGCCCGGGAGCACGACGGCGGCGTGGTGGTGCGCGCCGAGGTACGCGCCGGCCGGGAGGGGCGGCTCGCGCTCGACGCCCACGCCGACCAGGGCAGCGAGGAGGTCCTCGTGCCCGAGGTCCAGCACGCGCCGCTCCTGCCGGCGAGGGTGCGCCAGGGGGAGGAGGTCACCCTCGAGCGGCACCTCCGGCGGATACGGCCGGGCGAGCCTGATGCCATCAGCCTGCGCTTCAGCTGCCGGCCGCCCGGCCCGGCGGGCATCTTCGGGGTGGTGGAGTACGCGACCGGGGTCTCCGCCGAGGGCTCGGACGGGTTCGGCAACGTCGTCCGGCCCCTCCCTCCGGCGGGCGGCTCCTAGGGAGTGAGCTTCTCCCCGAGGCCCATCGGCACCATCTGCTCGGGCGGCTCGGGCTCCGGGGCCTCCGGTCGCAGCGGCCCGGTCCCCTCGAGGTCGGTCCGTTTGCCGAGCCGGACCTCCACCATCCCCGGCTCGTGCCCGTGGAGCAGCCCCAGCTTCACCCGCTCTCCCGGCCGGTGGAGCCCCACCAGACGGGTGAGCGCCTGTGCGGACTCGATGGGCCGCCCGTCGAGCGACACGATGACGTCGTCCATCGATACCCCCGCCGCGCGGGCGGCCGAGCCGGGCACGAAGCCGTTCACGACGGCCCCGTGCCGCCCCTCGAGCCCCAGCGCGGTCGCCAGCGGGGGTGTGAGGTCCTGGAGGTAGAGCCCGAGCGCCCCGCGCACCACCCCGCCGTTTCGCACCAGCTGGGGAAGGAGCGCATGCACGAGGGAGGAGGGAATGGCGAAGCCGATCCGGCCCCCGCTGTCGCTGTTGACGATGGCGGTGTTGACCCCGACGACCTCACCGGCAAGGTCGAAGAGCGGGCCGCCCGAGTTGCCGGGGTTGATCGCGGCGTCGGTCTGAAGGAACTCGTCGAAGGGTCCGGCACCGATGTTGCGCGCCGTGGCGCTGAGGATGCCCAGTGAGACGCTGGTCGACAGCCCGAACGGATTGCCGATGGCGAGGAGCCAGTCGCCAACCCGCAGCCGGTCCGAGTCGCCCAGGCGAGCCGCCGGCAGGTCCGCGGGCGAATCCCGCAGGCGGACGACCGCGAGGTCGGTGGGAGCGTCGCGGCCCACCAGCTCCGCGTCGAAGCGGCGACCATCGGAGAGCTGGACGACGATCGCGTTCGCCCGCTCCACGACGTGGTTGTTGGTCACCACCAGGCCCGAGCGGTCCACGATGAACCCCGAGCCAGCGCGTTCCTGCTGCGGGATCCGCCGCGACCCGAGGAAACGCTCGTGCCCGGGGGGCAGCACCGGAGGGCCCAGCACGCTCACGCTCACCACGCTCGGGCTGATGCGCTCCACCAGCGGTGCGAGCGAGGGAAGGTCGATCTCCGGAGCCGTGACCAGCCCCCGCCCGAGGTCCATCCCACCGTCCGGGAGCAGCGGAACGAAGGCCTCCGGCTCCTGGGGGGGCGGCGTCCCGGTCGGCGCGCCACCGCGCTGGCACGCGACGAGGACGAGGCTGAGGGTGAGGAAGGTCCACCGACGCATCGACCAGGAGCCTCCTCCCCTGGTATGCGAACTGGAGAGCCCGTTGTCCAGCAAAGCCGGAGGCCGGGCGCTCCGGAACCGGGCCCGCCGCTCTCCCATGAACATCCGCCCCGCCGCTCCACGCGACTCGGATGCGATCTGGTCCATCCTCGAGCCCATCGTCCGGGCCGGCGAGACCTACGCCCTGCCCCGCGACATGACGCGGGAGGCCGTCCTCGCCTGGTGGGGTGCCCCGGACCACGAGGTGTTCGTCGCAGAGGACGGAGCGACGGTGCTCGGCACCTACTTCGTCCATCCCACCCAGCAGGGGCCCGGGAGCCACGTGGCGAACTGCGGCTACGCGACCGCGCCGTGGGCCAGCGGGCGGGGCATCGCCCGGGCGATGTGCGCGCACTCGCTCGACCAGGCCCGTTCCCGCGGTTACCGCGCGATGCAGTTCAACATCGTGGTCAGCACCAACGCGCCGGCGGTCCACCTCTGGACCTCGATGGGCTTCCAGACGCTGTGCCGCGTGCCGGGCGCGTTCCACCACCCCACCGAGGGGTACGTGGACACGCTGATCATGTTTCGCTCCCTGCCTCCCTAGGAGCGGCCAGGTCCGGGCGGCGACCGCCCGGGCCCCGTCACACCGCCGGCCCGCCGTGGCCCCTTGCTCCGCAAACGCCCGAGCGACGAAGCTAGAGCCAGTCTGAACGCGGGGGGAGCTCGATGGATTGCCATACCCACCCGGGTGTCGCGGCGGTCGGCGCATGCACCGGTTGCGCAGAGCCGTTCTGTCCGGAGTGTCTGGTCGACATCCGCGGGGTCAAGTACTGCGGAAGCTGCAAGGGGATGGCGATCCCTGCGACCGCGGCACTTCCGGTGCAGAGGCCCTGCGTCCAGGCGGACGAGGCGCTGAAGTATGCCCTCGTCGGCATCATCTGCGTCGGGTTCATCCTCGAGCCCATGGCGATCTCCAAGGCCCTCAAGGCGCGCCGGGAGATCCGGGCGGACCCCACGCTCACCGGCGGCTCGAAGGCGACCGCGGCGCTGGTGATCGCCAGCGTGGCGCTGTTCCTCTGGGTGGTGGGCATGGTCGCACGGTTCTCGAAGCCCGCAGGGTCGCGATGACCATCCAGGGCGCGACGACGAGCGCCTGCTACGCCCATCCTGTGTCCCCGGCCGTCGGCGACTGCGGGCGGTGCGGCCGGCCGATCTGCACCACCTGCGCATTCGAGCTCGCGGTGCCAGGGTCGGGCACGCTGTTGCCGACCATCCCCGGATTCTTCTGCGCGGACTGCATGCTCGCTGGACCCGCGCCAGAACAGCGGCGAGGCGCGCTGCTGTTCGGCCTGCTCTCGGTCACCTGCTTCGTCATCGCCTTCGTCGCCATGGGGTTCATGATGTTTGCCGCCCCTGCGGGCCTGATCGAGCGCTCGAGCTCGGAGTTCCTGCTCGGCGCGATCGCCATCGCGACCTTCGGCCTCACGCTGACCGGGGTGACCACGGGGCTCATCGGCCGGGAACGGGGGAAGCACAGCGGGGGCACACTTGCGCTCATCGGGCTCATCGCCAACGGGCTCTTCCTCGCCTTGCTGATCGTCTTCGCCGTCATCGGCTCCCGGGGGAAGGGCTGAGATGGCCAGCATCACCGTCGAGGTCTGGGATGCCACCGGGAGCAAGCGACAGCTCGTGGAGCTGCCCGACGACGCTCCGGTGAACCGCATCCTGGTAGTGCTGATCGAGAAGATGAAGCTCCCCCAGCAGAGCCCGGACGGGCAGCTTATGAGCTACAAGTTCCATCACCGGAACTCCGGGCGGCAACTGCTCGACACCGAGACGCTGGCCGACGCCAAGGTCGAGCACGGACACGTGCTCCGCCTCCAGCCGGAGATCACCGCAGGCGCGTCGCCATGACGG
>DATJVY010000002.1:0-74301 GCA_035501615.1 Myxococcaceae bacterium
GAAGAGCGGCTCGAGACCCTCGCGCGGCCAGAAGTCCGACTCGCGGTACGACGGGTCGTCGTCCAGGTCGAAGGCGCGCCGGCAGAACACCCAGCCCTCGACCAGATCGGGGTGGATGTCGCTGGTCTCCTTGACGGGGAAGTAGCCCTGGTTGACCGAGCCGAAGCGCTGGGCGCGATGGCGCAGCTTGTCCTCCAGCGGCACCTCGGTGAAGAGCTCGAGGATCCGCGCGTCGGCCTCGTCGTCGAGGGCGGTGTCGACCCCATGGCCCTCGAGGATGGCGAATCCCAGCCGGCGGAGGGCATCGCCCAGCTCGCCGGCGAAGGTCTGACGGTCGTTCTCGTGACCGCGCAGGAACCGCCCGAGGTCGCAGGTCGGGACGCGGGTCTCCTCGTCGAAGGCCTCGGCGTGGTGCGCCTCGGCGAGGTGGTACTCCTGCTTCCTGTCGACCTGGTCGTAGCGGCGGAACTCCTGGTTCGTCGCCTCGATGCCCTGCGTCTTGCGGTCGTTCACTGTGAGTCCTTCCGGCGCAGCCTACTTCGACGTGGACGCCGTGGGACGTCCACCCGTAGCTCCTGTGCTGCATCGCCGTGTCAACGGCGCGAGCAGGCGACTTGCCTCGTTCGCCGGCCGGGGGAGATGCTTCGCGCAAGGCGGCTCGCGCTCGATCCAATGGCAGAGCGGAGGAACGGCGTGTTCGACCTGGACCAGTTCGTCTCCGACTCTCGCGCGATGCTGAGCCAGGACCGTGCCCAGCCGGCGGTGCGAGAGGTGGCGGCCCGTGCGGTCTCCGAACCGTCGGCGGTTCTCCACGCCCTGGGTGAGCCGACGCGGGGAGGCATCTACGTCCTGCACCATTCACCCGAGCTGACCGTCCTCAACGTCGTCTGGGCGCCCTGGATGACCCTGCTGCCGCACAACCATCAGATGTGGGCGGTGATCGGCATCTACACCGGGCGCGAGGACAACGTGTTCTGGCGTCGCATCCGTGGCGACCCCCGGGGCAAGGTGGAGGCGGTCGGTGCGCGAGCGCTCTGCCTGGGGGATGCCGAGCCTTTGGGCCGGGACGTCATCCACTCCGTGACCAATCCCATCCCACGCCTGACCGGCGCGATTCACATCTACGGCGGGGACTTCTTCGCCGTCGCCCGCAGCGAGTGGGACGCGGAGACCCTCCTCGAGCAGCCGACGGAAGGCGCGAAGATGGCGCGGCGACTCGAGGAGGCCAACGCGCTGTTCCTCAAGAACTGAGGCGCCCCGGCGGGGACTCCACGGGGGACGTCACCTCGAGGACTCGCAATCCCGTCGAGCCGGTCAACGCGAACGGTCCGGGCGGGAGAGCCATCGCGTCGCCGGCCGCGAGGGTGGCCCGGGCGAGGCCATCCACCACGCCCGTGCCGGCGGCGACGAACAGGAAGCGCAGGTCCTCCGATTCCCGGAGCTTCACCGAGCCCGGGAGATCGAACTGGAGCGTGCGGGCGGTGGCGAGGCCGCCGCTCGCGCCGTGGAGCCCCAGGTCGCGGGCCTCCACGCCCGACTCCAGCCGCTCCGCCGGACACCGATCGGCGACGGCATGGAGGAACCGCTGACCGGAGCGGAGGCGGTCGGGGGCTCGACCGGGCGCGGGCAGGATCAGCGCGTGATCGATCGAGGTCGGGTGCCGGGCGGGGGAGGCGACCTCGACGACCTCGAAGCCCGCGTTCGCGGAGAGCACCCGGTGCCGGACGCCGGGCGGCTGGAGCACGAGATCGCCCGCCCGGAACGCGAAGGCCGGCCCCTGGTCCTCGTAGACCAGCTCCGCCTCACCGGAGAGGCAGTAGATGAGCTGCAGCCTCACCTGGTGGTGGTGCACCCGATCCTCGACCGGGCCTCCGCGGGCGGCGCGGATGTGGCTGGCGATCCATCGGCCGCCGAGCCGCGAGGGGAGCAGGTCCCGGTAGAGCAGGCCCGCGCGACCCGGGTGGAACGGGGTCTCGGCGAGGCGGGTGTGGACGAAGGCTGGAGCCGCTGGCGGCACGTCCGGCTCTCCCGGCGGGGCCACCTCGACCACGAGGCCGCCCGGGCCGACGTGCCGGCCCGGAGCAGCGCCGGCAGGAAGGGCCAGCTCGACCGCGCCTCGATGGGTCCGGTCCAGCCTCAGGGTGAGTCCGTGTCCGGTCATCACGGCCTCGGACGGGTCGTCCGCGGGAGCGATCTCTTCGAGGCGGAACCCGAGACGCTCGAGGAACTCGATCGTCGTGTCCAGCGGATCCGCGGGAACCCGGACTGCTCCACGCTGGGCCGCCGAGTTCATGCGCTTCAGTTCGGCGCGGCGAGGAAGGCGCGCAGCTTGCGCTCGATGAAGGCGAGGTCCTCGGGGCTGGCGCCCGCGCCGGCCGGATGTCCCCACAGCGAGGCAATCGGAGCGAAGGCCACCTTCCGGATCCACCGGCTCTCTTCCCTCGCGTCACCGAGCGGGAAGTAGAGGTCGGTCGCCGAGGGCAGGTAGAGCACCGGGACGACGATGGAGCGGAGCGCCTTCTCGGTGCTGGCGTCGAAGCCGGGCGTGGTGCCGACGTCGTGCTTCTGCCAGGTGCGCATCTGGAGGATGAGGTTGTTGGCGTCCGCGCCGGAGAAGAACTCCTTGATCTGCGCGTCGGTGAACTGGGCGAGAGTCATGCCGGCCGACGCGGGGTCGGCCTTCCTCCACAGCTCGCGCTTCCACCACTCCTGGGAGTACAGCCAGGCCAGCCAGACGGCGCCGGTGGTCTCGATGCCGCGGACGGGCTCGTCGGTGTAGTCGCCCCCCTTGAACGCCGGATCGGCGGTGATGGCACGGATCTGCCCCTCGAGGCGGACGATGCCGTGGGGCCAGCAGCGGGCGGTGCCGGCGGTGGCGACGATCCGGTCGGCGAAGCGGGGTTGGCTCACCGCCCACTGGAACGCCTGCTGGGCGCCCATCGAGAACCCGACGACGGCCCGGAGGTGGTGGATGCCGAGGCCGTCCTCGAGGAGCCGGCGCACGGCCTCGACGTTGTCGCGGATGGTGGTGACGGGAAACCGCGGACCGTGGAACGGCTCGGGAGTGTTGCTCGGGCTCGACGAGCGCCCGTTGCCGAACAGCTCGGTCATGATCAGGAAGTGCTTCTTCGGGTCGAGCGCCCGGCCCTCGCCGATGAGCCAGTCGTAGCCGTCGCTCTGGGCCATGTAGTGCGAGGGCAGGAGGACGGCGTTGTCCTTCGCGGCGTTCAGCGTCCCGTAGGTGCCGTAGACGACGATGGCCCTGGGGAGCGTGACGCCGGCCTCGAGCGGGAAGCTCTCGATGGTGAACGAGCCGGGCGTTGGCCCGGGCTTCTTCGGCGGGGTATCGGCGCGCCCATCGGACGCGAGGACGCACACCGCGAGCCCCAGGGAGAGAAGCCCGACGCCTCTCCGCGAAGCGAGCCTGGCTGCGAGCTGCATGAAGCTAGATCCGCACGTCACACTGAACGATCGGCGCGGTCTTCACGCAGGTGATGCTCGCGCTCCGGCCCATGAAGCCGCGGGCCATGTCGATCGCCTCGCCGAGCGTGTCGGAGCGCTCCCAGCCCAACAGCTCCGGCACGTGGTTGTTCTCCGCGCCGGCGCAGATCACCTTCCCCACGTGCTGGCGGCCGTTCTCACCCCAGTACCACATGTAGAACGGGTGAGCCCCGTGGTACGCGTGCCCCTTGCGGTAGAGGTGGACGTAGGACGGGTTCTCCGCGAACTCGCGCTCGTACATGTGCTCGAGCTTCATCGCGTCCCGCGTCTCGGGCAGCAGCCGGTTGAAGAACTCGATGTAGCTCGGGTGGTGCTCGGGGTCGAACTCGTCGTACGCGGGATGGCAGAGGATGATCACCCCGCCCTTCTTCACCAGCGGCACGCCCCGGTTCAGGTTGTGGAGGTAGCCGAGCCCCATCACCTGCACCAGCAGGGGATTGAGGATCGAGTTCACGTTGTAGGGCGAGATGTACGGCACCGGAAAGATGACGATGTCGCTCTGTCCCTCCACCGGCACCGAGTACTGCTTCCAGCACAGCTCCAGCGTCTTCTCGTGGCAGGGCTCGGTCGCCCCCGCGTTCACCCCGATCACCTGGTAGGGCGCCGGGATCTGCATGAACAGCTTCCGCTTCGCCGCCCGGGGCAGCTTGGAGAGCGTGTACTTCAGACCCTGGAACTTCAGCCGGTCGAACTCGGTGTAGTCCTCCTCGCGCTTCCCGAGGAACCCGGTCGGACCGTCGAACATCCGGTTGTTCAGCGCGGTCTCGATGTGGAACACCTTGAGGTTCTTGTCGATGACCCGGCCGATGCGCTCGGTGCTCCGGTGGAGCGCGCTCCGGCTGGGCTCCATGTAGCTGTCGGACTCGCGGATGGTCCTCGGGTTGTGGTGGGCCCGCAGCGACTCGTAGTTCGCCAGCCCCGTGCCCACCGACTTGTGGCCGCCGTCCATCGGCACGAGGTTGATGTTCACGTAGACGAGGAGGTCGCTCTCTGCGGCCCGGCGGTTGATCGCCACCACCTCGCCGACCGAGGTGCGCTCCAGCTCCACCATCCCGTCCGGATCCTCGGCGTCGTGGTTGTAGTAGCGCTCGGGGTAGTAGGCGTCGAAGATCTTCGAGCCCACCATCCGGCGCATCTCCGCCTCGGTCATCCGGCGGTGGAGCGCGTTGGCGATGACGAGGTGGACGTCGTCCACGCCCGAGTCGGTCAGCAGCTCGAGGACGATCTCGAGGACGGTCTGCCGCACGTCGGGCAGCGCCATGGGCGGCAGCGGGAGCGAGATGTCGTCGATTGCGACGGTGACCTTCATCCCCGGGCGGAGCAGCGCGTGGAGCGGCTCCATCCCCTCGGGGTGGTTCAGCGCCCAGCGGATCGCCGCCTTCACGTTCGGCACGCCCTGGAGCGGCTGGCGCGGGAACACCACCCGGGTGTCCAACGGCAGGTCCTCGAGGAGGAAGTCCTCGCCGAAGAAGAGCACCCGGGGCGGGCTGCCCTTCTCGGTGATGACGACGTGCCGTTCCTCGTCGTACAGCCGTTTGAGCGTCTTCAGCTGGCGCATCAGCGGAGCCTCACCCCGACGCCATACCACGGGAGGGCCGTCCCGGCCGCTCCGGCGCCCTCCGGCCGGGCGGGACGGTTCGCCGATCCCCCGGGGAGGCCCGGGTGCCCGACGACGCGAAGCTCGAGCCGGACGCGCCGGAGCCGCCGCGGAGGGATTGACGTCAGCGGAGGTCGAGCACCGGCCAGTGGTAGGCGCGGGCGATCGACCGCAGGCGCACGTCCGGGTTGACGGCGGTGGGGCGCCCCACCATGGCGAGCATGGCGTAGTCGCTGAAGCTGTCGGAGTAGGCGAAGCTCTGGTCGAGCTGGAGCTGGTGCCTGACGCAGTACTCGCGGATGGCGTGGGCCTTGTTGGCGCCCTCGATGATGGGGGGGATCACCTTGCCGGTGGCGATGCCGCCCACGAACTGCATCTTGTTGGCGATGACGTCGTCGGCGCGGAGGTGGCGGGCGAGCGGGAGCACGGTGAAGTCCAGCGCGCCGGTGATGAGGACGATGCGGCAGCCCGCGCGGCGGGCCTCGTCGATGAGGTCCTGGGCCTTGGGGAAGATGGCGGGCTTGAGGACGTCCTCGAGCATCTCCTCGCCGAGGACGACGAGGCGATCCTCGGAGAGGCCCTCGTAGGCCCGGTAGAAGTACTCGTTGAAGACCTTGCGGTTGATGAGGTCGAGCCCGGCATAGACCGGAATCTGCGCGAGCGTGGCGAGGGTGCGGGCGGCGATGCCGGTGAGAGAGCCCCGGTTCATGGCGTAGTACGCGTAGGTGTGGACGATGTTGGTCCGCACCAGCGTTCCGTCGACGTCGTAGAAAGCTGCCTTGGCGCTCATACCCAGCCGTGGGCCTGATACCACGCAGCGCTCCGCGCAATCGAGGTGCGCGCGTCGATGCGGGGGACCCAACCGAGGCGGGTGCGGGCCTTCTCGCCGCTGCAGGTCCAGGCGGGGGCGAGGAGCTGGCGCGCGAGCTTCCGGTTCAGCGGAAGGTTCTGCCCCGTGAGGCGGCTCCAGCCGTCGGCGAGGGTGGCGAGGGCCTGGAGCCGGGCGGGGGACAGGCGCAGGGTCCGGGGGTGGACGCCCAGTACCTCGGCGCCGAGCGTCTGGATCTCCTCGAGGGTGGTCTGGTCGGGTCCTGGGGTGAAGAAGGCTTCTCCGACGGCCTCGGGGCGGGTGGCGAGGAGGAGGAGGCACTCGACGACGTCGTCGACGTCGACGACGGAGAGGGGGCGGGGTCCGCCGCCGATCTCGAGGCGGATGCCCCGGCGGACCAGGCGGAAGAAGACGAGGTTCTCTCGATCTCCGGGGCCGAGGATGCGCGGGGGGCGGGCGACCGTGGTCTCGAGGTGGGGGGTTCCGAGGGCGATGCGTTCGGCCTCGGCCTTGCTCTCGCCGTACCATTCCTGTGGAGCGAAGGGGTCGGTCTCGACGTGGGGGCGGTTGGGGGTGGAGGGGCCGGTGGCGGCGAGGGAGCCAGCGAGGACGAGGCGCCGCGCCCCGGCGCGGAGCATCGCCTCACACACAGTGCGAGTGCCCTCGGCATTCACGCGGAGGAAGGCGGTGCGTTCGGGGGCGCGACGCAGGCCGGCGAGGTGAAAGACGACCTCGGTGTGGTCGACGGCGCGCTGGAGGGAGGCGCGGTCGGTGACGTCGCCGGCGACCTGTTCGGCTCCGGAGCCGTCGAGGGGGGAGGCGTCGCTTCCGGGACGGACGAGGGCCCGGACGTGGTGGCCGTCCCTCACCAGCCGGCGGCTGAGGGCGGAGCCCAGGAACCCATTCGCACCGGTGATGAGGACCCGCATGTCAGAGGGGCCGCCCAGCATTCTCCGAGGGGAGCACCCTAATCCAGGGCTGTTTTCTCCTCTGAAACCTGATATCCGCCCCACCTTGGCTTCGTCGGAACGAAGCCATCGACTCGTCGCCGAGCCGCAAAACGTCCCCTGGCAGAGGGGGAGGGAGAATTCGACCGAATGGCCGCCAAGAAGAAGTCGGCAAAGAAGTCGTCGGGAGCGAAGCGCAAGCCAAACGCAGCCTTCATGAAGGAGCTGAAGCCCTCTGAGGATCTGGCGCAGGTGGTCGGGAACAAGCCGATTCCCCGCACCGAGGTGGTGAAGAAGCTCTGGGCCTACATCCGCAAGAACAATCTCCAGGATGCGAAGGAGAGGCGGATGATCAACGCCGACGACAAGCTGAAGCCGGTCTTCGGCGGGAAGAAGCAGGTCTCGATGTTCGAGATGACGAAGCTGGTCAACAAGCACCTGAGCTGAGTCGTCTGGCCGGGGCTTGGCTCCGGCACCGCGGGGCTCCGCGATCGGCCGTCCGGCTCGACCGTGGGGCCCTTCGTGCGTCCGGGGGTGCGGTCGGGCGTCCCGGCGGTCGGACCGGGGGACGGGGGTGGTCGTCTCGTCGCGCCTCTGGCCCCGACGCTGCACTCGGGCTGGCGGCATCCGTGCTGCGCGAGGTGCTCGCCATGTCCGTCGGCCGCGTGGTCCCTGGCTCGTCCGAGCTTGCCGAGGTTCCGGAGCAGGCGCAGTGGGTGGTGCAGCGCGGAGACACGCTGGGGGGCATCGCGCGGTGGCTGCAGGCGGAGGGGATGCCGGGAAACACGGCGGAGCTGGTGCGGGTGCTGGCGCGGCTGAACGGGATCGCGGATCCGGACCGCATCGAGGTCGGGCAGGTGCTGAGGCTTCCGGCTCGGCCGGAGGGGCGAGACCCGGTGGAGGACCCGGTGGTGCCTGCTCCGGCCCGTCTGCGGCCGTCGCCAGCGCCGCCTTTGGCTGCGGCGGAGCGGCAGACGTTGCTTCTGGGTGCGCTGCTGCGGTTGACGCGGGGGAGGAGCGTGCCCGTGGAGAGCGGGCCGGCGCGAGCGGTGGACGGGACGCCGCTGTTCCGTCAGGGGGACCCGGCATGGCGGACCGAGCGGCTGGGGGCCGGGGGCGAGGGGCCGACGCTGGCGCACGCGGGGTGTGCGGTGACGGCGTGCGCGATGGCGCTGAGCAGGCTGGGAGGGACGGTGCTGACGCCGGACGCGCTGGTGCGCCACCTGCGTGCGTCGGGCGGGTTCCAGGGGCCGCTGGTGGACTGGAGCGCGGCAGGGAGCGCGGTGCCGGGTGGAACGCGGGTGAGCGGGTCGGCGCTCGACTGCGAGCGGCTGGGGCGCGAGCTGGACGCGGGGCGGCCGGTGCTGCTGCGGGTGACGCACCTGGTGCAGGGGCGGGCGCAGCAGCACTGGGTGTGCCTGACGGGGCGTGACCCGAGGACGGGAGAGGTGACCGCGAACGATCCGGCGACCGGGCGGACGACGGTGCTCGTGTCGACGAGGGAGGGAGCGCTGGCGAGCGCGGCGGGAGAGCCGGTGCACTACGCCTCGGACGGGCGGATGGTCCTGTTCACGCCGGGCGCGGGCTGATGCGCGGTGCGGTCCGTGGCTCGTCGCCGAGGCCGATGTCCAGGCGCCCTTTGGGGTCGGCGGTCCGAGCGCGGCCGGCCGGACTTCCCGTGAGGACGCCGGGACGCGGGCGAGCTCCATCTGCCAGGGAGCCAAGAGCTCCGCGTCACGGCGTGTCGTCGGGCTCGCTGCCTCCGGCGAGGGGCTCGAGGACGATCTCCGAGCCCCGTCCGGTGTCCTCGATCTCGATCGGCTCGTACCTCCGCGGCGAGGTGGGTGGCGGCTCCGGAGGCCCACCGAGTGCACGTCCGTGCCTGGGGACGGCGCCGGGGCGTGCGAGGCGCTCTCCGCGTGACCGGAGCTCGAACCCGAGCGTCTCGGCGTGGGCGCGGACGAGGAGCCCGGCGATCTGTGGAAGCAGGAACATCGAGAACGCCCCCAGGGTGGCGGCGGCGTCGACCCAGAGGCGGGGGACGTTCGCGTCGTCGAGGCCGGCGCTGTCCCAGAGCATGCGGGAGAAGCCGAGCACGAGCGCGGAGCACGCCCCGGCGAGGAGCGAATCCGAGGGGAGCTCGCTCCACGCGCGCGCGTACCAGCGCGGATCCACCGTGCCTGCCACCGAGGCTCCCGAGGCGATCCGGCCGAGGACCAGCGGAGCGCCGAACCCCGTGCCGAGGGCGAGGAGGGCGCGGCCCGAGGATCCGAGCGCCGCGGCCCAGAGGATCAGCGGAGCAGTGAGCACGAGCCCACGGGCCGCGGGAAGCAGGATCTCCTTGACGACGGAGACCGCGACGCTTGCTCCGAGGGTGGCACTGCGCTCGGCGGTGGCGCGGACCAGGGCGATGCCGGCGACCCACATCGGTGCGGACCAGAGCAGGAGCGACCAGGCTCCGGCGCTCCGGGCGACGGTACCCTCGGTGACGGCGAGGACCCAGAGCCCGGCGAAGCCGAAGGCGCTCACCGGCATGCGGAGGAGGCCGCGGAGGCTCTGCCGGAACGTCTCCTCCCGTCCGGAAACGCGGAGGGGCTGGGCGCCCCCGTGGCAGTGGCGGCAGCCGACGACGGCGAGGCCTCTCTCCATCTCGACCTGCTCGGCGCACTCGGGGCAGAGGAGGCGGCCGCAGGCGAGGCACCGCCAGGCGGCGAGTTCGCGAGGGTGCTCGGGGCAGGCGGCGGAGGAGGGGAGGGCCACGGCGGTCCGGGGTGTGACGACGGAGACTACGTCCACCCACGCCACGAGGGATTGTTGGCTGGGACGCGCGTCCCCACATTTGCGCGCCGTGAGACCGGACGTCCTCCGGTAATCACTTCCGGACACCATGCATCCCCAGCACGACGAGGACCGTGAGGCCGACGAGGCCGGCCAGCACCCTGCGGTGGGCGAGCCGGAGCTCGCGGGACCGCTCTATGCCCGCACGCGGGAGCACCTGCTCGGGCAGGAGGAGCAGCCGCTGGCGACCTACCGGGTGCAGCTCCACCGGGACTTCGACTTCACGAGGGCAGCGGCGGTGGTGCCGTACCTGGCGCGGCTGGGGGTGAGTCACCTCTACGCCTCGCCGATCCTCCGCTCCCTGCCGGGGAGCAGCCACGGGTACGACGTGGTGGACCACTCGGAGGTGAACCCGGAGCTCGGGGGCGGGGTGGGCTTCGCCGCGCTGTCCGAGACGCTGCGGACCAACGGTCTCAAGCTGCTCCTGGACACGGTTCCCAACCACATGGGCATCGCGGCGGGGAACGCGCTCTGGGAGGACGTCCTGGAGAACGGGCCGGCGGCGCTCCACGCGCACTTCTTCGACGTGGAGTGGGATCCGGTGAAGGCGGAGCTGCGGAACAAGGTGCTGCTCCCCATCCTCGGCGATCAGTACGGGGTGGTGCTGGACCGGGGCGAGCTGCAGCTCGAGTACGAGGCGGGGAGCATCGGGCTCCGGTACTTCGACCATCGCTTCCCGCTGAACCCGCGCGCCTACCAGGACGTGCTCGGGCCGGGAGCGGAGCAGGTGGGTGCGCTGCTGGGTGACTCCCATCCGGACTTCGTGGAGCTGCAGAGCGTCCTCACCGGGCTGCGGAACCTTCCCTCGCGGGGGGACACCTCGCCGGAGAAGGTGCTGGAGCGGAGCCGCGAGAAGGAGGTGCTCAAGCGGCGGCTGAACGCGCTGGTGACGGGCTCGCCGGTGGTGGCCGAGCACCTGCGCGCCAACATCGCCCGCCTCAACGGCAACCCTGGCGACCCGCGGAGCTTCGATGCCCTGGACCGGCTGCTGGACCGGTACGTGCCCTACCGGCTGGCACACTGGCGGGTGGCGGGAGAGGAGATCAACTACCGGCGGTTCTTCGACATCAACAGCCTGGCGGCGATCCGGGTGGAGGACCTGGACGTCTTCGAGGAGGCGCACGCGCTGACCTTCCGCTTCCTGGCCGCGGGCCAGGTACACGGGCTGCGGATCGACCATCCCGATGGGCTGTTCGACCCGAGCGCGTACTTCCTCCGACTGCAAGAGCGGTACTTCCTCGACCAGGCGCGGAAGCTGGCCGCCGATGCGGTGGACGACGCGGCGTGGCCGCCCCTGCGAGAGGCGCTCCTGCGGCGCTGGCGGCAGGAGGCGGGGAGCGAGCCGTCGTCTCCGCTGCGCCGGGCGCTCTATCTCGTGGTGGAGAAGATCCAGGGTGGCAAGGAGCGCATCCCGGACGAGTGGGCAGTGCAGGGCACGACCGGCTACCGCTTCGCGAATCTCTGCACGGGTGTGGTGGTGGACGGCGCGGGGGCGCGGGAGTTCACCGAGATCTACGAGAAGTTCATCGGTCACCCGCTGCGGTTCGAGCCATTGCTGGCGGAGAAGAAGAAGCAGGTGATGGCGGTGAGCATGGCCAGCGAGATCAACGGCCTGGCCCGGGAGCTGAACCGGATCTCGGAGATGAACCGCCGGACCCGGGACTTCACGCTCAACTCGATCCGGCGGGCGCTGATCGGCTTCATCGCGCACTTCCCGGTGTACCGGACCTACGTCTCTTCCGCGCCGGGGGTGGACGAGCGCGATGCGCACTACATCCAGTGGACCATCGCACGGGCGCGGGCGGCGGACCCGACGACCAACGCCTCGCTCTTCCAGTGGCTGGAGGACATGCTGCTGAAGCGCTACCCGGAGCATCTCCCGGAGACGGAGCGGCAGGTCATGCTGCACTTCGCCATGAAGCTCCAGCAGATCACCGGTCCGGTGATGGCGAAGGGACTGGAGGACACGGTCTTCTACGTCTACAACCGCCTGGTGGCGCTCAACGAGGTGGGAGGGGAGCCGGAGCACTTCGGGACCAGCGTGGAGACCTTCCATCACCGCAGCCTGGAGCGGGTCCGCGACTGGCCGGGGGCGCTGATCGCCAGCTCGACCCACGACACGAAGCGGAGCGAGGACGTGCGGGCGCGCCTGGCGGTGCTCTCCGAGATGCCGGGGGAGTGGCGCCGGGCGCTGGAGGGCTGGCGGAAGCTCAACACCATCCACAAGACCGAGCTTGCGGGTGGGTCGGCCCCCTCGGGTAACGACGAGTATCTCTTCTACCAGACGCTGCTCGGGGCCTGGCCGATGGGCGAGCTCGCGCCGGCGGAGCTCCCGGCTTTCCGGTCGCGGCTCCGTGACTACATGCTCAAGGCGATCCGCGAGGCCAAGGTCCACACCAGCTGGACCAATCCCGAGCCGGACTACGAGGAGGCGACGGGCCGCTTCGTGGAGCGGACGCTGGACCCCGGGGGGTCGCGGGTGTTCCTCGAGCAAGTGCGGCTGCTGAAGGATCGCCTCGAGCGCCCCGGGCAGGTGAACGCGCTGGTGCAGGTGGCGCTGAAGCTCGCCAGCCCCGGGGTGCCGGACATCTACCAGGGCTGCGAGCTGTGGGACCTCTCGCTGGTGGACCCGGACAATCGCCGCCCGGTGGACTTCGCGCTGCGGGACGGGATGCTCTCCGAGCTGCTGCGCCAGCACGGCGCGGCGCCGGTGGGCGTGGCCCGCGACGTCTGGGCGAACCCGGCCGATGGGCGCTGCAAGCTGCTGCTGACGACGCTGATGCTCCGTCTCCGGCAGGACCGGGCGGAGCTGTTCCGCCGCGGGGGGTACGAGGCGCTGGAGGCGGACGGGATCGCCGCGCCGCGGTCGCTGGCCTTCGCGCGGAGGCTCGCGGACGAGGCGGTGGTGGTGGCGGTGCCGCGGCTGGTGATGCGGGCGCTCCGGGCGGGGCTCGGTCCGGTCTATGGATCGACGCGGGTCCGGCTGCCGACGGACCTCGCGGGCCGGCGGTTCCGGAACGTGGTGACGGGGGTGCGCGTGAAACCGCTCGAGGGAGGGCTGGCCCTGGGACCGCTGTTCACCGACTTCCCGGTGGCGGTCCTGGAGGCGGTGGAATGACGGTCCCCACCGCCGTCTGGCCCGGCAAGCCGCAGCCGCTCGGCGCGACCTGGGACGGGCAGGGGGTGAACGTCGCCGTCTTCTCCGAGTGGGCCGATCGGATCGACGTCTGCCTCTACGACGTGCGGGACCCGAACCGCGAGACGGCACGGATCACGCTGCCCGAGCGCACGCGCAACGTCCGCCACGGCTACCTCCGCGGGGTGGGGCCGGGGGCGCTCTACGGGCTGCGCGCAGCCGGCCCGTACGATCCGGCGCGCGGGCTGCGCTTCAACCCCAACAAGCTCCTGGTGGACCCGTACGCGCGGGCGGTCTTCGGGCGGGTGGACTTCGACGCGCCGGTCTACGCCTACCGGGTGGGGAGCCGGCGGGCGGACCTCTCCTTCGACGACCGGGACAGCGCTCCGGGGATGCCCCGCTGCATCGTGGTGGACGGCCGCTTCAACTGGGAGGGCGTGGAGAGCCCGCGCATCACCTGGCCGCAGCTGGTGGTCTACGAGACCCACGTGAAGGGCTTCACCATGCGTCACCCCGAGATCCCCGAGTACCTCCGGGGAACCTACGGCGGGTTCGCGCACCCGGTGGTGGTGGACCACCTGAGGTCGCTCGGCGTCACCGCGGTGGAGCTCCTGCCGGTGCACCAGGCGGTGGACGAGAGCTTCCTCGAGGCGAAGGGCCTCACCAACTACTGGGGCTACAACACCCTCGGCTACTTCGCGCCCGACACGCGCTACGCCTGCACCGGGCCGTTCAACGTGGTGAACGAGTTCAAGGGCATGGTGAAGGCGTTGCACCGGGCGGGCATCGAGGTGCTGCTCGACGTGGTCTACAACCACACCGGCGAGGGCAACCACCTCGGTCCGCTCCTGAGCCTGAAGGGGCTCGACCCGCTGGCGTACTACGTGACCAGCTCGGAGTCGGCGCGCTACTTCCAGGACTTCACCGGCACCGGGAACAGCCTGAACCTGGACCATCCGCAGACGCTGAAGCTGGTGATGGACTCGCTGCGCTACTGGGTCCAGGAGATGCACGTCGACGGTTTCCGGTTCGACCTCTGCACGACGCTGGGCCGGCACCGCGGGAGCTTCGACCGGAACGCGCCCTTCCTCGACGCCATCCACCAGGATCCGGTGCTCAGCCGGGTGAAGCTCATCGCCGAGCCTTGGGACGTGGGCCAGGGCGGTTACCAGGTGGGCGCCTTCCCGGTGGACTTCTCGGAATGGAACGGGAAGTACCGCGACGCGTTCCGGAAGTACTGGAAGGGGGAGGAGAACCTGGCGGCGGAGATCGGCTACCGGCTGACCGGCTCGGCGGACCTCTACCAGCTCTCGGGGCGGGGACCGTACGCGTCGATCAACTTCGTCACTGCCCACGACGGCTTCACCCTGCACGACCTGGTCGCCTACGAGCAGAAGCACAACGAGGCGAACCTGGAGGACAACAAGGACGGCGCGGACGACAACAATTCCTGGAACTGCGGCGTGGAAGGAGAGAGTGACGATCCGGCGATCGTCGCGCTCCGCGAGCGCCAGGTTCGGAATTTCCTGACCACGCTTCTGGTCTCCAACGGCGTGCCGATGCTCCTCGGCGGCGACGAGATCGGCCGGACCCAGCGTGGGAACAACAACGCCTACTGCCAGGACAACGAGATCTCCTGGTACGACTGGAACCTGGACGAGCGGAGGAAGTCGCTCCTCGCCTTCACCCGGCGCCTGGTCCGGATGCGGATGGAGCAGCCGGTGCTGAGGCGGCGGCGGTTCTTCCGGGGCGAGCAGATCTGGGACTCGCACCTCAAGGACCTGGCCTGGTTCCGGCCCGACGGCACGGTGATGACCCCCGAGGACTGGACCCAGCCCTTCGTGCGCTCCCTGGGGTACCTCCTCGGCGGTGACGCGATCGCCACGACCGACACGCAGGGGAACAAGGTGACCGGGGACACCCTCCTGATCCTCATGAACGCCAACCACGAGCCGGTGGAGTTCGTGCTCCCGGCGATCGAGTGGGGAAGGGACTGGGAGATCCTCGTCGACACCGCCGACGGCGACGGAAGGACCGGAGCCTCGACGCCCGCCGGTGGCAAGCTCACCCTCGTGGACCGGTCGATGATGGTGCTCCGCCGGCCGGCGTTCGCCGGTGGTGCCGGCGGCAGCGGATGAGCACCCCGTGGTGGGTGTGGGCGCTGTTCAACGTCGGTGTCCTGGGGGTGCTGGCGGTGGACCTGGGCTTGGCCCGGCTCCGCGGGCACCGGGCACAATCGGCGTCCGAGGCCGGACGGTGGGTGCTCCTCTGGGTGAGCCTGTCGCTGGCCTTCGGAGTGGTGCTCTGGAGGGTGCGGGGCCCCGAGCGAGGCCTGGAGTGGTTCACGGCCTACGTCGTCGAGTACGCGCTCAGCGTCGACAACCTCTTCGTCTTCCTGCTCATCTTCCAGTACTTCTGCGTGGGGCCAGGGGCACAGCACCTCCTTCTCTTCTGGGGCGTGCTGGGGGCCTTCGTGCTCCGGGGCTCGCTGATCCTCGGGGGCGCGGCCCTGGTGCAGAAGTTCGAGTGGCTGCTCTACCTCTTCGGGGCGTTCCTGCTCTGGACGGCGGCCAAGCTCGTCCGCGGCGAGGGCGAACCGGAGACGGATCCCTCGAGGAACCCGGTGCTGTCGCTCGCCCGGCGCTGGCTGCCGGTCGCCGAGCAGGCCCCGGAGAACCGGTTCCTGGTTCGCGGCGCGTCTGGCATCCAGTGCACGCCGCTGCTCCTGGTGCTCCTGGTGGTGGAGACGACGGATCTCCTCTTCGCGCTGGACTCCATCCCGGCGGTGCTCGGCGTGAGCCGCGACCCCTTCGTGCTCTACAGCAGCAACGTCACCGCGGTGCTCGGGCTGCGCTCGCTGTTCTTCGTGCTCCGATCGCTCCTGAGCCGGCTCCGCTACCTCAAGCCGGCGCTGGCGGTGGTGCTGGGGTTCGTGGGGCTGAAGATGATCGTCGAACCCTGGGTCCCGGTGCCGGTGTGGCTCTCGCTCGTGGTGGTGGTGGGGGTCCTGGTGCTGGCCTTCGTGGCCTCCTGGTGGCGCGCGAGGGGGGAGGCGGTGGCCCCGGAGGAGAACGGGCCCTCGCTCTGAGGCGTTGCGTGCCGGGCGGGGGCCTTGCCATGGTGCCCGCCGGGAACGTCATGTCCAGCACCGTCACCGAGGGGGTCCGGATCACCGTGCAGCCCAGCTTCTGGGCCGAGCGCAGCGCTCCGGAGAACGGCCAGTTCGCCTTCAGCTACGCGGTGCAGATCTCCAACGAGGGGGACGCCCCGGCGCAGCTCAAGAGCCGGCACTGGATCATCACCGACGCCGACGGCCACGTGGAGGAGGTGAAGGGCGCGGGTGTGGTGGGGGAGACACCGCGCCTCGAGCCGGGCGAGCGCTTCGAGTACCGGAGCTGGGCGATGCTCCGCACTCCCTTCGGGACGATGCGGGGGAGCTACACCTTCGTTCGGCCCGACGGCTCGACCTTCGAGGCCCGCATCGCCGAGTTCGCCCTGACGCTGCCCCACGCGCTCAACTGATGGAACCCGCTCCGCAGGGCGTGCTTCTGATCAATCTCGGAACCCCGGACGCGCCGGAGACGGGAGCGGTGCGCCGGTACCTGCGCGAGTTCCTGAGCGACCCCCGGGTGCTGGACATCCCGCCGGTGGGGCGCGCGGCGCTGCTCTACGGGGTCATCCTCCCCTTCCGGCCCCAGAAGTCAGCCGAGGCGTACCGGAAGATCTGGATGCCCCAGGGCTCGCCGCTGCTCGTCCACGGGCAGGCGCTGGCGAACCGGCTGCAGGACGCGCTCGGCCCTGCCTGGGCGGTGGAGCTGGGGATGCGGTACGGGAGGCCGTCGCTCGCCTCGGCGCTCGAGCGGCTCCGGGCGCAGGGGGTGCGCGAGCTGACGGTGGTGCCGCTCTATCCCCAGTACGCCTCGAGCTCGACCGGGTCGAGCCTGGAGCGGGTGTACGGGCTCGTCGGCGAGGCGTGGAACGTGGAGAGCCTCCGGGTGCTGCCTCCGTTCTTCGATCGCCCGGCGTTCCTCGGCGCCTTCGCCGACGTGGGGCGCCCGGTGCTGGCCGAGGCGCGGCCAGACCACGTGCTGTTCAGCTTCCACGGCCTGCCCGAGCGCCAGGTGAGGAAGAGCGACCCCACCGGCGCACACTGCCTCGCCCGCGCGGACTGCTGCGACGGGGAGGTCGCGGCGAACCAGTGCTGCTACCGCCACCAGTGCATCGTGACGGCGCGGGAGCTCGCGCAGCGGCTGGGGCTCGAGGCCGGGAAGTGGACCGTCACCTTCCAGAGCCGCCTCGGCCGGACGCCGTGGGTGAAGCCGTACACGGACCTGGTCATCCCCGAGCTGGCCAGGGGCGGGGTGAAGCGGCTGGCGGTGTTCTGTCCGGCGTTCGTGGCCGACTGCCTGGAGACGCTGGAGGAGATCGGCATCCGGGCGAGGGATCAGTTCCTCGGCTGCGGTGGGGAGTCACTGACGCTCGTGCCCAGCCTGAACGCCCATCCGTCGTGGGTGCGAGGGCTGACGCGGATGATCCGGGAGCTCCGGGGCGAGGACGTCGAGGCCGGCGCGGCGGCGTGAGGCCGAGCCGCCTCGCGCGAAGCGCCCCGAGGACCCAGGTCAGGTCACGAATGCTCGTGCCGGGCGCTCAACCCGGCGGCCGCGGTGCCGCGGCCCGGCGCAGCCGATCCGCGACGGCGAGCCCGAGCCCCTCCTCGCCGGGGACCGAGATGACGGCGACGTCGACCTTCGCGTCGTCGGCCGCGCGGAACACGCCGTAGAGCTCCCGTGCCAGGCCCTCCACGTCCGCCGGGATGCGGAGCGCGATCAGAGGCTCCGGCACCTCGACCGACTCGGGCACGGCGACCGCCACCTTCCGTCCGCTCCCGGCCAGCGCCAGCGCCCGCGCCACCGCCCCTCCCGGCTCGGCGAGCAGGACTCCGGCCCGCGGAGCGTAGTGCGAAGGGAGCAGGCCTGGCGCCCGGATCTTCCGCCCCGGCATGCGCGAGATGCGGCGCTCGAGCACCTGCTCCACCGACTCCACCGGCACCCCGCCCGGGCGGAGCAGCACCGGCTCCTCCCCGCTCAGATCGACGATGGTCGACTCGACGCCCACCCGCGCCGGCCCACCGTCGAGGACCAGATCCACGTCGCTCCCCAGGTCCTCGCGCACGTGCTCGGCCCGGGTGGGGCTCACCCGCCCGAAGCGGTTCGCGCTCGGCGCGGCCACTCCGCCATCGAACACCCGCAGCACCGCCAGTGCCACCGGGTGCCCGGGAACGCGCAGGGCAACCGTCTGCTGTCCGCCGGTCACGGCGTCCGAGGCCCGCGACGAGCGCCGCAGCACCAGGGTCAGCGGTCCTGGCCAGAAGGCGGAGGCGAGCCGGTAGGCGTCGGGGGGCACGTGCGTCGCCCACTGCTCCATCGCCCCGGGCTGGGCCACGTGCACGATGAGGGGATGGGTCGAGGGCCGCCCCTTCACCGCGAAGATGCGCCGCACAGCCAGCTCGTTCTCGGCGTCCGCCGCCAGCCCGTACACCGTCTCGGTGGGTAGCCCCACCAGCCCTCCGCGGCGGAGGACGGCGACGGCGGCGGCGATGCTTTCTGGCGAGGTGACTTCCATCGGTGCAGGCTGCTTGCAGTGGGCCTCCCTCGCTCATAACAAGCGCGAGCAGGCGGCAGGAAGTGACCCCGCCGGACCTGGCCGGGGAGGACGTCGATGGACGAGCACCACTACCTCGCGCGGAGCCCGATGCCGGTCCCGGCCCGGCAGCTCTTCGACTGGCATGCTCGCCCCGGCGCGTTCGAGCGTCTCAACCCGCCGTTCGAGCGGGCGGAGGTCCTCGAGCGCTCGGGCGGCCTCGTCCCCGGTGCGCGCTCGGTGGTTCGGGTCCACGTCGGTCTCGTGCCCCGCCGCTGGGTCGCGGTGCACACCGCGCTCGAGGACGGCCGCTCCTTCGCCGACCGGCAGGAGTCCGGTCCCTTCGCGCGCTGGGAGCACGTCCACCGGATGCTGCCCGATGGCGACACGCGCTCGATGCTCGAGGACGACGTCCGCTATGCGCTGCCGCTGGGCGCCCTGGGCCGGCTGGGCGCGGGCGTGGTGCTCGAGCGGCTGGAGGCGCTCTTCGCCTACCGGCACGCGCTCACCGCGGCCGACCTGGAGCGCCACGCCGAGCTGCCCGGCCCTGCGCTCCGGGTGGGCATCACCGGCTCGCACGGACTCATCGGCGGCGCGCTCACCCACTTCCTGACCGCGGGCGGGCACACCGTCGTCCGCCTCGGGCGGGGCGACCACGCTGGTCAGGTCGACGGGCTCGACGCGGTGGTGAACCTCGCCGGCGCGGGCGTCGGCGACGGCCGGTGGACCGCGGCGCGCAAGCGTGCGATCCGCGACAGCCGTGTCCGCACCACCGAGGCGGTGGTCGCCGGCATCCTCCGCTCCGCCCGCCGGCCAGCGGTGCTCATCAACGGCTCGGCCATGGGCTACTACGGCGACCGGGGCGAGACGCCCGTCGACGAGGCGTCGCCCCGGGGAACGGGCTTCCTCGCCGAGGTGGTGGAGGCCTGGGAAGGGGCGACCCGGCCGGCCGAGGAGGCAGGCGTCCGGGTGGTCCGTCTCCGCACCGGGGTGGTCCTCACCGCCAACGGCGGCGCGCTGGTAAAGATGCTGCCCCTCTTCAAGGTGGGCGCGGGCGGACGGCTCGGCTCGGGCAAGCAGCTCTTCAGCTGGATCGCGCTCGAGGACGTCGTCGGCGCCATCCACTTCGCGCTCCGCACCTCGTCCTTCCGGGGCGCGGCCAATCTCACGGCGCCGGAGCCGGTCACGAACGCTGGCTTCACCCACGTGCTCGGCCGCGTGCTTCACCGGCCGACCGTCGCCACCGTGCCGGCCAGCGTCATCCGCGTCCTCTTCGGAGAGATGGGCCAGGAGTCGGTCCTGTCCGGAGCGAACGTCGTCCCCAGGGCGCTGCTCGACGCCGGGTTCCGCTTCCGCTGGCCCGGCCTCGAAGAAGCACTCCGGTTCTGCCTGGGGAAGGCGCGACTGCCGAGCGCGACGTAGGGACGACATCCACCCTTGACCCGGGGGCCCGGTGCCTGGGAAAGAGGGCGCCCCCGCTGATGATCCAGGTCGAGCAGCTCTCCAAGTACTACGGAGCACGGGCGGCCATCCGGAACCTCTCGTTCCGCATCGATTCCGGCGAGGTGGTCGGCTTCCTGGGCCTCAACGGCGCCGGAAAGACCACCACCCTCCGGGTCCTCGGCTGCGTGCTCCTGCCCACCGCGGGCACCGTCCGCCTCGACGGGCAGGATCTCCTCACCGCGCCGAGACAGCTCAAGGCGCGGATCGGCTTCCTGCCGGAGCTGCCCCCGCTCTACGAGGAGATGGGCGTGGGCGAGTACCTCTCCTTCGTCGCCGGGCTGCGGAGCGTCCCCCGGGAACGCATCGCCGCCCGGGTGGCCGAGACCGAGGAACGCACCGGCCTCCGGGAGCTGGACGGCGAGCGCATCTCCACCCTCAGCCACGGGTTCCGCCAGCGGGTCGGCGTCGCCCAGGCGCTGGTGCACGGCCCCGATCTGCTACTGCTCGACGAGCCGGCCAACGGCCTCGACCCGGTGCAGAACGTGGAGATGCGGGCGCTCATCCGCAGCCTGCGCGGCGACCACACCGTCGTCGTCAGCAGCCACATCCTCCCCGAGATCGCCCAGACCTGTGACCGCCTCCTCGTGGTCCGCGACGGTGAGCTGGTGGCCCAGGGCAGCGAGGCCGAGCTCGAGGAGCGGCTGGGGGTGGGCGCCGGCGTGGAGCTGGAGGTCGGCGGGCCGGTCGATGCCGTCGCCGCGGCGCTCCGGCGCGTCCCCGGCGTCCGCGCGGTCAGCGTGCAGCCCGCCCCGGGAGGCCGCGCCCTCCTGCGGGTCGAGGCGCCCGACGCGCTCCGCCCGGCGCTGGCCCAGGCCGCGCTGGTTGCAGGCGCACAGCTCTTCCGGCTCGACGTCTCGGCCGATCGGCTCGAGTCCCTGTTCCTGAAGCTCGCCGGCCGGGGGGCCACAGCGTGAACGCGGTGCTCCTCATCGCCCGCCGCGAGCTGCGCGGCTACCTCCGGACCATGACCGGGTGGATCATCGCCGCGGTGCTCCTGCTCATCGACGGGCTCCTCTTCAACGCCTTCGCCCTCGAGGGCTCGCGCCGCTCCACCGAGGTGCTCACCCGCTTCTTCTACTTCGCCTCCGGTCCCACCATGGTCGCGGCCATCTTCCTCGCCATGCGCCTGCTGGCCGAGGAGCGCCAGCTCGGCACGCTGCCCCTCCTCTATGCCTCGCCGGTGCGCGACCGGGACATCGTGCTGGGGAAGTTCCTCGGAGCGCTGGTCTTCCTCTCTGGCCTCACCCTGGCCACCGTGTACATGCCGCTGCTCATCCTCGTGCACGGGCACATCTCGGTGGGGCACTTGCTGGCCGGATACCTGGGGCTGCTGCTCCTCGGCTCCGCGTCCCTGGCGCTGGGAACGCTGGGGTCCTCGCTCGCCCGGACCCAAGTGGTGGCGGCGATTCTCGGGGCCGCGGTGCTGGTCTCGCTGCTCGTCGCCTGGCTCCTGGCGTCGGTGACCGAGCCGCCCTTCTCCAGCCTCTTTGCCTCGCTCGCGCTCCACAACGCGCACTTCCCGCCCTTCCAGTCCGGGCAGGTGCGGCTGCGCGACGTGGTCTACTACCTCCTCGTCACTTGGGTGGCGCTCTTCGCCACCACCCGCGTGCTCGAGGCCCGGCGGTGGCGATGAACGCCCGGAGCATTCTCCTCACGGCCGCGACGGTGCTCGGGCTCCTGGCGGTCTTCCTCGGCGAGCGGGTGGTGGGCGCGGGACCGGGCCGTGCTCTCCTCGACGTGGCGGGCGTCCTCGCGGTGGCGGTGGCCACGGTGCTCCGCTGGACCCGCTCCGCGCTGTCCGCCGCCGCGCCCCGGCCCCGGGTGGAGCGGCTCTTCGCCCTGCTCTCGACGCTGGCCCTCCTCGCGCTCGTCGTCTGGTTCGCCCAGTCGGACGTCGTCCTCGCCGCCGGCGGACCGGACGTCGGCAAGAGCGTCCCGCGGCTGGCGACGGCGCTGCAGATCGCCACCGCGCTTCTCGCCGCGGCGTCGGTGGTGCCGCTCCTCCTCGGCGAGCTGGCCTACGAGGCGATGGCCCGGGCCCCGGAGATCGAGTTGGGTCGGGTGCAGGACGCGGTCGGGACCGGCCTCGCGCTCGTGGCCGTGGTCACCACCGCGCTGGCCCTCGGCTGGGTGACGAACGCCAAGGACGCCTCGGCGGACTGGAGCTACTTCCGCCCCGGCCGGCCGAGCGAGTCGACCCGCGGCGTGGTGCGGGGACTGACCGAGCCGGTGACCCTCAGCCTGTTCTATCCCCCGGGCTCGGACACGGGCGCCGCGGTACGCGACTACGCCGAGTCGCTGGCGACGGAGAGCCCGTTCCTCCACGTCGAGGAGCTCGACGCGGCGGTGGACCTCGCGCGCGCCCGGGCGCTGGGCGTGAACGGGAACGGGGCCATCGCGGTGAGCCGCGGCGAGCGGCACGAGGCGTACTCCACCGGCACCACGCTGGACGCCTCGAAGAGCCAGCTCCGCGAGATCGACCCCGAGGTGCAGAAGCGCCTCTACCAGGTGGGCCGCGCGGCGAAGATCGTCTACCTCACCACCGGCCACGGCGAGCGCGCCGCCATGAACCCCGACCCCTCGGACGCCCGGGGCACGGTCCGGACACTCCAGGAGCTGCTCCGGGCGCAGAACGACGAGGTACGCCCACTCGGCGCCGCCCAGGGCCTGGCGAGCGACGTCCCGCGGGACGCGAGCGCGGTGCTCGTCCTCGGCCCGACGCAGCCCTTCCTCCGCGAGGAGGTGGAGGCCCTGGTTCGCTGGGTGCGCGGGGGCGGGCGGCTGCTCATCGCGCTCGACCCCGAGTCGGGCTCGAACTTCGACGCCCTGCTGCAGCCGCTCGGCGTCCGCTTCGTGCCCACGCCGCTGGCGAACGACCGTGTCTATCTCGCCCGCACCCACCAGCCCAGCGACCGGGGCCAGCTCGTCACCGCGACCTTCGGGCCGCACACGAGCGTGAGCACGCTGGTGAAGGCCGGTGGGCGGGTGCCGCTCCTCCTCCTCGGGGCCGGCTCGCTGGAGCTGCTGAGCCAGAAGCCGGCCGGGGTGAACGTCGTGTTCACCGTCAGCACCCTTCCCGAGACCTTCCGCGACGTCGACGGCAACTTCGCCTTCGACCCGCGGACGGAGAAGCGCAAGGCCTGGGACGTGGCTGCGGCCGTCACCCTCCCGCGGAAGGGGAGCGAGGAGGGGCGCGCGGTGGTGGTGGCCGACTCCGACGTCTTCACCGACCTGGTGCTCGACGGCAGCCAGGGCAACCGCGCCTTCGCCGTGGATGGCGTGCGCTGGCTCCTCGGCGAGGAGTCGCTCGGATCGGCGGGTGGCGAGACGGACTTCCCCATCCAGCACACCCGCGGCCAGGACGTGGCCTGGTTCTACCTCACCGTCTTCGCCGCGCCGCTGGCGGTGCTCGGCGGGGGCATCTGGTTCACCCGGCGGGGGAAGGGCCGATGAGGGGCCGTCCGGTCGCCGTCCAGGGTGCGGTGGCCGCCGGCGCGCTCGCGCTGGCCGCCGCGGTATGGCTGTCGCCTCCGAAGCGCGGTGCTCCGGGCGAGGTGCCGGTGGCGCCGCTCGGGCACGGCCAGGTGAAGGCGGTGCACTGGGACGACGGCTCGCACCAGGTCGACGTCTCTCGCGCGGGCGACGCCGACCGCACCGTCTGGGTTCGCGTGGCGACCAGCCCCTCGCTCCAGGCTCCGGACGGAGGCGTCGCCGACGGAGGAGTGGCCCGGGACGGAGGGCTTGCCGCTCCAGGCGCCGTGCCGGACGCAGGGGCGAGGCCCACCGCGCTACGCGCCGACGCCGGGGTGCGGGGCCGCCCGGATGCCGGCCCGTCGGACCTCCTCAAGGCGCTGAAGGAGGCACCGCCGCCACCGCCGCGCGAGCTCCGCGGCAACGATGCGGCGGCCGAGCTCCTCGAGCGCCTCTCGCCGCCGATGGCCATCCGTGACCTCGGCATCGCGAGCCCGGAACGACGCGCAGCGCTCGGACTCGAGGCCTCGAGCAAGCGCCTCCGCCTCGACACCGTCGGAGGCTCCTCGCTGCAGTTCGTCGTCTCCACGCCGCCGGGCGCGTCGGGCTCGTACCTGCTCGACGCGGGCGGCCGTCTCTGGCTGGTGCAGGAGTCGTTGATCCAGGACCTCTCCGCCGCCCTGAGCCGTCTGGTGGACCGGCGGCTCCACGCCTTCCGTGCCGACGAGCCGGACGCCCTCCAGCTCCAGCTCGACGGGCGGAGCCGCAGCTTCGTCATCCGCAAGGTGCAGGGGAACACCCGCGTCGCGCCGGCGGAGAACCCGGATGCGCCGAGCCCGGAGGCCACCCTCTGGGCCGAGCGCGTCTGGCGGCTGGCGCCGATCGAGATCCTCGGCCGTGGAGAGACGCCGCGCGACGGCACGCCGGTCGTCGCCGTGCGCGTCGAGTACGGCCACGAGCGCAGGCCAATGGGCTACGTCGAGGTCGGCAAGGCCGGGAGCGAGTGGTACGCCCGCACCGAGCACACCGCGGGATGGATCCGCCTTCCCGCACAGTCCGGGACGCTCCGCGAGCAGGCCGAGCGCCTCGAGGCCGGAGTGCCCTCCAACCCGCGGTAGCCAGGCGGGTTTGCACTTCTTTACCCGGGTCAGGGGGGTGCCTTCACAGCCCCCGCTTACGTCCTGTTCCGCGGGCGGCACTTCCGTCGCCCCGTGACTGGAGAAGAGACGATGTGGGGTTTCGTGTTGGGCGCGTTCTGCCTCTACGCCCTCGCCCGGACGATGCGCGCCGGGAGCTGGGCCTACGCCCACGGCGGCGGTCCCTGGGGCCACCGCCGCTGGGGGGGCTGGCGCCACGAGGGCTGGGAAGGACGCGGCCGGCCGGGTGGACGCGGGCCGCTCCGCTGGCTGTTCGAGCGGATCGACACCTCGCCCGGGCAGGAGAAGGTGATCGCCGAGGCCGCGGACGCGCTGCGTGGCACCCTCCACGGCTGGCACGACGACGTCGAGCGGATGCGGAGCGACGTCGCCCGGAGCATGCGGGGAGAGACCTTCGACGCGGTAGCGCTGGAGGAGGCGTTCGCCCGGGCCGAGGGGCGGATCGCCACCCTGCGCGAGACGCTCCGCGGGCAGGCAGCACGGGTCCACGAGGCGCTGGATCCGCGGCAGCGGGCCGAGCTCGCCAACCTGCTGGCCTCCGGCTGGCGCCGCCGGCGCTGGAACGCCTGAGGAGCCACGCCATGCGACGTGATCTGCGCATCGCGCTCCTCGCCGCCGGCGTCGTCGCCGGATTCGGCTCGGGCATCCACGCGCTCGGGATGAGGCACCGCGAGCGGCGGCTGGCCTGGGAGCGGCACGTGGCCGCCCTCTGCGTCGACGCCGCCCGCGGCACGGCCGGCCAGCCCCCGGGCCGGGCGGCCTCTCCCGGCGAGGCTCCGGAGCGCTGGTAGACTGCCCGACCTCGCCCATGTCCGTCCGCGTGCTCTGCATCGACGATGACCGCCGGCTCCAGGAGCTCCTGGTGAGCTGGCTCGGTCAGAACGGGGTCCAGGTCACGCCGGCCTACGACGGGCAGAGCGGCATCCAGGCGCTGGACAGCTCGGCCTTCGACGCGGTGCTGCTGGACATCATGCTCCCGGGCATGGACGGGCTGGAGGTGCTCCGGCGCATCCGCACCCGGAGTCGCGTGCCGATCCTCATGCTCACCGCCAAGGGCGACGAGACCGACCGGGTGGTGGGCCTGGAGATCGGCGCCGACGACTACGTCCCCAAGCCCTTCAGCCCCCGCGAGCTGCTGGCCCGCCTGCGGGCCGTGCTCCGCCGGAGCGCCCCGGACGCGGTGAGCGAGAAGCTGGCGGTGGCGGACGTGCAGGTGGACGTGGGCTCGCGGCAGGTGACGGTGGAGGGCAAGGCCATCGAGCTCACCGGCCTCGAGTTCGACATCCTGGTGGCGCTGATGCGGCGGGCCGGCCGGGTGATTCCTCGCGACGCGCTGCTCTCCGAGGCCGGCCGGAGCGACGTCGTGGTGGGCGAGCGGACGGTCGACGTCCACATCTCGCATCTGCGCGCCAAGCTCGGGGACGATCCCCGCTCGCCTCGCCGGATCAAGACGGTGCGCGGCGTGGGTTACGTGCTCAGCCGGGAGCAGTAGCCGTGGTCCCGCGCTTCGATCCCTGGCACCAGAGGCGCTGGCACGACTTCACGCTGTGGCGCAAGCGCGCCCGGATGCAGCGGCGGCTGTTCGTCTGGTTCGGCGTCGCCATCCTCGCGACCGCCTTCGTGGTCACCGCGGTCACCGCCGGCGTCGAGCACCTCCGGGGACCCTCGACCCGGGCGCAGTGGGACAGCGTGCAGGCCCTGATGGGCGAGCAGGCCGCCCGGGTCTGGAGCTCGCCACCAGACCGGGACGCCTGGGCCTCCGCCATCGCCTCGCACCTCGGCTGGTCGGTCCAGCTCGAGGACGCGCAGGGCCACCCGCTCGCCCGGTTCGGCCCACCGGCGCTCCGGTGGATGGAGAACGTCCCGGTGATCCAGAACGGCGCCCGGCTGGGCATGGTCCGCGTCCAGCCCTGGCCCCACGGAGGCCATGGCGGCTGGACCGCCCTGCTCGCCCTCGCGGCTGTGCTGTGCATGCTCTGGGCGATGTCCGGGCGGATCGCCTGGAAGCTGGCCTGGCCCCTGGAGGAGCTCACCCGCGTGGCCCGGGACCTGGGCGAGGGCCGGCTCCAGAGCCGCTTCGACGTCCGGCACGCGCGCGGCGAGGTGCGCTCGCTCGCCGAGGTGATGAACGGCATGGCCGAGCGCATCGAGCGACAGCTCAAGGAGCAGCGCGAGCTGCTGGCCGCGGTCAGCCACGAGCTCCGCACGCCCCTGGCCCGCATCCGGCTCCTCCTCGAGCTCGGGCGGAGCGGCGACGCCACGGTGCTGGACCAGCTGGAGCACGAGGTGCTGGAGATGGACGCGCTGGTGGGCGAGCTCCTCGCCTCGGCCCGCCTCGACTTCAGCGCCATGGCCCGGCTCCCGCTCGACGCCGGCGACCTCGGGGTCCGGGCCCTGGAGCGAGCGGCGCTGCCCGCCGCGCTCCTCGAGGTCGAGTCCGGGCCGCTGGCGCTCGAGGGCGACCCCACGCTCCTCCAGCGCGCCCTCTCCAACCTCCTGGAGAACGCCCGCGTGCACGGCGGCGGCGTCACCCGGCTCCGGGTGGACGCACCCGACGGGGTGGTGCGCTTCGCTGTGGAGGACGCGGGCCCGGGCCTGCCCGGCGCCGGCGATCGGGCGTTCCACCCCTTCCAGCGCGGCGAGACCAGCGACGGGCTGGGCCTCGGGCTCGCCCTGGTGCGGCGAATCGCCGAGGCCCACGGCGGCGGCGCGTTCGCCGAGAACCGGGCCGAGGGCGGGGCGCGGGTCGGATTCACCGTCCGGGCACCCTCGGACAAGGGGCCGGTCAGGTCTCCTCGAACATCGCGCGCATGATCCGCCACACCATCCGCAGCTCGCTCCGCGTGCGCTTGCCCAGGTAGTCGCAGAGCTCGGCCACCTGGTCCCGGCGATCGCGGTCGAAGTCCTGGAACAGCGTCCGGAGCGAGACGTCCAGCCCGGTGGCCAGCTTGTTCACCGTGTCCAGCGACGGAGAGAACCCGCCGCGCTCGATCCGCCGGACGGCGTCCACGGACAGCTCGCTTCGCTCGGCGAGCGCCTCCTGGGTGAGACCACGCGCGTGCCGGAGGATCCGAACGTGCGATCCGAACTTGCGGCCCACGTTCAGCCGCACGGAATCTCCCATTCCAGCAGGGCATTCGATCGGAGCCCGACCGGCTCCGGAAGGGACGATGTTCGCGCCCGGATCAGGCAGAGCGTCCACGTCTCGACAGTCGGAGGCCTCCGTCGACGCATGGGTGGAACGGTAGTCACGCCCCGCCGGGCTGCGGAGGGGTTGCAGGAACGGGCTCAGCCCGCCGGATGTTCGACGGCGGGCAGGTCCGGCTCCGGCGCCAGGGGGCCCGCGCCGGCCGGCGCGAGGCGCTCCACCAGGCCCGCGGCGAAGCGGGTGCCCGCCACCTGGAAGGCGAGGCGTACCCAGAGCACTCCCTGGGCGGCACCGAGGGCCAGGAGGGCGAGCCCGGCGCTCCCCTCGGGGAGCAGCGCCCGGCAACGCATGGCGAGGAGCAACGCCAGCGTCGCGACCCCGCCCAGAACCGCGTAGAGCAGCACCGCGACCGGGCTCCGGACGACGAGGCGCACCGCACTCCAGGCGACCCACCGGGTGGCGCGTGCGTCGTCGCGGAAGAGCACCACCCGGCCCACCTCGAGGCTCAGCCTCCACAGCGCCAGGGCCAGCCCCACCAGGCCGAGGTGGAGAACGCTCCAGACGCCGAAGGGCCGGCCGAAGATCCACGTCTCCGCCGGCTGGCCGAGGAGCGTCGGAAGGCCGACGGCTCGCATCGCCACGGCGACGAGGACCGGGACGGCCGCCGCCACCGGCAAGAGGAGCAGCAGCCAGAGGTAGAGCCGCGCGTTGCGTCCGAGGAGCCGTCCCGACTGGCCGAAGAACGCGCCCAGCCGGAACGGCCCCCCGACCGAGGCACGCCACGCCACGCCACCGGCGAGGAAGGTCTGGAGGACGACCAGGAGCAGGAGCGGGGCGCCGACCGAGGGCGTCCCTCCGGACTCGAACAGGCTCCCGAAGCTCCACAGCAGCTCGGTCGAGAGCACCGGCTTCCCCACCGCGAGCGGGGCATGTCCGTACTGCGCCAGCACCCGCGGCACCGTCGGCGCGACCATCAACCCGGCCACCACCCAGTTGGCGCAGAGGAGGACCGCCACCGTCCGCCACTCGGCGAGGCCGACCCGGAGCGCCTCGACCAGCCCTCCGGCCCGAGGCCGGCTCACAGGAGCGACCCCACGGCCGCGGCGAGCAGCTGTGCGCAGTAGAGCAGCCATCCGGTCAGCGTGAGGACCGGCCCCGGGGTCGAGTCGAGCGTGCGGGCGTCGTTCAGCGGGTTGGCGTCCAGGGGCGCCGACGAGCCCGGATGGAGGTCCACCCGATCCACCTTGCCCCCGGGGTACGGGCGCTCGGTGGTGATCCGCAGCCAGAGCTCGCCCGGCGGAACCTCGCGGCGGAGCCGCGTTCCGTCGCGGAAGGTCAGCCGCACGTCGAGGGGGATCGGGAGGTCGCCCCGTCGGTCCACCAGCGTCTCGCAGCGCGCGTTCGACGGCGTGCGCTCCGCCGCCCGGAAGACCGGCGTTCCCCCGTCTGCGTCGTAGAGGCCCGGTCCGCCTCCGGCCGGGACGCGGCGGCAGGCGAGCTCGGTCACGCCGTCGTCCAGGCCGGCGGTGCTGCGAAAGAGCGCGTTCCCCAGCGGGCGGAGGTCACGGCCGCTCATCTCCGAGGCCACCGCGAGAAAATCGTCGGTCCCGGGATGCCGGAACGCCCAGCGCTCGGCGTAGGCCCGCATGGTGCGAGCGAAGACCTCGCTCCCCACCTCGCGCTCGAGCGTCCGCAGTGCGAGCGACGCGCGGGTATAGGTGTTGCGGGCCACCTCGCCGCCGGTCCGGAAGCGCCAGCCGGGGCGCGCGATGCTCGACCAGAAGCGAGGAGTGGCGGGGCGGAGACGGACGTCATCGTCGGAAAAGTCGGAGTGGAGGAGCGGGCGGAGCAGCCAGCGCGTCCCGGGAGGAGCGGCGCCGGCGAAGTCGAAGCGAAGCCCGAGGAAACCGAGGATCCTGGCGGTGGCCCAGGAGTCGATCCCCTCGTCGAGCCACGCCTCCTCGAACTCGTTGGTGGCGACCATCCCCTGCCACCAGCCGTGCGCCACCTCGTGCACCGTCACCTCCCAGAGCAGGGCGTCGCGTGGCGGGACCGGGTCGGTGCGCGCGTAGGCGGTGACGAAGGTGGGGTACTCCATCCCGCCCGCGTCGCCGTTCGCTCCCACCGGCGGCGCGACGAGCGTGAGGTGCGGATAGGGGTAGGGGAGCCAGTTGCGTCCGCCGTACTCCAGCGTCGCCTTCGCGGCCGCGAGCACTTGGGCGGCGCTGGCGCGCGCGTCGCCGGGGAGCAGCACGGTGAGCGCCACCTCGGGCAGTCCGTCGCTCCGGAAGACGTCGGTCTCCTCCACCGCGCCGTCCCAGGCCGTCCAGGCGAAGTCGATGACGTCGTCCTGGTGGAACCGGTGGGTGACGGTCCCGTCGGGGTGCTCGGTCCGGCCGGTCCGGACGCCCGTGGCGCCGACCACCAGCGACCGCGGCACGCTCAGCGCGGCGTCGTAGCTGCCGAAGTCGGCGTAGAACTCGCTTGTGGCGTGGAACTGGTGGCAGTTCCAGGTCGGCGCGCGCACCCCGCGCTGCGGAGGAACCTCGAGCACGCCCAGCTTGGGGAACCACTGGCCGAAGAGCGTGAACTTGCCGAACACCCCGGTCCGGGTGGCGAGCTTCGGTGCGCGGGCATCCCAGGCGAGGTCGAGCGTCACCGTGCCCCGGGGCGGGACGGGCTCGGGAAGGGTCAGGGTGAAGACCGTCCGGTCCCTCGCGTTGTCGTCGTCGGGGTGCTCCCAGCGCAGGGTGGGCCGCACATCGGTGCCGTCCGGAAGCCGCGCCGAGCGGAGCTCCATCCAGCCCCAGTCATCCTTGCCGAAACCCTCGGTCCCGGCGCGTGCACCGCCCGAGCGGTTGTCCTCGCTGGCGAAGGTGCTGTCGGCATTCATGAAGGCGTTCCAGTACGCGTGGAACCAGAGCGTTCCCTGCGGGACGTCGGAGCGGTTGGTCCAGGTGAGCCGGGCGGTCCCGTGCACCTGGCGGCTCGCCGGTTCGTAGCGCGCCTCGATCGCGTAGCTGGCGGTACGCTCGGAGAGCGCCGGACCGATGCTCCTGCCGGCCTGGTCGAAGCGCGCGGGCGCCGGGGTCACGCCCACCAGCAGCGAGAGTACCCAGGGGAGGGTCATCGCGAGTGCCGTCCCCTCAGAGCCCCGGCGGGGGCAGGTCGGTGTCGTCGCGCTCGAGGCCGGGAACCTCTTGGAGCCTCCGCGCCACCTGGGAGACGCGCGTCTCGTCCACGTCCGAGCGCACGTCGAGAGTGAAGCTCGCCTCGTCGTGGCGGTGGCCGGGGCGCACGTGGAACCGCGGCCGCGGCACCCGCTCCAGCCGGCTCACCAGCCCGTGCAGCCCGGCGTTCCAGTCCTCGACCAGCTGCTCGAGCGGCACGCCCTCGACGCGGAGCCGGTAGGCGTCGCCGGGGAGATCCTCGACGACGATGCGTCCCTCGAGCGCGTGGCCCTTCCGGCGGAGCTCGATGCGCTGGGCCTCGGTGAGGAGCTGCTCGGGCCGGAGCGGCGCCGGAGGCGCGCCGAGCGTGTCCAGGAGCCGGGTGCGGGTCGAGGCGGTCCGCGGCGAGCGGGTGAATGCGGTCCAGTCGGAGGCCAGGCGCGACTGCCAGGCGGCAGCCGCGTCGCGCCAGCGAGCCACCGCGGCCTTCTGGTCCGGAGTGAGGAGCCCCAGCGACTCGGCCCCGGCGATCGCCTCCGGAAGGGGTAGAGGGTCGCTCCCACTCCCGAGCGGATCCGACGACAGGAAGGCCAGCGCTCCCGATCCGTCCTCCAGCGCGACGCCGGGGGCGACCGCGAGCCGGAGCCGGCCGGCGGGGATGACCGCGCGAAACTCCACCGGCTGGCGCGCGGCCATGCGCGCGCGGACGGCCTCGGGCGGCGCGGGCCAGGAAAGCCAGGCCGCGAACGGAGCCTCGGCGTCGATGCGCGCCGGCAGCCGCTCGGTGTGGCGCACCCGCTGGACGCCGCCGTCCCCGCCGAGCTCGGTGACCGGGGTGCAGACCGTCGGCTCGAGGCAGACCACGTCGGGGGACGCCGAGCGGAGCAGCACGAGGAGGAGGAGCGACACCGCCGTCGACGGTAGCAGGCCCCCCGGACTGTGAAGACATGTTTCCGGGCGCCCGGGGAACACGGCGCGTGCGGTAGGGTGGCCGCCGATGTCCGAGCACATCTCGGTGGTGTACGTCGAGGACGACCAGCGGCTCGCCCGGCTGACCCAGCGCTATCTGGAGTCGCACGGCGTGGTGGTCACCCTCGCGTCCGCCGGTCGGGAGGGGCTCGCCCAGACGCTGCGGATCTGGCCCGATGTCGTGCTCCTCGACCTCATGCTCCCCGAGGTCGACGGCGTGGAGCTGTGCCGGCAGCTGCGCGCCCGGGCCGACGTCCCGGTCATCATGGTGACCGCGCGCGGCGAGGAGGCGGACCGCGTGCTGGGCCTCGAGGCGGGAGCGGACGATTACGTCCCCAAGCCGTTCAGCTCCCGGGAGCTCCTGGCCCGCATCCGCGCCCAGGCCCGCCGCTCGCGCGGCCGCGCCGGCCCGTCCAACCGGCCGATCACCGTGGGCCCGCTCACCGTCGACCCCGCGGCCATGCGGGTGACGCTGGGCGGGGTGGAGCTGGGCCTCACCACTTCGAGTTCAACCTGCTCAAGGTGCTGGCAGAGCGCGCGGGGCGGGTGCTGAGCCGCGAGCAGCTGCTCGACCTGGTCCACGGGAGCGCCGAGGAGGCGTTCGACCGGAGCATCGACGTCCACATCTCGCATCTGCGAGCGAAGCTCGCCGACGACGCGCGTGCCCCCCGCTGGCTGATCACGGTGCGCGGCGTGGGCTACATGCTCGCCGCGGATCGGCCGTCGTGACCCACGAGACGCCGGCGCTCGGCGAGCGGCCGCCGCTGCTTCGCCGGCTGGTGGTTCGCATCTACCTGGTCTGCCTCGCGCAGCTGCTGGTGGTCGTGGCGGGCGTGGCGGTGCTGCTTCACCAGTCACGCATCCCCGAGTCGTGGCTCCGGCGGCAGGGCGAATACGTGGTGGGGCAGATCTTCCCCGTCCTGCAAGACCACGATGCGCTCCAGCGCGCGCTCGGTCAGCTCGGCGACACCGCCGGAGCTCGGATGACGCTCTACGGTCTCGACCGGACGATCCTCGCCAGCAACGTCGAGCCGGTGCTACCCCTTCCGGCTGCGCTCCACGCCGAGCCGCCGATCCTGGTCCTGGCGCTGGTGCCTCCCGGTCCCCCCGGTCCGTTCGGTCATGGAGGCCGCCCCCCGCCGCCGCCCCGCCACGTCGACGGTCCCGGTGGCCTCGAGCGGCTGATCCCGCCCATGGACGGCCCGGACCATCCTCCGCCAGGCACGTCCGGGGTGCTCGCCCCGCGGGACGGACCTCCGCCCCGGCCTCCTCCGCCGCCGTCGCAGGGCTGGGCGGTGCTCGACCTCCGCCCGCCGACGCCCCCGCCCTGGGAGCTGGCCTCGGTCGCGGGGCTGGTGCTCGTCGTCCTCGGCATCAGCTCGGCGCTCCTCGCCCGGTCCATCTCGCGGCCGCTGGGGACGCTGTCCGTGGCCGCCTCCCGGCTCGGGGCGGGCGACCTCCAGGCGCGGGCCCGGCTCGACCGCGCGGACGAGCTGGGGGAGGTGGGGCGGGCGTTCGACGGGATGGCGGAGCGGGTGGTCTCGCTCCTGCGCTCGGAGAAGGCGCTCATCGCCGGCGTGTCCCACGAGCTGCGGACGCCGCTGTCGCGCATCCGGGTGGCGCTGGAGCTGGCGGAGGAGGGCGACGTGGACACGGCCCGCGCCTCGCTGGCCGACATCACCGACGACCTGGGCGAGCTGGAGCGGCTGGTGGACGAGCTGCTCACGGCCGCGCGCCTCGAGCTCGGGCAGGCGGTGCCCGGCGCGCCGGTGCTTCGCCCGAGGGACGTCGAGGCCGCGGCGCTCGTCGCCACCGCCTCCGAGCGCTTCCTCGCCGTGCACCCCGAGCACCGGCTGGATGCCTCCGCCGTGGACTCCGCCAGGCGCCTCACCGCCGACCCGGGGCTGGTGGGGCGCATCCTCAACAACCTCCTCGACAACGCCGCCAAGTACTCACCGCCCGCGGCCGGCTGGGTGCAGCTGCAGGTCCGTGGGACGGCGGACGCGGTGACCTTCACCGTCGAGGACCACGGCGCGGGCATCGCCTCCGAGGACCTCCCCCACGTCTTCACCCCATTCTTCCGCTCCGACCAGAGCCGGAGCCGGAGCACCGGAGGGTTCGGGCTCGGGCTGTCGCTGGCCCGGACCATCGCCGAGGCCCACGGGGGGCGGCTGGAGCTCGACTCCCATCCGGGGAGCGGGACCCGGGCAATCCTGTGGCTTCCGAGGGCTGGACCCGGGGGGACCCCTGTGGCGGGGGGCCCGATCTGGGGTAAGACGCCGCCCGTGGCCGGGGACCGGGAGGTCGGCCGCGGAGGGTCCCTGGGTACGTTCGTCGCAGCGCTGGCCGGGCGCGGGCGAAGGCGTCGCTAGATGGGTCTCGTCACCGCACTCCTGCTCGCTGCCGCACCGGCACTGACTCCACCGGTGGAGTCCACGCCCGCCGCGCCCGCGTCGCGGACGGCCGAGACCGCGCTGTCGGTGGGCCTCGGCCAGCTGCGCCAGAACGGCGCCGTCGGGATGGGGCTGTCGGTCGCCCGGGGCGCGGCGGTCGATGCGCCTGCGCCGGGGAAGGCCCGCCTGGTCTACCGGCTGGAGATTCACACCACGGAGTCCGGCTTCCCCCGCTGGATCGAGGCCCGCCTGTCGCTGACCGAGGGGAAGACGACCGCCTCGAGCCTCGCGACGCCGGTGCGCTCCGATGGCCCATTCGTCGCTGCGCTGGCGTGCGTCCTGCGCTGGCTCCAGCCGCGGGACCAGCACGTCTTCACCTTCATCGGGACGTCGGGAGACCCGGCGACCACGCAGCGCCCCGACGCGGGGACACCGGCGCGCCTCACCCTCGGTTGGGGCGTGGAGTTCTGAGCGCGATCGACAGCGCGCCGGTGCGCGCTTCCGCGGCGTCCCCCTGGTGCGGGGCGCCGAGCGGCCGGCCGAGCGGGTTGCCGAGCCCAGAACCCGGGACCGAGACGCGCGCAGGCGCGGGTCGGAGCACCAGGGCGACCGCGGTCAGGATGAGCGGCAGGGCGACGATGAGCGCGTGCGGAAGCCGCTCCCCGGCGAGCGCCGCTCCGAGCACCAGCGCCACCACTGGATTGACGTAGGCATAGCTCGAGGCCACCGGCGCCGGGACGCGGGCGAGCAGGTGCAGGTAGGCGGTGTAGGCGACCAGCGAGCCAAACACCACGAGGTAGCCGAGCGCCCAGATGGCGCGCGCGGGGATGACCGGAGGCAGCTGCTCGCCACGGAGGAGGCTCATCGCCACCAGCACCCAGGCGGCGGTGAACATCTCTGCGCCCGCAGCCATCATCCCCTTGGGCAGGTCCAGCCGCCGGCTCCAGAGCGAGCCGAAGGCCCAGGCGGCGGTGGCGAACATCAGCGCCGCGACGCCGGCGCCGCTCCCGCTCAGCTCGCTTCCGACGTTGAGGAGGACGATGCCCCCGAAGCCGAGGACCAGCCCGACCCAGTCCTTGGTCGCCGGCCAGCGTCCCCACAGCCCGCCGAAGAGCGCCATCCACAGGGGCATCGCGGAGACCATCAGCGCCGCCAGGCCCGAGCTCACCGTCTGCTCGGCGAAGGCCACGCCGCCATTGCCGCAGGCGAGCAGCAGCGTCCCGATGATCGCCGCATTGCGCCACTGCCGGAGCGTGGGAAACGGCTCGCCACGCAGCCGGGCGATGCCGAGCATCACCACCCCGGCGACGAGGAAGCGCAGTGCCGCCATCCGGAAGGGCGGAAAGCCGTCCATGGCCACCCGCATCGCGAGGTAGGTGGAGCCCCAGATGGCGTAGAGCGAGAACAGCGCCAGTCCCAGGGAGAGGCGGGATGCGGAGGGGCTGGAACCGGAGGGGCTCATGGTGGACGGGGGACATCCTCTCTAGCGGCCGGCCGGGGCGCATGCCGGTTCCTGCCGCTGATCTCCCTTTGCAGCCCGCCACGTGTGCTGGTTGGCTTGGGCATACCGTGTCCGACCCCCGGGCCCCGGATCCCGAGACGCAGCGGCTGGCGGAGGACGCCCAGCGCATCCGCAACTGGAAGCGGTGGGGGCCCTACCTGTCCGAGCGCCAGTGGGGGACGGTGCGGGAGGACTACTCCGCGACCGGGGAGGCCTGGGAGTACTTCCCGCACGACGCGGCGCGCTCGCGCGTCTACCGCTGGGGAGAGGACGGGCTGCTGGGCATCACCGACCGGGAGTGCCGGCTCTGCCTCGCGCTGGCGCTCTGGAACGAGCGCGATCCGATCCTCAAGGAACGGCTCTTCGGTCTGACGGGGAACGAGGGCAACCACGGCGAGGACGTGAAGGAGCTGTACTACTTCCTCGACGCGACGCCGACCTCCAGCTACCTCGAGGCGCTCTACAAGTACCCGCAGCGCGCCTTTCCCTACGCGCAGCTGCTCGAGGAGAACCGGCGGCGGGGGCGCCAGGCGCCCGAGTTCGAGCTGCTCGACACCGGCGTCTTCGACGGCAACCGCTACTTCGATGTGCGGGTCGAGTACGCGAAGGCGATCCCCGACGACCTGTGGATGCGGGTGACGGTGACGAACCACGGGCCCGAGCCGGCGCCGCTGCACGTGCTGCCCACGCTGTGGTTCCGGAACACCTGGGCCTGGGGGCGGATGACCGAGGGCTACTGGCCGCGCCCCGAGCTGGTCGGGGAGGAGGGACACGTCCTGGCCAGGCACGCCTCGCTCGGTCTGTTCCGGCTCGAGCCAGGTCCGCATCCCAACGGCACGGCGCCGGTGCTCCTGTTCTGCGACAACGAGACCAACGCCGAGCGGCTGTTCGGCGTGCCGTCGCGGAGCCGCTGGCCGAAGGACGCCATCCACGAGGCGGTGGTGCACGGACGGCGGGACGCGGTGAGCCCCGACCCCGTGGGCACGAAGGTGGCGGCCCACTACCGGCTCGAGCTCGCGCCGGGGGCCTCGGCGACCATCCGGCTCCGGCTGGCGGCGGTGGAGCACGGGCTCGCCTCCGACTTCGACGGGTCGGTGGATGCGCTGTTCGAGGACCGCCGGGCGGAGGCCGATGCGTTCTACGAACGTCACCTCCCGGCGGCCTCCACGCCCGACGAGCGGCGCATCGCGCGTCAGGCGTGGGCCGGGCTCCACTGGTGCAAGCAGTACTACCACTACAGCGTGCAGGACTGGCTCGAGGGGGACCCCGCCGGTCCGCCCCCGCCCCCCGAGCGGAAGCGCGGGCGCAACGCGAGCTGGGCACTGAACCTCTACAACCGCGACGTGCTGTCGATGCCGGACAGCTGGGAATACCCCTGGTACGCGGCGTGGGACCTGGCGTTCCACATGCTGCCGTTCTGCGAGGTGGACCCGACGTTCGCCAAGGAGCAGCTGATCCTGCTCCTGCGCGAATGGTACATGCACCCCAACGGGCACCTGCCGGCGTACGAGTGGGCGTTCTCCGACGTGAATCCACCGGTGCACGCCTGGGCGGCGTGGCGGGTCTACAAGAAGACCGGGCCGCGAGGGCGGCGGGACACCACGTTCCTCAAGCGTGCGTTCCAGAAGCTGCTGCTCAACTTCACCTGGTGGGTGAACCGGAAGGACCCCGACGGGAAGAACCTCTTCTCCGGCGGCTTCCTCGGCCTGGACAACATCGGGGTGTTCGACCGGAGCAAGCCGCTGCCGATGGGTGGGCAGCTCACGCAGGCGGACGGCACGGCGTGGATGGGGTTCTTCTGCACCACGATGCTGAGCATCGCGCTGGAGCTGGCGCAGACCGACGACTGCTACGAGGACATCGCCAGCAAGTTCTTCGAGCACTTCGTGGCCATCGTCGACGCGATCAACGCGATGGGCGGGGAAGGGCTCTGGGACGAGGCGGACGGCTTCTATTACGACCACCTGGTCGTCGGGGACCGGAGCATCCCGCTGCGAGTGCGGAGCATGGTGGGTCTCATCCCGCTGTTCGCCGCGGAGGTTCTCGGCGACCGCGAGGTGGACCGGCTGCCGGGCTTCAGCAAGCGGATGCGCTGGTTCCTGGAGAACCGGCCCGATCTGGCGGCGCACGTCTACTACCGGCCGCCCGAGCACGGGGCCCCGGGCGCGCGCCTGCTGGCGATCGCTCCGCGGGAGCGACTGGTGCGGTTGCTCGGCTACGTGCTCGACGAGAGCGAGTTCCTGTCGCCCTATGGCATCCGGAGCCTGTCGCGGGTGCACGCGGCGCACCCCTACGTGCTGGACGGCCATCCGGACTGGTCGGTGCACTACGACCCGGGGGATTCGACGACGGGAATATTCGGAGGGAACTCGAACTGGCGCGGGCCAGTGTGGTTTCCGCCCAACTACCTGCTGATCGAGTCGCTGGAGCGGTACCACCACTTCTACGGAGACGCGCTGACCGTGGAGTGTCCGACGGGCTCCGGGCAGCAGCTGACGCTGAACCAGGTGGCGCATCTGCTGTCGCTGAGACTCCTGGGGCTCTTCCATCCAGACCGGTCCGGTCGGCGGCCCGCGCACGGCGACGAGGCGCGGTACGTGAAGGACCCGGCGTTCCGCGACCTGGTGCTGTTCTACGAATTCTTCCACGGCGACACCGGGAAGGGTCTCGGGGCAAGCCATCAGACCGGATGGACGGCGCTGGTGCTCGAGGCGCTGCGCGACGTGGCGGACTGGCGCAAGCACGGGCGGTGAGGCCGCTCTCGAGGAAGAGCGGAGCCTCGTCGCGACCGGCCTCAGCCGCCCAGGCGCTCGCGGGCGTGTGCCAGCGTGTGGCCGAGCGCTGCCTCGACCTCGTCGGCCGTCGCGGCCCCGCACTCCACCGCACGTTGGAGCCCGTTGAGCAGCCCGCGCGCGGTCGCCGCGTCGTCGAACTCGGCACCGAGCCGCGTGGCCTGTGCCGACTGGTCGAGGAACTTTCGCAGCCGCGCCGCCGCCGGGGCGATCTCCTCCCGCAGCGTCGCGAACAGCGCCCCGTACCGCGCCGGCAGCTGCGCGGGATGCAGATCCCACCCCTGCACCACGCCGTCCCGGTACGCCCGCCGGATGTCGTCCGCCGCCCGCGCCCACGCCCGGAACACCGCCTCGCGGTTCGCCGAGCGCTCCCCATCGCTCTTCGGCTCGCGGTGCGGCCCCACCGGAAGCAGCGTCGTCGGCCCGTCCACGATCGTCACTCCGGTTCCGGAGAGCGCGAGCTGGAGCAGCCGCCGCACCAGCTCCACCGACGGATGCCCCAGCCACTGGTGCGCCGCGCTGATGCCGAGCGCCGACGTCATGTCATAGGGCCCCACGTGTACCGACCGGCACCGCCCACCCGCGGCCTCCACCATCGCCAGGATGCCCAGCTTCCCGTCCAGCGAGACCAGCGCCGCCGGCGTCTCGACCATCAGCTCCAGCGCCACCGAGCCCGCCGGCCAGCCCAGCCGGTGCTCCAGCGCCTCGGCCGCGCGACGGAGCAGCTCCACCTGGATCGGAAGCACCAGCTTGGGCGCGGTCAGCGCGAACCCGGTGATGGGCTGGTTCCCGAGCCTCGAGCCCACCCGCTCCAGCGTCCGCAGCGCCCGCCGTGCGGACCGGCCGTTGAACGGCTTCAGGCGCAGGCCGATGAACGGCGGGAGCGTCGCCTCGCGGGCTCCCTGTGCGAGCGCTGCGCCGGCGGCGTCGGCGTGGGTGTCCTCCTCCTCGTCGGGGCGGATGCCGTAGCCGTCCTCGAAGTCGATCCGGAGGTCCTCCACCGGCTCGCGCTCGAGCTTCGCGACGACCCGCTTGCGGAGGTCGGTGGCCTGCGTGGGGGTCAGCGACAGGCCGAGCGCGTGCGCGTAGGTCGGCCCGTCGGGCGCGTAGGCGTCCAGCGCCGCCCGCGCCAGGGTGCCCATCCGCGCTGCCGCGCCGGCCCTGAAGAGGTGTGCGCCACCATAGAGGACCTGCACCGGTCGCCGCCCGGCGGGACCGGCGCGTCGCTCGCGATCGCGCTGGTGAAGCGCCTCGTCGAGCGTCTCCAGCAGGGGCTGCAGGGCCTCGGTCAGCGGGGGCAGCGCCATGGCCGCCCCATACCACCACCGGGTCAGCGGTTCGACTGGAGGTGCGCCTCCAGGAACCACAGCCAGCGCGTCGACGCGCGCGTGGCCGTGGGCGATGTCGGCCGCCACCCGATCGTCACCGCCCGCTCGCCCCTGGTCCGTGCTTTAAGATGAGCTGATGCCTGACTACGACCTGGTGGTGATTGGCTCGGGGCCTGCCGGGGAGAAGGGCGCAGCCCAGGCGGGGTACTTCCGGAAGAAGGTCGCCGTCGTCGAGCGGCAGTCCAACCTCGGCGGCGCCGGCGCCAACACCGGGACCCTGCCCTCGAAGACGCTTCGCGAGACGTCGCTCTACCTCTCGGGCTTCCGACAGCGTGGCCTCTACGGGGTGGACATGCGGCTCCAGGCGAGCACCGGAGTCCGCGAGCTGCTGTACCGCGAGCGCGCCGTCGCGCAGGAGGAGCAGGTCCGCGTGTCGCAGAACCTCCATGCCCACGGCGCGGAGGTCTTCCACGGCAAGGGGCGCATCGTCGACGCGAACACCGTGGTGGTCCGCCGTCCCGGCGCCGAGGACCGGCTCACCGCGAAGGTCATCCTGGTGGCCACCGGGAGCACACCCTTCCACCCGCCGCTCTTCAACTTCCAGGCTCCCGGTGTCTACGACTCGGACAGCATCCTCCTGATGTCCGAGGTGCCGCACTCGCTGGTGGTGGTGGGCGGCGGCGTCATCGGCTGCGAGTACGCCTGCACCTTCGCCGCGCTCGGCATCCCGGTCACGCTGATCGAGTCCCGCGCCCCGCTGCTCTCGTTCCTCGATCTGGAGATGTCCACCCGCCTCAAGGCGCGGATGGAGGGCATCGGCGTGCAGTTCAAGATGCCCGGTACCGTCGAGGCGGTGGAGGTCGAGGAGGGCCGGGTGACGGTGTGCCTCGCGGGTGGCGAGTCGATCGCCGCCGCGGCGCTCCTGGTCGCCTCCGGACGCAGCGCGAACACCGCCGGCATCGGGCTCGAGGAGGTGGGGGTCAAGCTCGCCGAGCGCGGCCGGGTGCTGGTCAACGAGCACTACCAGACGAGCGTTCCGAACATCTATGCGGCGGGCGACTGCCTCGGCTTCCCTGCGCTGGCCTCCACGTCGATGGAGCAGGCCCGCGTCGCCATCGCCCACGCCTTCTCCCTCTACCCGAAGGAGCGGCTCGCGCCGATCCTCCCCTATGGCCTGTACACCATCCCCGAGCTGTCGATGGCCGGAGAGACCGAGGAGTCGCTCAAGAAATCGGGCGTGGACTACGTGGTCGGGCGCGCGGCCTACGCCACCAACGCCCGGGGGCAGATCATCGGCGACGGCGGAGGGTTCCTGAAGCTCATCTTTCGCCGCGAGGACATGAAGCTGCTCGGGGTCCACGTCCTCGGCGAACAGGCGTCGGAGCTGGTCCACATCGGCCTCACCGCGCTGCTCTGCGGCGCCGGGGCGCAGCTGTTCATCGACACCTGCTACAACTACCCGACGCTCTCGGACCTCTACAAGTACGCGACCTACAACGCGATGGCCCAGCGGAACCCGCTCTAGCGGCGCGTGAGCCACTCCCCACTCCAGCTCCTCCTCCTCTTCCTCGTCTCCATCGTCGCGGGCACGATGAACGCCCTGGCCGGCGGGGGGACGCTGCTCACCTTCCCCGCGCTCCTCGCCGCCGGCGTCCCCCCGGTGGTCGCCAACGCCACGAACACCGTGGCCCTGGTGCCCGGCTCGCTGAGCGCGGGCTGGGGCTTCCGCGACGAGATCGGCACCCCCACCCGGCCGGTGATCGCCGTCCTGCTTGCCTCCTGCATCGCCGGCGGTCTGGTGGGCGCCTGGCTGGTGGTGATGGCCGGAGACGCGCTGTTCCGGGCTCTGGTGCCCTGGCTCATCTTCGCCGCGACCGCCCTGTTCCTCGTCCAGGAGCCGCTCCGCCACTGGCGCGAGCGCCGGAGCGCGACGGCCGCACCGCGCGAGCTCGATCAGGCGAACCTCTGGGTGCTGACCGCCGGCCAGTTCGTCGTCGCGGTGTACGGCGGCTTCTTCGGCGCCGGGATGGGCATCCTGATGCTCGCCGAGCTCGGGCTGGTGGGCCTGACCAACATCCACCAGATGAACGGGCTGAAGAACCTGGGCGCGCTGTGCATCAACGGCATCGCCGCAGTCTACTTCGCGGTCGGCAGGCACGTTCGCTGGCCGCTGGTGGCCCTGATGGCGGTGGGGTCGGTGCTGGGAGGCTACGCCGGAGCCTGGCTCGCCCAGCGGATCGGCGAGCGGCTGGTGCGCGCGGTCATCATCGCCATCGGGCTCGGCATGGGCGCGTGGATGCTGGTGAAGTGACCTCAGCCGGCATTCCGAGGACCGGGCGGCAGTGCCAGGGGGAGGGAGGCCTCGGGCAGAGCGTGGTGGGCCTGGGCCTCCTTGCGGAGCTCGGCGTCGGTCAGCTCCTCCTGCCACTGCTTCGGATTGGTCCGCCAGTGGAAGTCGGCCGGGACCGACCCTCCGCCCTCCTGTCCGTAGCCGATCATGTCGGGGAAGAGAGGCGTCCAGCGTCCGGCGGCGTCGGGCTCCCGGGTGACCGCGGTCCGCTGCTTCCGGGGAACGAAGGGATAGAAGGGCGTGTTGCTCACGGACGGCACCTTGCCCCGGGTGGACGGTCGGAGGGAAGGGGCAAGCGGACCCCGCGGGGCCGCTGCTACCCTTCCGGGGTCACCTGATGGATCGCGCACGTAACCTCGACCGGCTGGCGGACCCGTTCGACCTCGCCATCATCGGCGGTGGGGCCACCGGGCTCGGCGCGGCCGTGGAGTCGGCGGCGCGCGGGTACCGGACGGTGCTGCTCGAGGCTCGGGACTTCGCCCAGGGCACCTCCAGCCGCTCGACCAAGCTGGTGCACGGGGGCGTGCGCTACCTGGCCCAGGGGAACGTGGGGCTGGTGCGCGAGGCGCTGCTCGAGCGCGGTCGCCTGCGGCGGAACGCACCGCATCTGGTGGGAGATCTCGAGTTCGTCGTGCCGGCGTACGCCTGGTGGTCGGGCCCCTACTACGGGGTGGGCCTCAAGCTCTACGACGTGCTCGCCGGGCGACACCGTCTGGGGACCAGCCAGCTCCTCTCCCGGGCGCAGGTCCTGGAGCGCCTGCCCACGCTCGAGCCCGACCAGCTGAAGGGCGGGGTGCGCTACTTCGACGGGCAGTTCGACGACGCGCGGCTGGCGGTGACGCTGGCGCTGACCGCCGACGACCTGGGCGCCGTGCTGCTGAACCACGCGCCGGTGGTGGCCCTGCTCCGCTGGGGAGGAACGCTCCGCGGGGTGCGGGTGCGCGACGAGGAGTCGGGAGGGGAGTACGAGGTGAGCGCCCGGGTGGTGGTGAACGCCACCGGCGTGTTCGCGGACGAGGTCCGGCGGATGGACGAGCCGGAGGCGCCGCCGCTGGTGGCGCCGTCGCAGGGCGTGCACCTGGTCCTCCCCGATGCCTTCCTGCCCGGAAACCACGCCCTGATGATTCCGCGCACCGACGACGGGCGAGTGCTCTTCGTCGTCCCCTGGCACCGGCGGGCGCTGGTGGGGACGACGGACACTCCGGTGCCACGGGCGAGCGTCGAGCCGCGGCCGCTGGAGGAGGAGATCCGGTTCCTCCTCGACCACGCCGCGCGCTACCTCACCCGGGACCCGCGACGCGAGGACGTGCTCAGCGTCTACACCGGGCTCCGCCCCCTCGTGCGGCACGAGGGCACGGGGCCCACCGCCGCCCTGAGCCGCGACCACAGCGTCTTCGAGAGCAAGAGCGGGCTGGTCACCATCGTCGGAGGGAAGTGGACGACTTACCGGCGGATGGGCCAGGACGTCGTCGACCACGCGGCGCGGGTCGCCGGGCTCCCCGAGCGGCCCTCCACCACCGCGGAGCTCCGGCTCCACGGCGCCCCCGAGCACGAGCACGTCGAGGTCTCCACCATGGGCACGCCGAGCGAGATGCTCGCCGCGCACGGCACCGACGCCGACCTGGTCCGCCAGCTGGCCGAGGAGGACCCGGAGCTCGCCGTGCCGATCCATCCGCGGCTTCCGTACCTCCTCGGGGAGGTGGCCTGGGCGGTGCGGCACGAGATGGCACGCACGCTGGAGGACGTGCTGTCCCGGCGTACCCGGTCCCTGGTGCTCGATGCGCGCGCGGCGCTGGAGTGCGCCCCGGCCGTGGCCCGGGTCGTCGCCCGCGAGCTGGGACGGGACGCGGCGTGGGAGCGGGAACAGGTCGCGGGGTTCGAGCGCCGAGCCCGGGAGAGCGTCCTCGACGCCGACGGCAGTCCGGGAGCGACGCCCTGAGAGAGGCGCCGGAGCGAGGTGCGGTTCTCTGGGACGTGCTGACCTGGCTCTCCGGGGCGGGCGCGTTCGCGGGAGCGCTGGCCGTGGCGAGGCTGGTCCCGCTCTCCGGCTCGCGGTTCTGGCTGTGCGTCGTCTGGGGGCTGCTCCTCGCCCTGGCCACGATCCTCGTCACCCAAGGCGCGGGGGCCGCCCTGTTCCGGAGCGACCCATCGACGTTCGGGGTCCTCCTGGCGTACCTCGCGGCGGTGGTCTGGATCGGGATCGCAGGCGGGGGCGCGGTGGTCCTCACTCGCCTGCTCGTCGCGCCACCGGGCCGCTGAGCGCGACCGGGGGAGCTCAGGCCGCGGCGTCGACCACCGAGCGGAGCGCGGCCTCCACCCGGGGGAGCACCTCGCGGATGTCCGCCTCGCTGACCGCGCCCACGCTGCACCGGAACCAGCCGGTCTCGTCCTGGAGCCCGAAGGCCTGGAAGGGCACCACGCCGAAGCCGGCCCGCTCGAGGAGGAGCTTCCGGATGTCCTCGTTGTTCCGGATGCCTTTCCGCCCCACGAGGTCGAAGCGCACCGAGAGGTAGATCGCCCCCTGCGGCGCGATGTCGCTCACCGGCAGCCCGCGGGCGCGGAGCTCCATCAGTCCCTGGTGCAGCGCCTCGAGCCGTGCGTCCACCCCGCGCCGCATCTCGGCCAGATAGCGGTCGACCGCCGGCACGTCGTCGAGGAACCTCGCGGAGGCGATCTGCTCGGCCCGGGGCGCCCAGGCCCCGGTGTGCCCGATGAGGTCCCGCATCCGCGAGATGATCGAGGGCGGCCCCACGCCCCAGCCCACGCGGACGCCCGTGGCGGCGAAGGCCTTCGAGATGCCGTCGACCAGGACCGTGTAGGGCGCCATCTCCGGCACCAGCCCCACCGGCGTCACGTGCTTCGAGGCCCCGTGGGTCAGCACCCAGTAGATCTGGTCGTACAGCACGATGACCGGCGGGCGGCCGGCGTGCTTCCGCTCGAGGTTCTCCTCCACCACCGCCTGGCACACCGCCTTCAGCTGCTCGGGGGCGAACATCGTCCCGGTGGGGTTGAGCGGGCTGCCCAGGCAGAGGAGCCGCGCGTGCGCCAGCTGCGGGCGGAGCTGCTCGACGGTGGGCATGAAGCCGCGGTCTGGATCGGTGGGCACCACCGCGCCCTTCGCCCCCACCATGTAGACGTAATAGTTGTTGTTCCAGGAGGGCACCGGGTAGACGACCACGTCCCCCGGGTCCACGACCGTCCGGAAGGTCCCGTAGACGATCGGGCGTGCGCCGCTGGCGATGACGATGCTCTCCAGCGGGTACTGAAGCCCCAGGCCCCGGGCGTAGAAGCGCTGCACCGCCTGCCGCAGCTCGGGCATGCCGTCGGCCGGGGGGTAGTTCGTCTCTCCGGCCCGGAGCGCCTCGGCGATGAGGTCGCGGAGCCCCGTCGGGATGGGGAACTCGCGCGGGCTGAAGTCGCCCACGGTGAGGTTGCAGACCCTCGCCCCCTTGGCGACGAGGGCGCGGATCTCGCCGGCGACCTTGAGGATCTCGCTGCCCATGAGCCCGCGGGCCATGCCGCTCACGGTGTCCGGGTCCTTCGGATGTCCCAGGGTGTCGTTGAGATCGAGTGCCACGAGGCGTCCTCCGCGGGCCCCCTTACCGGAGCCGGCGGCCCGGGCGCCAGCACAGTTCGCCCGGAACCGTCCGGACGGACGCCTCCGTCCGAGCCATCACCCGTTCGATCCATCTGGCTTCGCCAGCGGCCTCTACGCTCCGACCCAGGCTCGCCCGGTCGCGAGGCCCAGCACTCCGGCCAGCAGGCACCCGAGCACCGTCGCGGCGAGATTGAGCCCGGCCAGGCCGTAGGCCCGCTGGTTCAGGAGCGCCAGCGTCTCGTAGTTGAACGAGGAGTAGGTGGTGAAGCCGCCCATGATGCCGGTGGTGAGGAAGATCCGGAGCTCGACCGAGATGGCCGTCCCGGCGAGCGCCAGGTGCATCACCAGAGCGATCAGGAACGAGCCGGACACGTTCACCATCAGCGTGCCCCAGGGGAACGCCGGTCCCAGCAGCCGGGCCGCAGCCGCGCCCACGCCGTAGCGCGCGACGGAGCCGAGGGCCCCGCCCACCGCCACCAGGACCACCCGGGTCACCGCGCGGCCCCCTTGGAATAGAGGTCGATGATCCGCGAGATGGAGGCCTGGCAGACGCGGCAGAAGGGCACCTCGTCGCGGGCGAACATGATGCAGTCCTCCTCGGGCCGGAAGTAGCCGCGGGACTCGTACATCGCCCCTTCGAACGCGCCGACCTTCCCCGAGTACCGATCGGTGTTGAGGATGCGGGTGACCTCCTTCTTCTCCTTGGTGAAGAGCGCGTCCATCTCCGACTCGGGGCGCCGGTCGGCGCGGATCTTCTTGCGCTCCACCTGGATGGCGCGGCTGTAGGTCTCGAACTCGTCCTTGCGCCACGGGGTGGGCACCGGCACGCCGGGGGTGAGGAGCGCCTTCCACTTCGGCGCCGCGGGGTCCTTGAGCGCGGTGACGTTCGGCTCCCAGGGCTCGGGACGGTCGCCGGAGGGGACGTAGGCGCTCTCGGAGGTGAAGTACTCGTCCGCCAGCCCGGCAAAGTGGTGGCCGAACTCGTGGACGAAGACGTACGGCGACCAGAGCGAGTCGGCAGCCACGGTGCTGTAGAGCCCGAAGATGCCCCCGCCGCCGTAGGTGTTGCCGTTGACCAGGATCTCCACGAACTCGTACGGGGCGAAGGAGGCCACGTCGCGGAAGGAGCGGTTGTCGAAGGTGAGGACGTAGCGCTCGCTGCCGAACGCGTCGTAGGTGGCGCCGATCCGGCTCCGGCGGTGGATGCCGGTCGAGGGGCGCGAGATGCCCGGCTCACGGGACTCGGGGCACAGCCCCCAGACGTTGAAGTCCTGCTTCCGCTCCTTGAAGGGGGACTGGGAGAAGAGGATCGACACCAGCCGCCGGGCGTCCTTCTCGAACTTGCCGCGCTGGGTCCGGGTGTACCCGTCGCCGAGGATGAGCACGTCGACCTTCGACTCCGAGGGGCCGTTCTTGAGAAGGGGGATGAGAGGACCGGGGCTGTCCGGCACCGCGTCGCTGACGTTCTGGTCCTTCGGATCGACGCGGAAGCTCCACACCGCGACGAAGGCGTTCGCCTTGTCGCGCTTCTCCAGCGTCACCTCCACGGGCCCGGTGGGAAGAGGGAAGCGGAACGACTCCTCGAAGGTGCGTGCGCGCTCCCTGGCCTCGGGCGTGTCCTCCCACTCGCCGAAGATGGAGCTGAAGCCGCGCGAGTAGAGCAGCGCCTTGCTGGACGCGTCCCGCACCAGGAAGCGGTACTTGCCCATGTCGGTGTCGTCGATGGGCCGCGCAGGGTTCCCCGGGAAGGGAAGCGGCTCGACGATCAGCCGGTCGAGGCTGAAGATCTCCCGGCCTTCGCTGCCGGTGTGGAAGTAATCGATCCGGAAGGTCCGGGGAGCGGCGGCGAACGCCGCGGACGCGACGAGCAGGCTCAAGAGGGCGACCAGGCGCATGGGGCGCGCGACCTTACGGCAGGTGGGCAGCCGTCGCACCTGTCCCGGACGCCCCGCCGCCGTCCGGGGGCACCGGCACGAGAGCAGGGCATCGGGGACCCACGAGGAGCGGTCGGCCGTTTCTGGTATCTCCCTCTGGTGAAGCTGCGCTGGCGTGCGCCTGCCCCGGGGGACCCGGCGCTCGAGAGACTCCCCGTCGGAACGCCGGAGGCGGTGCCGCACGAGCTCCAGGGACGTGGCGCGGCGCGCCTCCTGCTCTCGTTCCTGTGGATCCAGGCCGGCGGGTTCCTGTTCTACCTGGTGGTGTCGACCTGGGCGGTCCCGTCGCAGTGGGTCCGCTTCGGGCTGCAGAGCGCGTTCGGCTGGGTGGTCATCCTCCTCCTGGCCTGGGCGGTCCGGCGCGGCCGCGTGGTGCTCGCCTCGGTGGGTTACCTCGCCTGTGGATGGCTTCTCCTCACGGTGTCGGCGTACACCGCCGGAGGCATCACCGGCTCGGCGCCGCTCGGGTACCTGGTGCTCATCGTGGCCGCGGGGCTGCTCCTCGGGACCCGGGCCACGGTGGCCACCGCGGGGGTGTGCCTCCTGAGCGCGCTGGTCCTCGCGCTGCTCGGCGTGAAGGGGGCGCTGCCGCCGCCGGCGGTGCACAACACCCCGCTCGACATCCTCGCCGACTTCGCGGTGTACGCCGGCCTCACCGTGGCCTTCCAGCTCCTGGCCGCGCGCAACCTCCGCGCCTCGGAGGACAGGTACCGGAGCCTGGTCGACCGGGCACGGGACGTCATCTTCACCGTCGACCGCGAGGGCCTCATCACCTCGCTGAACCCGGCCTTCGAGCTGGTCACCGGGTTTCCCCGCGCGCACTGGGTGGGCCGGCCATTCAGCTCGCTCGTCGCGGGGGACGCGCCGGAGGCGGCCTGGGTCCGGCTCCAGTCCTCGGGGGGTGCGGCCTTCGAGGTGCGGGTCCGGGCCGCCGGCGGCGAGCGGGTGCTGGAGGTGGTGGTGGCGATGGCCACCGACCTGTCGGGCGACCTCCTCGGCATCGGCCGCGACGTGAGTGACCGGAAGGAGGCCGAGACCAGGCGCGCCCAGCTCGAGACGCAGCTGCGGCAGTCGCAGAAGCGCGAGGCGATCGGCACGCTGGCCAGCGGTATCGCCCACGACTTCAACAACGTCCTCACCGCGATCATGGGGCAGGCCCAGCTACTCCACGACGAGTGCCCGGCCACGATGCAGGCGCGGACCGCGGAGATCCTCCAGGCGGCGGCGCGGGCCCGGGACGTGGTGCGGCAGCTGCTGACCTTCGCCCGCGGGACAGGCCACGAGCACCGTCCGGTGCGGCTGCAGCACGTGGTGTTCGAGGCTCTGCAGCTGATGCGCGCCTCGCTGCCCGCCTCGGTGGAGCTGGAGGCTTCGATCGACTCCGGGACGGCGACGGTGCTCGCCGACCAGGGGCAGATGCACCAGGTGGTGATCAACCTGGCCACCAACGCCGCGGCCGCCATGCAGGGCCGGACGGGCAAGATCGGCGTCTACCTCGGGAACCTGCCCGCGTCGGGAGGCGCGGGCACGGGCGCGCTGGGGACGGTGAGGCTCCGGGTGACGGACGACGGGGTGGGGATGACGCCCGAGGTTCTGGAACGCATCTTCGAGCCCTTCTTCACCACCCGTCCGCTGGGGGAAGGGACGGGGCTCGGGCTGGCGGTGGTGCAGGGCATCGTCCAGGACCACGGCGGGCAGATCTTCGTCCGCAGCGCGCCGGGGAAGGGGACGACCTTCGACGTCGAGCTGCCCGCCGCGGGCGTGGAGCGGGCCGAGGTGCCCGCGCCACCGGCGGTTGCGGCGCACGGGGCGGGAGAGCGGCTCCTGGTGGTGGACGACGAGCCGGTCATCGCCCGCGTCGTGAGCGAGCAGCTGCGACGGCTGGGGTACGACGTGACGGCGCTGAACGATCCGGAGGAGGCGCTCGAGCTGCTGGCCGAGGAGCCGGACGACTTCGACCTCCTCCTCACCGACCTCCAGATGCCGCGGATGGACGGGGTGGAGCTGGCGGCCCGGGTGGGGCGGCTGCGCCCGCGGATGCCGGTGGTGCTCTCGACGGGGAACCGCTGGTCGGTCCCGGCCTCGACGGCGCGCGCTGCGGGCATCCTGGAGATCGTCGACAAGCCGTTCCGCATCGAGGAGCTGTCGCACGCGCTGCGGACCGTGCTCGACGCCGCGGGGATCCGCCCCCGGAAGTCGCGCGAGACGGGGAGCTGAGGCGGGGATCCCGGCCCGGCGGCGGTCCCCGGGGGCCCCGGACGCGCGACCCGCCGGCTCGATCCCGGTGGTTCTCCAGACGCGGAAGTACCTGGATCTAGGACGATTTGACAAGAAGAACGACCGTTCGTATTCTTCCGATTCGTGAGCAAGGGCGATCAGACACGGGCGCGGATCCTCCGGCACGCGGCGAGGGTGGCGAGCCGGGATGGCCTCGAGGGGCTGAGCATCGGCGAGCTGGCCTCGGCGCTGCAGATGTCGAAGAGCGGGCTGTTCGCGCACTTCGGCAGCAAGGAGGAGCTGCAGATCGAGGTGCTGCAGGCCGCGGCGGTGGACTTCGAGGAGAAGGTGGTCCGCCCGGCGCTCAAGGCACCCCGGGGGCCGGCGCGGCTCCGGGCGCTCTGCGAGGCGTGGCTCCGGTGGGCGAGCTCGCCGGACATCCCGGGCGGCTGCATCTTCGCTGGCGCCTCGTTCGAGATGGACGACCGGCCGGGCCCAGTCCGCGACTACGTGGCGGAGCAGCAGCGGCAGCTTCTCGGCGTGCTGTCGCGCTCGGCGCGGCTGGGGGTCGAGGCGGGGCTGCTGCGCCCGGACCTCGACTGTGACCTGCTCGCCTTCCAGCTCCTCGGCCTGATGCTCGGCTTCCACCACGCGCGCCGGCTCCTGCGGTCGCGCAACGCCGAGGCGATGGCCCGGAAGTCCCTCGACCAGCTGCTCGCGCAGGCCATGCCCGCGCACTGACGGAGCCGTGAACGACTCGAAGCACAGAGGAGAAGAGGACATGCCCAAGAATAGTACGAACGTTCGTTTGTTGTCTGGTCTCCTCTCGGGGTCGGCGGCCGTGTGGCCGCGGGCCGCCGGGCGGCTGGCGTTCGAGATGTTCTGCACGACGGGGCCGCGCCGGGTGCCGAACTTCGCTCCTGAACCGGATGGGGTGGAGACCTTCCGGGCGGCGGGGCGCCGCGTCGCGAGCTACACCTGGGAAGGGGGAGGGCCCACGGTCCTCCTGGTCCATGGCTGGAGTGGAGGCTCGGGGGACCTCGCGTCATTCATCGTGCCGCTGCGCGATTCCGGGCGGCGCGTCGTCGCCATCGATCTTCCGGCCCACGGACGGTCTCCCGGCGCGCGGCTCAACCTCCCGGGCGCGGTGGCTGCCGTGGAGATGGCGCTCCGCCGCGAGCCGACGGTCGAGGCGGTCATCGCGCACTCCTTCGGCGTTGCTGCCACCGTGCTCGCCGCCGGACGCGGGGCCCCGCTCCCGCGGGCCGTCCTGGTCTCCGGTCCGGCCTCGATGGAGCCCTTCCTCCAGCGCTTCGAGCAGGCGCTTGGGCTCGGGGCCGCGGTCCGGACCGCGATGCGCGCGCGCGTCCGCCGGGTCCTCGACCTCGGTGGGCTCGAGACGATGGAGCTGGCGAAGGTGGCTCCACGGCTCTCGGCACGGGCCCTCGTCATCCACGACCGGGGCGACCGGGAGGTCCCGTTCCTCTCCGCCCAGGCGCTCCATCGCGCGTGGCCGGGGGCGGAGCTGCTCGCCACCGACGGGCTCGGACACCGGAAGCTGCTCTCCGACCCCGTGGTGGTCGAGCGGGCGGTCCGGTTCGCGGTGGGATGGGATGGGGTGGAGACGGAGCGGCCGGCACCGGTGCCGACCGAGCTGCGGGTCGTCGCCGGCTGAGGAGTGGCTCGGAGCGTGACCGCTCCAGAGTGTCAGCACCGGCTGGGGCTCGGTGAGAGTGAATCCGCCCGGAGGTGCACCGCCTCGAGACAGGCCAGGAGCTTCCCCGACGCGAGGTCGTGAAGGAGCAGCGTCGCGTGCTCCGCCCCTCCGCCGACGTGAAGGCGCTCGACACCGAGTGGGCCGGAACGCCCGGTACCAGCCCCACCCCCGTCAGCCGCGCGATGCCCTCGCCGGGAAGCGACGTCGGCCGCACCAGCCCCGCCGCCGTCCGCCCCTGCGAGTGCGCCCGGAAGCCCTCCCGCATCGGAGCGACCAACGCCAGCGCGTCGAGCCGGCGGACCACCTCGGCATGAGGAAGGAACGGGGTGCGCATCACCGAGGAGTCACGCGTCGACCGCGTGCCCGGCCTCGCGGAACGCCTCCGCCGCCCGGGCCACCGCCTCCTCCCGGACGAGGAGCAGATCCGTGTCGAAGGTCGCCACCGCGAACAGCGAGATCCCGGCGCGGGCGAGCGGCCCGCTCAGCGCGTGGAGGAGACCCACCACCTGGAAGTCGATCGGCCCCTCCACCTCGAACGCCCGCCACCCCCGCTCGGCCCGGACGTCGGACGGAACGCGCGCCTCGAGGCAGGTGACGGAGAGCTCGACCTCGCCGCGCCGGACGATGCACACCAGGCCGGGCCCGTCGGCCCAGGGAGGCAACGCGCTCGTTCCGGGAAGACGGGCCACCGCCAGTCGCCCGGGCAGGAGCCGGAGCCTCACGCCGGCCCCTCGCGCCTCTCCGCTCAGCGGAACCTCCCGGTGGTCCAGAGCCCCACCAGCGCCACCAGGAAGTAGGCGGGAATCACCGCCGCCCCCGTGTAGTCCTTCGCGATGCGCTGCCCGAAGAACAGCGCCAGGAAGGCCAGCGCCGCGACCGTGATGCCCCAGAAGGCGATGCGCGGCACGCCGAGCACCATCAGCTCCACCAGCCCCACGCCACAGAGCACGCCCGCGCTCACCTCGACGAAGGTCAGGCTCACCAGCATCGGCGTCACCACGCCCCGGAGCGGACTGTTGCCGAAGTGCTGCGTCAGCCAGCCCTGGTTGCCGCGGAAGTCGATCACCTTGTCGATGCCGGACTGGAGGAAGAGGATCGCCAGGAACGTCGTGGGGAGCGCCTGCAGCAGCCAGGCAACGATGCGGGGAGAGCTCAGCGGCGGCATGTCTCACCTCTGCTCGAGGAGCAGCTTGCGAACCAGACGGATGGGGAGCGCGCCCTGGGCGAGGAATGCGTCGTGGAACTCGCGGAGCGTTCCGCCCTTCGCGCTCAGGTACTCGCGGCGCAGCTCGTAGATCTGCAGCTTGCCGTACGTGTAATAGAGATAGGTCGGGTCGTAGGTGCCGCGCCGCGCCTCCTCGTAGGCGTTGGCCGGCGTCTGGTAGCACTCCTTCGCGAAGCGCTCCGCCCCCTGCTCGACGGTCATGGTGGTCGTGTGCAGCCGGATGCCCACCACGAAGCGGCAATCGCGGAGCAGCGCCTCCTCCAGCTGCGCCATCCTGATGCGCGGGTCGGTGTCGGCGAATCCTTCCTCCACCACCATCTGCTCGCCGTAGTGCGCCCATCCCTCGACGTTGGAGTTGGTCTGGAGAAGCTTCCGCACCTTGGTGGGTACCCGCGGCATCCACAGCGCCTGGAGGAAGTGGCCCGGATAGGCCTCGTGCACGTCGGTCATCGCCAGGATCGGCGTGGCAAACGCGCGGAGGTGCTCCTCCACCTGCTTCGCGTTCCAGCTCTCATCGGGTGGCGTCACGTAGTAGTAGGACTCGGTGGCCTTCGTCTCGTAGGGCCCGGGCGCGTCGAGCGAGGCGAACGCACCGTTCCGGGCGAAGGCCGGCGTCGGCTCCACCTTCGGCCGCACCTCGGACGGGAACGAGACCAGGTTCTTCGAGACCACGAACTGCCGGACCCCCTCGAGCGAGCGGCGCACCGCGGGGATGAGGTCCATGGCCGTCGGGTGGTCCGCCTGGAGGGCGGCCATCACCTGGAACGAGCTCCGCCGGGGGTCGATCAGCTGCGCGGTCTGAACCGCCGCCTCGCCGTCCGCCTTGAGCTGGGCCTCGCCCTTCGCCAGCAGCGCATCCAGCGGCTCGGAGATCATGTCCTCGGTCTGGAGCTTCTCCGCGAAGAACGCCGGGCCGATGGCCCAGCTGCCGGTGCTCCGGGGCTTGAGTTCCTTCTCCAGGAAGTGGATCCAGTCCTGGGTCGCGGCGAAGGCGGTCGTGTTCGCCCTGCTGAAGTCGGCCAGGGCCAAGGTGTCGGTCCCGGCAGCCTCCTTCGCCCAGGCGGGGAGCACGTCTTGGAAGTACCCGAGCGATCCATTCGCCAGGATCAGGGCAAGCTCGGTCCACTCCTTCGGAGGCGTCTTCACGTTCGCCTTGCCCGCGGCGTATACCCGCGGAACGGCCCGCAGCCGCGCCGTCACCGACTTGAGGCGGTCCGCCGCCGGCGCGAACTCGCGCTTGAGCAGAACGTCGATTCCCTCGCCCGGGATGCGCGAGTAGGTCATCGGGTTCTGCAGCCGGAACCCCATCTTCTCCCACTCGAGCAGATCGGCCCGGATGCGGGACTCGAGCGCCTCGAGGTCGATGAGGTCGTCGTAGGGAAGCGCCACCCGCTCGGTCCACAGCGCCACCGCGCGGTCGAGCATTCCCTGGAGCTTCTGCACGTGGACCGCCACCCGTGTGGCGCCGAAGTCCTCCAGCGTCGGGTCGAACTGGTGGAAGCCCTGCTGCGTGCCCACCGTGGGCTCGAAGGCGAAGGTCTCGGTGAAGTAGTCGTCCACCAGCGTGGAGAAGCGCGCCGTGGCCTCGTCCCGCGAGAGCCCGCGGCCGTGGGAACAGGCGAGGAGGCAGCAGAGGGAGAACGGCAGCGCGGTCCGGAGCATGAACCGCCTGCTTACTACGGCAGGCGCCCCGCCATGTGCCCTCCGTCGATGGGCAGCGCCACCCCGGTCACGAAGGCCGACTCGTCCGAGGCCAGGTACACCGCGGCCCAGGCCACGTCGTCCGGCTTCCCCAGCCGCCCGAGCGGGATGTCCCGGGTCAGCACCTTGGCGCCCTTCTCCGGCGTCAGCCCCAGCCCCTGGACGAACGCGTCCACCATCGGCGACTCGGTCCACACCGGACAGAGGGCGTTGGCGCGGACACGGCTCGGCGCACCCTCCAGTGCCAGCGTCTGCACCAGCTGGAGCACCGCCGCCTTGCTGGGGCCGTAGGCTCCGAGTCCCGCCGTGCCGTGGAGGCCCGCGATGGAGGACATCACCACGATGCTCCCGCCCCGGTCGGCCTCGCGCATGACCCGCAGCCCATGGCGGGCGCAGAGGAAGACCCCGGTGAGGTTGACGTCGAGCACCCGCTGCCAGTCGGTGAGCGGGAGATCGGCCAGGAAGCCCGGAGCGCCGATGCCCGCATTGGCCACCAGCACGTCGAGCCCGCCCCAGCGCTGGACAGCGTCGGCCACCGCGGCCTCCACCTCGGGCTCCTTCGCGACGTCCAGCCGGCGCGCCGTTGCCCGGGACCGCTCCCGAGCAGGAAGCCCGGCGATCGTCTCCTCGCAGCCCGGGAGATTCACGTCGGTGACCAGCACCCGCGCGCCCTCGCCGACGTAACGGTGGACGATGGCCCGGCCGAGACCGGAGGCGCCCCCGGTCACCAGCGCCACCTTCCCGTCCAGTCGACCCATCCCGGTCGCTAGAGGTGCGCTGAGCGCGCCATCGCCGGCGCGCCGCCGAGCGCACGAAGCAGCGAGCCCGTCTCCCAGCTGCCGACGTGTCGCTTGCCGTTGATGAAGAGCGTGGGCGTTCCGCTCACGCCGCTCCGCACCCCGCCGTCCACCTCCTGTGCCACGTGGAGCCGGTGAGCGCGGGCCTGCAGCTCGCTCGAGAAGCGTCCGAGGTCGAGTCCCAGGTGCGCGGCGAGGGCTGCCGGATCCATGTCGTCGTCGGCGATGAGCAGCGCGCGGTGCATCTCCCAGAACCTGCCCTGCGTGCCCGCGGCATGGGCCGCCTCGGCGAACAGCGCCGCGTCGGGATTCAGCTCCTCGCGGGGAAAGTGCCGGAACGCGTACCGCACCCGTCGCCCCAGCTTCTTGCGTGCGACGTCGACGAAAGCCGACGCCCGCCGGGTGTAGGGGCAGGTGTAATCGCCGTACATGAGGAGCGTCAGCGGCGCCGTCGCGTCGCCGAGGACGTGGTCCTGGGGGCCGACGGGAACGGCGAGCCGGGGATGACGGACCATGCGGACCTCCAGCGACCGGGGAGGGCGGGAGATTGGTCCCGGAGGCCGACAGTCCGTGTGACAGTCACGTGACGGGTGAATGGCGCACCGCGGCTGGGACCCGGGCGCGAGACACGACCGGGTGGCAGGGGCGAGGTGCACAGCGGGCCCGGTCTGTTGCCGGATCAACGGATTTCGAGCGGCCCCGCCTTCCTGACCCGAGCAGGAGACGGAGCAGGGCGCGACGTCCCGATGGGTCGCCGCAACCTCCTCCCACCACGGGGGGTTCGAAAGGTCATGAGGAACCCCTGTCACGGGCTGCAATGCAACCGTTGCAAGGACGTCCTCAGGACGAGGTGCCGCATGTCAGCAGCTGGCCGGAATTGCTCGGACTCCACGGTGGATCCCGGCTTGCAACCGGCTGGAACGGGCATGCCGCTCGAGGTGTCGTGATGTCGGACAACCGCCCTCCCGTGCTGGACGCCGCGCTGGTCGCGCTGCTGGTCTCGCTCGCCTTCGACGCGCTGAGCACCGCGCTCGTCTGGGGGCTCATCCAGCACCTGCCGTCCTAGCCCCGCCCGAGCGCGCGCGCCGCCGTCTCCGCGAGCGCGTGCGCCTGCACGCTGATCTCGGGGATGGCCGTCGACTCCCAGAGGTCTCCCCGGCGCAGCCCGCCCAGCGTCCAGAGCCGATCCTGGAGCGGACCGAGCACCGCACCGTCCTCGGCGGTGGCGAAGCCGAGGCCGTGTGGCCCGGGGCGCGCTTGGCCGGAGGCGAGGAGCGAGCGCACCAGCGGGTCCTCCAGCGCACGCACGTCCATCACCGGACCGGTGGTGGGAACGACCAGGTCCACCGCGAGCACCGCCAGGGTGCGCGCCCCGCGGGGACGGATGCGCACGAGGACGCGGCCGTCCTGCGCGGCGAGGGAGACCACCCGTCCGGCGTGACGCACCAGCCGCCGCTCCGCCTCGAGCTCCGCGATGCGCGCTCCCACCGCGGGGGCCAGCCGGTGACGGAGCGTGTCGAACCAGGTCCGGACGTGCCGCAGGAAGCGCCGCTGCTCGTCCGGCCGGAGCCCTCGCCACAGCCGACCGAGCTCGGGACGGAGCGTGTCCAGGACCGCGCGTGGATCCTCGCGGGACGCAGCCTCCCGGAACATCCGCACCAGCGGCCGGAGCCGTGCCGGCGGCGAGGGGAGGGCGAGCCGGCTCAGCATCCGGCTCGGATGCGTGGCAGGAAGGAGCCCGCGCCGGGAGAGCAGGTGGATCCGGCCCCGGTGGCCGCGGGCATCGAGCGACAGCACGACGTCCACGGCGGTGAGGCCCGATCCGAGCAGGAGCACCTCGGCGTCCTGGGCCGGCCACTCGCCACCCGCCCAGGGTGAGCGCCAGGCCATCCGCGGCGAGAGGTCCGCCCAGCCCGGGGGAACCTCGGGCGGGAAGTTGCCCAGCGCGAGCACCGCCCCCCGCGCGCGGAGCGGTGCTCCCCTCGCGCGCTCGAGACGGAGTCCCTCGCCGTCTGGCGCGAGCGTGAGGACCTGGTCGGTGAGCCGGGTCACGCGGTCCCCTGCCGCCGCGAGCAGGTCCGAGAGGTACTGCGCGTACAGGCGCCGCTCGAGGAAGGCCTCGGGATCGGCCGGCACCCCGCGAGCGGTGAGCCATCCGAGCAGATGCGCCGGGTCTCCCGGCTGTGCGGTCATCCGCGCCGTGGGGATGTTGAGCAGGTGCACCGGCTCCTCGGTGCCGTAGGCCACGCCCCGGGCGAAGGCCCCGGCGCGATCCACCAGCGTGATGGGCCCGAGGCCGGGGACCCTGGCCAGCGCTGCGGCCGTCAGGGTGCCGCTCGCGCCGGCTCCGACGATGACTACCCCATCGGTCAGCCCGTCACCGGGACCAGCCAGCCACGCGGGTCCGGGCGCCGGGAGCCGAGGACCTCCATCAGCGTGCGGTACAGGCGATCGGCCACCTCGCCCCGCTCGCCCAGCCGCATCGTCTTCTCGCCCCACTGCAGCTCGCCGATGGCGGAGATGGTCGCCGCGGTGCCGGTGCCGAAGGCCTCCTTCAGCTGCCCGCGGGCCGACTGCTCGGCCAGCTCGATCATCGTCACCGGGCGCTCCTCCACCTTCACCTTCCACTCGCGGAGCAGGCTCAGCACCGAGTCGCGCGTGACGCCCGCGAGGAGCGAGTCCTCCAGCAGCGGTGTGACCACCGTGTCGCCGATGCGGAAGAAGACGTTCATCGTCCCCGCCTCCTCGACGAAGCGGTGGGACTGGTCGAGCCAGAGCACCTGGTGGAAGCCCTTCTCCTTCGCCCGCTCGGCGGCGGCCATCCCGGCCACGTAGTTGGCGCCGGCCTTCGCGGAGCCGATGCCACCTCGCGCGGCGCGCACGTGCGACGTCTCCACCCAGAGGCGAAGCGGCGCCGGATGCGGGCCGAAGTAGTTCCCCACCGGAGAGGTGAGCACGTAGAAGAGATAGTTCCGCGAGGGCCGGACCCCGAGGTAGGCCTCGGTGCCGATCATCGTCGGTCGGACGTAGAGCGCAGCGCCCGGCTCGGTCGGCACCCAGGAGGCGTCCTCGCGGACGAGCGCCCGGAGCGCTCCGAGAAACAGCTCCTCGGGGATCTGGGGCATGCACAGCCGCTCCGCCGAGGCATTCATCCGTCGGGCGTGCATCTCGGGACGGAACAGGAGGGGGCCACGCTCGCCAGCCACCGCCTTCATCCCCTCGAACATCGCCTGGCCGTACTGGAGCGCGCTGGCGGCGGGGTCGAGCGGCAGCGGTCCATAGGGGACGATCCGCGCGCCGCTCCAGCCGCGGCCGTCGTGCTCCGCGAGGAAGATGTGGTCGCTGTAGAACCTTCCGAAACCGAGGTCCCCGGCCGGCGGGCGGGGCTTGGGCTTCTGGGTGCGGGTCACCTGGATGTCGATCGGCATCGGCTCTCCTCGGGCTGGCTCGGGCAGAGGGTGTCCCGGCGGGCCATATACCGGTGGGGCGTGACGCGGGTCCACCCCCCAGGGCGCCCTCCGGCCGGCGCACGGTGGCGATCGGCCGGACCGCGGGCGAGTCGCGGCAGCCCCGGAGTGTCGTGGGATGTGCTCCCCGCCGCCCCCAGAGCGGGTTGCCGACCGGTCGGTCAGGGCAGCGTGAGGATCTCCGCCCCGCCGGAGGTGACCAGCACGGTGTGCTCCATCTGCGCGGAGCGGAGACCGTCGGCGGTCACCGCGGTCCATCCATCGGCCCAGTGCCGCACGCCCCAGCTCCCCTCGGTGAGCATCGGCTCGATGGTGAAGATCATCCCCTCCTCGAGGAGGGTCGTTGCCCCGGCATCGTCGAAGTGGGGAATCTGGAGCTCGGTGTGGAAGATCTCCCCGATGCCGTGGCCACAGTAGTTCCGGACCACGCCCAGCCCGTTCGCCGCGGCGTGGGCGGCGATCGCCTGGCCGATGGCGCGGACCTGGCGGCCGGGCTTCACCGCCTCGATGCCCCTCGCCAGCGCCTCCTCGGTCACTCGCAGGAGCTTCCTCGCCGCCTCGTCCACCTGGCCGACGGCGAAGGTCGCCGAGCAGTCGCCGTGCATCCCCTCGAGGTAGATGGTGACGTCGCAGTTGACGATGTCCCCCTCCTCGAGCGGCCGGTCGTCGGGGATACCGTGCACCACCACCTCGTTCACGCTGGTGCACATGCTCTTCTGGAAGCCGTGGTACCCGAGCGTGCTCGGGTAGCCACCGCGGGCGATGTAGGCCGTGTGGGCGATGGCATCGAGCGCATCGGTGGTCACCCCCGGCTTCACGTGCCCCCCGACCTCCCGAAGCACCTGGGCCGCGGCCCGGCAGGCGTGGCGCATCCGCTCCAGCCGGGTGGCCGGGTCACCGCGGATGCCGCGACCCGGGCGGCCCGAGGGCACGTAGTCGGGACGCGGGATCGCCGGGGGCACGGTGCGCATCGGGGAGATTCGCCCCGGGCGGACCCGCCGCGCGCGAGGAGCCGCCTCACCCGAGCGCGCGTCCGCCTCGCGGTGGCACTTCTTGTACTTGAGCCCGCTCCTGCACCAGCAGGGGTCGTTGGGGCCGGGGCGAGCGGTGGCGAGCTGGGGGTCGTTCACTGCGACCTTCCCTCTACTTCGGCGGGGGCACCGCCGCCAGAGGACCCTCGGCGGAAGCCGGAAGCTCGGTGCGCGGGGCGCCCGGGCGCTTGCGCTCGAAGATGCGCTCGTCGGGGCGGCCCACGAGGTAGGTGACGATGTCGCGGAGCTCCGAGTCGGTGAGCCGGTCCAGCGGCATGGGCGGCATCTGCTTCGCATCGTGGGGGGCGATCCACCGGACGCGAGCCACCAGGTAATCGGGCTCGTACAGCCCGACGCTCAAGGGCGGGCGCATCGCGCCCTCGGCGTGACAGTGGACGCAGAAACGCTCGGTGAGCACCGCGCCGCGCTTCGCGTCTCCGCCGGTGGGCCGGTCGATGGCGGTCCTCCGCGCGAGCAGCAGCGGCCGGTAGTCGAGGGGCGGCGCGACGTCCGGCGAGATGCGGCGGAGGTACGCGCCGAGGTCGGCGAGCTGGGCCGGGTCGCCGCCCCCGGGACGGAGCATGAAGCGCTTGATGCAGAGGTCCGTCGCGTCCTCCGGCGTGGAGGCGAACCCGCGCCAGAAGGTCGGGCGCCGGGCGCTGTTCCAGAGCGAGCTGTTGGCGGTGACGTGCCCCAGCGCATCGAGCGTCCCGGTCCGCTCGTCGCGCCAGGCGTGGCAGGACGCGCAGGATGCGGCGTTCTGCTCGCCCCCGACGGCCGGATCACGGAAGAGCCGCTCGCCGCGGCCCTCGGGGCTGGTGAAGGCGAACTCCCAGCTCACCGGCTTCTGCGGCGTCCTGGACTTCTCGGGGCGGTGGGCCGGGAAGACGGAGAGCTCGAGGCGGGGCGGGGCGCGACCGGCGGCGGGGACCGGTGCCGGCGGAGGTGCGGAGAGGGCGACGCTCGGACCGGAGGGGGGCGGTCCCCGGAACGTGGCCTCGAAGCGCACGTGGGCGACCGAGCCGAGCTTGAGGAAGAGGCGGGCCGGGCGAGGGATTCCGAACTCGGTGAAGGGGACGTCGAACGTGCCGGTGACGCGGAGGTCTCGGTGGCCAGCGTCCTCGGAGAGCTGCACGGTGACGGGGATGCGCACCGGCCGGTCCTTGCCGTGGAGCGAGAGCGTTCCCACGGCATCGGCCTGTCCCTCGCGTCCCGGGACCAGCGCGCCCTGGCTCGGGCGCTCGAGGCGGTCGAGGGTGAGCACGGCCTCGGGGAAGCGGTCCACCTGGAAGAACTGGTCGCGCAGGTCCTCGTCCCGGAGGCTGAGGCCGGTGGTGAACCCGGCGAGGTCGATGCGGATGCGGCCGGTGCCCTCGGACCAGGTGGCCTCTTCGAAGCGCAGCTCTCCGGAGAGCCCCGAGGCGCTTCCGTCGATGGCGTCGAGCGGGGCCTCGACCCGGAAGCGCGCCCGGCCCGAGCCCTTCTGCAGCGTCCAGGAGCGGGGCTCGGCGCCGGCGAGCGCGGGGAGCAGGGCGATCAGCAGGGCCGTCTTCCAGGTCATCGCACGTCCACGAGGACCCGCGTTCGGGTGAGCCGGTCCACCAGGGTGGGCTTGCGAAGCGCCGCGGGGAGCGCGCCGAGCAGCGCCGCCGCCGCCCAGGCCGCGCCTCCCAGCCCGAGGGGAACCGCGACGACGTCCACCGAGTAGTTGAGCAGCGAGTAGGCGAGGCCGAGCGCGGGAGCCCAGCCCCACTGGAGCAGCGCCCGTCCCGCCGCGCGCAGTGGCGGAACGTCGCCGTCGGCATCGGTCCGCACCCGGAGGCGCATCAGCCACTGTCCGGGAGAGGCGCCGAGGAAGGCGATGCCCAGCTCCAGCCACAGCGCGAGCCAGGCTGGAGCCGCCCAGGGCGCCTTCACGAAGGAGAAGTAGAACACCGCGAGCGCGGGCAAGAGGTCGAGCACGCCGGCGAGCAGCCGGACCACCGGCGCGGGCGGAACGTGAGGCTGGGGCGCCGCGTGCCGGACCTCCTCGGCGAGCTGCTGGTGCGTCTGGAAGCGGGCCGCCGGATCCGGCTGGAGGCAGCGATCGACGATGCTCGCCAGCGCCCGTGGAACGTCGGTGCGCGCACGCCGGACGGGAACGATGCCGGCCTCGATGATCTGCAGTGCCTCCACCGGGGTCCGCGCCTGGACCGGGGGCCGGCCCACCAGCAGGTGGTAGACCGTCGCGCCGAGGCCGTAGACGTCCGCGCGCTGGTCGAGCGGCTGACCGCGAAGCTGCTCGGGAGGCATGTAGGGCAGCGTGCCCATCACCGAGCCGGCGACGCTCACTCCTGCGCCGGTGGAGAGCGGGCTGCGGACCAGCGTCTCGTTGTCCGATGGGGCGTGGGTGGCGGTGGCCAGCCCGAAGTCGGCGACGTGGGCAATGCCGTAGCGATCGAGGAGCACGTTGGCCGGCTTGAGGTCGCGGTGGACGATCCCCAGCCGCGCCGCCTCGGCCAGCGCTCCGGCCAGCCCGACGAAGTGGGTGGCCACCTCGGTCCACGTCAGCGGTCCGTTCCGGTCCACCGCGTCCTGCAGCGAGCCGCCGTCGACCAGCTGCATGGCGATGAACCAGACGCCCCGCTCCTCGCCCACGAAGTAGACCTGCACGACGTGGGGGTGCACCAGGTTGGCCTGGCTCTGGGCCTCGCGCTGGAAGCGGACCAGGAACGAGGGATCCCGGGCGAGCTCCGGGCGGAGCGTCTTCAGCGCCACCGGCCGGTTCAGCGAGGTGTCGAAGCCAAGATAGACCGCACCCATCCCGCCGGAGGCGATGCGGCGGTCGACACGGAAGTGGCGGAGAAACGTGCCCGGTGCCAGCTCGGCCGGCACCAGCACGTCGGTCAGCGGCACCGGCGAGAGTGCCGTGGGCGGCACGGTCTCGTTCACTTCGCCTCCGGATCCACGATGTCGTCGCGGGTGGAGGCGATGATGGCCAGGAGCTCCTTCTGCTCCCGGTCGGGGACGGCGCTGGACTTCAGCGCCGCGACCAGGTCCTCGCCCATGGCGTCGAACTCGGAGGCGCGGACGTGCATCGGAGCGTGGAGGGGCTTCATGGCCCGGCCGGTGTAGGGGCACGGGCCGCCGCTCGCGGCGCACACCTGATCGGTGAGGTGGGACTGGAGGACGTCCATGTCCACGAACATGAAGCGGACGTTGATCCGCTTGTCGCGGCCGACGTTGCCCACGAAGGTGTGCATCACCGCGTCGATGCCGGGGCGGCGGCCGAGGCGCTCGTAGAGGCTCGGGCCGGAGGAACCGCCGGTCGCGGCGGCCGTGCCCGTCGTGGCGGACGGATGCGGATCGGGGCGGGTCGCCTCGGAGCCCGAGGCGCACGCGACGAGGAGCAGGGGGAGGAGCGACCAGCGGCGCATGAGGTCGAGGCCCGGAAGCCTACCATGTGCTCCCTACGGGCGGCCTCGCGCGGCCGGATGGCTGGACCCCGCCCTCGTGCCGGGCTCCCCCCGGCGGTCTACCCGCGTTCAGCTCACCCGGCGCAGGACCGGCTCGACGGGCCGGAGCCGGCGGTGCCGGGCCTCCCAGCGTGCGCGGAGCTCGAGGAAGGGCTCCTCGACGAGAACGAAGGTGACGGCGGCGACCAGCGCCGACGACAGCACGGCGATGACGAAGATCGCCGCCGCGAGCAGCGGCCCGGTGCCCAGGAGCGGCACCAGCGCCCGGGTCACCGGCGGCAGCAGCCGCGGCAGCACCTCGAAGTGGTTCAGGTACATGCCGAACGACAGGCGCGACAGCACGTGGAAGCCACGCCAGCCCGCCAGCTTGCGGACGCGGGGGCTCGCCCGGAGCCCGAGCGCGACCAGCCCGCCGTAGACCAGCGCGAGGCCGGAGAAGCTGAACAGCGCCCGGTCGACCTCCCGGAGAAGGAGCCCGACGGCGATCGCGAGCATCGGCCAGCGCCACGGATCGGGGTGCTCGGCGGAGAGCTCCCGGGGGCGCTGGATGGAGACCCAGGCCAGGAACAGGCCGGCCAGGAGCCCGTCGCAGTGGGTGTGGATCGGCCCGTAGATCCGATCGAAGCCGGCCTCTCCCTGTCCGTGGAGCGCGATCGCCCGCACCACCGGCATCAGCCCCAGGAGCGCGAGCGGCGCCCACGCCTGGCCGCGTGGGCCGAACAGCCGCTGGACGGCGAGCAGCAGCAGCGGCACCACCAGGTAGAACTGCTCCTCGGTCGAGAGCGACCAGCCGCCGCTCACCCGGCCCTGGCGGTAGTTGGAGAGGAAGGCCAGGTCCGGGCCGATCCCCTGCCACTTCCCCAGCGCGAGCGCGAGGAACGCCACCCAGGCGAAGTAGAGCGGCCAGATCCGCAGTCCGCGCCGGAGCAGGAAGCGTGGCACGTCCAGGGCGCCAGACCGCTGGAGCTCCCGCTGCAGCTGGCGGCCGATGAGGAAGCCGGAGAGGACGAAGAACAGGTCGACCCCCGTCCAGCCGTAACGGAAGAGGGTGAAGCTCCAGACGCCCGAGGGGACCAGCTCAGACCCGGCGACGGCGAGGTGGTTGCCGATCACCAGGACGATGGCCGCCGTGCGCAGGGCATCGAGCGCGGGGAAGGTTCCGGGCGGAGGGACGAGCAGCGCCCGGAGCGCACGCCCCGGCCAGCCCTCCTCCGTCGGATCGCCACCGCTGATGCGCTCGCCCACGCCCGGCGGGGAAGGTGGGTTGCAGAGCGCGACGGCGCAAACCCGCGGGGCCGCGCGGGCGCGGACCGTCGACTCCCGGACGGAGCGATGTCGCCCGGGGAGCCGTCGCGGCTCAGGCGAGGTCGAAGAGGAGGACCTCGGAGGGCTCGACGGCGGTGAGGCCGACCGAGCGCTCGTCCGAGATCGCCGCCCCGTCGCCGGACGAGAGCGCGGTGTCGCCGATGCGAATCCGGCCACGGGCGACCTGGACCCAGGCGTGGCGGCCGGGCGCGAGCGCGTGGGACACCGACTGGCCCCTCCCGAGGAGCGTCGTGTACACCCGCACGTCCTGGTGGATCTTCAGGCTGCCGTCCGCCGCGTCGGGGGAGGCGATGAGCCGGAGCTGCCCCTGCCTCTGCTCGGGCGGGAAGTGCTTCTGCTCGTAGCCGGGGGTCACCCCGCGGCGCGCGGGGAGGAGCCAGATCTGGAGGAAGTGCACCGGCTCGGACCGGGAGGCGTTGAACTCGCTGTGCATCACGCCGGTGCCGGCGCTCATGCGCTGGACGTCACCCGGGCGAATCACCCCGCCGCCTCCGGTGGAATCCTCGTGGGCCAGCCCGCCCTCGAGGACGTAGGAGAGGATCTCCATGTCGCGATGCCCGTGCGTGCCGAAGCCCTGGCCGGGCTGCACGCGGTCCTCGTTGATCACCCGGAGCGCCCGGAACCCCATCTGCTCGGGGTCGTGGTAGTCGGCGAAGGAGAAGGTGTGGAAGGAGTCGAGCCAGCCATGCTCGGCGTGGCCCCGCTCGTTGCTCTTGCGAACCTGGATCATGGCCCCGAGCATGTAACGCAGCCCCGGGGAAAGGCCCGTCCCGCGCCAGGCAACGGTCCGTCCCGCGGGGGGCAACCGGCCCGGCAGCGGTTATGGTGGGCCGCCTTGCTTCGCACCCTGGCCGCCACGCGCTACGTCACGCCCCTCCGGGAGGGCGGAAGCCTGCCGGCCATCGTCGAGGGCGACGACGACGGCCTGTACGTCGTGAAGTTCCGCGGCGCGGGACAGGGGCCGCGGGCGCTGGTGGCCGAGGTGCTCGCCGGGGAGATCGGCCGGGCGCTGGGGCTTCCGGTCCCGACGCTGGCGCTGGTGACCCTGGACGCGGACATCGGCCGGACCGAGCCCGACGGGGAGATCCGCGACCTCCTCAGGGCCAGCGTGGGCCTCAACCTCGGGGTGGACTACCTGCCCGGCGCGCTCGGGTACGATCCGGCCGCGTCCACCCCGCCGGCCGCGGAGCTCGCCGCGGACGTCGTCTGGTTCGACGCCCTGGTGCTCAACGTGGATCGCACCCCGCGCAACCCCAATCTCCTGGAGTGGCACCGGAGGCTCCACTGCATCGACCACGGGGCGAGCCTGTACGTCCACCACGACTGGGCCGGGGCGCCGGCCCGCGCCGACTCGGGGTTTCCTCAGATTCGTGACCACGTGCTGCTTCCCGTGGCAGGGGACGTGCGCGCCGCCGGCGAGCGGCTGCGCCCGAAGCTGTCGGAGGGGCTGTTCCGCGCGCTCGCGGGCGACGTTCCCGACGCCTGGCTGCCGGACGATGCGCACCTGGGAGGCGCGGCGGCCCAGCGGCGGGCCTACGTCGAGTGGCTGTCGCGGAGGCTGGCCAACGCCGCGGTGTTCGAGGAGGAGGCCAACCGTGCCCGCTCCCTGCGCGTTTGACTACGCGGTGGTCCGGGTCGTTCCCCGGGTCGAGCGCGGCGAGTTCCTGAACGCCGGGGTGATCGTCTGGTGCCTGGCGCAGGACTACCTCGCCGCGCGGGTAGCACTGGACGTGGTTCGGCTCCGGGCGCTCGATCCCCGTGCCGACGTGGACGCCATCTCGGCCCACCTCGCCGCGGTGCCGAGGATCTGCGCCGGAGATGCCGCCGCCGGCCCGGTCGCCCGCCTTCCAGCGAAGGAGCGCTTCCACTGGCTGGTGGCCCCGCGGAGCACGGTCATCCAGACCTCGCCGGTGCACGCCGGACGGGCCGAGGCGCCGGAGGAGGCGCTGGCGCGGCTGTTCAAGACCCTGGTGGAGCCCGGCACGTGACGCGCGCCCTGCCGGCCACCGAGCGCATCTTCCTTCTCTCCCCGGCGCGCTGCGACGGCATCCGGATGTCGATGCTGCGGCGGCGGGCGGCGCAGTTCCCGCTCGCGCTCGAGCTCCGGTCCGAGGGCGGGGCGATGCTGGGGGACGTCTTCGCCTTCACCAGCGGGCTCTACTTCCGCGGCAAGCTGACCTACGCGCGGGCGTTCGGCGCCTCGTGGGTCATCACCCCCGGGGCGGGTCTGGTCGAGCCGGAGCGGCGCATCGGCCCGAGGGACCTGGACGCTTGGTCGCGGGTCCGGGTGGAGCTCGCCGACCGTCGGTACCGTCGTCCGCTGGAGCGGGACGCGCAGGCGCTGGCCGAGCGGCACCCGCGGACGGAGGTCGTGCTCCTCGGGAGCATCGCCAGCGACAAGTACGTCGACCTGCTGCTGGACGTCTTCGGCGAGCGGCTGCTCTTCCCGGTGGATTTCGTGGGGCGGGGCGACATGAGCCGCGGCGGGCTCCTGCTCCGATCGGCCAGGAGCGGGACCCAGCTGCCCTACGGCCCGGTCCGGGGCGCGGTCCGCCATGGTCCGCGGCCCCCGCGGTTGCCGAGGCTGCCGCGCCCGCCGAGCGTGAAGAGCGCGTGACGGCTGCCACCGGCCCGGGGCGGGCATGCCGGCGCCTGCACCATCGCTGGCAATCCGGGAAGCGCGCCATTCCCTTGCAGCGGGCGGGGGCCGTCCCCACCCTCCGTGCTCACGGGAGGACGCATGACCTTCGGGAAGCGCGGATGGCTCTTGGTTCCGCTGTCGGTCGTGTTGGGTTGCGCGAGCACGCAGCAGGCACAGAAGCCGACGGCCTCGGGAGGAAGCTCCACGCTCGTCGACGAGGGGGCGTCCTCGACGAAGTCCGCCCAGGCGGCTCCGAAGGCCTCGGCCCCGACGCTCGTGCCCTTCCAGGGCAATGGCGGCTTCGTCGTCCTGATGCCGCCGAATCCCCGGCGCGACGAGCAGACGCAGGACACGCCCGGCGGACAGGTGAAGATGCACATCGCCCAGGCGCAGGATGTCTCCGGCAGGTACCTCTCCTCGGCCAGCGACTTCCCGGCGGGAAGCCTGGACCGGATCGGGAACAAGGACCTGCTCGACTCGCTCCAGCAGACCACCGTCCAGTCGATGGGCGGCACGCTGGTCGACAGCCACGACGTCGGCGTGGCCGGCTACCCCGGACGGGAGTTCACGGCGACGGATCCGCAGGGGAGCCAGGTGACGGCGCGGGTCTTCGTCGCCGGCTCGCGGGTGTACACGCTGGCCGGGACCTATCCGCAGGGGGACGTCCCGGGGTCGATCAGGCAGTTCCTCGAGTCGTTCCAGCCGCCCGCGGGCGCAGCGGTCGGGGGCAGTGGGCCCGACACCGGCGAGGAGGACACGGTCGTCGATCCGCCCGCGAACGAAGCGGCCGACGGCGCGACGAGCGGCGAGCAGGACACCCGGGAGGAGCGCAGCACGACCGGCACCGGCCGCTAGCCGCTCAGGTCGGCGCCGACCAGTCGGAGCCGGTGGGCCGGAGCACCAGCTCGTGGGTCCAGGCGTCGGGGCCCTGGGTGTGGAGGAACGCGCAGGCCTCGGCGATGGCCTCGGGCGCGATGAGACGCTCGGCCGCGAATCCGGCGGCCCGTGTCCGCTCGGAGGCGATGGGCCCGTCGATCGGGAGATAGGCCACGTGGACGCCGCGGGTCCGCCATTCCCGCGCGGCCACCTGCACCAGCGCACGGAGCGCGTGCTGCGCGGCGCCGAGCGCGGCGAAACCCTCCTTGGTGCGAACTCCGGAGGAGGTGCCGATCTGGAGGAACGTGCCTCGCCCGCGGCCGATCATGCCCGGGCCCACCGCGCGGAGCAGGTTCCAGGTTCCCTGGGGGTAGGCGGCGAACGACTCGGACAGCTCGGCGGCTGGAATCTCGAGCAGCGGGAGCGCGCCGAAGCGGCCACCCATCGTCTGCGCCGAGATGACCAGGTCCGGAGCCTCCTCGCCCAGGCGCGCGAGCGTCTCGGGCCGCCGGAGGTCACACACCGCGGGGACGCCCTTCCCTCCGGCGGAGGTCACCTCTGCGGCGAGCGCCTCCACGTCGGCCGCCGTCCTCGACGCGCAGAGGACCCGCCATCCCCTGCGCGCGAAGTGGAGTGCCAGGGTGCGTCCGAGCTTACGGACGCCGACGACCAGGAGGGTCTCGCTCACCAGGACGGCCCGCCGCTCAGCGGAGGTTGTCGCGCAACGTCTTCAGCCGCTTGACCGCCTCGTCCAGCAGCTTCTTGGAGGACTCGGTGGCCTGCTCGGCGGCCCGCTCGACCTTGAACAGCTCCGGTTCGAGCTTGGCCCACTGGTCCTTCGCGTCCATTCCGGCCAGGTGGACCTTGACCTTGACCTCGTCGCGCAGGGTCCTCAACAGATCCACGCCCTTCTTCATCTCGTTCTTCAGATCGAGCTCGTTGGCCATGGCCGAACCTCCTGAGCCGAGTCATAACCCCGGCGAAGAGGAAGTCCATGCCCAACGAGAAACACCCTGGCGTCCTCCCGACTTTCGCGCCCGTGACGGAGAGTGGGGAGGCGGACGGCGTCGTTCTGGTGATCGACTCGCGGCCTCGCGACCTCGGTGGCTTCTCCGTCCGGCGACTTCTCCCGGCCGCGGGGAGCCGGATGATCGGCCCGTTCATCTTCCTCGACCACATGGGACCGGCGGCGATGGAGCGCGGCCGCGGTGTCGACGTCCGCCCGCATCCGCACATCGCGCTGGCGACGGTGACCTATCTCTTCGAGGGAGAGCTCGTTCACCGCGACAGCGTGGGCAGCGAGGTCACCATCCGGCCCGGCGACGTGAACTGGATGCTCGCCGGCCGCGGCATCGCCCACTCGGAGCGGAGCGGTCCCGAGGAGCGTGCCCGAGGTCCGCGCCTGCACGGGATCCAGAGCTGGGTGGCGCTGCCCACCGCGCACGAGGAGGACCCGCCGAGCTTCGCCCGCCATCCGGCGAGCACGCTTCCCCGCCTCCGCCGCGACGGGGCCGAGCTCACGGTCATCGCCGGGACGGCGTACGGAGCACGCTCGCCGGTGGCGGTGCTCTCGCCGACGCTCTACGTGGACGTGCGCCTCGAGGCGGGCGCCGGGCTCGAGGTGGACGCGACGCATCCCCGGCGGGCAGTGCAGGTGGTCGAGGGCCCGGTCCGGATCGGCAGCCGGCACCTCGTGCCCGGGGTGATGGCCGTGCTCCGGCCCGGCGCGACGGTGGTGATCGAGACCGAGGGTCCGGCGCGGGTCATGCTCCTCGGCGGCGCACCGCTCGACGGTGAGCGCCACATCTGGTGGAACTTCGTCTCCAGCAGCAAGGAGCGGATCGAGCGGGCGAAGGACGACTGGAGGAGCGGTCGCTTCGGGAAGGTCCGCGGGGACGAGAGTGAGTCCATCCCCTTGCCGGACGACGCCTGAGGCGTTCAGCCAGTGCGCGGAGGGCGGAGCCGATCGTGGAGGTCGTGCTCGAGCTGCTGGAGGGCGTCGGCGACCGGCGCGTCCCCGTTCACCACGAGGTGTCCCCAGGCGTCGAGCGTCACCGGCTCCCACCGGGCCTTCTGCGCGACGTAGACCGACCAGCCTGCATCGGAGACGGCGCCGGGCTCACGCGCCCGCCCCTCGAGCCGTGCGCGGATGACCTCGTCGCTCGCCCGCACCTCGGCGAGCAGGAAGAGGGCTCCGTGCGTCCGGGCCGCGCCGGCGAGGAGCTCGCGCTGCCAGGCGGCCTGGAGCGTGGCGTCCACCAGGACGCACCGGCCCTCGTCCAGCGCCGGACCCGCCTCCGCTGCGAGGCGCTCGTACGTCCGCCGCGTCGCCTCGGCCGAGTAGAGGCCGCTATCGAGGGTCGCCGGGGCGTGCTCCTCGGGCCGCAGCCCATGCAGCGACTTTCGCACCACGTCCGAGGAGAGCACCGTCCAGCCGCGGCGGAGCCCGAGCTCGTTCGCCAGCGTGGACTTGCCGCTGCCCGAGAGCCCGGCGACGGCGAGGAGCAGTGGCGGGAGGTCCTCGCTCGCCGCGTCGCAGGCGACGCCGAACGCCCGCCGGGCCATGCGCGCGGCCTCCTCGCGCTCCGCCGGGGCGACCTCCGGCTCGCCCGACCGGAGGCTCTCCACCTTGCCGCGCACGCAGGCCCGATAGCAGGTGTAGAACGGGACGAGCTTCGGGACCCCCGCGTCCCCGGAGCGGGCGACGTAGCGCTGGACGAACGCCTCGCCCAGGTCCGGACGCATCCTCAGCCTCAGGTCCATCGCGAGGAAGGCCACGTCGGAGGCCACGTCCGAGCAGCGGAGCCGGGTGCTGAAGTCCAGGCAGTCGAAGATGGTGAGCGGCTCGGTGAAGCAGACCGACGAGGTGCGAAGGTCCCCGTGCCCGTCCCGGACCCGCCCCTCCGCCACTCTCTGCTCCAGCAGCGCCCGCCGCCGCACCGACCAGGCCCCCACCACCGCACGCAGGTAACCGTCCTGGACCGGGGTCAGCGTGCGACCGAGGAAGGGAGTCACCTGGGCGAAGTGCTCGTCCCAGAGCGCCATCACCGCCCCGGGCGTGCCGAAGGCAGCCACCCGCGGCCCGGCATCCGCCTGCGCGTGAAACGGCGCGAGGACGTCCGCCACCTGCTCCACCATCTCGCGGGTGAGCGCGCGTGCCCGGAGCAACCGGTCCATCATCCGGTCCTCGGGCAGCCGGCGCATGTGCACCGCGTACTCGAACGCCGGGCCGGTCCCGCCGATGCGGAGTCCGTCGGAGCTGCGGGTGATCGGCACCACGCCCAGGTAGAGCTCGGGGCTCAGCCGCCGGTTGAGCTCGACCTCGCGCGCGCAGAGCTCGGCGCGGCGCTCCAGCAGATGCGCGTCGAGGAAGTCGAAGTGCACCGGCTTCTTCACCTTGTAGGCGAACGGCCCGGCGAGGAAGACCACCGAGATGTGCGTCTGGAGCACCGTCACCGACTCGACCGCATGCGGATAGGCGGCGGGGCGGGACAGCGAGGCGAGCACCTCGGCGAGGTGGGCGTCGGGCGGCTCCGGAGGCACGGCCGGACCATCGCACACCCGAGGGGCGCGCCGGGCGTCAGCGGAGCCGGGTGAAGTCCATGGTCCAGTTCGTCTCCCACGCGACGCCGTCGGGGGAGAAGGCCTGCTCCACGCGCGCGCGGCCATCGGAGAGCCGCAGCCAGACGATGCGGATCTTCACCGGGCGCCCCTCGTGCACCTCGTCGCCGAGGAAGGTTCCGCGGTCGCCCTCGAAGCGACCCACCAGGGGCGGAGCCAGCGCCGCGCGATCGCTCACCCAGTTCAGGGACCAGGAGGCGCGCGCGGCGTCGAACAGCCGCAAGCTCAGCCCGCGAAACCGGCCGTCCTCGGTCGCGAACTCGCCGAGGCTGACCCTCCCGTCCACCCGGGACTCGACGGCGTAGGTGGAGCGGAACTCCTCCCAGTCGTCGCACCCGGCCAGCCGCTGGCGGAGCCGGCGGTGCCGTACGGCCCAGAGCCCGTGGAGGAAGTCGAAGTCGTGCACGTCGGCGGGGCGGCTCACCAGGCTCACCAGAGGGCCGAGCGAGGGGTGGCGCGGAGGATCAGCAGCTCCGGGTCTCCGGCAAGCCGCTTCCGGAGCCCGGGCAGGACGTCCTCGGCCCAGTCCAGATCCGCGTGGAGAAGGAGGAGATGGCGCCGGACCGCCTCGGCGTCGGGCAGCACCGAGACGCAGACGACCACGTCGGCCCGCTCGCGGACGGGAAGCGCCGGGAAGTCGTTCCGCGCGCGCTCGGTCTCGAGCCAGGTCAGCGGCTGCGCGCCGGTGCCCTCGAGCGCAGGACTCACCCGGGTGCGACAGAACTCGAGCAGGTCGTGGGCGCCCGGCTTGCGGTGGAAGACCCGGACCAGCACGCGGCCGCTGCCGGGCTCGGGCCGGACCGCCCGGGCGCGCCGTGGAAAACCACCCCGGGGATGGACCGGCCGGAGGAGGAGAACGTCGTCGCTGTCGAGCATCGTCGCGTTGGCCTGTGCCCGGTGCTTCCGCCACACCGGCCCCTCGTAGAACGTGGAGAGCGACTCGCGGCGATGGGCCATGTCCGGGAAGCCGCGGAACCAGACGAACCGTTCCGGACGGTCGAGGTCCTCGAACTGGCCCAGCACCCGGATGCCAGCGGATTCCTGGGGCTCGAGGAGCTCTCGCTCGAACAGGTCGACCAGCTCGTCCCGCCGGCCCGGGTGCAGCGTGTACTGGCGAAGCTCGACGACCGCACAGGGAACCATGGGTGACACGGTGTCACTGTGCTGGTATGCCCTGCCAGGCCAGATGCGCACGGTCGGAGCGGACCAGAAAAGGGCGCTCGCCAGCCTCCTCCTGAAGGTCGAGCGGAGGGGCCGGGCGCCGCTGCACGTGCAGATCGACCAGGCGCTGCGGGGCCGCATCCTCGCCGGAGCGGTGGCGCCCGGTACCCGGCTTCCCTCGTCCCGCACGCTCGCCGCCGAGCTCGGCGTGGCCCGCTCCACGGTGCTCCAGGCGCTGGACCTGCTCCGGGCCGAGGGGTACCTCGTCGCCTCCGCGCGCTCCGGCGTCCGCATCGCGCCCGAGCTCCCTCCCGATCGCCTCCTCGGCGCCCCCGCCAGGCCTTCCCGCGCCCCCGTCCCTCCGCGCCTCTCTCGGGCCGCCCGGGGCCTTCGCCAGAGCGCCATCGGAGCGCCGCGGCTGGGACCCGCTCCACGTGCCTTCCGCCCCGGCCTCCCGGCGCTCGACCTCTTCCCGACCGCGCTCTGGTCCCGCGTGGTGGGGCGGGTGCAGGCCCGGGCGAGCACGCGCCTGCTCGAGGGCGGGGAGCCGGCCGGGCACCCCGGCCTGCGCCGTGCCATCGCCGAGCACGTCACCGCCGCCCGCGGGGCGCGCTGTGGCCCGGAGCAGGTCTTCGTCACCGCCGGGACGCAGCAGGCGTTCGACGAGGTGCTCCGGCTGGCGGTGGACCCGGACGACGCGGTCTGGCTCGAGGATCCCGGGTACCTCGGCGCCCGGCGCGCGGTGCTCGGCGCCGGAGCGAGGCCGATGCCCATCCCGGTGGACGGCGAAGGGCTGGACGTCGAGACCGGGCTGCGCAGGGCTGCGCGTGCGCGACTCGCCATCCTCGCCCCCTCGCACCAGTACCCGCTCGGCGTGACCCTGTCGCTCGGACGGCGGATGGCGCTCCTGCGCTGGGCGGCGGAGCAGCGGGCGGTGCTCCTCGAGGACGACTACGACAGCGAGTTCCGGCACCGGGGCCGTCCGCTCACCGCGCTGCAGGGGCTCGACGAGTCGGGGTGCGTCCTCTACGTGGGAACCTTCAGCAAGACCCTCTTCCCCGGCCTGCGGCTCGGCTACCTCATCGTCCCGCCGGCGTGGGTGGACGCGGTCGCCAGAGCGCGTGCCTCGCTGCCGGCGCCTGCCTCGGCGCTGGAGCAGGCGGCGCTGGCTTCGTTCATGGACGAGGGGCACTTCGCCCGGCACCTGCGGCGGATGCGTGGCGTCTACCGCGAGCGGTGCGAGGCGCTGCTCGACGCGCTGCGC
>DATJVY010000003.1:0-6902 GCA_035501615.1 Myxococcaceae bacterium
CCGGACGATGGTGGAGCTGCAGAAGCGCTACAGCCCCTTCCCGTACGTGGAGGGGACGCACTTCTTCGCGAGCTTCGGGCACCTCAACGGGTACTCGGCGATGTACTACACGTATCTGTGGTCGCTGGTGATCGCGAAGGATCTGCTCGGCGAGTTCCAGCGCCACGGGCTGCTCGACGAGGCGACCGCGCGGCGGTACCGGGACACGGTGCTCGTCCCCGGCGGGAGCAAGGACGCGGCGGATCTGGTGAAGGACTTCCTCGGACGGCCGTACGGGTTCGAGGCGTTCCAGGCGTGGCTGGAGAAGACCTGAGCGGCCGGCTCTCGGTACTCGTCCTGTGGCTGGTCTGCATGGGATGCGCGCCGAGCACCTCGTCGAGCGCACCCTGCGCGGGCGTCTTGATGTGAGGACCTGCTCAGTACGCCTCGACCACGAACTGGCTCTGCTTCACGATCGTCGAACCGGCCGTGTCCTCGAGGCGGAGGGCGACCCCATAGCGGCCCGGCGCCACGCCCGCCGCCGCCTTCACCTGCGAGCTGCACATGCAGCCGTCGCCGCAGGCCTTCCCCTCGACGACCTCGAAGAAGTTCACCTGGCCCGGCGCGCGCTGAACGAAGATCTTCGCCTTCGTGCAGCACGGATGGGTCAGGTTGTGCGCCACCCACACGCCCGCGGCCTGGATGCCGAGCTGCACCTCCGTCGCCGACAGCGCCCGGCTCCCCGGGACCAGCCCCGGCCAGGTCGCCGCGTCCTGCTCCGACGGACTCGCGGACTCGGAACATCCGGTCACGGTCGCCGTCGATTGATCGGGCCCGAGCGGCGGCGGAGCCGGCAGTGGCGGACCCTGCGAGACCCGTGACTGGGCCTCCTCCTTCCACGTCGACGACTTCTGACTCGAGCAGGCCACGGCCAGTAGGAACAGTGGGAGCAGAACGCGCATGGGAAGGGAACTCTGCGACATCAGGGGATGCCGGTCCATTCGGTCCTCCCGAAGCAAGCCAACCGATGAGCGGACGTACAGGTGGGAGTCAAGCGCAGGCACCCTCCGAAACCTTCACCGTGAATCGCGCATCCGAACGGCACGTCAGTTGCGTAGGAACTTCGACATGCACAGCACCCATCTCTGCAGCCACTGCCTCCGCCGCCGGATGCTCCTCTGGGCGAGCGCGTTCTTCATGACCGTGGGCGCCGTCGGCGCCGTCGCCTCGGGCGGGTCAGCGCACGCCGCCGGGGTTCAGACCACCCCGGCTCAGGTCCAGGCCGCCGCCCGCTAGTCGGGTCCGAGCAGCGCGCGGACCTCCAGGTCCTCTCCCAGCGCGCGCGCGGACTCGACCCGCACCCGGCGGGCCCCGGCCATCCGATCCAGCCCCAGCGGACCGAGCCAGGAGAGCCCGTCACCGCCCACCAGCTTGGGCGCGATGTGCAGCACCAGCTCGTCGGCCAGCCCCGCCCGGACGAACGCAGCGAACACCCTGGGGCCCCCCTCCACCAGCAGATGCAGCACGTCGCGCTGGACGAGCGCCCGGAGCATGGCTTCGAGGTCCACCTCGCCCGGGCGACCCGGAACCGCCAGGAGCTCCGCGCCCGTGGCCGCCAGCGCCCGCGCCTCCTCGTCGCCCTGGCCCGCCACGTGGACCACGAGGGTGCGCGCGCCCGAGCCGAGGTGGAACAGTTGCCGGCCCGGCGACAGGTGTGCCGATGACGCCACGACCACACGGAGCGGGTCTCTCCCACCACCCTCCGGTAGCCGGGTGGTGAGCGAGGGATCATCCGTCCGCACGGTTCCCGAACCCACCAGCACCGCGTCCACCAGGTTGCGGAGCCGATGCACCTCGGTGCGCGCGGCCTCGCTCGTCACCCACCGGCTGTCCCCGGAGGCGGTGGCGAGCTTGCCGTCGAGCGACACGGCGGCCTTGAGGGTCACCCACGGCAGCCCCGAGCGCATCGCCTTGAAGAAGGGCCGGTTCAGCGCATCGGTCTCGCCGACGAGCAGGTGGGTCGAGACCGGGATTCCCAGCTCGCGCAGCCGGCGCACCCCACGGCCGTCGACGAGCGGGTTGGGGTCCGACGAGCCGGAGAAGACGCGCGCCACGCCCGCCGCGACGATGGCGTCGGTGCAGGGCGGCGTCCGGCCGTGGTGGTCGCAGGGTTCGAGGGTGGTGAAGAGGTCGGCGCCGCGCGCCCGTGGCCCCGCGTCGGCGATGGCCCGAACCTCGGCGTGGGGGCCGCCCGCCGGCGCGGTGTGGCCCCGGCCGACGATCTGCCCGTCCTTCACCACCACCGCACCCACGGCGGGGTTGGGGTGGGTGCGCCCCAGCGCGCGGCGCGCCTCGGCGAGCGCCTCGCGCATCCAGGCCTCGGCGCCTGCGGGAAGCTCGTCCCGCCCGTCAGTCTTCGACTCGCCCGCGGGGGCTCCGCGCGGCGTCGGCGCCGTGCTCATCGAGTAGGCCCTTCAGCTCGTCCATGAACTCTTCGATGTCGCGAAAGCTCCGGTACACCGAGGCGAAGCGGACGTACGCCACCTGGTCGAGCGCGCGCAACCGCCGCATCACCTCCTCGCCGATGGCGCTGGACGGAACCTCCTTCTCGCCGTGCTCGAGGATCCGCGCCTCCACCTCCGCCACCAGCGCCTCCAGGCGATCCATCGACACCGGTCGCTTCTCCACCGCCTTCTGGAGCCCGGAGATGAGCTTCTCCCGGTCCCACGGCTCGCGGCGCCCGTCCTTCTTCGCCACCAGGGGCATGAGCTCCTCGACGCGCTCGTAGGTGGTGAAGCGCCTGCGGCAGCCGTGGCACTCCCGCCGCCGGCGAGTGACGGTGCCCTCGGTCGACTCGCGCGAGTCGAGCACCTTGCTGTCGTCGCGCTTGCAGAACGGACAGCGCATTCAGCCTCGGAGTCGCGAGGCGTAGAGCGGGAAGCTCTTCGCGAGCTCGTGCACCTCGCCGGCCACCCGGGCGAGCACCGCCTCGTCGGTGGGATGGTCCAGGGCCTCGACGATGAGGCCACCCACCGTGGCCATCTCCGCCTCCTTCATCCCCCGGGTGGTGAGCGCCGGCGTCCCGATACGGACGCCCGAGGTGACCATCGGCTTCTCGGGGTCGAAGGCGATCATGTTCTTGTTGACGGTGATCGCCGCCTTTCCCAGCACCGCCTCGGCGACCTTGCCGGTCAGCTTCTTCGGCCGCAGGTCGACCAGCATCAGGTGGTTGTCGGTGCCGCCCGAGACCAGGCGCAGACCTCCGCGGAGCAGCGCCTCGGCCAGCGCCTTGGCGTTGGCGACGATCTGCCGCTGGTAGGCGGCGAACTCCGGCTGGAGCGCCTCGTGGAGCGCCACCGCCTTGCCGGCGATGACGTGCATCAGCGGCCCGCCCTGGATGCCGGGGAAGATGTTGCTGTTCACGCCCTTGATGAAGGGCTCTTTCGCCAGGACCATGCCGCCCCGGGGGCCCCGGAGAGTCTTGTGGGTGGTGGTGGTGACCAGCTCGGCCACCGGCACCGGCGAGGGATGCAGCCCGGTCGCCACCAGCCCGGCGATGTGAGCCATGTCCACGACGAGGACCGCCCCGACCGAGTCGGCGATCTCGCGGAAGGTCGCGAACTCGAGCGTCCGCGGGTAGGCCGAGGCGCCGACGACGATGATCTTCGGGCGGTGCTCGCGGGCCAGCGACTGGACCTGACCGAAGTCGATGCGCTCGGTGGCGCGGTCGAGCCCGTAGTGCACCACCTTGTAGAGCTTCCCGGAGAAGTTGAGCGACATCCCGTGGGTGAGATGCCCGCCGGAGTTCAGGTCCAGGCTGAGCATGGTCTCCCCGGGCTGCATGACCGACATGTACGCCGCCATGTTGGCCTGGCTGCCCGAATGCGCCTGGACGTTGGCGGTCTCGGCGCCGAAGAGCCTCTTCGCCCGCTCGATGGCCAGGGTCTCCACCTGGTCCACCACCTCGCAGCCGCCGTAGTAGCGCTTGCCGGGGTATCCCTCGGCGTACTTGTTGGTGAGGACGGACCCCACGGCCTCCAGCACCGCCGGGCTCACGAAGTTTTCCGAGGCGATGAGCTCGAGGCCCTCCTCTTGGCGCTCGGTCTCCTTGCGGATCAGAGTGGCGATCTCCGGATCGACCTGGGCGAGGGTGCGGGTGTTCTCCATGGCCGGCCTCATAGCAGAGGCGCTGGGCGTCCGCCGCCCCCCGTGGAGCCGTCCGTCGGCCGGACGCTTCGCGCCCGGGTCCCGCCGATGCGAGGATGGCGCTCCCGTGGACGACTCCGACGCCGAGCTCACCCGCATCCGCCAGGCCATCGAGGCGCTGGACCGGTCGCTGCTGGCGCTTCTCCGTGAACGGCAGGTGCTGGGGCAGCAGGCGGCGCGGGCGAAGATCGCGGCCGCGGTGCCGCTCCGCGATCCGGTGCGCGAGGCGGTGGTGCTGCGCCGGGCGCGCGAGACGGCCACCGAGCTCGGGCTCGATGCCCACCAGTCGGAGCGCCTCTACCGGCTGATCATCGACATGTCGGTCTCGCAGCAGCAGACCCATCTGCTCGAGCTGGAGACCGTCCCGCTGCGGGTGGCCTTCCAGGGGGTCGAGGGCAGCCCGGGGCAGCTCGCGGCGCAGGTCCGCTACGGAGGCCGGCCGGGGGGTGCGCTGCTCGAGGGGCATGCGTCACTCGCCGACGCGGTCGAGGCGGTGCGTTCGGGCCGCGCGGACGTCGCGCTGCTGCCGCTGGAGAGCACGGAGGAGGGCTCGACCCGGATCATGGATCTGCTGGCCGACGCCGGTCTGGTGATCAGCGGAGAGCAGGTCCAGCGCGGCGGCGAGCACTACACCCGGTACGTCGAGCTCGGCCGTGAGTCCGCCGCCGTGGCCGAGGGCGTGGCTTGCAAGACCTCGGTGATCGTGACGCTGGCCGACCGTGCCGGCGCCCTCGACGAGGTCCTGCACGCCTTCTCTCGCCAGGGAGTGAACCTGACCCGCATCGAGTCACGCCCGGTCCCGGGGAGCCCGCCGCGGTTCCGCTTCTTCATCGACATGGAGGGCCATGCAGCCGGGCAGCGCGTCTCGCGCGCGCTCGACGAGGCTCGGTCCCACGCCGAGGTCCGGGTGGTCGGCTCCTACCCGACCCATGTGGAGCCGGCGTGAGGGTGGCGTACGCAGGGGAGCCCGGGGCGTTCGGCGAGGAGGCGGCACGGATGCTGCCCGGGGCCGAGCCCATCCCCCGGCCATCGTTCTCCGCGGTGTTCGAGGCGGTGGAGACAGGCGCTGCCGAGTGCGGGGTGGTGCCGGTGCACAACTCGCGGGCGGGGATGGTCGAGGAGGTGGTCCGGCTGCTCGCGCGGTCGAAGCTTCAAGTCGCCGACCGCCTCGCCCTCCGCGTCCGGCAGAACCTCCTTGCGCTCCCCGGCGTCCGGGTCGAGGAGATCCGCCGCGTGGCCTCGCATCCCCAGGCGCTCGCCCAGTGCAGCAAGCTCCTGCAGCGGCACGGCTGGGAGCTCGTGGCGCGGTCCGCGACCTCGAGCGCGGCGCGGCAGCTGGCCGAGGAAGCGGACCGCACCTGCGCGGTCGTCGCGAGCGCCGCGGCGGCACGTCTCCACGGGCTCGCAATGCTGGCCCAGGACATCGAGGACGATCCGGAGAACACCACGCGCTTCGCGGTGCTCCGGCGCGCGGGTTGACTTCACGAATCGTCGGGGAGCGCGACGGCTTCTCGGCCCAGGACCGGGTCTGGCTCGAGGTCGGCCTCTGGCCTCGACGCTCAGCGGAAGCTGAACCTCCCGATGAAGTCCTTCTTCCCCAGCTCCACGCCGTTGTGGCGGAGGATCGCGTAGGCCGTCGTGAGGTGGAAGAAGAAGTTCGGCAGCGCCTGCTCGATGAAGTAGTCGGTGGCGCGCATCGACCTTCCCTCCCACCGGGGTCGCTTCACCTCGCGGGCATCGGTGCCCTCGAAGTCCGCCGCGGTGAAGGTGCCGAGATAGGCGATCACCGATGCGATTCGCGCCCGGACCTCGGCGAATGTCTGCTCGGTGTCCGGGTGGGACGGTGGCTCCTTGCCGGTGGTGAACGCCGCCGCGAACTTGGCGTTGTCGCAAGCGCTCTGGAACTGCCGCACCAGCGGGAACATGTCCGGGGCCAGCCGCGCCTGGAGCAGGGTGTCCACCTCGAACTTCCGGCCTGCCGCCTGGGCCTCCGCCTTGTCGATCCAGCCGTTCATCTGGGCGAGGAGCTTCTTCATCTCGACGACGAGGGGATGGAGGGTCATGGCCAGGACGTCTAACCGGCGCCCGATCTCTCCGCCGGGCATTCCTGGTAGAAGCGGAGCGCTTCTCGAGCGCTGGCATCGAGTCGAACGTCTGATGCGGACCCGGGCACACGGTCACTCCTCCACCGGTCGGAAGGCCCGGACCGGGTCCACGCGTCCGGCCGTCCGTCCCCTCACGCCCGAGCTCTGGCCCGCGCTCGAGGATCTCTTCGGCCGCGCCGGGGCGTCCAACGGATGCTGGTGCATGTACTGGCGCATCGGAGGCGCCTACCGGGACCGCGGGAACGAGAAGAACCGCGCCGCGTTCCGGTCGGTCGTCCGGAATGGGCCTCCACCGGGTCTGCTTGCGCTCGAGGGCGACCGCGCGGTGGGCTGGTGCCAGGTCACGCCGCGGACCGCACTTCCATATCTGGATCGATCGATGCGACCCGGTCCCGCCGAGACGGGCTCGGTGTGGTCGGTGTCCTGCTTCTTCGTCCGTCGCGGCGAGCGCGGGCGCGGCGTGGGTGCGCAGCTGCTCGCCGCGGCGATCCGCCACGCCCGCGACGCTGGCGCCACCACGCTGGAGGCCTACCCGGTGAAGGTCACCGCGCCGGGCTCGCGGCGCGACTGGTACACCGGCTACGTCTCGACGTTCGAGCGCCTCGGGTTCCG
>DATJVY010000004.1:0-24623 GCA_035501615.1 Myxococcaceae bacterium
CGTCGGCCAGACGTTGAGCGCCCGGTCCTGGTTTCCGGTGATGTCGGTCCCGTTGTAGCTGATGGTGGAGGTCGTGTTCTCGAAGAACACGTTCCATCCGAAGGCCAGCCCCACCGCCAGGTCGGGCCGGATGAAGGTCGCGACGTCCAGCCCCACCCCGCGCCAGCTCACGGGCGGGGTGTAGTTGTAGGTCTCGCCGATGGGAATCGAGAACTGGTACGAGACACCGACCAACGTCGGGGGAATCTGGGCCCGGGCCGTCGAGGCGGAGAGGAGGACGAAGGCCGCTGCGAGGGGAACCAGCGTGCGATGGGTTCTCATTGATGCCCCAGGTAGGGTGACTGGATGAAGGCCTGCGAGACCCCGTTGACGATTCGTTGGTTGTTGTCCGTGGTGCTTCCGCTCTGGATCCCGCGGAGGACGGCAGTCCACACGCCCTTGATCTGATTCCCCGGCGGGGCCGTCGAGGAGTACGGCGCCATGTCCATGATCAGCGTCCCGACCACGTAGGTGCTGACCCCGACGACCGGCGGATAGTACGGATAGCAGGGGTAGTAGTATCCCCAGTAGGTACACCAGTAGCCGTAGTAGTAGTTGACGTTGGTGACCTTCAGGACGCTGAAGGTCATCACCAGATCGGGCGCCGCGCTGACGTCGACCTTGGTGTACCCGTAGGCCGACATCGCGTTGTCGACCGTGTTCAGGATGAGCTGGGTCGTCTGCGGGTTGAGCTGCTCCGGCGGGCTGGTCGTCGGATCTCCGCTGATGACGTAGATCCGGTCGGGTCGGGAGTAGGTGCTCGGTGTCGCGAAGTTGAACGTGGGGTCGTGCGTGGTCGCCACCACGTCGAGGTCGCTGATGTACTCGGCACCCGACGGGTGGCAGGCGGCCAGCAGCAGGGCCAACCCCAGAATGGGTGGTGCAAGGCTCTTCCCGACGCGGGACATTTTGTACGTGCCTCCTCTCCCCGGGCGCGCAACCTCGCAGCGAGGCCTCGGGGTTCACAATGAGACCAAGGTCCAACGATTCTCCGTAGATGCGTTCCACGAGGATGTCCAGTCAAAGGACTCGGGGGACCGTCATGGCGCATCTCCGGGGCATCGGGGGGCTGGGTGTCTCGGTCGTGCTGGCCCTGTCAGTTCCAGGGTGGAGGCGGCGGGCGAGGCCTTCTGAGCGGGGTGCTCACCAGGCCCGGAGCCGCCTCCGGTCCACGATGGCGAAGCGGGCCAGGAGCCGATCGCTGTCGTACTCGGTGCCGACCCCCACCAGGTCCATGACGCCGCCGTAGCGCACGTCACCACCGGCCAGGGCGAGCAGCTTGCGTTCCCGGCTCGCCAGGTAGCCATCGAGGTGAGTCCAGATCTCCTGCTTGCCCCAGCCGCGCCGCTGGCCCACGCCGCCGAAGAGGTCGGGCGGGATGCAGACCAGGCGGAACTTCCAGGGGTCGAGCCCGAGCGACTTCACCACCTCGGGGCCCTTCGCCCGGAGGATCCGCTCCAGCTCCACGCGGGAGAGGCCCCAGCGGCGCTTCAAGCCCAGTGCCTCGGCGAGGCCGGTCTTTCCCACCTCCGCCCCGGCCGGTCCCTCGTCGAAGGTCTCGACCAGGAGGTCCTCCTCCACCAGCGGGGGAAGGAAGCGCGCGCCACCCGAGCCGAGGACCGGCCGGGTGATGAACATCACGATCCGGTCGCGCTGGGCATCCGGCGTGTCCTTGGGAAGCATCGCGGTGACCCGGGCGCCGGCGAGGTTCCCTTCCGACTCGAAGAACACCGGATGCCAGAGGTGGCGGAACAGCGAGCGGAACTTCGCGCGCATGTTGTCGAAGTGCTCGGGCTCGAGGCCGAGGGCCTTGGCCTTCTCCAGCACCTCGGGAGGGAACTGGAAGCGGAGCGGAGGGGGTTCCACGTCCTCGGTGGCGGTGGTCTTGCCCGGCGCGGCGGCTGCCGGGCTGCCCTGCCCGAGGCTCCCCGCGAGCTTCTGCAGCTCCTCGAGGTTCCCGGAGCTCAGCGCCTCGCGCGCGCGCTGCTCGATCTCGCCCCGACCCTTCGCCGCATCCGCGCCTCCGGCGTCGGCGAATCGCAGCTCCCGGAGGCCCTTCTCCCGCTCCTCGTAGTGCGGCTTCCACTCGGGGTCGATCGCCGCCGCCTGACGGAGCTTGGTCAACACCTCGTCCCGCATGCCGGGAAGCTGGCGCTCCTCGCGGCGGAGGTACCAGTAGAAGCCGGGGGAGAAGGGATCGACGTGGATTGCTTCGTCCTCGTACAGCCGCTCGCCGATCTTCCGGAGAGGTCCGCGTTCGGCCACGAAGCGCTGCTTGGCGCCGAGCTCGTCGGTGAGCGTCTTGACCTGGTCCCACTTGCCGTCGTCCATCGCGCGCCGGATGTCCTCGGGGAGCGACTCGACGGCTTGCTCGGAGCTCTTCAGCGCCTGGAAGTCGGACGCCGAGAGCTCGGGCTCGGCGATCTGCCGTGCCCGGTCCCGGTAGAGGTCGCCGTAGGCGGTGTCCAGCCGGACGAGCTCGAGGAGCAGCTCGGCCCGTGCCACCCACGGAGGAGAAGAGGGGGAGGAAGTGTCCTTGCGTGCCATGACTGCACCTCGCGGATGTCGCGACGAACGTAAGAGTCGGATCCGGAGCAGCCACCCGGACGTTGGTCCTATGATGCCCGGCCCATGGCCAAGTCCGACGACAGCGGAACGAAAGAAGAGAAACTTGGGGGAAAGAAGTACCAGAAGGAATTGCTCAAGCTGCAGGCCGAGCTCTGCCGCCTTCAAGAATGGGTCAAGTACAAGGGGCTGAAGGTCGTCATCCTCTTCGAGGGGCGGGACGGGGCGGGGAAGGGCGGCACCATCAAGGCAATCACCGAGCGGGTGAGTCCCCGCGTGTTCCGGGTGGTCGCACTGCCGGCGCCGTCGGACCGCGAGAAGTCCCAGATGTACGCGCAGCGGTACCTGCCGCACCTGCCCGCGGCAGGGGAGATCGTGATCTTCGATCGCAGCTGGTACAACCGCGCCGGCGTCGAGTACGTGCTCGGCTTCTGTACCCCGGCCCAGCGAGATCGGTTCCTCGAGGTGGTGCCCGAGTTCGAGCACATGGTCCTCGAGAGCGGCATCGTCCTCCTCAAGTACTGGCTGGAGGTCAGCAACGAGGAGCAGGCGCGCCGCTTCCGGGCCCGCATCGACGATCCACTCCGCCAGTGGAAGCTGAGCAAGACCGACCTTCCATCGCGCGAGAAGTGGTACGAGTACTCGCGGGCGCGGGATGCGATGCTCGCCGCCACCGACACCAAGCGCTGCCCGTGGTTCATCGTGCCGTCGGATGACAAGAAGCGGGCCCGCCTGAACGTCATCGACCACATCCTCCGGCAGATCCCTTACCGGAGGGTGCCCCGGGAGAAGGTGAAGCTGGCGGACCGATCGAAGAAGCACGCCTACGACGACCGCGCCTCGCTGAAGGGGCGCCACTTCGTCCCCTCCCGCTACTGATGCGGATGGGGACGAAGATCAAACGGCGCGCAACTGGACGCTCAGGGGAGGAGCCGATGGCCGAGGACAGGAGGTCGAACCCGGAGCAGGCCCGGCTCGAGGACGCGCGGGCGGGCAGGGCGGACTGGAAGCAGTGGGGTCCGTACCTGAGCGAGCGACAGTGGGGCACCGTCCGCGAGGACTACAGCGAGGACGGGAACGCCTGGAGCTACTTCACCCACGACCAGGCCCGCTCCCGGGCCTACCGCTGGGGTGAGGATGGCCTGGCCGGGATCTCGGACGATCACCAGCGGCTGTGCTTCGCGCTCGCCCTGTGGAACGGGCGCGATCCCATCCTCAAGGAGCGGCTCTTCGGCCTGACCAACAGCGAGGGCAACCACGGCGAGGACGTCAAGGAGTACTACTTCTACCTCGATAGCACGCCGACCCACTCGTACATGAAGTACCTCTACAAGTACCCCCAGGCGCGCTTCCCGTACGAGGACCTGGTCCGTACCAACGCCGCGCGCGGCAAGCAGGAGCTCGAGTACGAGCTGCTGGACACCGGGGTCTTCGACCAGGACCGCTACTTCGACGTCTTCGTCGAATACGCGAAGGCCGGACCGGAGGACCTCCTGATCCGGATCGACGTGGCCAACCGCGGACCCGAGGCGGCCAGCCTGCACGTGCTGCCAACGCTCTGGTTCCGGAACACCTGGTCATGGGGTGGAGACGGGGCGAAGCCCCAGCTGATGCGCGTCGAGCATCCGGCGGCGAGCGTGGTCAGCGCCCACCACTCCGCGTCCCTGACCCAGGCGGCCCTTCCCGACTACTTCCTCTACTGCGAGGGGAAGCCGGTGCTGCTCTTCACCGAGAACGAGACCAACCAGCAGCAGCTCTGGGGCCAGCCCAACGCCTCGCCGTACGTCAAGGACGGGGTGAACGAGCTCCTGGTGCACGGACGCCGCGACGCGGTGAATCCCGCCGGGCGGGGCACCAAGGTCTCGGCCGACGTGCCGCTGACCGTGCCCGCGGGGCAGACCCGCACCGTGCGCCTTCGCTTGACCCGGGGCGAGCCGGCGCAGCTCGCCTCGCCGTTCCAGGATTTCGAGCGGGTGCTCGAGCAGCGCCGCAAGGAGGCAGACCTCTTCTACGACTCCATCACCCCGCCGGCGGTGCGGGCCGAGCCCGACCGGGCACGGGTCATGCGGCAGGCGCTGGCGGGGATGCTGTGGGGCAAGCAGTACTTCCACTACGACCTCTCCACCTGGCTGAAGGAGCACCGGGTCGGGCCGCAGTCCCCGTCCTGGCTGCGCCAGCGGGTGCGGAACGCCGAGTGGTTCCACATGATGAACGACGACGTCATCTCCATGCCGGACAAGTGGGAATACCCCTGGTACGCCGCCTGGGATCTGGCGTTCCACGTGCTCCCGCTGGCGATGGTGGACCCGGACTTCGCGAAGTCGCAGCTCGACCTCATGCTGCGCAGCGACTACCTCCACCCCAGCGGCCAGATGCCGGCCTACGAGTGGAACTTCGGCGACGTGAACCCGCCGGTACACGCCTACGCCGTCATGCAGGTCTACCTCATCGACAAGGAGCGCAACGGAGGCAAGGGGGACGTTCCCTTTCTCACCTACGCGTTCTCCAAGCTGCTGGTGAACTTCACCTGGTGGGTCAACCGGAAGGACCGCAGCGGGAACAACGTCTTCGAGGGAGGCTTCCTCGGGCTGGACAACATCGGCGTCTTCGATCGCAGCTCGGCACTGCCCACGGGCGGATTTCTCGAGCAAGCGGACGGCACGGCGTGGATGGCCTTCTACAGCCAGCAGATGTTCCGCATCGCCGTCGAGCTCGCGCTCCACAACCCGGCCTACGAGGAGTTCGCCACCAAGTTCTTCGAGCACACCCTGTGGATCTCGGCCGCCATGGACCGGGTGGGGGAGAACCAGGACGACATGTGGGACGAGGAGGACGGCTTCTTCTACGACGTGCTCAGGCTCCCCGACGGGCAGGCCATCCGGCTGAAGGTTCGCTCGATGGTGGGGCTGCTCCCCCTCGCCGCGGTGGCCATCTTCGAGGAGAACCTCGGAGAGCGGCTCCCGAACTTCCTCCGCAACGCCCGCAACTTCCTGACGCGACACCCGGAGCTCACCGCGAACATCCACATGCCGTCCGAGCCGGGACTGGACGGCCGCCGGATGGTCTCCATCGTCGACGAGAAGAAGCTGCGCCGGCTCCTGGGCCACATGCTCGACGAGAAGGAGTTCCTCGGTCCGTTCGGGGTCCGGGCGCTCTCCCGCTACCACCTCGACCACCCCTACGTGTTCCAGCACGGGGGTCAGGAGTTCCGGGTGGCGTACGTGCCTGGCGATTCCGACACCGGGATGTTCGGCGGGAACTCGAACTGGCGCGGACCGGTGTGGATGCCGGTGAACTTCCTGCTCTGCGTCGCGCTGCTCCGGCTCGCGGCGTACTACGGCGATGGGTTCAAGGTGGAGTGCCCGACGGGCTCGGGGAAGGAGATCAATCTCTTCGGTGTGGCGCGGGAGCTGATGGAGCGGTTGATCCGCACCTTTCTCCGTGACGGCTCGGGGCGCCGGCCGGTGTTCGGGGGATCGGAGAAGTTCCAGACCGATCCGCACTGGCGGGACTGCATCCTCTTCTACGAGTACTTCCACGGCGACAACGGAGCGGGCATCGGGGCCAGCCATCAGACCGGCTGGACCGGCACCATCGCCCGCCTCATCCAGGTGAACGGCGGGCTGACCGAGGCGATGATCCAGGCTCCCGATCTCCGGCAGCAGGTCTTGAAGATCGGCAGGGGGTGATCGGTCCTCAGACACCCGGGCCCGAGGCGGCGGCCGAGGAGTCCTCCGGGGAAGCCTGTCCGAGCACCGGCTTCCTCGGCTGCAGCGCGTAGTGGGGGGACATGATCTGCAGCCCGGCGCCGTTGAACGCGTCCTGGATCCGCGCGTGGAGCGCCGAGGCCACCACCGGGCGATCCACCGGGTTCTCCACCGAGGCGATCAGCTCGTACTGGACGTAGAAGTCGTCGAGGGCGCGCTGCAGGACGTAGGGCGCGGGCTCGGCGCGGAGCCCGAGGGTCTCCTTCGCCGCCCGGAGAAGCAGCGCGTGAACCTCCCGCCAGGGGGCGTCGTACCCGATGCTTGCCTTGGCCGAGACCAGCGCACCCTGGCCGGCTCTTGCGCGGCCGAAGTTCTTGACCGGCCCGTTCACCACCACCGTGTTGGGGATGGTGACCTCCTCGCCCTGGATGGTGAGGATCCGGGTGGAGAGGAGGTGGACCTCGGTCACCACGCCCTCGGTCTCGCCGATCCGCACGCAATCGCCCCGCGAGAGTGCCCGGGAGTAGATGACCACCAGTCCGCTCATCGCCTGAGCGACGATTCCGGTGGAGCCGAGCGAGAGCCCCAGCCCCACCACCAGGCTCAACCCCTTGAATGCCTCTGAGCCCGAACCCGGCAGGTAGGGATACGCCGCCGCGATGGCGACCAGCCACACCGCTCCCACCAGCAGCCGCCGGGTGGCTCCGGCGGTCTCGGGGTAGATCCCGGGCACGATGGTCGTGCCCTCCTCGACCCGGCGCACGACCGTGGAGACGAAGCCGGCCACAGCCCGTCCCACGAGGAGGATCACCACCGCGGTCGCGAGGTCGGGCAGCCCGGCGAGGATTGCCCTCCCCAGACGCGCGATCAGACGGACGACGCCGCCCAGGAGCGCATCGGACCACGGTTTGGTCAGCGGGAAGAGGGAAAGAAGGTAGGTGACCCAGACCTCCACCAGCGAGAGCACCAGGGCCCAGAAGAGGACGAACGTCAGGCCCCCGAGGGTCGAGCGGACGATCGGACCGAGGTCGACGCCCCACAGCCGGAATCCCTCGCGCCGGCTCACCCGGCTGATTCCGACCATGGCGAGGCGCCGCCCCCGGACGAAGAGCCAGAGCAGCCCGCCGGCGATCACCGTGGCGACCAAGGCCAGGATCGCCGACCGGAGCAACAGCCGTACCGAGCGCTGCTCCCGCTCTGCCCCCAGGGCCTGAGAGAGGACCTGTGCCGCCTGCCGGGCGATCCCCTCGGTGGTCTCGCCGCCCTGGAGGTCCACGTCTCCTTCGACGACGGCGAAGACGAAGTGTGGCCCGATCATGACTGCGGTGCCCCGCTCACTGCCGAGCTGCATCGGATGGGTCTCGACCTTCTCGGGCGGCCCACGGGGGGGGATCTGGTCGAGGCGGCTGCGAGCCATGGCCAGCCGCTCGGCCGGGGTGTTGCCGGCGGACGTGGCGCGAAAGACGAACACCTGTCGGTTGGCCACCTCGAGCGTGGCGGGCTCACCCGGAGCGGCAGCCAGCGCCAGCGAGATGCTCACCAGCAGGGCGTGGAGACGCCTCATCGATTCCATTGTGCCAGAGCCTCCGGGACGAAGGTGAAGAGCAGCCGCCAGACCCAGCCCGCCCCCCCCGGCACGGACCGCCCGCGGGTCACGAGCCCGAGCACGCGCAGGCTCCGTCCGATGGAGACCATCACCCGGCTCGGCGTCGCTCGAGGGCCGCGGCGTCGATGGGTTTCAGGAAGCTCTTCAGCGCCGCGTTGACCTCCTCGGGCGCGTCCAGCGGCAACCAGTGGCTTCCACTCGGAAGCCGCCGGGTCTCGACCCCGGCAGGGAGCGGGTCCGGGATCGCCTCCGCCTGCGCTGCGAGGACGAGCACCGGGCCGGGATAGCGCGCCAGGCTCCCGACGAGGGCGGTTCCGGCCGCGTCGAGCAGCATCGCCCGCATCGCCGGGACGCGCGCAGTCTGCGCCGAGGCGATGACCTGGTTTCGCGTCTCCGGCCTGGCGTCATGGAGCAGCGTCTCCAGCCACGCCTCCAGGGCAGGACGGAACTCGGACTCGGGAAGTTTGGCCACCCGGCCTGCCTCGGCGTTCCTGCTCACCGGGTCGATGAGCACCAGGCCGAGGACGCGAGACGGATTGCGCTCCGCGTACCGGGCCATGACCTCCCCTCCGGTGCCGTGTCCCACCAGGACCACCGGGTCGAGCCGCAGGGCGTCGAGCACCAGCCCGAGATCATGGACCCGTATGTCGAGGTCGTAGGCCCCGCCCGGCGCATCGGCGCTCCCGCCGCATCCCCGCTGATCGAAGGCCAGCACCCGCCTCCCGGTCCGGAATTCCCGGAGCTGTGAATCGAAGAGGCGGTGGTCACCCCCCACCCCGTGCATGAACAGCACCGGAGCCGAAGGGCCGAGACCGAGATCGCTGCCGAGGAGCCAGCCATTCTCGCCGGCGAGACGTCGCTCCTCCGATTGCTCGGGAGGCGCCGGGGCGACATGGCCACAGGCGACGGCGAGCGCCCCGGCGAACAGCGCGGGTCCCAGTCGGGTGCGGGTCCGATGGTGCATGCACTCCCCGGGCGACGGGCGTCCCTCGTCCCGCCCGGAGGGCCTGGCGATCAATGAGACCAAAGTCCAACCGCGCCTGACCGCTGCCGCTGGCGCGCCCACCTCGGGTCGGCGAGAGTGTGGCCCCCGGGCCGGGGAGGGACACGCGATGGTTCGATGGACGCTCCTGGGAGCGCTGCTGTGCGCCGGGGCTGCGCTGGCGCAGACGACGCCACCGCCGGGCTATCTGCCCACGCCACCGCCGTACCCTTACGGCGCCCCGCCTCCGCCGCCTCCACCGCCGGTCTACGCCCAGCCGGTCTACGCGCCGCCGAGCTATCGACCGCCTCCGCCACCGCCCCAGCGCCAGTTCGAGCTCGGGGGCTTCGTGGGCTGGACGGTCTCGACCGACGCGAGCACCTACAACGGGACGGTGATCATCGACGGCGCGACCGACTTCGGAGGGACCATCGACTACTCCCTCCGTCCCGGCTACGCGGTCGAGCTGCTCTATGCGTACGTCCCGACGCACGCCCGCTTCGCCTCGTTCATCGGGTCGGTCCCGAACAGCGACTCGACCTCGGTCGGCCTCCACTGGATCCAGATCGGCGGTGAGGTGAGCCGGCCCTTCGGGAGGGTCGAGCCCTTCGGCGCGCTCACCGCAGGCATCGTGATCATCCATCCAGGGACGCTCCAGTTCACGGATGGAACGAGCTACAGCGCCTCGGACACGGTGCGCTTCGCCTTCACCGCCGGCCTGGGCTTCAAGGTCTGGCTGACCGAGCAGGTGGGCCTCCGCTTCGAGGCGCGGGCCCTGGTGCCGGTCTTCTTCACCGGCGGCGGCTTCTGGGTGGGGACCGGAGGCGCCTCGGTCGGGCTGTCGGGCGGCATCCCCTTCGCCCAGTTCGATTTCACCGGCGGCCTGTCGGTGCGCTTCTAGGGAGCGAAGAGCCCCGACTCCTTGAGAGAGGAGGCGACCGTCGGCGCGATGTCCTTGGCGAACTTGTTCGGGTCGGTCCGCTTCGTGAACGTTCGGGCCATCCAGTAGGGCCGGCCGTCCTCGAGGCTGAAGAGGACGGTCTCCACGACGGCCTCGCTCTCCTCCGTGGTGTACGTGCCCACCGCCACCGCCGAGTAGTAGTCGTAGAAGTAGGGCCCGGGGACTCCGGTGGTCACCCAGACCGGGGTCGATTCGGTCTTCACGTTCCGGCTGTCGATCCGGGTCACCAGGGCCCCGTCGATCTGCTTCGCCTTCAAGCGCTGGATGACCTCGTCCCGGCCGGGGTGCTCGTCGTAGGTGACGATGTCGTAGCCGGGAAGGGCCGGCAGGCCCGCGTCCTTGAGCCGCTGGGTCAGCGTGTCCTCGTAGGCGATGCGGCCCGAAGGAGAGCCGGTCACCGCGAAGACGGCGAACTTCTGGATCTTCTTCGGCGGGTCCTGAGGCGCCCTCCAGGTGTTCTGGATCTTGGTCTGGGCACAGCCCAGGAGGAGGCAGGTCGTGAACGCCAGGGCAGGGAGTCTCATGCGCCTCGTCGTAGCTTCAATCGAAGCTGAAGCGAAGCGAGAAGACGCCGGAGAACGAGGTCACGAAGACGTCGTGGGTCCCGAGCGGGGCGCGGCGGTAGCCCAGGTCGAGCCCCAGGGTCAGCCCCGGACGGCCGGTGTAGAAGAAGCCCAGGCCGAGGACGTAGCGACGGAAGCGCCGGTTCCCGGTGCTGTAGCCCGCGCTGTAGTCGAGCGCGAGCCCGAGGGGGATGCTGCCCAGCTCCCGCAGATCCAGGTCCAGCGCGCCCTGGAAGGCCAGCAGGTCCTGGTCGCTGCTGCCCTGGTTCACCTCCACCACGCCGTTCAGGTACGAGGCGTTGAAGATGCCGCCGAGGCCGCGGGTCATGGTCCAGGCGAGCGAGAGCGTCCCGTTGACCGTGGTGGAGTACGTGTTCTGCACCGGGGTCTGGACGCTTCCCGCGGAGATGCTGTCCCGGATCGCGTCGAGGATGCTGAGAGCCACCGAGGGGCCCCACGCGACGTCCACCACCGCCCCGACCCGGAGGTTCTCGGCCAGGCGGAAGCCGAGCGTCGTCCCGAAGCTTCCCCGCACCACCCCGTTGACGCCGACCCCGGCGGCCCCCGATGCGTTCGCGCCGGTGTAGGCGCTCCCCAGGACCTTGAGCCGGAGCGCCCACCAGTCGGTCCATCCCCACTGGCCGGTGAAGAGCTGGGAGTAGGCGAGGATCTTGTAGTCCTCGAGGCTGACCTGCTTGCCCTGGAGGTCGAACGTCGGCCCGTTCGCGCCTCCGGAGGCGACGCCCGAGCTGCTGGCCACGAAGCTGGTGGTGAACGGGTCGATGACGCCGTCACGGGGGATGAAGAGGTGCTGGCCGAGCTGCTGGCGGGGCGGCACCTGCGGGACGAGCTCCTCGGTCCAGCCGATCGAGGGCGTCGCCACGAGCCCCAGCGCGACGAGCGCGGCCGCGAACCGGTGCATTCTCCCCTCCCGGGCGGAGGAGTCTGCGATGGCATCAGGGCGGTGACAAGGAGCTTCTCGCCCGCTCCTCAGTGACCGAAGAAGCGGAAGGAATCGCTCCGGGCGAGCGCCCCAAGTGCCGCGGCGGGCTCGAGCAGCGCCGCGTCAGGCGGAAGGGCTGGGAGCGCCGCGGTGGTCAGGTTCTCGCCCCAGCGGGCCATCGCCGCCCCGGTCAGCGCCCACCCGTGGTTCATCAGCACCGACTGCTCGGGGGGCGAGAAGCGGTCGAGGTCGGTGCGCACCACCCGGAGGCGGTCCAGCACCGGGCCCGAGTAGCCCGGGGGACGGTCCGAGCCGGGCGTCCGGTACTCGTCGACGTCCGTGCCGAGGCCCCAGTAGGCGCCGCGGTAGACGCCCCGGAGGTAGGCGGCGATCAGCCAGCGCTTGCGGATGGCGAGCGCCTGGTTCGCGACCACCTGGAACGAGCGGGAGAGGCGGGGGACCAGCCAGGCATGGACCTCGGGTCGAACCTCGAAGGGCGTGCCGCCGTCCGAGACCAGGACGACCGCGTGGGTCTTCCAGGCCGGCTCGAGCCCCATGTTGTCGTAGACGCCGCCGTCGGTGAGCGCGACCCGCGTCGAGGGCCGGACGCCGGTCGGGATCGCGCGCGGGTCTCCGCCCCTGAGCTGGCCGGGGTCGAGGTCACGGACGAGGGGTGGGAAGGCGAAGGGGAACGACGAGGATGCTGCAACGGCCTCGGCCACGGTCAGCCGGCCGGGGGTGGAATGGCCGAGGACGTAGTCGCCGATCGAACTTGCCGACAGCTCGAAGTTGACCCCGGTCTGGAGATTGGCCGCGCAGAAGACGAAGCGCGGCGTCTCCGGAAGCCCGGCGAGGAGGAGCGGCCCGAGGAGGCGCCGGTACGCGGTGGCGAGCAGGTCGGTGGCGGAGAAGGTCGCCGAGAGCAGCCTCGGCCAGTTGCGGGGGTCCAGCCGTCCCCAGAGCAGAGGCCAGTTGCGGATGTTCCGTCCGCAGAACGCCCGGAGCGGCCGCTCGAAGAGCGCCTCCAGATCGGTGAACGCCCGGCCCTCGAGGGTGAGCCGGGGCCAGACCGAGGCGAGGAGCGCGCTGGCGATGGACCCGCCCGAGACCGAGGACACGGTACGCACCTGGGAGAGCACCCCCAGCTGGTTCAGCCGTCGGATGGCGCCGGCATGGAAGAGCGCCGCCCGGAACCCTCCGCCCGAGAGGCAGAGGGCGATTCCCTCCCGGTGCGGGCCCGGGCGGTACCGCGCCTCCAGCGTCGGGGTGTCGACCACGGTGCGCGCCTCCTCGGCCTCGGACCGGGGCGAACTCTCGTCCGTGCCCCTGACGCCAGTCGCCGCCGGAAAGCGTTGACGCCGTGGAGGGAGTTCCCGCACGGTGCGGCGCGCATGATCGACCCCGCGCTGGCGCTGCGCCGACTCCAGGAAGGGAATGCCCGCTTCGTGGCCAACCTCCGCACCGAGGCATTGACCTCGCCCGTGCGGCGGGCCGAGGTGGCCGAGAACCAGCAGCCGTTCGCAGTCATCCTCGGCTGCTCCGATGCCCGGGTCCCGGCGGAGATCGTCTTCGACCAGGGGCTGGGGGATCTCTTCGTCATCCGCGTCGCCGGGAACATCGTGGCGCCCTCGCAGATCGGCAGCGTGGAGTTCGCGGTGGAGCGCTTCGGCGTCCAGCTGGTCGTCGTGCTCGGGCACAGCCGGTGCGGGGCCATCGACGCCACGCTCGAGGCGCTCTCCTGGCCCGGACAGCCCCAGAGCGCGGGGCTTCGGTCCATCGTCGGCCGGGTACGGCCGGCGATCGAGGGCCTGCTCTCGACCGAGGTCGGCACCGATCGGACGCGCCTGGTCCAGGAGGCAGTGCGGGCGAACATCCGGGCGTCGGTGAACCAGCTGCGCCACGGCTCGGAGATCCTCGAGCGGCTGGTCCTGGCCGGACGGGTCCAGGTCGCTGGCGCGGAGTATGCGCTCGACACCGGGCAGGTGACGTTCCTGTCCTGAGGGACCGCGCAGAGGAGGACCGGGGCAGGTCCGGAGGCGCGGGGATTGCGCGCCCCGGGCCGGGTTCCCTCGCCCCCCGGCCGTGGCACGGTGTTTGATGCTCCCGGAAAGGCTTGGAGCTCCTTCCACCACGTCTCGTCCTCGTCGCAGCCCTCCTCGGGTGGACCGGGGCGGCAGCCGAGGATGCCTGGCTCGTGGAGCAGCGCGCGAACATCCGTCTCGGCGCAGGCACCGACACCCCGGTCATCGGAGAGCTGGAGCGGGGGACGCGGGTCGACGTGGAGTCGACCGAGCCCGACTCCGGGTGGACGCTGCTCCGACCGTACGGCGCGGTCCGGACCCGGCTGCTGGCCTTCAGCCCGCCCGACGCCGGGGACCCACTCGCCGGCCCGTTTCGCTACGTGCGTACCCGCGCGAAGGAGACGGTGCTCAGGGAGGCCCCCGACCCGGATGCGAAGGTGGTGGAGCGCCATCGCCCGGGCCACATCCTCGCGGTGAGGGACGAGCCCACCGACGCGGGTGACTGGCTCGAGACCCCGAGGGGCGAGTTCGTGCTCCGGAGCGAGGTGAAGCCGGTCGAACCCAGCCCCTTCCAGGGCGTGGCCGATCCTCCGGCGCGGCTCGCGTTCCTTCTCCGGAAGGCGATGCCGGGGCACGCTCCGGGCGAGGCCCCCGAGCCGCTGGAGCGACACGCGGCGGTCGAGGTGCTCGACGTGGGGACGCGGGTCCTCACCGTCGCCGGGACGCTCCCCCGCAGCGCGGTGCGACTCGCATGGGCACGCCCCCGCCCGCCGGGCATCGGGCCCGCGGAACGCTGGGTCCACGTCGACACGGAGGAGCAGACGCTGACCGCCTACGAGGGCGACCGGCTGGTGTTCGCAACGCTCGTCTCGACGGGCAAGCAGGGGTGGGAGACGCCGACCGGGGTCTTCCGGGTCTGGCTGAAGGTCCGGCACGCCCGGATGCACGGGCACCGCATCCGCTACCTCGTCGAGGAGGTGCCGGACATCCTCTGGTTCGGCCACGACGTGGCGATTCACGCCGCCGTATGGCACGACCGCTTCGGGACGCCGGTCTCGCACGGCTGCGTGAACCTGTCGCTCGCCGACGGCGAGTGGCTCTTCCGGTGGGCGCCGCCCCCGCTTCCCGACGGATGGCATTCCCTCAATCCCGCGGCTGCGGGTCAGCCCACGCTCTGGGTGGTGATCGAAGGGCCGACACCGGCGCCGCACGAGCCCGCTCCGGCCAGTGCCTCACGTTGAGTCGCCGGCCCCGGATGCCATCGGTCCGGGCGAATGCTAGGAGCCGCCCCCGAGGAGGACAGTCCATGCGCGTGCTCGTCATCGGTGGGGATGGAACCATTGGCCAGGCGATCGTCCGGGCGCTGAGCCCGAGGCACGAGGTGATCCGCGCCAGCCGGAGCAAGAGCGAGGTGAAGGTGGACATCACCGACGTCGCCTCGATCCAGCGGATGTACCGGAGCGTCGGAAGGCTGGATGCGGTGGTCTGCGCGGCCGGGGAGGGGAAGTTCGGGCCGCTGGCCGTGCTCACCGACGAGGACTTCCGGTTCACGCTCTCCAGCAAGCTGATGGGTCAGGTGAACGTCGTCCGCTACGGGATAGACCACGTCAACGACCGCGGTTCCTTCACGATCACCACCGGCATCCTCTTCGAGCAGCCGAGCCCGGGGAGCGCGGCCATCGCCCCGGTCAACGGGGCCCTGATCGGCTTCGTGCGCGCCGCCGCGCTGGAGCTGCCGCGCGGCATCCGGATCAACGACTGCTGTCCGGGCTGGGTCTCCGAGACGTTGAAGGCGATGGGAATGGATCCGAAGGGCGGAACGCCGGCCGACGTCGTCGCGCGTGACTACGTGGCGAGCGTGGAGGGCAGCTTCACCGGTCGCTCGCTCCGGAACGTCGGCAGCTGAACCTGCAGCGAATGGTCGAACGCGGCGCTGGCCCGGGCCACCCGCCGATGCCAGGCTCGGCCGCCAGCCGTGGAGGGGACGCATGCAGCGGAAGTCGTCGGGCGGAGCGGAAGTGTCGAGGCGGCGGATCCTGCAACTGGGTGTCGCGGGGGTGGCGCTCCTCGGACGCGAGTCGACTGCCGCGGCGCAGACGGGCGCTGCCGTCGGCGGAACCGCCTCGGACCTGGACGAGGTCAGCCTGGACGACCTCCAGCGGCGGATGGCGAGCGGCGAGGAGACGAGCCGGTCGATCACCCAGAAGTACCTGGACCGCATCGCGCAGCGGGAGCGGTTGCGTTCGGTGCTGGAGACCAACCCCGACGCGCTGGTCCAGGCGGACGCTCTGGACCGCGAGCGCAAGGCCGGGAAGGTGCGCGGGCCCCTGCACGGCGTTCCGGTGTTGCTCAAGGACAACATCGCGACGAAGGACCGGATGCACACCACCGCTGGCTCGCTGGCGCTCATGGAGGCCGTCGTTCCCGCCGATGCCTTCCTGGTCGGGCGGCTGCGCGAGGCGGGCGCGGTGCTGCTCGGCAAGACGCAGCTCAGCGAGTGGGCGAACTTTCGATCCAGCCACTCCTCCAGCGGGTGGAGCGGACGCGGGGGCCAGTGCCGGAACCCGTACGCGCTCGACCGGAGCCCCTCGGGCTCGAGCTCCGGGTCCGGGGTGGCCGTGGCGGCGAACCTGTGCGCCGTGGCCGTGGGCACCGAGACCGATGGCTCGGTCGTCTCGCCCTCGTCCGCTTCCGCGCTGGTGGGGGTGAAGCCGACGGTGGGCCTGGTCAGCCGGAGCGGCATCGTCCCCATCTCCCACAGCCAGGACACCGCCGGGCCGATGGCGCGCACGGTTCGCGACGCGGCACTCCTCCTCGAGGTGCTGGCCGGGCGCGACCCGGCGGATCCAGCCACTGCGGCGAAGGGAGCCAGGTTCGACGTCCGGTATGCGGCGGCGCTCGACCGGGGGGCGCTGAAGGGCGCCCGCATCGGCGTGCCCCGGCCGGTCTACTTCGGCTACCACCCGGCGACGGATGCGCTCGCCGAGAAGGCGCTGGAGCTCCTGAAGGCGGAGGGGGCGATCCTCATCGACCCGGCCCCGGTCCCCACGGCCGCGAAGATCGACGAGCCCGAGCTCCAGGTCCTGCTCTACGAGTTCAAGGCCGACCTCGAGGCGTACCTCTCCAAGCTCGGCGGGACGGGCCCGCGGACGATGAAGGCGCTCATCGAGTGGAACCAGGCCCACGCCGAGGCGGAGATGCCCCTCTTCGGGCAGGAGCGGTTCCTCGACGCGGAGAAGAAGGGCCCGCTCACGTCGCCGGAATACCTGAAGGCGCGGCAGGCCTGCCTCCGGCTCTCGCGGAAGGAGGGCATCGACGCGGTGATGGACAAGCACCGCCTCGACGCGCTGGTCGTGCCGACCCAGGGCCCGGCCTGGCTCATCGACTGGGTGAACGGAGACTCCGCGGCGGGCGGGTCGAGCACCGCGGCCGCCGTGGCGGGCTATCCGCACGTGACCGTGCCGATGGGGCAGGTGCGCGGATTGCCGGTGGGCCTGAGCTTCTTCGGCCGGGCATGGAGCGAGGCACGGCTGCTGGCGCTGGCCTTCGCCTACGAGCAGGCGACGCATGCCCGGAAGCCGCCCACGTTCGCCTCCGGCGCGGTGCTGCCGCCGGGCTGAGTCGCGTCGCTACCGGAGTCCAACCGCCGTGGCCAGCCACTGACGGGCCGGCTCCGGGGAGACGCCGAACCTTTCGAGTCCCGGGAACACCACCTGCTCCAGCGTCCCGAGGAACACCTCGCGCTTCTTCGCGTGCGGAAGCACCCCGAGCTGCAGCAGCCCCTCCGCGTCCTCGTCCACCGGCGGAGGCCCGAGCAGTGCCTCGTCGATGGTCCCGGACAGCATCCCCGGCACCAGCGCCCCGAGAAACGCGACCTCGGCCGAGGTCGACTCCCGCGACAGGTGCGCCCAGCCCATCCGGGAATGCACCACCTCGTCCTTCGAGATGGCGTGGAGCACCTCCCGGACCTCGGGATCCGACTCCCCGGCCAGCAGGGTGGTCAGCGTGGCCATGCTCTCGGTCTCGGTGATGCAGCAGGCGGCGACGATCTCGTAGAGCGCCGCCCTCCGCTCATCGAGCGACTGCGGAGCGATGGCCGGAAGCTCCACCGGCTCGAGCCGCACCGGGCTCCCCAGGCTGGCCGCGAGCCTGGCGCAGAGGTCGGTGTGGCGCCGCTCGTCGTCGGCGGCCCTCCGCATCATCGCCGGCACTGGCGAGCCGGCATCGAAGCCGGCGACGACGGCCGCCAGCCGATCGAACCGGAGCGCTGCTTCCTGCTCGACCCGCGCGCGGAAGGCCCAGGCCTCCGCCGCCGCGCGACGGGCCGACGTCACCAGCCCTTGACCCCGCCTCCGGACGGGGCGCTGGTCGCCCCGGCGTCCGCCGCCGGCTTCTTTCCCTTGTCCTGGGCGTTCGCCTGGGAGCAACCCGCGCTTGCGCCAACCACGGCGCCACCGAGCACCAGCACCTGGAACAGCTTCTTGAAGAGCATCCCTGGGACCTCCCGTAGGGGGCGTGAGACGAGGCGCGGAAGCATACGCAGAACTCCGGGCGGGAGGGGAGCCTCCCCGGGGAATTCACGCGGTCCGGCCGCCCGAGCCGGGGCTCAGGCGAGCACCGGGGAGAGCTCTCCCGGGCCCGGCTCGGGAGCAGTCGCCGGGCCGTCCTCGAGGCCGCGCCCCTTCCACAGGAAGTACACCGCCGGATAGACGAGCAGCTCGAGGATGAAGGACGTGACCAGCCCGCCCACCATCGGGGCGGCGATCCGCTTCATCAGATCCGCTCCGGTCCCGGTGGCCCAGAGGATCGGCAGGAGCCCCATGAACGCCGCGGCGACGGTCATGGCCTTGGGCCGCACGCGCTTCACCGCGCCGTGGACGATGGCCTCCACCAGGTCGCCCCGGGTCCGCAGTCGCCCGGCCGCGCGCGCCTCGTCGTGCGCCAGATCGAGGAAGAGCAGCATGAAGACGCCGGTCTCGGCGTCGAGCCCCATCAGAGCGATCATCCCGACCCAGACCGCGATGGAGACGTTGTAGCCGAGCATCCACAAGAGCCACACCGCGCCGATTGCGGAGAAGGGGACCGCGAGCAGCACGATGCTGGCCTTCACCGCCGAGCGGGTGTTCAGGAACAGCAGGCCGAAGATGAGGAACAGCGTGACCGGGAGGATGAACTTCAGCCGCTCGCGCACCCGGAGCATGTTCTCGTACTGGCCGCTCCAGGACATGGAGTAGCCCGGCGGGACCTGGACCGCCGCGGCCACCGCGTCCTTGGCGCGGTCGACGTAGCTGCCGATGTCCACCCGCGAGGTGTCGAAATCCACGTAGACGTATCCGGCAAGGAGGCCGTTCTCGTTGCGGATCATCGACGGTCCCTGCACGAGGCCCACGTCGGCGATCTCCTCCATCGGGATCTGCCCGCCCTGGGGGAGGGGGAGGAGCACCCGGCGCAGGGCAGAGAGGTCCTCGCGGTAGTCGCGGGCGTAGCGCACGTTGATGCCGTAGCGCTCGCGCCCCTCCACGGTCACGCTCTGCTCCTCGCCGCCCACCGCGGTGAGCACCATCGCGTTCGCGTCGTCGATGCTGAGGCCGTAGCGGGCCAGCCGGTCGCGCTTCAGCTCGAAGTCGAGGAAGAATCCCTCCGAGACGCGCTCGGCGTAGACGCTTCGGGTCCCGGGCACGCGGGAGAGCGCCGCCTCGGTGGCCACCGCCACCTTCTGGATCTCGTCCAGGTTCGCCCCGGAGATCTTGATGCCGATCGGGGTCCGGATGCCGGTGGAGAGCATGTCCAGCCGGCCCTTGATCGGCATCGTCCAGGCGTTGGAGATGCCGGGGAGCCGCAGGGCGGCGTCCATCTCCGCCCGGAGCTCGGCCTCGCCAATCCGGTCGTCCCAGATGGGACGGAGCAGCACCTTGAGCCAGCCGGGCGCCCAGCCCGAATACCAGCGTGGGGCCTCGCGCCACTGCGAGCGCGGCTTCAGCACCACCGTGGTCTCCATCATCGACAGCGGCGCGGGATCGGTGGAGGTGGTCGCCCGGCCGGCCTTCCCGAACACCCGCTCCACCTCGGGGAAGGTGCGGAGCAGCTTGCTCTGGAGCTGGAGTGCGGCCTGCGCCTCGGCGACCGACATCCCCGGCTGCACCGCCGAGGGCATGTAGAGGATGGTGCCCTCGTTGAGCGGAGGCATGAACTCCGAGCCCAGCCGGAGGTAGACCGGGACGGTGAGCCCGACGAGGAGCAGGCTCGCCAGCACCGTGGCCCGCGCGTGGCGCATCACGAAGCGGCAGGGCCTCTCGTAGATCCGGTGCAGCAGCCGGCTGATGGGGTGGCGGTCCTCGCGGTGGTAGGTGCCCACCAGCAGCCCGCTGGCCAGCCAGCTCAGGGCCCGGGGCCTGAAGCGAAACGGCTCGATCCGCGCGAAGAGCATCCGCAGCGCCGGGTCGAGCGTCACCGCCAGCACCGCGGCGATGGCCATCGCGAAGTTCTTCGAGAACGCGAGGGGACGGAAGAGCCGCCCCTCCTGATCGACGAGGGTGAAGACCGGGAGGAACGCGACGGCGATCACCAGCAGGGAGAAGAAGACGCTCGGTCCCACCTCCTGGAGCGCCGCGAGGCGGACGTCGTGGAAGTTCCCCGGACTCCCCGCCGCCTGCCAGCGCTGGATCCGGTTGTAGGCGTTCTCCACCTCGACGATGGCACCGTCCACCAGGACGCCGATGGAGATGGCGATCCCGGCCAGCGACATCAGATTCGCGTTCAGCCCGAAGAGCTTCATCGGGATGAACGCCAGCGCCACCGAGACCGGGATGGTGACGATCGGCACGATGGCCGAGGGCACGTGCCAGAGGAAGATCAGGATCACCAGGCTGACGATCAGGATCTCCTCGATCAGCTTGCTGCGGACGGTGTCGATCGCCTCGTCGATCAGGATCGACCGGTCGTAGGTGGTCACCACCTGGACGCCCTCGGGCAGGGAGGGGCGGAGCTCGGCCAGCTTGGCCTTCACCCGCTCGATGACCGAGAGGGCGTTCTCGCCCTGGCGCATCACCACGATGCCGCCCACCACGTCGCCCAGGCCGTCCAGGTCGGCGACCCCGCGCCGCATCTCGGGGCCGAGGGTGACCTGGGCGACGTCCTTCACCGTGATCGGCGTGCCGTTCTCGGTCCGGAGCACGAGCGACTCGAGGTCCCGGACCGACTTCACGTAGCCCCGGCCGCGAACCATGTACTCGCGGCCGGAGATCTCCACCAGCCGGCCGCCCACGTCGTTGTTCCCCCGGCGCACCGCCTGGATCACGGCGTCGAGCGGGATGCGGTAGCTGGCCAGCGCATTGGGGTTGACGGTGATCTGGTACTGCCGTACCTGCCCGCCGACGGTGGCCACCTCGGAGACGCCGGGCACGGCCTGGAGCGCGTAGCGGAGGAACCAGTCCTGGAAGCTGCGCAGCTCGTCCGAGCTGTGCTTCCCGCTTCGATCCACCAGCGCGTACTGGAAGACCCAGCCCACGCTGGTGGCGTCGGGGCCGAGCTCGGTCTTCACCCCGGGCGGCAGCTGGGAGGTGATCTTCGACAGGTACTCGAGCACGCGGGTGCGAGCCCAGTAGGGGTCGGTCCCGTCCTCGAAGATGACGTAGACGAAGCTGTAGCCGAAGTCCGAGAAGCCACGGATGGCCTTCACCCTCGGCGTTCCGAGGAGCGCAGCGGTGATCGGGTAGGTGACCTGGTCCTCGAGGATGTCGGGACTGCGGTCCCACCGCGAGTAGACGATGACCTGGGTGTCCGAGAGGTCGGGCAATGCGTCCAGGGGGATGGTGCGCATCGTCCAGAACGAGATCCCGAGCAGCACCAGAGCGCAGGTGAGCACCACCCAGCGCTGCTCGGCGGAGAAGCGGATGATCCGGCGGATCACTTGCCGGTCCCCTCGAGGGCGCCCAGGGACGCACGGAGCCGCGACTCCGAGTCCACCAGGAAGTTCGCCCGGGCCACGACCTGATCCCCCGCCGAGAGGCCCTCCAGCACCTCGGAGCGCTCGCCGTCGCTCGCGCCGATCTTCACTTCGCGGGGCCGGAACTTGCCCTCTCCAAGAGAGACGAAGACCACCTTGCGGGTCCCGGAGTCGATGATCGCGTCGGTGGGGATGCTCAGCCCGGTGCGTGGAGGGGTCCGCAGCGTGACCTCGCCGAACATCTCGGGCTTCAGCTCCCCGGTGGGGTTGGGGAAGGCCAGCCGCACCTTCGCCGTCCGCGTCTTCGGATCGAGGATGGGGTCGATGAAGATGACCTTCCCGGGGAACTCCCGGTTGGGGAAGGCCTGGAGGGTCAGGGTGGCAGGCGTGCCGAGCTTCACCCGGGCGAGGTCGGTCTCGTAGGCGTCGGCCAGCACCCAGAGCTGGCTCAGGTCGGTGATCTCGTAGGGCATGTCGCCCTCGGCCACGCGGTGCCCCATCACCGCGTCCTTCTTGGTCACCACGCCGCTCATCGGGGTGTAGAGCGTCACGGTGTGCTGTGCCTTGCCGGTGTGCTCCAGCCGGCGGACCTCCGACTCGGGGATGTCCCAGAGCTTCAGGCGCTCCCGGGCAGCGGCGACCAGATCCTCGCCCGCCTGGGCCGTGCCCGCTCCGAGCGAGGCGCGGGTGCGGAGCGCGAGCAGGTACTCCTCCTCGGCCGAGACGACGTCGGGGCTGTAGATGCTGAACAGCGGCTCGCCGGCGCGCACCGGCTTGCCCACGTAGTCGACGAAGACCTGCTCGATGAACCCGGAGAACTTGAGCGCCACGTGGTGCACCCGCGTCTCGTCGACCGCCACCCGGCCCACCGTCCGCCAGCTGCCGCTCACCGGCCCCTCGACCACCGGCGCGGTGCGGAGGCCGATCAGCTGCTGGCGCTGCGGGTCGATCCCCACCGTCGCCAGACCGGCGATCGACGGCCCACCGCCGATCTCGTCCGACCAGACCGGGACGTAGTCCATCCCCATCTCGTCCTTCTTGGGGGTGTGCGAGGTCTGCTTCGGGTCCATCGGCGATCGGTAGTAGAGGATCTTCCGCTCGCCGGACCGGGGGCTGGCGGCCACGAGCTGCATCCCGCAGATGGGGCACTCGCCCGGCTTGTCCGAGGTGATGCTGGGATGCATCGGGCAGACGTAGGTGGTGTGGGCGTGCGCCGCGCTGGGCTCCGCCGGGGCGACCGGAGCCGCTCTCCGGAGGAGGAGCGCGGTGCCGGCGACCCCGCCGGCAAGGCCGAGAAGGAGCGCGAGGGCGAGAACGAGCGCTCCGAAACGTCGGGTGCTCATGGGGGCTCCTTCACATTCCGGGGGCCGGGGCGGAGGCGGCGGACGCGCCCGCTCCGGCAGTGGGGTTCCGGGTGGGGGTCGACGCGCCGGGCACGCTGCCTCCGGAGGCGCCGGCCCCTACCCCGGAGGGAGACTGGAGGCTCACCTCGCGCAGGCCGATCCAGAGTCGCTCGGCGTCGGCGAGCGCGGCGAGGTATCCGCCCTCGTCGACCACGAGCCCGCGCATCACCTCCAGCACGGAGGCGAACGGGACCTTGCCCACCCGGTACTGGAAGAGCGTGGAGCGCACCGTGGCATCGGACTGGACCAGCAGGCCGTGCCGGTAGACCTCCAGCGCCTCGAGCACCGCGGCGAGGGCGGTGTGCCGTTCCCGGGTCCGGAGCGCAAGCAGCTGCCGCACCGCCTCGGTTCCCTGCTGCTCGGCAGCGCGGACCTGCTCGGCCTCGTCCACCGCGCGCGACCCCTTGTCCCACCAGTAGATCGGGAGCGAGAGGCCCACGCTCGCCGCCCACATCGGCTCGAGCTGGCCCCGGGGCATGATCGCCGCGGTGAGCGAGAGGTCCGGCCAGCGCTCGCGGTAGGCGCTCCTCACCCGCGCCTCGGCGACCGTGACGTTCCGGCTCGCGAGCGCCAGGTCCGGGCTGCGCGCCTCGGCATCGGCCAGCAGGGCCTCTGCCGGCGGGAGCGGAGCGGGACGCGTCTCGGTGAGCGGGACGGGCGTCTCCACCGCCTCGTCCAGGGGATGAACCCGGAGCCGGTTGACCTCGTGCAGCGCGGATCGCTCCGAGGCCTCGAGCGCGAGGCGCTGCAACCGGAGCCGGGTCCGCTCGAGCTGCGCTCGGAGCAGGTCGGACTGGGGCACCTCCCCGACCTGATAACGGATGCGGGCGATCTCCTCGGCCTGCTGCCACAGCGACTCCAGCCGGCCCTGGAGCGCGAGCCGTCCCCGGACCAGCCGCAGCTCGAGGTAGGCCCGCTCCACCTCGCCGAGCAGGCCGAGGCGCACCCGCTGGAGAGCGGCCTCGGCGACGGTGACCCGGGCGCTGGCCGCGTCCTCCCGGAAGCCGCGCTTCCCTGGCCAGGAGAGGGGGACGTTCAGGAGCACCTGCCAGAAGCTGGTGGGCTCGACGCCGATCTGGATCGACTTGAACCCGTCGTTCTGGATGCCGAGGACCAGCGTCGGATCGGCGAGCGCCCCCGCCTGGGGGACCCGCTCGCGCTCGGCGGACACCTCGGCGCGGGCGCGGGCGTGGTCGGGGCTCGCGGCGAGGGTCTCCGCCACCAGGGCGGAGAGGACCGGGTCCGGCGGATCCGGCTGGAGGAGAGGGGAAAGGGCGGCGTCGGTGGGCGACGCCTGGGAGATCTGGAGCAGGACGAGACAGAGGAGCGAGGGCACGGCAGAGCCTCCGCGGGCTCGGGGTGAGGGACGTCCCGCGGCCGCCGCGGTCGGGCGGTCACGGGGACACGCGGGGCAGGAGAGGTCACGCCCCGCGACGACGGGAGCGCCGGGAGCGGCGCTCCTCGCTCACGAGAGCAGCGGGAGGTTCCGCAGAGGCGGAGGCGGCGCGGGCGCCCGTGCTCCCGGGGCCGCGGGACGGAGCAGCGGAGCCATCACCGGGACGAGCACCACGTGGGGCGGCGCGAGCGCCGCAGCCGAGGAGGCCTGCGAGGCGCGTACCGGTTCGGAGACCGAGGTCTCCACCGTCACTGCATGCCAGGCGCAGCAGTGCGGAAGCGCGGGTCGGAGGGCCAACTCCGGAGGCGGGGGTGGGCAATGCTCGCAGCCCGGCTGCTCCTCGAGCGCGGTCCGCTCGAGCATCGGACAGCTGCGGCTCTGCACCACGCTCGCCGCCTGGGCGACGAAGGCGAGCAGCAGCACGGAGGCGAGCACGGCTCGGGTCACGACCCCCTACGAGTAGCGCGACCGGGCGGGTCCGGACAACCCGGG
>DATJVY010000005.1:0-38677 GCA_035501615.1 Myxococcaceae bacterium
TCGCCTCGCTCGACTCGCCATTCCGCCCTTCCGCGGCGTCCGGGCTGAGGATCCAGACCATCGCTCCTCAGGCCTGGGGCTTCTTCACCTCGGCCCGGGACGATCAGGTCGAGGTCTTCCGACTGCGCGACGGCCAGTGGATGCGGATCGATGCTCCACTCTCCGCACCGGCCAATCTCTTCGGGCTGCGGCGAAGCACCTTGAATCACGGAGCGGAATTCCGGACCATCGCGGCCCAGGTCGGTGATCGATGGAGCACCGCGGCGCTCGGACCCGATGATCTCCCCGGTTCCAGCGAAGCGCTCTCGGTCCGAAACCTCGCGCGGCAGCCGCGACTCTGCGGTGAGTTGCTCCTCGTGTCCCGTCCCGCGCTGCCATGGGCCTGGTCGACCAGCTCGGGGAGGTTGAAGCTCGCCACACGCTTCGCACGGATGCAGGTGCAGTGCTGAGCCGAGCCGATCGCCCCTGGACGAACGTCTATGGCGTGGCCAGGGCCACGCTGGCGCTCGCGACGTCGCTCACGCTGCTCGCTGACTCGGGGGAGCGGCTCTTCGAGCCACTGGTGATCGCCGACCGTGGGATCTTCGACCGGAGCGCGATCGTCGGTGCGAGCCTCTTCTACCTCGCTCGCAACCATCTCGTCGCGGCGAAGCTGGTCGCACTCCTGGTCCTGCTCCTGGTCGTCATCGGCTGGCGGCCGAGGCTCACCGCCATTCCGCACTGGTACGTCTCCTTCAGCTTCTTTGCCTCCGCCTCTCTCGCCGACGGGGGTGACCTGGTCGCGAGCACCTTGACGCTCCTTCTCGTCCCGATCGCGCTGACGGACGATCGGGTCTGGCACTGGAGAGGAACCGGGGATGGCCGGGCCCTGGCGGCGGTCGCCGCGCAGACCGGATGGCTCCTCGTCCGCGTCCAGGTCGCCGTCATCTACCTCTTCGCAGCCGTCCTGAAGTTCCGAACGGACGAGTGGAGCAACGGAACGGCGCTCTACTACTTCTGGCGGGACGGCACGTTCGGGACCTCCGGGGTGCTGCGGTCGCTGACGGACTTGATCGGGCGGACCGTGGCGGTCGTGCCCCTTTCCTGGAGCGTCCTCGTCGTGGAGCTCTTGCTCGCCGCGGCGTTGTTCGCACCTCTCCGATTCCGCGCGCGCCTGCTCCCGGTGGCGATCCTCTTCCACGTCGGGATCGCCGTCTTTCACGGGCTTCCGACCTTTGCCCTGACCATGTCGGCCGCGCTCGTCCTCTACCTCCGTCCCTGGTGGCGCCCGTTCCATCTGCCCGAGCGCATGCGGTGGCCGGCGGCGTGGCGCGGGAAACCCGTGGAGGGCGCCTCCTTCCTGCAGCCCGATCGTAGGATGGCGGACAGTGCATCCCGAGCGTCCAGCACGGCCGGCGTGGATGGTCCAGGTGCTGCGTGCTCTTCCGCCGGATCGGGCTGACGTCGCCGGTGCTCGAGCTGCACGCCGGTGCGCGCTCTCGAGCGTGCCCGCCCGGGGAAGAGATCGTCTGGGGCGTCGAGGCGATCGCTCCGGGGGGAAGCCTTCTCTCCTCCGAGCCCTTCTCCAGCCGCGTTCCGTCACCTTCCGGGCCCCTTCCCTGCAGGGGGTGGCTGGTCGGCTGCAACCCCCGCACCCCCGCCTTGCCCCGGCCATGGCCCCGTGAGATCTCGACGGGGCACCGCGAGGTACGTCATGCGCAAGGACTCCCCGGTCGTCGCCTGCTCCATCGCTGCGCTCATCCTGCTGGTCGCCGGCGCTGCGGTGGTGCCCGCGCCCGCCTGGCGCGCGATGTCCGTCCTCGCGCACGTCGCGCCCACGATGATCGCGACCGTCGGCGGCCACGCCAGCTCTGCCGTCCAGGCCGCCGGACTGGGTGCCCTCGCCGCACCCGCGCTGCTCCGCGACCCGGCCCCGCGCGAGCCGCCCGCTCCGCAGGTCCGCGTGTGCCGTCGCGAGCTGCCGAAGAACTGCTCCCGGCAGGCCGAGTGCCCGCGGCAGCAGGTCCTCCAGCGGCTGCGGGCGATCTTCCCGATCGACGGGTGATCACCCGGAACACGAGCGGCGGCATCGAGGCAATGGGCTCGCCCGCGCGCCGTCTAGGCTCCCGATGTCCGCTCTCGTCCGACGCATCCTGCTCGCGCCGCTTCCGCGGCTGATCTGGACCGGACTCATGGCGGCAGGGCTGCTCTGGCTCGTGCACTGGAGCATGCCGTCGGTGTCCCGGCTTCCCAGCTTCACTGTGGGCGGCGCGATCCGGAACGCACTGCTGACGCTCGGGGTGTTCGTCCTGTCGCTTCTCCTCGAGCGCAAGCTGCCTCGCGACGCGGGCCTCGGGCTGACCCGTGCCGTCCCGGACACCGTCCGCGGTTTCGCGCTCGGTGCGGGGCTCTTCACCGCGATCATCGGATTGCTCGCCCTGGTGGGGAGCTACCGAATCGTCGGGTGGGCGCCGCTGCCCGAGGGAACGACCCGGGCCTGGGTCCTCGGAGAGGCGGCGCTGTGGCTCTTCTTCGCGGCCGTGTACGAGGAAGTGCTGATGCGGGGCATCGTCCTCCGGCTGCTCGAGCAGTCCGTCGGGACGTGGCTGGCCATCGCGCTGAGCGCCGTCTTCTTCGGGCTCGGACACCGGAACAATCCTGGAGCGACCTGGGTGAGCACCCTCTCCATCGGCATCGAGGCAGGGGGGCTGCTCGGAGCCGCGTACGTCGCCACCCGCTCGCTTTGGTTCGTGATCGGCCTTCACTGGGCCTGGAACCTCTTCGAGGGACCCGTCTGGGGATCGCGCGTCTCGGGCCTCGACACCCGGGCGCTGGCGGACGCGAAGTTTCACGGTTCGACCCTGCTCACCGGAGGCGCATTCGGGCCGGAGGCCGGGCTGGTGGCGTTGCTCCTCGGAGCCGCTCTGGGCGTGGTCTTCCTCGTGCTGGCCGAGCGGCGCGGGCAAGCCTACACGCCACCGTGGATGCACCGGCTGGCCTGGCGGCTCCGGGGTCGTCCCGGGCCCGCTCCCGGGGCTCCCGTCTTGGAGTCCACCGAGGCCACGCCCCCGACCACGGTCTGAGATGACGTCTGCCGCGCCCCTGCGCGGCGTCATCGGCGTCCCCCCTGTCGCGAGGAGCTGAGCACGCGCCCGGCGCTACTGCGCGTCGCCCAGGAACCGCGCCACGGCCTTCCACACCGCCTCGAAGTGCTCGCGGTCGAAGCCCGTCCCGGACGCGACCCAGTCGAAGTGCGGAGGGACGTGCCGTGGCTTGTGGAAGTGGCCGAGCACGTCGTGGTGATCCGCCCAGACCGCGGCGACGATCTGGCCGCGGAGCTGGCTCAGCGTGGGCACGATGCCGTCGTTGGCTCGGTGGTCCGGGACGTTGCCGTAGGCCCGGCGGAGAAACTTCCGGTGCTCGGGCGACACCTGCCGCGGTGGGTCGGAGGGGCGACCGCGGGCAAGCCGGTAGAGTACGACGTAGAGCGCGTGGGTGGTCTGCGCGTACCCGCTCAGCCCGGCGCGGGTGAGCGAGCGGATGCCCGGGGGACGCGCGCGGGTGATCACGTCGCCGTACCGGACGCCCGGGCGGTCGGCCGTCGCCGCGTTGAAGAGCTCCATCGGCCCCGGCGCGAGCTGCGGCACTAGCCCCTGATCGCTGTGCACGTCGGAGAAGAACTGCTCGATGGCCCGGCGGCGCTTGCCGGCGAAGTCGGAGAGGAGCTGGAGGAAGAGCTGGTCCACCACCCCCGTGGGCGTGGTGTCGGTGCGGCGCAGGAGGCGAGCCAGCCTGAGGACGACACCCACCGGGAGGCGCCCGGTGCGCAGCGAGTAGACCGTGGCCAGCGAGAGCAGACGCAGGAGCTGGCTGCCGAAGAGCGAGGTGAACTTCTGCGCCAGGGGCGTCCCGTGGTGAGGGGCGGCGACGCCGACCACGCCGCGGACCGCCGCCGCGTAGCGCTCGACCTCGAGCTTGGTGGGCAGCGCCGAGCCCGGGCTGAGCATGAGCCGGGCATCGAGGGCTCCGGTGGAGTGGCCCACGATGCTCACCACGCCTCCGCGCTGGTCCACCAGGCGGTGGATGGCCTCGGCGAGCAGCGCGGCCCGGCGGGGGAGTGCCGACGAGGGCTCGGTCTGGACGACGCGGATCTCCCCGTCGATGCCCACGGCGGGCCCCACCTCGGAGAGCAGATCCCGCACGTGCCCGAAGTAGGCGAAGTCGCCGAGGTTGGCGAAGCCGAAGAACCCCGGAACGAGGACGACGTGGTGCGGTCCGGCCAAACCGGGGCGACCTTACCGGCGCCGCCCGTGTGGGAGTAACCGCTCAGTCGAGCGCGGCGCCCGGGGCCAGCACGGTGCGTGCAAGCCGGGCGGCCTTCGCAGCCTTCACGAAGCTCCCCAGCGGGTCGGCCACCTCGGGGCGGTACGACCGGCTCCGCGACGTCGGCTTCGATCAGGCGTTCGCGATCACCCAGCTGGCCTGGAGCAGCGCTGGGCGGAGCTCACCGTCCCGAGCCCGGGGAGGTCCCCGTGCCGGGGGTCGAGGCCGATCCGGACGTCCCGGTGGCGCCGGGCGGCGTGCTGCCCGGGATTCCGGCTCCGGTTCCGGCACCGACGCTCGGGGCCTGGATGGGGGGCAGCTGGTACTGGCCCGTCGAGCTCGAGCCGGTGGAGGCATCGGCCCCCGGCGTGCCCGCGCCACCGGTGCCGGTGCCTGTCCCGGTCATTCCGGAGCTCGTCGTGCCCGTGGCGGTCCCGGTGGTCGTGCTCCCGGTGGGCGACTGACCGATGAACGCCGTTCCGCCAGCGCTCGGGCTCGACGGTCCTGCCGAGTTCCCGGTGCCCGGGGTGGCCGACCCGCCGGCATTGGGATTCACGGCGTTCGAGCGACCGGTCGTCGGCGCCGGCGAGTTCAACGTCCCGTTGCTTCCGGCCGTCGTGCCGGCGCCTCCCGTGCCCGAGTACGCCCCGGTGCTGTCGGCCGCCGTTCCCGTCCCCGGTCCGGGGGAGCCCGCCGTTCCGGTCGCCGCGCCCGCGGTCCCCGTGCTCATCGGGGCACCCGCGTTGCCGCCGACCGACCCCGTGGAGCCCGCCGAGCCGCCCGAGGACTGCGCCACCGCCACCACGGGCCAGAGCGCGGCAGCGCCCGCCAGCACGCCCGTTCCTACCCACCGCCATGCAGTTCGGTTCATGACCCTCGCCTCTCGGGAGAAGCTAGGGCCGACCCGCCGGCCCGGGGACCCGCACCGTCTGCAGCCCACGCTCGCTCGCCCGTGCTAAGCGGGCGGGGTGTCCCCGGGAAGCAGGCCCCTCCGGAAGATCCTGATCGCCAACCGCGGAGAGATCGCGGTTCGGGTCATCCGGTCGTGCCGGGAGCTCGGCATCCCGACCGTGGCCGTCTACTCGGACGCCGACCGGGCGGCGCTGCACGTGCGAATGGCGGACGAGGCGTTCCACGTCGGCCCCCCGCCGTCGCGCGAGTCGTACCTGAACGTGCCCCGCATCCTCGATGCAGCGAAGGCCGCGGGGGCGGACGCCATCCATCCGGGCTACGGGTTCCTGAGCGAGAACGCCGCGTTCGTCCGCGCGTGCGAGGCCGCCGGCGTCGTCTTCATCGGCCCACCGGCCTCGGCGATGGACGCGATGGGCGAGAAGACGCGCGCCCGGGCCAACATGGAGAAGGCGGGGGTTCCGGTGGTGCCGGGGAGCACGGCCCCCTTCCCCTCGGTGAAGGAGGCCCGCGCCTACGCGGAGAAGGTCGGCTTCCCGGTGATGCTCAAGGCAGCCGGAGGCGGCGGCGGCAAGGGCATGCGGCGGGTGGAGCGGCTGGCCGACTTCGACTCCGCCTGGCGGGCGGCGCAGAGCGAGGCGCTGAACGCGTTCGGAAACGACGCGGTCTACCTCGAGAAGTACCTGGAGGAGCCGCACCACGTGGAGATCCAGGTCTTCGCCGACCAGGCGGGGAACACGGTGCACCTCAACGAGCGCGAGTGCTCGGCGCAGCGGAGACACCAGAAGGTCGTGGAGGAGACGCCCTCCCCCATCCTGACTCCCGAGATGCGCACGGCGATGGGGGAGGTCGCGGTCCGGGCCGCCCGGGCAGTGGGGTACGTCGGCGCGGGCACGGTGGAGTTCCTCGTCGACCGGCACCGGAACTTCTACTTCCTGGAGATGAACACCCGGCTCCAGGTTGAGCACCCGGTGACCGAGTGGGTCACCGGCCTGGACCTGGTCGCCTGGCAGATCCGGGTGGCGCGGGGCGAGCCCCTGGGCTTCAAGACCGAGGCACCACGCGGCCACAGCATCGAGGTGCGCGTCTACGCCGAGGATCCGGCCCAGAACTTCATGCCCAGCCCGGGGCGGATCACCTATCTCCGGACGCCGGCGGGCCCGGACGTGCGCGACGACTCGGGGGTGTACCCCGGCTACACGGTGCCGACGGTCTACGACCCGATGATCTCCAAGCTCTCGGTCTGGGCGCCGAGCCGGCCCGAGGCCATCGCGCGGATGCGGCGGGCTCTGGCGGAGTACGTGGTGAAGGGCATCACCACCAACATCCGCTACCTCCGCGCGATCCTCGCCCACCCGGACTTCGTCGAGGGCAACTACGACACCGGCTTCCTGCCGCGGGCCCACTCGGCGCTGCTGGGGCGGCACGATCACCAGCTGGAGGAGGTGGCGCTGCTCGCGGCGGTGGTGGATGCCTACCAGCGCGACGCGCGGCGGCAGCGCACGCTCGCTCCGGCGGCGGACCTGGCCTCGGGGCCGTCACCGTGGCGACTGCGGGCGCGGGGAAGCCGGCGATGAACGGAGCGAAGCGCTACCTCACGCGCGTGCGCGGTGCCCGCGAGTCGGTACCGGTGGACATCGAGGATCTGGGTGAGGGCCGGTACGTGCTGAAGCTGCGCGGTGTCACGCACACGGTGGACGCGCGGGTGCTCGAGCACGGGGCGGTGTCGATGCTGGTGGACGGGCGCTCCTACGACGTCGAGCTCGACGAGGCGGGGGACGAGGTCCAGGTCCTGGTGCAGTTCGAGGTCCTGACGGTGGACGTGGCCGACGAGCGGGCGATGCGCTTGCGCGCCGGCGCGGCAGGGTTCAGCGTGAGTGGGAAGGCGGTCGTCACCGCGCCCATGCCGGGCAAGGTGGTGCGGGTGCTGGTGGCTCCCGGCGCCCAGGTCGCCGAGGGCGAGGGGCTGGTGGTGGTCGAGGCGATGAAGATGGAGAACGAGCTGAAGAGCCCGAAGGCCGGCACGGTGACCGAGGTATTCGCGAAGGAGGGCAGCACGGTGGAGGCCAACGCCAAGCTGCTCAGCGTGGAGTAGGTCATGTCCGACGAGCGCCGACGGTGGCTGGATCAGGTCTGGGCGAAGGCGCGGGCCCGGGCGCCCGAGCGGAAGGACGTCTTCCGGACCACGAGCGACATCGAGCTGGGGCCGGTGGATGCTCCTCCGGACCCGGACGCGCGCTACCTCGAGCGGCTGGGGTTCCCGGGCGAGCATCCCTTCACCCGGGGCATCCAGCCGACGATGTACCGGGGCCGGTACTGGACGATGCGGCAGTACGCCGGGTTCGGGAGCGCCGAGGACGCGAACGCCCGGTACCACTACCTCCTGAAGTCGGGGCAGACGGGGCTATCGGTGGCGTTCGACCTGCCGACGCAGATGGGGCGGGATGCGGACCACCCGAGGGCGCGGGGGGAGGTGGGGAAGGTCGGGGTCTCGATCAGCTCGCTCCGGGACATGGAGGTGCTGCTCAAGGGGATTCCGCTGGGCGAGGTCTCGACGTCGATGACCATCAACTCGACGGCGAGCATCCTCCTCGCGCTCTATGCAGCGGTGGGGGAGCAGCAGGGCGTGCCGCTGGAGCAGCTGTCGGGGACCGTCCAGAACGACATCCTGAAGGAGTACATCGCGCGCGGGACGTACGTGTATCCGCCCCGCGAGTCGCTGCGGCTGGTGACGGACGTCTTCGCCTTCTGCGCGAAGCGGGTGCCGCGCTGGAATCCGATCAGCATCAGCGGGTACCACATCCGGGAGGCCGGCTCGACGGCGGCGCAGGAGATCGCCTTCACGCTGGGGAACGGCATCGCCTACGTGGAGGCAGCGCGCCGGGCGGGTCTGGAGGTGGACGCGTTCGCGGGGCGGCTGTCGTTCTTCTTCAACGTGCACAACAACTTCCTCGAGGAGATCGCGAAGTTCCGCGCGGCCCGGCGCCTGTGGGGACGGGTGATGAAGGAGCGCTTCGGGGCGAAGGACCCACGGAGCCAGATGCTGCGCTTCCATGCGCAGACGGCGGGCTCGACGCTGACCGCGCAGCAGCCGGAGAACAACGTGGTGCGGGTGGCGCTGCAGGGGATGGCAGCCGTGCTGGGGGGAGCCCAGTCGCTGCACACCAACAGCAAGGACGAGGCGCTGGCGTTGCCCTCGGAGGCGGCGGCGAAGCTGGCGCTGCGGACGCAGCAGATCATCGCCCACGAGACGGGGGTCGCGGACGTGATCGATCCGCTCGGGGGGAGCTACACGCTGGAGCGGCTGACGGACGAGCTGGAGGCGCGGGCCGAGGCGTATCTGGCGCGGGTGGATGCGATGGGGGGGATGGTGGAGGCGATCGCGCAGGGGTATCCGCAGCAGGAGATCCAGGATGCGGCGTACCGGGCGCAGCGCGCGCTGGAGACGCACGAGTCGGTGGTGGTGGGGCTCAACGAGTTCCGCGAGGAGGAGTCGGCGCCGGAGGGGCTGCTCCGGGTGAACGAGGCGGTGGAGCGGACGCAGTCGGCTCGGCTGGCGGCGCTTCGGCGAGAGCGCGACGGGGCCTCGGTGCAGCGGCGGCTGGATGCGCTGCGGGCGGCGGCGCGTGACGAGCGTCAGAACCTGATGCCGCTGATCCTCGATGCGGTGAAGTCGCTGGCGACGCTGGGGGAGATCTCGGACGCGATGCGCGACGTGTTCGGGGAGCACAAGGAGCAGGTGGTCCTGTAAGCGCTGGGCCGCGTCGGTCCCGGGGGGACGGCGATCAGGCGGGAGTGGCGCGCCAGGCGCGGTGCGGGCGGCCTGGGCGAGGCCCGAGCGCTCGATGCGGCGATTCGTGGACCGGGGTGAGCAAGCCAGTGCCGCCGGACACCGGGTGCTGCTTCCCGAACCGACTTTGGGAAGCTATTTGGCAGCCTCAGCTGGAGCTTGAACCTGTCACACCGGATGCGATCGGCCGACAGCTCCACGACTCCGGCCGGTGTATGAGCACACGAGTCGTGCGCGCCTCCCGAAGTACCAGCACTGAGGATGAGTCCGAGCATCAGGCTGCGACCCCTGGCTGGCACGAGCGCATCGTCTCACGAAGCGACTGGACGCCGTGCGCGCGCCCGCGGACCGTGACCGACGCGGACCGCTAAGGGCACCCAAGGGGCCGGTGCTCACGCCCCATGGCCACACGGCGGATGGCGGGGCCAGCCCTGCGCCCCGCCACCTCTCCATCACGCCATCGCCCTTCCGACCACGCCGAACGCTGGCGCCCGGACGGCCGGACGGCGTCACCGCGCCTTCACCGCAACCGCCTCCCGAGGAACTGGTACAGGTTCAGAGCGACGAGGTTGAAGGGGTCGAGCTCCAGCACCTCGACCACTTCCTCCAGCGCCTGTCGGGTCTTCCGCAGCCGGTGTAGGACCTCGGCCAGCTGGAGGTGCAGGGTAGGCGAGCTGTGACCGAGCGCCTCGGCGTCAACCAGCGCTGAGCGCAGGACGAGCTCCGCCCGCTCCGGGTCCTCGGAGCCGAGGTTCTGCGCCGCCTGCACCTTGAGCAGGATGCTGTCCACAGACTGCGTCACGATCGCTCACCCCCTTCCAGTCGTTCAGCGCTCCGCTTCTTCCTGGCAGACGAAGGGCGAGGGCTCGGCTCAGCGTCTTCTTCGGGGCCGCGGGTGGCGGGGCCGGCACCGCGCCCCGCCACCCACTCTCACGCCGTCGCCTTCCCGACCACGCCGAACAGCGGCACCTGCACCTCCACCTCCGCCGCCTCGGCATCGGCCTTCGCGGCCAGCGCCAGGTCCCCCTGCGCGCGTGCCACCCGGGCAAGCGCCTCCCAGGCCTCGCGCGCCGCCGGGTGCAGCGTGGTCGCCGCCTCGGCCAGCGTCCGCGCCCGATCCAGCTGCGCGGTGGCGACCGCGAACCGCACCATGGTCAGGTGCGCGTCCAGGTCCGCCTCCCCCGCCTCCACGAGCAGGGTGTACAGGCGCGGGATGTCGGCGTCGTCGGCCGGACGCGCCGGATCGGCGAGCGCAGCCCGCAGCCGGCCCGCCACGTCCTGGAACGCATGGCGCACCGGGAGCGCGAGGGGGTCGGCCTGCACTGCCTTCTTGAGCTCGTCGAACGCCATCTCCAGCTTCCCCAGCCGGTCCAGCACTCCGGCCAGCACGTAGTGCACGTAGGCGGAGGTCACTCCCAGCCGCTGGGCCTCCGCGATCAGCTGCCGGAAGAGCGCCTCCGCCACCTCCGGAACCACCTTCTCCTCGAGCGCCCGCCGGAGCTGGCCGAGGAGCGCTTCGAGCTTGCTTCCAGTCACCATGACCCGCTCCTCTCCCGCGCCGGCGACGAATGCCGGTGGACGTGCCCCGGTCTGGGACGCGTCCGGAACTCGCCGGGGCGCGCAACTCCGGTTGAAACGAACGTGACGAACGTCCGGACCTCCCGACCGAGCGGAGTGCCTCCGCCTGCCGGACGGGCCGGTCGCCCGCGTGACGCCGCCGTCACGCCGGACGGAGGACGTCGATCCACTTCGTCTTGTTCAGTGCCTCGAGGGCCGACGGCTCGGGAGGCGCATCATCGTGGCCTCCTTTCGAGCACGGGCAGCTTCGGGGCCGGGGAGCTGCGACGCGGCGTGATGCCAGAGCGCCGGGGCCGCTGTCAAACCGCGCACCGGAAGACCCCGTCCGGTGTCCGTGGCCCGGGGCCGGAAGCCTGGATCCGTTCCAGCCCTGGTGTGAGAAGGTGGCCCCTTCACCCGGGAGCCCGAATGGACGCTTCGCTGCCCGGCAGCGACGAGACGCGCATGCGGTTCGGCTGGTTGCCCCGTCCGGGGTCCCCCGCCTTTCACCTGATGCTCGCCGCGGTGGCGCTGCTCGTCCTCGGCCCCCTGGGCGGGGTGGCGGCGGCGTACATGAACTTCACCCTCGGGGTGTTCGTCCCGGGGCAGATCCTGGCCGGCATCCTCGGCAGCGTCGTCACCTACCCCTACGGCGCCGAGGGGCGTCACGGCGCGAACTACATGCAGACCATGGCCGCCTCGGTCGCCTCGCTGGGCGCGATGGCGGTCCTCATCCAGGCCGCCGTCTGGCTGGGCATGGAGCTGCCCCCGGCGTGGCAGCTGATGCTCTTCATCTCCTGCGTGGGGATGTTCGGCGTGGGGCTGGGCATGCTCTACACGCCCATCCTCGTCGACCGGATGAAGCTCGACTACCCTTCGGGCTACGCCGTCGCGAACATCATCCGGGCGCTCACCGACAAGACGCTGCTCCAGCGGTCGATCCGCAGCCTCGCCTCGGGTGCCGGCCTCGGCGCGCTGGGTGGCTGGCTCATCGATCGCTTCGCATGGATCGGCGGCACCGGGCTGTCGATGTCCAACATCGGCGCCGGCCTCATCGTCGGGTCGCGGATCGCAGTCCCTGCCTCGATCTTCGCCGGAATCGGCTGGCTCCTCAGCCCCTGGCTCCGCGCCCATGGCTGGCTCGGCCCGCACGAGCCCTTTCGCCGCCTGGGCTTTCTCGTGGGCCTGGCTTCGATCATGGGCGCCGCGCTCGTCGACCTCTCCGTCATCGCCCGCCAGGCACTGGCGCGGGCACGGGCGCAGCGAGGGCCGCGCGAGGCCTCGACCCCGGAGCGCGGCGGCCTTCCCACCCGCCTGCTGCTCCTCTGGGTCCTGTTCTGGGCCGGGGCGGTCCTGCTGGTCGCCACCGGGCTCATGCACCAGCCGGCCCGCTACATCCTCTTCGGCCTCGCCCTGAGCGTGCTGTTCGTCTTCATCAACGGCATCTCCACCGGGGTCAGCGACCAGAATCCCATCTCCAGCGCCTTCGTGGTCGCGGTCCTCCTGATGTCGGCGATGGGGCTCAGGAACCCGGTGGTGGCCATCATCGCGGCGACGGTGCTCCTCATCTGCAGCTCGGTGGGGGTCGACATGCAGCAGGACCGCTCCACCGGCTGGCGACTGGGCACGGACCGGCGCGTCCAGTTCTACTACCAGGTGCTCGGCATCGGGATGGGCGCCGTGCTCTGCGTGCTGCTGGCGCGCGTCTTCATGACCGCCTACCCGGTGCTGGCGCTCAACAGCTTCGACCACCCCGAGGCGAAGGTCGGCCAGTGGCAATCGGCCATGACCTACAAGTTCGTCGGCGCGATCCGCGGTCTCGGCCAGCTCCCCACCGCCCAGCTGGTCACGCTGGAGGTCGGCTTCGTGCTCGGCCTCACCATCGAGGTGCTCCGGAAGGTGCTCCGCGCCAGCGCGCGGTACCGGACGTTCGTCGAGCGGTCTCGCCTCGGCTTCGCGGTGGGCTGGACGGCGGATGCGATCGTCCTCCCCAGCCCGTACGCGTACGCCTTCGGCACCTTCGTCGAGCTGCAGACCGCGCTGTGGTGGGGCGCAGGCGGCATCGCCTCGTCGGTCTGGAACACGCTGGCCCGGCGCGGGGCCCCGGCCGATCGCCCCACCGACGAGGAGCTTCCGGCGGACATGTCCACCACCTCGCTGGTGGGAGGAGGGCTCATCGCCGGCGAGTCCCTCTTCTATCTCTCGATGGCGCTCATCGGGCTGAGCGCGCTGGTGTAGCCATGTCGGTCAGCCCGGCTGGATCCGCCCGCGGGCCCATCCGGCGAAGACCGCGACCGGGGCCATCAGCAGCGCGGCAGCCAGGTCCAGCCAGCGGGGGTTGGCGCCGGGCTCCAGCCACGGGTGCAGGAGCGCCCCCACGGCGATGAGGATGGCCACCGCCAGCGCGTGCTGGACCTGCTTCCGTCCCGCGATGCTCGCTGCGGTCAGCCCCGCGATCGCGGCGAAGACGACGCCGTAGCCGATCGAGCCCGCGACCAGCCCCGCCCCGGGCGGCATGCCCGGATGCCCGGAGACCGCGCTGCGCGGCATCATCGACCCCAGGACGAACACTCCGAACCCGACTGCGATCCCCACGACGCTCCGCACGCGGTCCATGTGGCTCCCTTCTAGCCCGACACGGGCCGGGCCCGCCGACTAGAGTCCTCGCGGGCGCAGGGAGCGATGCGACGACCGGTGGCCACGGCGGTCCTGGCGGTGGTGCTTGCGGGAGGCCCGGCACGGGGCGACTCCGGCTGGCGAGAGGTCCAGGCACCGCACGTCGTCCTCCGCACCGACCTCGGCTCTCGCGCCGCGCGAGAGGCCGCCCTCACGGTGGAGCGGTACCGCGCACAGATCATCGCCGCCGCCTGGCCCAGGGCGAGGCTGCCCGCGGGCGACCGCATCGAGATGACCGTCTTCTCCAACGGGCTCGATTTCGAGCGGCACTTCGGGCGGACGATCGCCGGCATCTTCTTCCACGACGTTCCCCCCTACGCGGTGATGTACGGGGCGCCCGACACCTGGGAGCACCGCGAGTCCCTGGCCACGACCGAGACCACCTCGATCCTCCGCCACGAGCTGGTGCACCACCTGGCCGGGAGCGTCTACCGCCGTCAGCCCCGCTGGTTCGCGGAGGGGCTGGCCCAGTTCCTGGAGACGGTCCGGACCGGAGCCGACGGGAAGAGCGTCGTCGTCGGCGCCGTCAACCTCGAGGCCGTCCGGAAGTACAACGCCTTCCGGAGCATCCGCGTCGCCGATGCGCTCGGATGGTCGGGCCCGGTGGCCAGCGGTCCCGAGGGGAAGCTGCACGGTCTCTACGGCATGAGCTGGCTCCTCGTGCACTGGCTCTTCAACACCCACGCAGCGCAGTTCGACCAGCTCCAGATTCTCCTGGCCAAGGGCATCGACCCGGAGAAGGCCTGGCAGGTCATCCGCCCCGGGCTCGCGACGCCGGACCTCGACGAGGCGCTGAACCAGTACGTGAAGCACGGGGAGTACACCGAGTTCTCCGCTCCCTTCACCCCTCCGGCGGTGGACACCCGGGAGGCTGCCCTCAGCGAGGCGGACGTCCACTCCGAGCGCGCCCGCGTGGCCCTGAGCGCCGCTCGGTTCGAGCCGGATCAGCCGAGGCACCAGGAGGAGGCACGAACCGAGCTGGCGAAGGCGCTCGAGCTCGACCCGGGCAGCGCGAACGCCCTCGTGCTGCGCATTCGCGAGGTCCGCCCCGAGGAACGGCTCCCGCTGGCCCGGCGGCTCACGCAGGCCCACCCCGACGACGTCCGCGGCTGGGTGCTGCTCGGCGGGGCGCTGGCCGGCGACAGGAACGCCGCCGTCGAGCGCGAGGCGGCGTACCGGAAGGCCATCGCGCTGCGCGCCGACGATCCGACCCCGCAGCACGACCTGGCCTGGATGTACCTCCAGCAAGGTCGGGCCGCCGACGCGGCACCGCTGATCGCCCGCGCAGTCGAGCTGGCGCCCTACGACGCGAGCACGCTGGACACGCTCGCTGCGGTGCAGGCCAGGCTGGGAAGGTGCTCCGAGGCGGCCGGGAGCGAGGCTCGCGCCATCGACGCTCTGCCCGAGGGGATCTCCTTCGACATCCGGGACGGATACGAGAAGCGTCTCGCCCAGTACCGGACCCGTTGCAGCTCAGCGCCTGCGGCGCCGACCGCGCCCTGAGGGCGCAAACCGGGCTCCGCTAGGGTATGAGTGTCCCGGATGGCCGGCGGCACGCAGATCTTCGTCCGGAACCGGGAGGGGAAGGTGTTCGGGCCCATCGAGCCCTCCACCGTCGAGCTCCTGATCGAGGGCGGTGTGCTCCAGGGCCTCCTCCAGGTCTCGACCGACGGGGAGTCGTACGCCCTCCCCTACCGTTTCCCGCACCTGCGGGACTTCTTTCCCCGGCATCTCTGGGGAGACGACAGCCGGCCGGAGGTGACGCTCGACGCGGAGGGGGCGGCGAGCACGGCACCCGCTCCGCCCGAGCACGAGCTCACCGCCGCCCTGTTCGGCAGCGAGAACGACGGCGGCGCGGACGAGCCGATCGCGCTGCAGCCGGAGGCCACGCCAGGCGCCGCCGCGCAGGTTCCGGCCGCGGCCACGCGCGGGCCGCCGGTGCTGACCGCCGCGCCCGCCGGACCTCCTCCGGCGGTGGTCACCGGGGCGGCGCCACCCACGCTCGGGGGAGCACCGCGGGCGTCGGGACCGGCCGCTCCGGCCAGGCCCCCCGGAAAGACGCCCACCGGCAGCGTTCCGGCGCCACCGGTGCTCACGCCCGAGGACCTCGCGGCGCCGGCCGCGGGACATGCGCCCGCCCGGTCCGCGGCGCCGGGACGGACCTCGCCGGGCGCTTCGCCGGTCATCACCGCTCCGGTCCTCGAGCCCGCACCGCCGGCACCCGCGCGAGGCGGGCCGCCCGTGCTCACCGCCGCTCCCGTCGAGCCGGTCGATCAGGCGTCTCCCCGGCCCGCCGGCCCCTTCCAGCCGGAGGACGTCTGGGCCGAGGCCGTGCCGTTCGAGCTCGCACCGCCGAGCTCGCCCAAGCCGCCCAGCCGCCCGAGCGCGCCCATCACCTCGACGTTCGGCTTGCTCCGGGCGGACCTCTCCGAGACCAACGCTCTCCGGATCTACGTCCAGGGTGCCCGGGCGGGCGCCACCGGGCTCTTCTTCTTCGACCTCGAGGACCGCACCGCGACCATCTACATGCGCCGCGGCAACCCCGAGTCCGCCGAGTCCACCCACGCCTCGGATGCCATCGGCCCCTTCCTGGTGGCGCAGCGGCTGGCCACGGCCGAGCAGGTGGCGCGCGCGGAGAAGGAGGCCCTCAAGTACGGCAACGACGTGCTCGCCGCCCTCTTCACCCTCGGGGCGGTGAACCCCGGCCTGGTCTTCCCCGCGCTGGCGCAGCGGGCGGCGGACATCCTCCTCCACGCGTACCTGGCGCCGCGGGGAAGCTTCCGGTTCGAGGCGCTCGAGCTTCCCCCGAGCAAGGTGGTCCCCCTCGGGAACCGCTGGGGGCTCCTGGCCGAGGTCGTCCGCCGCGTCCCGCTCCCCGAGCTGAAGGCACGCCTCCTCGATGTCCGCGAGCGGCCGGTCGTCCGCCGCGGCGCGGGCGACGCCCTGCCGGACCTCCGGCTGACCGCGCAGGAGACGCGGGCAGTCAGCTACTTCGACGGGACCCGCTCGCTCGCCCACCTGGCCCAGAGCAACGCCGGGGAGATGGACACCATCCTCCGGGTGGCGCTGCTCCTGCGCGAGCTGGAGGCGATCTCGTTCCCGGACGTGCAGCTGCGCGGGCCGCCCCCGGCGCCGCCGCCTCGCCCCGAGGCCGTCACCATCCCCTCTCCCCCGCCGGCACCGAGGCCCACGCCTCCTCCCGCTGCGGCGCCCCAACCTCCGCCCCCGCGTCCCGTGCCTGCGGCCGCCGCCGCTCCTCCGCGGAAGCCCACCGGATCCACACCGGTCACCCCTCGCGCGCCACTCACCCCCGCGCTCACGCCCAGCGGCCTGGCCAGCCTTCCCCAGGCCGACCCCCCGCGCATCTCGCCGGTGGCTCCCCCGCCCGCGGCGCGGAAGCCCACGCAGACCCTGGCCGCGGAGCTGCGCGAGCTGCAGGCCCGGGCGGAGAAGCTCCGCAAGGAGAATCACTTCAAGGTGCTGGGCATCCCCGAGTCCGCCGACGCGGCGATGGTGAAGGCCGCCTACTTCAAGCTCGCCAAGCAGTACCACCCCGACACCGTTCCTCCCGATGCGCCCGCGGAGCTGGCCCGGGCGAAGGCGGAGATCTTCGCCGCCATCGGGGAGGCCAACCGCGTGCTCGCCGACGATGCCTCCCGTGCCCGGTACAGGGAGACGCTCGCCGAGGGCGGTCCGGCCGACGTGGACGTGCAGTCGGTGCTCCAGGCGGAGGAGACCTTCAACCGGGGGACCTCGCTGGTGCGTGCTCGCCGCTTCGCGGAAGCGGTGAAGACCTTCGACGACGCCATCGCCGCCAATCCGAAGGAGGGCGAGTTCTACGCCTGGCGTGGCTATGCCCGCTTCTTCACCCTCCAGGACAAGAAGGTGGCGATGGTGGAGGCCCTCCGCGACCTGAACCAGTCGCTGAGGCTGAACGACCGCTGCGCACCGGCACACTACTTCATCGGCCAGGTGTACAAGCTGACCGGCGACGCGGTGACCGCGCTGAAGCACTTCAAGCGCTGCGTGGTGCTGGACCCGCAGCACACGAACGCGCAGCGCGAGATCCGCATCGCCGGCTCCCAGAAGTGAGATGGCGCTCGACGGACGTCAGCGGCGGAAGCTCCGGGCGGTGGGCCACCACCTGGCGGTCGTGGTGCAGGTCGGTCAGGAGGGCGTCACCGCGGGCGTCCTCGCGGCGCTCGAGCAGGCGCTCTGGGACCACGAGCTGGTCAAGGTGAAGCTCGCCTCGGAGGACCGCGACCTCCGCCGGGAGCAGGCCGAGGCGCTCGCCGCGGGGACCGGCGCCGAGATCGCCCAGGTGCTCGGACGCACGGTGCTGCTCTACAAGCCGAACCCCGACGAGCCGGAGATCGAGCTCTAGACCCCGGCCCCCGGGAGGTGACGGCCCAGCTCCCGCTCGAACCGCGCCCGCATCTCGGCCGCGACCCTGACCGGATCCTCTCCGGGCGGAAACTCGACCGGATCCAGCACCCGGACGCGGATGTCCACCCGCGGAGCCATCCACGGACCGTCGCCCACCACCAGCTCCCGCGTCCCGGAGAGGAGCACCGGGACCATCGGGACCCGCTCGTCGCGGGCGAGCAGGAAGGCACCGGGCTTGAAGTGGAGCAGCGCGGCGCCCGTCGCGTAGGTCCCCTCGGGGAACATCAGCACCGGCACCCCCCGCCGGAGCCAGCCCCGGCACTCGTCGAGCATGGCCCGGGTCGAGTGGGGACGTCCTCGCTCCAGGCGCACGTAGCGCAGCATCCACATGGCCCATCCGACGAGCGGCAGGGCGAAGAGCGACGCCTTGGAGACGAACTTGAACGGCCGGTGGAGGCCCATGCAGGTCGGCACGTCGGCGAGCGACTGGTGGTTGGCGATCAGCACGGCGCCACCGCGCGGGATGCGCTCCCGCCCCTCCACCCGGACGTGCCAGAGCGGATTCAGGCGCAGGTAGCCATGACACATCCGGCAGACGACGGCATGGAGGACCCGGCGGTCGGGGTCGAAGGCGGCAGTGCCGAGGAACACCACCGCGGCCACGACGAACAGCACCGGCATGCTCAGCCCCGCCACCAGCCAGAAGGCCACGGTGACGGCGACGCTCGCGGCGGAGGGCCGGGCGCTCACGTCTTGGCCGCGATGCGCGCGGCCACCACCATGCCGTAGGCCACCTCCAGCCCCCCGTCCACCACCAGCGTGGTGCCGTTGACGTACGCCGCGGCGTCGGAGAGCAGCCAGGCGATGGGCCTGGCGATCTCCTCCGGAGAGGCGATGTGCCCTGCCGGCACGGTCGTCTCGACGGACTCTGCCAGCGCCTCGAAGGCCGCGCCCATGTAGAACCGCGAGCTGTCGGTGTCGATGTAGCCAGGATTGATGGCGTTCACGCGGATCCGATCCGGGGCGAGCTCCGCGGCCAGGTACTTCACCAGGACCTCCATCGCCGCCTTCATCGACCCGAGCATCCCGTGGAACGGAACCGGCATCCGGCTGTCCATCCCGGAGACGGCGACGATGCTCGCCCCGGCGCGGCCCTTCATCAGGGGGACGGCGAGCTGGGTGAGGACGAGGAGGCTCTTCACCGTCACCGCGAACGTCTTGTCCATCTGGTGGGGCTTCGTGGCCATCAGGGGCAGGAAGGCCGTGCTCGCCGCGTTCGCCACCACCGCGTCCAGCCCGCCGAAGGTTTCCCGGGTCCGGGCGACGACCCGCTCCAGGGTTGCCGGCTCGAGCTGGTCCGCCTGGAGAACCAGCGCCCGGCGCCCGAGCCCGGTCAGCTCGGCCTCGAGCGAGCGCGCTGCCTCCGCGTCGCGCCTCCAGGTCGCCACGACGTCCCACCCCTCGCGCGCCAGGAGCGAGCACACCGCCCGCCCGACGCCGCGGGTGCCTCCGGTCACGAGCGCCACGCGGTTCATGGGCGACTTCTAGCTCGGACCGCGTCCCAGCGCTCGGCCACCCCGGGCTGACCGGCCACCAGGCGCTGGAACCCCTCGAGCCGGGTGACGGCCTGGAGCGCGACCACCCGTTCCTCCAGACGCCGCTGGAACTCCAGGGGAGCCACCGGGGGATGGGGCGCCCCGACGTCGAGGAGCACGTCCGGGCGCTCGTGCTCGAAGAAGGCGTAGCGGATGGCCACCGGGACCGAGCGGACTCGGCTCATCCGGGCGAGGGTCTCCACCCCCCGCTCGAGCCGCAGCGGCAGCTCCCCCGGCGGCCGGTGCTCCCCCTCGGGGAAGAGGAAGACCGCGGCGCCTGGACGCTGGAGCAGGGCACGGGCGTAGCGCAGCGTCTCCAGCGACGACGAGGCATCACCCCGGCGCAGCGAGAACGCACCGACGTGGCGGAGGAAGGCGTAGCGCCGCAAGTTCTCCTCCTCCATCAGGACGTAGCCGTCCCGTCTGGCCGCCCGGGCCAGCGGATGGAGCACGAAGCCGTCCCACCAGTTGCCGTGGTTGGCGTAGACGAGCAGGCCCTCCGGCGCCGGGGGCAGCTCGCCCCGCAGCCAGACTCCGCGGAACGAGGACCGGACCTTGTGGCGGACGTAGGCGTCCACCACGCGGCCGCGGAGGCAGCCCTTGCATGCCGGGATCACGGCCGCACCTCGGCGGACCGCCCCGGCCAGAAGAGCGCGAGCCCGAGCACGACGAGGAGGTTGGTGAGGAGGAAGAACAGGGCCTCCTCGACCGGCACCGCGCCCAGGTAGATGCCGAGGTGCTTGCCGGGGCCGAACTCCCAGACGCCGGCGCGGATGGCGAGCTGGTCCGCGGCGACGAGCCAGACGGTCACGCCCAGCGCGGGGGGCACCACGGCGCGGAGGATGGCCGGGGTCCGCCCCCGGTAGCGCCAGACGAGGACGCCGAGCTGCAGCGCGACGAGCGGGAGCGCCCAGCCGAGGAGGTGGACCAGGTAGGCGGTGCGGCCGCTCACGCTGGAACCCCCCGGTCCCGCAGCGAGAGGAGCCGGCGGCCGGCCCACAGCCCGGTGAGGAGCGTCTGGAGGCCGAAGAACAGGTACTCCTCGAGGGGCAGGTACCCCAGCCGGATGCCCCAGGTCTTCCCCGCGGCGAAGTCCCACAGCCCGTGCTTCACCGCCGCGTTGTCCCACGGCGCGGTGGCCAGGTAGACGACGAGGAGCAGCCACGCCATCCCCCTCCAGGGGAGGCGGCGGACGGTGGCGGGCCACGCAGCCGCCAGGAGCAGGAGCGGGAGGGCGACGAACAGCCCGAGGAAGCGCCCGTAGGTCACGCGTCTCCTTCCTGGACCGCGCGCTCCATCCGTCCCCCGGGCCGCACGGTGAAACGCCGGCCTCGCCAGCTCACGGAGCGGACCGCGAGCGACGCAGTCCAGGCCGCGAGCAGCGCCGCCTCGCCGAGGAGCCACTCCCACGCTCCCTGCGCCGCGTCGGGGCAGCCCCGGCGGAGCGCAATGCCCAGCGCGATGCGGAGCGCGAGGAGCACGCCCACGGCCACGGCAACCACGCGCGCTCCGGCGCCGAGCGCGAGCACGACGAGGAGCGGCGTCGGCGCGAGCAGCAGGGGGACGGTGGGAAAGAGGCCCGGGCGGTGGGCCCGGAGCACCTGCATCCAGCGACGGAGCCGGCGGAGCACCGCGGAGAGGGGCACCGCGCCGGCGAGCGGCATCCACGCCGGGATGGACGTGCGCACGACGGCGAGGCCACGGCGGTGGAGCAGGAGGGACAGCTCGAGGTCCTCGCCGATGTGCCCGTCGAGCCCCCGGAGCGCCTCCAGCGCCGGCGGGGAGAGCCCCAGGGCCTTGCCACACAGCGCCTTCGGACCGAGGGACATGGCGTCGAGGGCCACGAAGCTGTGCTGGCTCGAGCGGAGGAGGCCGCGGAAGGCGGCCGCGCCGGTCCCGCTTCCTCCGACGGGGGCCGGGGCGGCGGTGGCGAGGGCCGCCCCGGCCGAGAGCGCTCCGGAGAGTCCCTCGAGCAACGCGCGGTCCACGCGGACGTCGGCGTCGACCACGAGGACCTGCTCGCCCGGGCGGCGGAGCGTCTCCACCGCGTAGAGGACGTGGCCCACCTTGCGGTTCGGGCACGGAGGGTCCGAGAAGTGCCAGCCCAGAGCCTCGCCGAGCCTGGGGCGATAGGGCGAGAGGACGACGTGCCGCACCGGGAGGTCCGGCGGCAGCGGGGCGGCCAGCGTCTCCAGCTCGGCCGGGGTGGGCTCGTCCACGGGCCGGAGGACGAGCAACGGCGGCAGCGGCCCCGTGGGCGCGGCGGCACGGAGCCGGAGCACGCGGACGAGCGTCACCGCGCTGAAGGCGGCGGCGGCGAGGGTCCAGGCCAGGACGAGGAGCACCGGCGCGCTCATGCGGTGCGCTCCACCCGGGTGCGAAGATGGGCCATCCAGCGCACCAGTGGCGAGCGGAAGCGGCGGAAGTCGGCCACCTCGCCGATGGCGTGCAGCTCGGCTGTGCGAGCCACCTGCCGCGCGTAGAAGGGCGAGGACTCGACCAGCTCCGGGCGCGCCACCTCCAGGCCACCGGCGCGGAGGGTCCGCGGCACGGGGAGGCCCCAGCGGGTGCGCCTGGCCTCGGTGGCGGGCGCGGCGTCCCGGCCGAGCGCGGTGCCCCCCGCGCCGGTGCGGACCGTGATGCGCTGGCCCGCGGGGAGCCGGAAGTCGATGGCGGTCCGGTCGGGAGCGTGGACGCGGGTCCAGGACCACGCGGGGAGCGCGGAGCCGAGCGGCGCCTCGCCGGCGTTGGCGTCGAGGTAGCCGTGCCCCTCGAGCACCTGGCCGAGGAGGGGCAGCCGGAGGACCGCCGCGCAGCGAGGCGCGCGCGGCTCCCAGATGTGGCTCCCTTCGGGAACGAGCGCAACGGGGCCCAGGCCGGGCGCGGTCGGACGGAGGAGCAGCTCGGCCCGCGTCTCGCCGCCGAAGGGCGCCCGCCGCTCGCGCACCTGGATCTCCACCGAGCCATCCTGCTTCAGGCGAAGGAGGGAACGGCCGATGGAGAGCTCCTCGCCGGCCTGTGTCGCTCCGCGGTACTCGCTGAGGACCCACTGCCGGCGGCGACCGCCGACGTACAGGGCGAAGTTCACCGCGCAGTGCTCGGTCGGCAGCGCGCGGGAACTGGAGGCGTAGCGGGGGGAGAAGAGGCTTCCGATCAGGAAGATGGCCACGGCGCTGACCTCGCCGCAGGCGACGTCGGCGTAGTACCAGCGGTAGGCGCCCGGGCGGTCCGGAAGGGGGGCGAGTGCGTTCATGCCCGGGCCTCCAGATCTGCCGCGACGTGCATGGCCGCGAAGCGCCCGGAGAGCATCACCATCGGGACACCGCCGCCGGGATGCGTACCCCCGCCGGCGAAGACCAGCCCCGGCGCGGCGTGCGAGCGCGGCCGGCGGAACGGCCCGAACCGGCCGTGGGGGAGGAAGCCGTAGAGCGAGCCGCCCGGCGCGCCCTGGCGCTGGAAGTCCACCGGCGTGCGCTCGCCGAGGACGCGGAGCCGGCCCCGGAGCGAGGGATCGAGCCTCTCCACCGTCGCGAGACACCGTTCCCGGAGCCGCCCGGCGTGGGGGAGGAAGTCCTCGCCGATGGCCGGCACGCTGGCCATGACGAAGAGGCCGCTCGTCCCCGGGGCGGCCATGGACGCGTCGGTCGCGGCGGGGTGACAGACGTAGACGGTGGGGTCGGACGGCACGCGGCCGGTGAAGAGCTCCCCGAACTCGCGGGCCTCGTCCGGCGGGAAGTGCACCGTGTGGTGGCCGAGCCTCGAGCGGACCGCCGCCTCCAGCAGGAGCACGTACCCGGACATGGCCAGCGGTCCGGCAGGCGCTCCGCTCGCCCCGAGCGGATCCGCGTTCACCACCACCGCGTCCACCGGCACCTCGTCGCCTGCCGGTCCCACCCGCCAGCCGCCGCCGGCCGGGCGCCAGCGACCGCGGGTGCCGAGGTGGACCTCCACGCCCAGCCTGCGCACCGCACGCTCCAGGGCGGAGACCAGCGCCCCCGTGCCGCCCTCGACGTGGTGCACGCCCTCCACGCGCTCGAGATGGAGGAGGAGCGCGTAGGCGGCGCTGGCCCGGTAGGGCGACGCCCCGGTGTAGGTCGCGAAGCGGCCGACGAACTGGCGGAGCCGTGGATCTCGGAAGTGGCGCGCCGCCAGCGCGTGGAGCGTCGAGAGCTGCAGGCCCAGGAGCACGGCCGAGGGCCCACGCCGGAGCACCCGCCCGAGGAAGCGCCCCACCCCCTCGAACGGGGCTTCCAGGTACGGCTCGCCGGCGGCCCGGTGGATGGCCGCGGCCTCGGCGTAGAACCTCTCCACGCCGCGTCCCTCGTCCGGCGCCATCGCCTCCACCGAGGCGCGCGTGGCCTCGAGCTCGGGATGGACGACGAAACCGTTCCCGTCCTCCCAGCGGTAGGTGCACTGGGGCGAGAGCGGGAGGAGGCGGGGGAGGAGCTCGCCGGCCTCGAGCGCTGCGAACGTCTCGCGCACCAGCGCCGGCAGGGTGAGGAGCGTCGGCCCCGCGTCGAGGACGGTGCTGCCGGCGACGAGCTGCTGCGCCTTCCCCCCGAGGCGCCTCTCCTGCTCGTAGAGCGTCACCCGGGCCCCCGAGCGCGCGAGGAGGCCGGCGGCGACCAGCCCCCCGATGCCCCCGCCGACGACGGCGACCCGGGCCGGCGCCTTCACGTCGCGCCCCGGGGAAGGAACGGGATGGGCGGAGCCTCGGCGGGCGGCGGAAGGACGCTCCGCGGCCGGAGGAGCGCGGCGAGGACGGTGCGGAGCTTCGCGCTGGCAGGCACGTGCGCCCGGGCGGAGAAGACGTCGTACCCGCGGGCCTCGATGTCGGCAAGGATGCCGCCGTAGAGCGCGCCCATGAGCTTCACCATCCGCCGGGTGCCGAGGCCGGTGAGCCAGTGCACTCCGGTGGCGGCGCGGTCGTAGTAGGCCCGCGCCCGGGAGATCTGGCAGCGGAGGAAGGCGCGCCAGCGGTCGTCCACGGTGCCGCGGGCGAGGTCCTCCTCCGACAGCCCGAAGGCGGCCAGCTCGTCGGCGGGCAGGTAGACGCGGCCGCGCTGGAGGTCCTCCCGGACGTCGCGGAGGACGTTGGTGAGCTGCATCGCCCGGCCGAGGTCCGCCGCGGCGCCGGCCGCCCTCGGATCGGAGGCGCCGAGGACGGGGCAGAGGAGGAGGCCGACCGTGCCCGCCACCCGAGTGCAGTAGAGCTCGAGGTCGGCGAACGTGGCGTAGCGATGGCCGGCGACGTCCATCTCCATGCCCGACACCAGGTCCTGGAAGGGTTGCTCGGGCACGCCGAAGCGCTGGACGGTGTCGCGGAGCGCGGCCAGCTCCGCGGCGTCCCAGCCGCCGTCGCGCCGTGCCTCCTCCGCGCGCCGGGCGACCGGACCGCGGCCCGGATCGGCGAGGTCCGGCGCGTCCAGGTAGAGCGAGGCGACGAGGGCGCGCGCCTGCGCGAGGCGCGAGGAGAGCGGCTCGGTTCCGTCGCTTCCCTGGTCCACGAGATCGTCGAGCCGGCGGCAGAACGCGTAGAGGGCGAACGCCGCGCGCCGCCGGGCCCCGAAGAGGAGCCGCGAGGCGACGAAGAAGCTGCGGGCGTGCCTCCGGGTCACCTCCCGGGCGGTCCGGTAGCCGCGGCGGACGAGCGACTTCATGCCGCGGCCTCCGGGATGAGCGCGAGCGGCGGGGTGAGCCGGGCGCCGAGCGCGGCCGCCTCGCGGAGCATCCGCTCCACCACCAGCTCGGCGGAGAGCATCACCGTCGGAAGCCCGGTGCCCGGGTGGGTGGAAGCGCCGACGAAGAGGAGGTTCCGGACGGTGCGGTCCAGGTTCGGGGGACGGAAGGGGCCGATCTGGAAGAGGTGGTGGCCGAGCCCGAAGGCGCTCCCGTGCTCGGGGGGGAGAAGCGGCCTGCCCGGTCGTCGGGGGTGAGGACCCGCTCGGCGGTGACGTGCCGCACCGGAACGAGGACGTGGCAGTGGAGCCAGAGGCAGGCGTCCATCGGCCGGCCGAGGTCCCGGGTGTCGGTCTGCTCGAGCACCTGCAGCCCGAGCCCGGCGTGGGCCAGGCGGGCGGCGGCGGCCAGCCCACCCACGCCTGCGCCGACGACCAGTACCGAGAGCTGCCGCGCCATGGCCTCAGGACCGCCGCTCCGCGAGGGACGCCGCCAGCCAGTCGAGGAGCTCGAGATGGCCGCCGCCGTGGGGAAGCGAGGCCAGCGCGCGCCGGGCGGCGCGGGTGGCACGGGCGATGAGCCGCTCGGTGGCCGCCACGCCGCCGTGCGCAGTCACCAGGCTCCGCGCACGGGCGAGCACGACCGGATCCGCCCGCCGCGCATCCCACAGCGCCTCCATCTCCTCGCGGATCGACGGGGGCGCCCGTCGGTGGGCCGCGACCACCGGGAAGGTCCGCTTGCCCTGCGCGAGGTCTCCGTCGGTGCTCTTTCCCGCGACCTGCGCGTCGCCGAGGAGGCCGAGGAGGTCGTCGCGCAGCTGGTAGGCGAGGCCGAGGCGCCGGCCCACCCGGTCCAGCGCCCCGAGCAGCGCGGCGGGTGCACCGGCGAGCATCGCGCCGGCCACGAGCGGGGCGACGAAGCCGTACCGCGCGGTCTTGAGGCGCGCGACCCGGAGCGTCTGGGGGAGCGTGACCTCGGCGAGCGGCGTCCGGGTGAGGTCGAGATCCAGGTACTGGCCCGCGGCGGTCTGCCGGCAGACGACGAGGAGGTAGCGCACGGCGCGCAGGGCACCGGGAAGGCCCGAGGCGAGCATCCCCTCGACCGAGCGGGCGAAGAGGTGGTCGCCGACGACGACCGCCAGATCCCCACCGAGCTTCCCCTCGGCGAGCAGGTGGTGAAGGGCCAGGCTCCCGCGCCGGCGCTCGGCGCAGTCCGCGACGTCGTCGTGGACGAGGAGGAAGGTGTGGAGGAGCTCGAGCGCGGCGGCGAACCTCCACAGGCCGTCGGTGTACTCGGGATGGCCGCCGCCCAGGCCATGGCCGATGGCGAGCAACGCCGGCCGGAGGCGCTTTCCGGGCCGGAGCGCGTACTCCCGGGTGCTTGCGAGCGCCCGGGTCCAGCGCGGGTCGAGGCGCTCCTCGTCGGGAAGCTCCAGGAGGTCCGCCAGCCTGCCCTCGACTCGGGACTGGACGTGGCGCAGCCAGAGCGGCGCTGCGTCGGACGGTCGGGTCAGCGCGAGGGCCATCGGTCCCCTCCCCTTCGAGCGGCCGATTCTCGGGGCCTCGGCGGGCCCTCGCAATCGGAGGGCGGGCCCCACGTTGGATCGGCGATGGGACCGTTGCACGGACTGTTTCTGCTGGTGGTGGGCGCGCTCGGCGCGGCGACGCTCGTCAACCGCGACCGGCGAGGCGCCCGGGTGGTGGCCGAGCTGGAGCCCTACAAGGGCTGGATCGGCGTGATCGCCGCCCTCATCGGCGTCTGGCGCCTATTCTGGGTGCTGCTCGAGCTGCCGGTGCTGCGCTGGTTCAACCACTGGCTCCTGCGGGCGCTCGACGGGGCGCTGCTCGTCTCGCTCGGGCTGGTGCTGGGGGTGGGCATCTTCCAGAGCTGGATGCGGAGCCCGACGGCGAGCACGACGCTGGAGGGCTGGACCCGGAAGATCACGCCTTACCGCGAGAAGCTGGGGGTGACGGCGATGGTGCTCGGCGCCTTCCTGGTGCTCCGGGCGATCTTCTGAGCCGGTGCTCGCCGACCGGGCGCAGGGTGGGATGAAGCCGCTGCCCAGCCTGGTTAGCATCGGGGCCGCCCCATGCTCGTGCTCCGCATCGCGCTCTTCCTGGCCATCGTCCTGGTGGTGGTGGTCGGGGGCCACGTCTACCTGTACCGGCGGCTGTTCCTCGACACGACCAGCGACCGCCGCATCCGCCGCGTGGGCGCGGTCGCGCTGGCCGTGGCCGCGGCCTCCCTGTTCCTCGCCCGCTCGGTGTTCGTGCGGTTCCACACGCGGCTGGGGGACGCGCTCGGGTTCGCCGCGTGGTGCTGGATGGGCGTGGGCCTGTACCTCGGGATGTCGCTCGCGGCGTTCCATCTCTGGCGCCGGGTGGATGCCTGGTGGCGGCGCAGGAGGGGCAGCTTGCCGGTCTCTCCCGAGCGCCGGCAGTTCCTGTCGCGCGCGGCGGTGGGTGGGGCGGGGCTGGTGGCCGCGGGCTTCAGCGCCTACGGGGTTCGACGGGCGTTCGCGCCCCCGCTGATCGACGAGCTCGCGGTGCGGGTGCCGCGGCTCCACCGGGCGTTCGACGGGTTGCGAATCGTTCAGGTCAGCGACGTTCACATCGGCGACGTGCTGGGTCGGCCGTTCCTCGAGGACATGGTCCAGCGCTGCAACCGGCTTCGCCCGGACCTCGTGGCGGTGACCGGTGATCTGGTGGACGGGCGGGTGGACCAGCTGGCGAGCACGCTCTCGGCGCTCCAGGGGCTCAGGTCCCGGTTCGGCACCTACTTCATCACCGGGAACCACGAGTACTACTCGGGCGACGTCGCGTGGTGCGCGGCGCTGGAGCAGATGGGGCTGACGGTGCTCCGCAACCGGACGGTGGCGCTGCGGGATGGCGACGCCCGGCTGGACCTGGTCGGCGTGGACGACTACGGGCAGCGCGAGCACCCCCGGGGGTGGGACCTGGAGGCGGCGGTGGCGGGGCGCGACCCGGAAACACCGGCGGTCCTGCTGGCGCACCAGCCGCGCGCGGTGGAGGAGGGGGTGGAGAAGGGCATCGGGCTCCAGCTCTCCGGCCATACCCACGGCGGGCAGATGTTTCCCATCACCGGGCTGGTGGCGGCGCTCTGGACGTATTCGGCCGGGCTCTACCGGGTGGGCGACGCGCACGTGTACGTTCACCGCGGGACCGGGTTCTGGGGCCCGCCGATGCGCATCGGCAGCCCGCCAGAAATCGCGGCGATCACCCTCACATCCTGAGGGCAAGCAGTTGTTCTCTCTCGAGAATCTCCGTGGAGCCCGCGTCACGAGGTGTTTGGCACCTCGTCGCACGTTGGACTTCACGCAGGGTGCGTCCTACCCCGTGAGGGGGTGCCCGGGTCGCCCGTCACGAGGTGTCTGGCACCTCGTTCAGGCACCCTCGTTCAAGCGGGTCACTTCGCGACGGGGGTCTTCGGCCCGACGACCTTCACGACCGCGGTGGAGCCGGGGAGGCGGTCCCCCTGCATGGGCTCGACACGGCCCCCGAGGCACTGGCCGAGGAAGGCCTCCGCCCGGGCGTTGAAGTCCATCGCGTTCTCCGGCCGGGCGAAGCCGTGCCCCTCGTCGGGGTAGACGACGTAGGTCACGCCGAGGCCGTGCTTCTCCAGCGCGGCGACGATCTGCTCCGACTCCGCGGGCTTCACCCGCGGGTCGTTCGCCCCCTGCCCGATGAGCAGCGGGATCCGGATCCGGTCCGCCGAGAACAGCGGCGACGCCGACTCGAGCAGCGCCTTGTCCGCCGGGTCGTCGATGTTCCCGATGCGGCGGTCGAACATCGCCCTGATCGGCTTCCAGTACGGGGGGATCGACTTCAGGAGGGTGAAGAGGTTCGACGGGCCCACGATGTCGACCCCGCAGCGGAACGCCTCGGGGCTGAAGGCCGCCCCGGCCAGCGTCGCGTAGCCGCCGTAGCTCCCGCCCATGATCGCCACCTTTGCCCTGTCGGCCACGCCCTCCTTCACCGCCCAGTCGACCGCGTCGAGCAGGTCGTTCTGCATGTCCTTGCCCCACTGCCGGTCGCCGGCATTCATGAACTTCCGGCCGTAGCCGGTGCTCCCGCGAAAGTTGACCTGGAGCACCGCGTACCCGCGGTTGGCGAGCCACTGAGCGTAGGGGTCCAGCCTCCAGCGGTCCCGCCCCCAGGGCCCGCCGTGGACGAAGAGGACCATCGGTCCCGGGGCGCCGGCTCCGACCGGCCGGGTGAGGTAGCCGTTCAGCGTGAGACCGTCGCGGGCCTTGAAGCGCACCGGCTTCATCTCCGCCAGGCCCGCCGACTCGAGCTTCGGCCGATCGGTGAAGAGCGGCTTGGCCTGGAGCGAGGTGCGGTCGAAGGTGAAGAAGCGGGTCGGGCCCTGCGCATCCCGGAAACCGACGATCCAGGTCCGGTCCGCCCGGTCGCGGGACACCACCTTCGGGAATCCCCGCGAGATGTGGGGGAAGACGTCGAAGTCCTTCTTGATGGTCGGATCGAGCAGCGTCCAGCGCGGGAGGTCGGGCTCGAACACCACGCCTTCCACCACGTGCCGCGTGGGATGCACCTGGACCTCGAAGGGGTCCACCTCGGGGTGCGAGGCGAGGACCTTCTCGGGCCCCCCGGCGAGCGACCGCTGCACGACCCGTCCGGTCTCCCCTCCGGCGCTGGTGACGTAGAGCGCGCTCTTTCCGTCGGCGGTGAGGTCGAGCAGGTCGAGCGTGTCCTCCGGCCCGACGCGGGTCAGGCTGCGCCACGGTGCCTTCGCGGAATCACGGACGAGGATCTCCCATCCGCCATCGGGACGCGACGCCAGCCCGGCCTTGATGAGCAGGTCGTCGGTCGCGGACCAGGCGGTGACCGTCCCGGGGTTCTTCGTGTCCAGCACGACCGCGCCGGTGCGCAGATCCACCCGGTAGAGGTCCATCCGGGCCCGGTCCGGAACGTTCATCTGCACCAGGACCTCGGACGTCCGGCGCGGGCTGTCGGCCACCAGGTCGGCGCGCGCGCCCTCGAAGGGCGTCAGGTCGCGGACCTGCTTCGAGGCCAGGTCGACGCCGAAGAGGTGCCAGTTCTCGTCGCCCTTGACGTCCTGGCTGTAGAGGAGCGAGCGGCTGTCCTGGGCCCACTCGAAGCGCCGGATCGGCCGCTGACGGTCCGCGGTGACTGGAGTCGCGTCTTCCTTGCCGACCGTCTGCACCCAGACCTGGAGCACGCCCTTGTCCGGCTGGAGCCAGGCGAGCCGCTTTCCGTCGGGGGAGAGGGCGGGGCTGGTGCGCTCGGGGTTTCCGAAGAGCACCTCGCGCGGGATGAGTGGCGTCTCCGCGCGCACCGCGGCGGAGACGAGGAGGACCGCAAGGACGAGCCGACGCACGGGAGTCCGGGTCATGAGGCCCAGCGTTCTAGCGCAACCGACGGCACTGGCGCGGTTCGGCCGTTCGTGGCAAGGCGTCCTTCCAGCGCGTGCGCTCCACAGCCCTCCGATGGTGGCCGGTCTGGCTCCTCGTCGCGGGGGGGCTGCTGGCCCTCGGGACGCGTCTCCGGGACCGGGAGCTGGCGCCCTACGTCCTCGACGAGCCCCAGCTGCAGGACGCCGCGGCCGCGGATGCCCGGGACGGACACTGGGCCACCATCTCGGTGCTCCGGGGGACCCGCGGCGTCCGCTACGGCCCGGCGCCGCTGTGGTTCTACACCGCGGTCCACCGGGTGGCGGGTCCGCGGCCCGAGGTGGCGATCGTCGCCGCTGGGCTCTTCCTCACCACGGCCATCGTGTTGCTCTGCGTCGTGCTCGCCCGTCGCTCGGAGGCCCCGGTCCTGGTGCTCGGGACCGGGCTCTGGCTGGCCGCCGCCTCGCCGTTCGCCTTCTTCTGGAGCCGGCTGGCCTGGGACAACTCGCTCCTCGCCGGGTTCACGGCGCTCGCCGTGGCGACGCTTGCGCGGGCGGGTCCGGTCCGGGCCGGAGCGGCCGCGCTGGCCGGAGTGCTCGTGGGCCTCGCGGTGGGGACGCACCTCATGGCCGTTCCCTTCGCGGCCGCCGTGCTGTGGGTGCTCGCGCGGGAGTCGAGGCCGTGGCGGGAGAGAGGAAAGACGCTCGGCGCCCTGTGCCTCGCGGCGGCGGTCGTGCTGGCCCCCTACCTCGGGACGCTCCTGCACGAGCCGTCGGCGCAGGCCCTGCCGGCTGGCGAGGGAATGGGCGGGCGGCTGGGACGGGCGCTGCTGGCCCTGGTCGAGCCCTTCGCGCAGACCGCGGGTCTGGGCCTCGGGTACTTCTTCGATGCCGACTGGAGCCGGTTCACGGCCGAGACCGGACCGGGGGCCGCTCTCCGCGTCGTCGGTCCGGTGGTCGCGGTGGTGGTCGGCCTCGGGACGCTCGCCGGGCTCGTGCTCGGACTCCGGGCCGCGTCCCCGGGGCTCCGGCGGGCGGCACGGATCGGGCTCTGGACGTGGGTGCTCCACGCGGCGTTCCTCGGCGCGCTCGCCCTTCCCGCCGAGCCGCACTACCAGCAGCCGCTGCTCTGGCTGCCGGTGGCGGGCTGGTCGCTCGCGGCGGCCGCGCTGTGGCCGGGGCGGCCGCGGGCGGCCGGAATCGTCCTCTGCCTCGCGGCGGGGGTGGGACTGTGGGGGCTCGGGCTGCAGCGCGCGTGGATGGGGTGGATCCGCTCGAACGGCGGGACGCGCGGCATCCACTACGGGCTCACGCTCGCAGCGCAGCGCCGCGGCGTGTCCGAAGCGTGCAGCGTGACGACGCCCGCCGTCGCGCTCGAGGTCCAGGTGGTCGCCTTTCCCCAGAGCCTCCGCTCGCTCGCCCGCACCGAGCCTGCGTGCACCGGGCACCGGGTGGAGTTCTGCGGACCGTTCTGCGCGCGGGTGCCTCCGGGATGGAGCGTCGCCGCGTTCCGCTACGCGGGGCCGACCGCGCAGCTCGCCCCGGTCCACCCGCGGTTCCGGTGAGCGAGGTGCGGCTCGCCGTTGCGCCCTGCGTGGCGACTCGTCCAGGCTAGGGGTCTCGACCGATGAGAGTGCACGCCTTCCTGGCCACACCGACCGAGCTCCCGCAGCTGCTCGACGGCGGCACCGCTCCACCGCCCGGCACGCTCCTGAGCGGAGTCGACCCGGTGAACCTCGCCTCGCTGGTGGAGATCGTCACCGGAGGAGGAATCGCGAGCGACGCGGCGACGCCGCTGCTCGAGGAGCCGGTGCTCAGCGCGGGTCCGCGCGGCCCGTCGATCCACGCCCTCCCCGAGGAGGCAGTGGAGGCCCTGGGAAACGCCGATCCGGCGGAACGCGCGCGCTGGATGGAGGAGTGGACGGGCGGGAACGGCCGGCCGAACGACGGTCCGGAGAGGGCGCTGGAGGCACTGGTGGAGCTGGCGGCGCGCCGGAGCCCGGACCAGAACCTCTACCTCTGGGTCGCCGGTGGCGGGTGAGACGTCGGTGAAGGCGCGACGCCGCTGCGGCTGGGTGACCGAGGAGCCGCTCTACATCCGCTACCACGACGAGGAGTGGGGGCGACCGGTGCACGACGACCGGACGCTCTTCGAGTTCCTGGTGCTCGAGGGCGCGCAGGCCGGACTGTCGTGGTGGACGGTGCTCCGAAAACGGGAGGCCTATCGCCGGGCATTCGAGGGGTTCGATCCGCGGCGGGTGGCCCGCTTCCGGCCGGCGCGCATCCAGGGGCTGCTCGGGGATCCGGGCATCATCCGGAACCGTTCCAAGGTGAGCTCGGCGGTGGGGAACGCCCGGGCGTTCCTCGAGGTGCAGCGGGAGCATGGAACGTTCGACGCGTTCGCCTGGAGCTTCGTCGGGGGCAAGCAGATCCGGCGGTTCCCGAGGACCCTGAAGGAGGTGCCGGCCACCACCGCGGAGTCGGACGCGATGAGCGCGGCGCTGAGAGAGCGCGGCTTCCGTTTCGTGGGCTCGACGATCTGCTACGCGTTCATGCAGGCGTGCGGGCTGGTGAACGACCACGTGCAGGGGTGCTTCCTCGCCGCACGGCGGTGAAGCTCGAGCTCTCACTGCTGCAACCCGCCACGGGCCGGACCGGGACCAGTTCCGTCGGGGCAGGGCGGCGAACCGCCGTCGGACCGACGCCTCCCCTGGGCAAGGACCGCTTCCGCGGCCCGGGCGCCGTTCGCATCCTCCGAACGCCGAGTGTCGTCGAATCCTGCGGCACGACCGACGGCGCACGCGCTGCCGCTCAACCGGCCGATTTCGGCGACATGCGCGCCAGGAACTCCACCGCCTGGGCCTCGGCCCAGAACCACGGTCGGAACAGGCTCCCCGCGAGGAACCCCACGTGTCCGCCCCGCTCCGTCCGCAACAGCTGGACGTACGGCCCGGGAATCGACTCCGGCAACGTCTCCGGCGGAATCATCGGGTCGTCCTCGGCGCTGATGCAGAGCACCGGTCGCCGGATGAGGCCGAGCAGCGGACCGGCCGAGGCCCGTGCGTAGTAGTCGGCCGCGTCACGGTAGCCGTTGCTGGGCCCGGTGAACGCATCGTCGAAGGCGTGGAACGTCCGCGCCCGGCGCACCGCCGCGGCCGAGAGTCCAGAGGCGGGATGCTCGCGGAGCTTCCCCAGGGCCTTCCGCCGGAGCGTTCTCAGGAACGACCGGCGATAGATGGCTCCACCGCTCCACGGCGCATCGAGCGCCCGGGCGCAGGCACCGAGGTCGAAGGGCGTGCTCACCGCCACCGCCGCGTCGATCGGCGCCTCGTCCTCGGTCTCGGCGAGGAGCTTCAGCAGCGCGTTGGCCCCGAGCGAGAAGCCAATGGCGTGGAGCGGCCCCATGACCCCCGACGCACGGATGTGCCGGCAGACCAGGCGCGGATCCCCCGTCTCCCCGGAGCTGTAGGACCGGAGCGTCCGGTTGAGCTCCCCGCTGCAGCTCCGCCACGCCATGGCCACCGCGCCGAAGCCCCTCCGGGCGATCTCCCGGAGCGTGGCCCGCACGTAGCCCGACGACGGGCTGCCCTCCAGGCCATGGAGGACGAGCACGTGCGGCACGTGCGGCGGTGCCTCCAGCCAGTCGAGGTCGAGAAAGTCTCCATCGTGGGTGTCGATCCGCTCTCGCCGCAGCGGCGGCGGCCGCGGCCGGCGGAGAAGGTGGGCGAGCAGGGTCTGCCGCTGGGGACCCGAGGCTCCCCAGGCCGGCCGGAACGGCATCGTGGGGACGAACGCTGGCGCCGGCACCCCGCTCGCGGCCGAGCGCCGGGCGTCCAGGCCCGGAGTCGACGGCGGCGCGCCCGACATCAGCGCTGCTCCGGCACCCGCTCGTCCGGGGCGCGGGGTTCCGGCGAGGAGACGGCGCCCGCGTCGACGGCCTGGACCGACTCCAGCGCCCCGGCCACGGCCGAGACCTCGCTGCTCAGCGTGTCGAGGCTCTGGCGGAGCCGTTCGGCGGCGGCCTGCTCCTGTCCCTCCTCGGCGGTGGAGCGGACCGCGAGCACCTGCGTGTGCAGCCCTTCCAGGGTGTAGAGCAGGCGGGTGCGCTCGGCCTCGAGGCGCGAGGCCGTCGTGAGCAGCGACGCACGCTGGGCGCGCTGCTGCTCGAGCGCCTCCAGCGCCTGTCCCAGCCGCTGGCGGGTCACCGGATCCTGCTCGGCCGCGAGACGCCGCTGCAGCGCATCCCGCTCCGACTGGAGGCGCGCGTCGTCCTCGGGGCGAGCGAGGGCGCGGATCTCCCGCTCCCGCCGCTCGAGCGCGTGCACGCCGTCGCGGAGGGCCTCGACCGCCTCCTCGGGCTTCTGGACGACCTGCCGCAGGAGCGGCGGCGCGCCGCGGATGTCCGCCAGGAGCTGGTCGCAGAGCGCATCCACCCGCGCCAGCCGGGCGTCGACTCCGGACTCGTCGACGGCCTGCCCTTCGACCTCCGGCGCACGGCGGCCGATGAGGCGTCGCATTCCCTCGAACACGAGGCCCAGGACGATGAAGAGGAACCAGTAGGGCAGCCCCTCCACCACCAGGATGGTGAGGACCGCCGCGGCGACCAGGAGCAGCGCTCCACTGCGCGGCGTCCGCTGGCGGCGCGAGCGCCGGGTGGCGCGTCGCTCGCGGCGCTCCTCGCGCCGGGCCTGCCGGCGGGCACGGCGGTCGTCCTCGCCCTTCAGGGCCCGCCGCATCCTCTGCACGTCCGCCTCGAACCGATCGCTCACGTTCCCGTCCTCGGAGTTCCGGCCACCGAATCTGCCGGGCCCCGGGCCCGCGCGCCACCCTTCCCTCAGTGGACGTGCCGGTGATGCGCGTCCGACACGTGGGCGTGGCTGTGGGTCAGCCGAGCGTGGCGGTGCGGATGCGCGTGGGGCGCGGTGGGGTCGACGCCCTCGGGATGCGGATGCTGGTGATGGGCGTCGTGCACGTGACGGTGGCTGTGCTCGAGCTCCTCGTGGGTGTGCTCGTGCCCGTGGCGTTCGCGGATCAGGATGCCGACCCCGGCCACCATCACCGCGCCCGCGGCGAGCTGGAACGGGCCGAGCCGCTCGCCCAGGAGCGGGATGGAGAGGATCGCCCCGGCGAAGGGGGCCGTCGCGAAGAAGGCCGCCTCGCGCGCCGCGCCGAGGAGCCTCAGCGCGAAGGCGTCGAGCAGCACGCTGGCGCCGTACGCCAGGGCCCCGAGCGCGAGCGTGGCCAGGACCACCGGCGGCCGGGGAAGGCCACCTCCCAGGAGAAGGCCCAGGGAGATCATCGCCGTTCCCGCGCCGAGTGTCTTGGCGATGACCAGCTGCCAGGGGTCCTTCCCCGCCAGCCCCTGGGTGAGGTTGTTGTCCAGGGCCCAGGCCGCGCAGGCCGCGGCCAGGAGGAGGACGCCGGAGAGCCGCGCCGACCCCGCACCGGCACCGGGGACGGCGAGCAGGCACGCCCCGAGGAACACCAGGGTCGCGCCGAACGCGGCGCGCACGCCGAGGTGCTCGTGGAACAGCGTGAGGGCGACGAGCACCGTCAGCGGGCCCTCGAGGTTGAGGAGGAGCGCGCCGCTCACGCCGGAGACGGTCCGGAGACCGTTCACCAGCGCGAGCGGACCGACGATGCCGCCGAGGAGGACGATCGCCAGCACCCGGGGGACGTCGGCGCGACCGAGGCTGGCCTCGACGATGCGACGGCGTGCAACGAGCCGGACCGTGCCGACGGCGAGTCCACCCCCGAGATAGAGGAGCCCGGCGAGCAGCACCGGCGCCATCTCCGGAAGCAGCCGCTTGGTGATCGGGACGCTGGCGCCGAAGAGGACGGCGGAGAGCAGTCCGGCGATCGCGCCGAGGAGCTGGGGGCGCTCGGCGGGCGCCCTCACGGCGGGCTCCGATGGAAAGGAGCGCTCACCCGCCGGAGCATACCCCTCCGCCGAGGTCGAGCCGGGGAGCGAATCTCGAGGCGCGGTCTCATCGCGTCCTCGCATCGACGAGCGTGGGCGAGAGCACCGCCGCCAGCCACGACTTCCGCGGACCCTCCCGCTCAGCGGCCTCGCAGCCGGCGCGAGCGCCCGAGGCGGACGTCGCTCCCCTTCCGCGATCTCGGGAGCGCCGGGCCGATCGGGTCCGGGCAGACCGACCGGAGCCGGCACCGCCCGCACTCCGCACCCGACCACACCGACTCGTAGAGAGCGCTGACGCGGTCGACGGTGTCGAAGTCCTCGGTGACGACCCCGAGCTCGAAGTTCCGCGCATCGGGGTGCTTCGCGCCGAGCCCAGCCCCGGTGAGGTTGGCGCTCCCGAGGTAGACCCAGGCCCCGTCCACCCGGACGCACTTGAAGTGGACCCGGGGACAGATCTTCAGCTGGAGCCCCCCGCGGACGAGCGTGTGGGACCGGTCGAACGCGGTACGGAACGGCCGGCTGGGCAGCTCGGCGTGGAGGAGGCGGAGCTCCACGCCCCTGCGGGCGAGCGTCCGGAAGAGGGAGAGCACCGGGGCGAAGCGGGCGCTCCCGGGCTGCGGCACCATCATCGCCTTCACGTTGGCGGTGGCGATCCAGACCGACTCGCGCGCCCCGGCGATCCTGTCGAGCACGACGGTGCGGTACAGGTCGGCGCCGCTCAGGAGCTCGGCGGAGATGGGGCGCACGAGGAGGTCCGGAGGACCACGTACCACCCCGGACTGATGCCGGCCTGTCCCCGGGTCCTGGGTGGCGTACGCTCGGGGCGCCGTGGAGCTCTCCGTCACGCCCCATCCGCTGCTCGCCCTGCGCGCGTTCGTGACGCAGTTCCCGGCCCCGCTGGGGAAGCTCCCCCGCGACGTGTACCGCGACCTCCTCGCACCCGGCGCGCGCGGACCGGTCCAGGGACGCGAGGAGGTCCGGGGTGCCATCCGCGACCTGCTCCGCCACGGAGGCTACAAGCCCACCGGCCGGGGCAAGCCCGCCTCCGAGTACCTCGTCCGGGCCGCCGGCGAGGGGAAGCTGGAGCCCATCAACGCCGCGGTGGACGTGGGCAACGCCGTGTCCCTCCATTCGGGACTGCCGATCAGCGTGGTGGACGTGGACCGCCTCCGGGCGCCGGTGCGCGTCGGCGTCGCCCCCGCCGGCGCGCGTTACGTCTTCAACGCCTCGGGCCAGGAGATCGACCTCGAGGGGCTGCTCTGCCTCTTCGACGCCGAGGGACCCTGCGCCAACGCGGTGAAGGACTCGGAGCGGACCAAGACATCGGACGAGACGTCCACCACCCTCACCCTCGTCTGGGGGGCTCGGGCGGCCGGGAACCTGGTCGACGAAGCGGTGGGCTGGGCCTGGGAGCTGCTGGGGCGGGTGGGCGCGACGGTGGACTCGGTCGACCTGGCCACGCCTCGCTAGCGCATCCCTAGTGCCTCAGTACATCTCGCTCAGCTCGACGACGCGGGTGTCCTTGAACCTCTGCTGGAGCGCGGTGAACACGGCCTTGTCGCGCGCCCCCACCCGGAAGAGCGTGGCGTCGAGCACCTCGATGCGCATGGCGATCTCGCCCGGGGTCTCGCCCGGACGGGGCGCACGGATCCAGCCGTCGAGGCGTACGTCCACCGGGGTATGGAGTGCCCCGGCGAGCGCGCTCAGCTGCTCCCAGCCGAGCTCGAGCCCGAACCGCCGCGCGGATGCCTGGGCCTCGAGGTCCTCGAGCCCCGCCGGCCACACCGCGCTCACGTCGTCCCGCGCCTCGATGTACCGGAGCGTCCACTGCAACCGTGACGCGGGAGGATCGGCCAGCCGGAGGATCTCCTCCAGGCTTCCGCTCAGCCTCCCGTGCTCATCGGTGTCGAAGATCTCGAGGGCGCGCATCCGGGGTCAACAGCCAAGGTTACCCGGGAACGGCCCCACGTCCGGAATCCGGGATGTGGGACCCGGGATGCCCCACCTCCGCCGCAGTCCTCGCACCGCGCTCAGCGTGAAGTCTAGAAGTTGACCGAGCCCCGGACGTAGACGCTCCGGCCCGGCGCCCAGTGGCTCCCGTTGAAGCCGTTGTAGAGCCGGTAGGCGTACTGGTCGTCGAACAGGTTGATCACGTCGATCGCCAGCGTCGGCCGCAGGGGAAGGCTCAGGAAGTCGTGCGCCAGGCTCAGGTCCACTCGGACCCACCCCGGGACGTGATCCTCGTTGTTGGCCCCGGTGCGGAGACCGCTTGCGCACGCAACGAGCACCGAGACCAGCGTGGGCCCGTCCCGGTAGTTCGCGCCGGCGTTCGCCGTCCAGGTCTGCGAGTGGTCCAGCGTCTGCCAGTCCTGGTTCGCCAGGTCCTCGGCGGAGAAGAGGTACTTCGCGCTGGAGATACCCTTCCCTTGCGCGGTTCCGAAGGTCACGTTGCCGAACGCGGTGAGCTTCTGG
>DATJVY010000006.1:0-3375 GCA_035501615.1 Myxococcaceae bacterium
GCCGCGAACCGCGGACCGAGGGCCTGGCACGCCTTCGACTCCAGGCCGTAGAAGTCGAGCACCACGGGAAGCTCTGCCGCGACCACCTCTGTCTCGTAGTCCCTCTCGGCCAGCTCCTTCACGTGCTGTGTCACGACCTCCTTGTTGCGCTCCGGGTTCTCGCTCCAGGCGAGCTTCACGTTGAATCGACTGCCCATTCGAGGGTGTCCTTTCGGTGTTGGGTCTCTATGCGTGGACCGCAGCCAGCGCGCGCAGGTACGGAAGCCGGCCCGCCCAGTCCATCTCGAAGAAGCCGTGGTCAACACCCCAGCGAGCCCACTGCATCTTCTTGCCGTCATGCACCCACACGACCTGGCGATCGCGCGCGTGGAGGCGCCTCCGTTGACTCCGGCACCACGAGCGACGCCCCAGATCGCCCAGTCCCGGGATCGCGGTCCCCAGCAGCGCTGTCAGCTTCGCGATCACCGTCTCGACCCTTTCAGGACCCACTGAGGTAGCTGTTCCAGATCGGGCTGTGCGACCGCCGCAGATCCCTCGCGGTCGCGAAGCGGGACTTCACCAGGCCGAGCGCAACCTTGCCGATCACGTCCTTGGCCACCGTTCCCCGATAATGGGGGACGGTCCGGGCGAGGCGCAGCTCGTGCTCGAAGACCACCACCGGCTGCCAGCTCCAGGTCTCCGCCCCGGGTGTCCCATCGACGGACTCGGTGAGCGTGACCCAGGCGATGATCGGGAGGAACGAGACTTGGCCCTCGCTTCCGTCCACGCTCTCGCAGAGCAGCACCTTCAGCCCCAGGTCTCCAGCGGTGAGCGGGCCGGAGGCGATCGTGGCTTGTGTCGGGGCTGTCGCCGCGGTCACTGGGCGCTCTTCCAGCGGAAGGCCAAACGTGGCCCTTGCGGCAAGGTCTCGCGCTCGAACCGTGCGAGGACGGACGACCGGCCGGAGTCGTCGGCGACTCGCACCTGGATGACGCCATTCCGCGTGCCCTCGGGGCACCCCGGCCAGGCGCAGACGAGGAGCGCTTCGTCGTGGAGTGGGTGCCTCTGCCGGAGGTGGCTGCAGCGCACAGCATCGCGCCCCCAGAGGGACGCGGAGACTTCCGAAACGGACATGTGGGCTCCCGGACCTCGGGTTGCCCGGCAACCGGGTCGGGAAGTCGAGGTCAGGTGTAGCACGTCCCGCCGTTATCGGCATCATGGGCGCCGTCACTTCCGCCGGCGCTGGAGTCCGAGTCCCCGGGCGCACTTGCGACGACGCGTTCACCTCCAACGTTCCCCGGTTGTGACAAGCTGCCGCCGTGCAGTGGTTCGAGCGCTTGAGCAGTCTGGACTTCGCATTTCTCAACCTGGAAGACCGCAGCGCGCATATGCATGTGGGAGGACTCGCGCTGTTCGAGGGTCCCTCACCGCAGTACGACGAGCTGCTGCACCTGGTCGAGTCCCGCCTCGTCCGCGTTCCCCGCTACCGCCAGCGCCTCGCGTGGGTGCCCTTCCAGCAAGGCCGCCCGGTCTGGGTGGACGACGCCCAGTTCGACCTCGAGTACCACGTACGTCACACCGCCCTGCCCCCTCCCGGCAGTGAGACCCAGCTGCTCAAGTTGACGGGCCGCCTGATGTCCCAGCAGCTCGACCGCAGCAAGCCGCTCTGGGAGATGTGGCTCATCGAGGGCATGGGAGAGGAGCACCGGGGCTTCGCCATCGTGACCAAGACACACCACTGCATGGTCGATGGTATCTCTGGCATGGACATCGCGTCGGTCCTGATGGACGGCGAGCCCGTCCGCGAACCCCCGGCCCCCAGCCCGCCGTGGATTCCGCGGCCGGCGCCGAGCCGCCTCGAGCTGCTGCGCGGCTCCGTGGAGCAGCAGGTCACCCACCCGCTGAAGATGGCTCTGGATCTGGTCCTCAAGCCGGGCTCGGAGGCCCGGACCCTGCTGGCGATGCTGGCGGGGAGCGTGAAGCCCCTGCTCGGGCTCGCGCAGTTGGGCAAGGCGCCGACCAGCTCGCTCAACGTGCCCATCGGGCCGCACCGCCGTTTCTGCGCCGCCCAGCTGTCGCTTGCGGACATCAAGCGCGTGCGGGCCGCACTGGGCGGGACCGTCAACGACGTGCTCCTCACCGTGGTGGCGGGGGCGTTGCGCGGCTTGCTCCTCTCCCGAGGAGAGGCGGTGGGCCCCGACCTGCGGGTCCTGGTGCCGGTGAGCGTGCGCGGCGCGACGGCGCGCGGCTCGGAGACGCTGGGCAACCAGGTGACACCCACCTTCTGCGCCCTCCCAGTCGGCGAGCCGGACCCGCGCCGCCGGCTCGAGCGCGTTCGCGAGTCGATGAAGGTCCTCAAGGAGAGCGGCCAGGTGATGAGCGCCATTGCGCTGACGCGGCTGTCGGACTTCGCCCCGCCCACGCTGCTCATCCAGTCGGCGCGGCTCCAGGCAGTGGCCCGATTCTTCAACCTCGTCGTCACCAACGTCCCGGGGCCCCAGTTCCCGCTCTACCTGCTCGGCCGCCGGATGCTGGCCTGCTACCCGGTGATTCCCCTGGCCGCGATGCAGACTCTGTCCGTGGGACTGCTCAGCTACGACGGGCAGGTGGGTGTCGGACTCCTGGGCGACGCAGACGCAGCCAAGGACCTTCCCGGCCTGGCCGAGCGCATGGCGAAGGAACTGACGGAGCTCGTTGCTTGCGCCGAGGGCGCCGCGTCCCCCCCTTCCCCCTCGGGCGCGGTGCGAGCCGCCTCGGGGAATGCCTGAGGCCGCCCCCCGTGCCGTTCACCACGCGCCACCGCCACCGCATCCACTACACGACCTATGGCGACCGCTCCTCGCCAGCGCTGTTACTGGTCATGGGCATGGGAGTATCCTCGCGCGGCTGGGGCGCGCTACCCGAGAAGCTGGCCCAGCATTTCTTCGTCATCACCTTCGACAACCGCGGGACCGGCCACTCGAGCACGCGGCTGGGCTTCCTCAAGATGCGAGAAATGGCCGAAGACGCCGTGGCCGTGCTCGACGCGGTAGGAGTCCCACCCCGGCAGAACGCCGGCGGAGGAGCCAACGTCTTCGGCATCTCCATGGGCGGGATGATCGCCCAGGAGCTCGCGCTGCGGCACCCGGAGCGCGTGCGCGCGCTGGCGCTCGGGGCGACCCACGCCTCGTACCTGGTCAGCCGCAAGCCTTCTCTGTCCGCCGCGGTGGACTTCGTGAGGGTCGTGGCGCGCGGGGCAGGCAACCGCCCGGGCGTGATCGGAAGGCTGCTGACGACGCCAGCCTTCGTCGCCGCGAACCCGGACGTGGTGGGCTCCTGGTTCCTCCGGAGCGATCACGCGCGGCCGCTCGCGGCCCTCAGCCAGCTCTGCGCCGTCATGGGCCACCACGCCTCCCC
>DATJVY010000007.1:0-13718 GCA_035501615.1 Myxococcaceae bacterium
TCGCTGCTCGTCGACGCGCTGTGGAGCCAGCCCGGCTGGTACAGGCAGCGGAACATCGACGCCGACCCCGCCGCCTTCACCGCCCAGGTGGTGTCACTCCGGCGCGGCCTCGACCTCCTCGCCCAGGAGCCGGGCGTCGACCCGGCGAAGCTCGCCATCGTCGGGCACGACTTCGGAGCAATGACCGCGATGCTCGCCTCTGCGGCCGACGGCCGCCCGCGCTCCCACGTCGTGCTGGCCCTCACCCCGCGCTTCGAGCACTGGATGTTCTACGACCCGAGCAAGAAGCCGACCGACGAGCTGGATTACCGCCGGCGCCTCGCCGCCCTGGACCCCATCGACGCGCTGCCCGCCCTCGAGGGCTCCCTCCTCGTGCAGCTCGCCCAGGAGGACTTCTACGTTCCCCCCGACCAGATCGACGCCTGGCGCAAGGCGCTCGGCGGTCGCGGCGACCTGCGCACCTACGCCACCAGCCACGCGATGGAAGCGGCCCAGGTCCGCGCCGACCGGCAGGAATGGCTCCGGCGCACGCTCGGCCTCGCCGGGAACTAGCGCTCAGCGCGAGCTCGCCAGGAGCCCCGGCAGCGGCGACAGCGACGGGAGCGTCGCCGCCGGCGAGATCCCCAGCTCCTCGTGCGGGATCCCCGCGCGATTGATCCAGTAGGTCGGAAATCCGAACCACCCCGCCCCGGCCGCATCCCACCCGCCGTGGGCGACGAACGCGATCCGGGCCGGTGGCATCCCGAACGCCTCGACCGCGAGACGGTAGGCCCTGGGGTCGGGCTTGTAGCTACGAACCGCGTCGGTGCTCAGCGGCGGCTCCATGAGCTGCTCGAGCCCGGTCCGGCGCCCGATCGAGGTCAGCATTCCCGGAGTGAAGTTCGACAGGAACGCGAGCTTCAGCCCCGACGCCCGGAGCCGGGAGAGCACCTCCTGCGCCTCCGGCCAGAGAGGGAGCCCCACCACCGTCTCGAGGAACTCCCCCCGGGCCTCGTCCGAGGGGACGAGCTTCAGCAGCGCCGCCGCGTAGCCGAAGGCATCGGCGCTCAACGCCTCGAAGTCCCGGTACTGCCCGCCGAGCACCCGGAGCCAGCTGTACTCGAACAGCCGCGTTCGCCAGACCTCCTCGAGACGCGCGCCCTGGCCAGCAAAGAGACGTTCCGCCCGGGCCGGGAGCTGCCGGAAGTCGAGCAGGGTGAACGCGTCGAACGCCACCGCTCCGATCGGCGCTGGCTTCCCCTCCTGTCCCCGAACCGGCGAGGCCGCTCGCGACCTCCCTGCCACCACCAGCGACGCGAGCGCCACACCGCCCGCGGCCATCCCCAGCATCTCTCGACGATTCACCATGGTCCGTCCTCCTCGGGCTCACGCCGCCCACCGGAGAGGTGTCCACGAACGGGCTCGGCACCACGGTTCGTTCTCGTCTAGACTCGATGCATTTCTGCATGACGGCGATCGACTGGGACGACCTCCGCTACCTCCTCGCGGTCTCGCGGCACGGGACGCTCACCGCCGCCGCCGCGGTCCTCGGCGTCACCCAGCCCACCGTCGGCCGGCGGCTGGCGGGCCTCGAGCGGCGGCTCCGCGCCCGCCTCGTCCGGAGCGGCCCCGGCGGCGCCGAGCTCACCGCCACCGGGGAAGTCCTGGTCCGCCGCGCCGAGCGGATGGAGCTCGAGGCGCTCGAGGCCACCCGCCTCGCCAGCGGACGCGACGAGGGCGTGGCCGGCCGGCTCACGCTCACCGCCTCCGAGTGGCTCGTCGCACGCGTCCTCGGACCGGGCCTCGCCGGCCTTCTGGAGAAGCATCCCGGGCTGCGGGTCGACCTGCTCGCCAGCCCCCGCTGGGCCAACCTCGCGCGCGGCGAGGCGGACCTTGCCCTTCGCCCCGCCCGCTTCGAGCAGCAGGCCGTGTTCCAGCGCGAGCTGGCCCGGCTCGGCTACGGCCTCTACGCCGCGCGGAGCTACCTCGCCCGCCACGGGCCACCGGACTTCGATCGAGGCTGCCCCGGTCACTCGCTCCTGGCGATGGACGAGGACGTCCCCACCGCGGATGCCCCGTGGCTCCGGGAGGTGGCCGGAGCAGCCCAAGTGGTCGCGCGCACCAACGGACGCGAGGGGCTCGTCGCGATGGCCGCGGCTGGACTGGGGCTCGCCTGCCTTCCACGCATCGTCGGCGACGCGGCGGCCGGCCTCGAGCTCCTCGACCCTCCCGTCCCGCCCCCGGAGCGACGCCTCTGGCTCGGTGTCCACCGGGATACGCGACACCTGCCCAGGGTGCGCGCCGCCATCGCCTACCTCGCGGAGCTCCTCCGCTCCGTCCAGCCCACGCTCCTCGGCGCGTCCGCCGGCCGGCCCTGAACGGAGGGATCCGGCCGCCCGGCGGCTCAGCCGTTCTCGATGCCCAGCCGCGCCTCGGTGGCCCGGAGGTGCCGGTCGATCTCCTCGGCCGTCGTGAGCTTCATCGCCTCTTCCAGCGCCTGGACCGCGTCCGCCCTGGAGCAGCGGCGGATCAGCTCCTTCACCACCGGGATCTGCCCGGCAGGCATCGACAGCTCGTCCAGGCCCAGAGCGAGCAGGAGCAGCACGTAGCGGGGATCGCCCGCCACCTCGCCGCACATCGAGACCGGGATGCCCGCCGCCCGGCCCGCGTCGGCCACGGACTTGAGCGAGCGGAGCACCGCCAGGTGCAGTGGCTTGTAGAGGTACGCCACGTCCCGGTTCTGGCGGTCGATGGCCAGCGTGTACTGGATGAGGTCGTTGGTCCCGATGCTGAAGAAGTCCGCCTCCTGCGCCAGCCGATCGGAGATCCACGCGGCGCTCGGCGTCTCCACCATGATGCCCACCGGGAAGCGGCCGCTCATCGGCACACCCTCCCGCGACAGCTCTGCCCGGCAGTGCTCCAGCTCGGTCCGCGCCTCGCGCAGCTCCGCCACCCCGGAGATGAGGGGGAACATCACCCGCAGGTTGCCGTGCACGCTCGCCCGGAGCAGCGCCCGCAGCTGCGACCGGAACATCTCCCGCGCCCGGAGCGAGTAGCGGATCGCCCGCAACCCCATCGCCGGGTTCGGCTCGCGCTCGGACTTCCTGAACCCGGGCATCTTGTCCCCGCCCAGGTCCACCGTCCGGATGGTCACCGGCCGCCCGTTCAGCTTCTCGAGCACGCTCCGGTAGGCCAGGTAGTGCTCCTCTTCGGTCGGCGCCTCGAGCCGGTCGAGGAAGAGGAACTCCGTCCGGTACAGCCCGATGCCCTCCGCGCCGGCGGCGAGCAGCTCGGGGATCTCCTCGAGGAACTCCATGTTCCCCTGCATCCGGACCCGGAAGCCGTCGATGGTGACCGCCGGGAGCTGCGCCCCCTGCATCGCCTCGCGCCCGCGCGCGAGCAGCTTCTCCAGCTCGGCCCGGATGTCGCTCAGCGTGCCCGCCGGCGGATTCACCCACAGAAGGCCACGCGCCCCGTCGACCGCGACCACGTCACCGGGGGAGATCTGCTCCGACACCCGGCCGGCGCCGACCACCGCCGGCGTGCTCCGCGCCCGGGCGACGATCGCGGTGTGGCTCGTCGAGCCCCCGACGTCGGTCACGAAGGCCGCCACCCGGCCCGTCCGGGCGAGCATGGCCGCGTCCGCCGGGGACAGGTCGTGGGCGACGATGATCGACCCCTGGGGCACCTCCTCCTCGACGTCCACCACCTGTCCCAGGAGGTTGCGGACCACCCGGTCGGCGATGAAGTCCACGTCCGCCCGCCGCTCGCGGAAGTACTCATCGGGGATCTCGTCGAAGAGGTGCTTGATCTTCCGGGTCACCCGCCGGACTGCCCACTCGGCGTTGATCTGGTCCGCGGCGATGAGCTTGTTGACCTCGTCGACCAGCATCGGATCCCTCAGCATCAGCCGGTGGGCCTCGAGGATCAGCGCGTGGTCCTTCCCGTCGCTCTGCTCCAGGCGGTCCTTCAGCTGCACCAGCTGGTGCTCGGAGAGGTCGATGGCGGTCTTGAACCGCATCAGCTCCCGCCCCACCTCCTGGGCACCGAGCTTGAGCTTGGGCGTCCGTACCCGCCGTCGATCGAGCACGTAGGCCCGCCCCACCGCCATGCCGGGGCTCGCCCCGATGGCCTGGAGCTTGAGGCTGATGGCCTGCGTGCTCACCGGTCCACCTTCACTGGGCCTCCCCGAAGCGCTTCGCGATGAGCTCGCCGATCTCCCGCACGCAGTCCGCCGCCCCGGGACCCACCGCCGAGACGGTCAGCACCTGGCCGAAGGCAGCCGCGAGCATCAGCACGCCCATGATCGACTTCCCGTTCACGGACTCCGAGTCGGTCCGGAGCGTCACGTCGCACTTGCAGCGATTGGCGAGCTGAACCAGCTGGGCAGCCGCACGCGCGTGCAGCCCCAGCTGGTTGACGATGGTGAACTCGCCTTCCGCGCTCTCCGACATCACCTCTCCCCTGCATTCTACAGCCAGGCCCCGAGGAACCCCGCCAGCAGTGCCGCCAGCACCGTCAGAGCTGCGGTGGGGACCTTCCTGGCCACCAGAACGTAACTGAGCGCCCCCAGGGCGAGACAACCACCCGCCATGAGCCACCCGCCCAGGCCCCCCTGTTGCGCCCCGAAGGTGAAGGCGAGGTACGCCGCCGCCGCCCCCGCGCTCGCCGCCGCCACCGCCCGGAGCCTGGCCCCCCGCGTCGGGAGGCGGGCCCGGGCCACCGCCTCCACCAGCCGGTCCCCCAGCTGCAGCCCCATCCGGAAGAGCTGCGCCCTCAGCGTGAAGTGGACGACGTTGTAGAGAACCAGGAAGAGCACCGCCGCCCAGGCTCCCAGCCAGGGCACCAGCGCGGCGCAGAGGGCCCCCACCGCAGGCCGCAGCGAGAGCCAGAAGAAGCCGTCGCCCAGCGCCGCCAGCGGACCCATCAGCGCACCCTTGAACTCGTTGACCCGGGTCGGGTCCTCCTCCCCCGCCGCGATGCGCTCCTCGTGGTAGAGCACGCCGCCCACGATGGCCGCCGCCACGTAGGGGTGGGTGTTGAAGAAGGTCAGGTGACGCTGCACCGCCTCGCGCCGCTTCTCCGGGTCGGTGTAGAGCCGCTCGAGCGCGGGGTAGAGCGCGTAGACCAGCCCCAGGTTCTGCATCCCCTTGGGGTTCCAGCTGGCCTGGAGCAGCAGCGAGCGGAGGAAGACGCGCAGCTTCACCGAGCGCGGCAGGTGCGTTCCGGGGCCGATCATCCGCGCACCCAGGCCAGCACCAGCGTGGTGCCGGTCATCACCGCGGCGCCCACCAGACCCCAGAGCGCGGCGTTCCGGGCGTGCGACCCCCGCGCCCCGATGGCCGCCGCGACCGAGGCCATCGCCGGGAACGCCCAGGCCAGACCTCGCAGGGACACCAGCGGCAGGTGGGACAGAAAGGTGCCGATCCACAGCCCGAGCGCCGCGCACCCGGCGTTGAGCAGGAGGTAGGCGAGCGCGTAGGGCCAGATGCCCCAGAGGTTCTGGCGGACGGCCCGCTCCAGCTCGCCGTGCTCCGCCAGCTCCAGCCCATGCGCGCTCAGGACCGAGGCGTGCGCCTCGAGCCGGTGGTCCACTGCCCGCCCCAGCTGGCCCAGCCCCGCGAAGAGGAGCAGCGACAGGCTCCAGATGGCGGGAGTGCCTCCGCCGCCGGTCTGCCAGGCCATCATCGCCGCCGCGGCGGTGGTCCCGCTCGCCGCGAGGGTGTCGTTCTCCGGGAGCGCTGCCCCCAGCGAGGCGGTGCCTAGGTAGAACAGCTCGAGTACCATCCCCAGGTAGAGGCCGGTCTCCAGCTGACCGAGCAGCAGCCCCATCCCGGTGGCAGCCACCAGCGGACGGCTGAACATGGCCTGCAGGAAGGCGCGACGCTCGAGGCTGACCAGCGCGCCCCAGGCCCCCGCCAGCGCGACGTGGCCCCAGCCGACGTGCATGGGGAGCCTTTACCGCTTCCCGAAGCGCTCCACCATCTCGGAGAAGGTGACGGGACGCTCCGAGGGAACGCCGCGGGCCTCGATCTCCACGCCTTGGTCGTGCAGCGCCTTGAGCTGCTCCAGCTCCTCGGCGTTCAGGAACACCGAGGCTGACACCTGCCGGCGCATCGGCCCGTGATGGACGTTGCCCAGGTTCACCCGGCTCACCGGAAGCCCCCGCTTCCTGGCCTCGATGAGCGCAGGGATGTCCCGGAGGAGGAGCAGGGTTCGCACGCTGTCCTCGGCCAGCGCCGCGAACGGCACCTCCCCGAGGGGACGGATGTCCACCTCGAGCTCGGGCGGCACGGCGAGGCCCATCGCGGTCTTCATCAGCGGGCTGTGCGCGGCCTCGTCGTCCGCGACGACGACCCGGGAGACCTTGAGCCCCGGGAGCCAGGCCTCGACCACCTGGCCATGGATGAGGCGACCGTCGATGCGGAGGAAGGTGATCACGGGGGATCGGGCCATGGTGCGGAGCGGACCGTAGAGGCCCGCCCTGACGAGCACCTCAGGAAGCGACGTGACGTCCGGACGCCTCGCGCACCAGCTCGGACGCGAAACGGATGTTGCGCTGGGCGTAGGTGAGCAGCGCCTCGGCCAGGTCGTGAAGTGGAAGATGCTCCTTCCGAAGCGAGGCGGCCTTCATCAGCATGGGGAGGTTCACCCCGGCCAGGACCTCCACGTTCGCCTTCCCGCACAGCAGGAGCGACTCCTTGCACGGAGTGCCACCGAAGAGGTCGGCGAGCACCAGCACGCCCTCGCCGTGATCGAGCTCCTTCACCGCCGCCCGCATCTGCGCGCGGATGCTCTCCGCCGAAGTGCCCGGCTCGATGCTCACCGTGGCCACCTCGGGCAGAGCTCCCATGATCTGTTCGGCGGTCGCCACCAGCTCCTGCGCCAGACGACCATGGGCTGCGACCACGAGCCCGACCATGTGACACCTCTTCTGCAGTCCGCCGCGGCTCCTACTCCCACGCTGCGGTGGGCTGCAACCTTTCGACACACGACGCGCACCGGATCTTCACGCGTCACCCCAGAATAAGACGCAGAGCGAAGCTGTCCAGCCGGCGTCCAGTCGGACCCGTGGGTTGGAGCGACCCTCGTGGATCTTCTCGAGGCCAGTAACACGCCTGGAGCACCGCTCCGGCGTGCTTGCTCGCCTACTCCTTCTCGATGTCCCGGTGCTGGAGCTGCACCCCCGCCCTCCCTGCGCCGAGCCGCTCGGCGAGGGCCGCAGCCACGGCGACGCTCCGGTGCTTGCCCCCGGTGCATCCGAGCGCGACGGTCAGATAGGCCTTCCCCTCCCGCTGGTAGCGGGGGAAGAGGAACTGGGCCAGGTCGACGATGCGCGCCAGGAACTCCTGGGTCTCCGAGCGCTCGAGCACGTAGCGGGCGACCCGGGGGTCTTCCCCGGTCAGCGGCTTCAGCTCGGGGACGAAGTACGGGTTGGGGAGGAAGCGGAGGTCGAAGACCAGGTCCGCCTGCGGCGGAACGCCGTAGCGGTAGCCGAAGGAGATGACGGTGAGGCTGGGGAGGGATGCCCCGGAGTCGCCGAAGCGGGCGGTCACCAGCCGCTTCAGGTCGTGGACGTTCAGCTGCGAGGTGTCGATGACCTGATCGGCCAGATCCCGCAGATCCCCGAGCAGCTCCCGCTCCCGGGCGATCCCCGTCGGGACGCTCTCCTCGGACGCCAGGGGGTGCCGGCGGCGGGTCTCCGAGTAGCGGCGCACCAGGCTCTCGTCCGAGGCGTCGAGGAAGACCAGCTCCACGTGGTGCCCCTCGGCCCTGAGCCGGGCGAGGATGCCCGGGGCTTGACGGAGCATCTCCCCCTCGCGGGCGTCGATGACCAGAGCCAGCCGGGTGTCCGGCTGCGCCAGCTCGGCCAGCCCGGTGAGCTGGGGCAGGAGGACCACCGGGAGGTTGTCGATGCAGCGGTAGCCGGCATCCTCCAGCGCCCGGACGGCGGTGGACTTTCCCGACCCCGACATCCCGGTGAGGATGACGATGCGCCGGCGCTCGCTCGCCGGAGCACCCATCACTCCACCTCCTCGCCCAGGACCCTCCGCATGGCGCCCTCGGCGATGGCGCGGTTGAGCTGCTCGGCGAACTCCTTGGCGCTGTGGTGGCCCTGCAGCTTGAGGAGGTGGTTCCGGGCGGCCACCTCGACCAGGGTGGTGATGTTCCTCCCCGGCCGGACCGGGATGGTGGAAAGGGGCAGGTCCACGCCGACCACGTTGAAGAACCGCTCCTCGACCCCCAGCCGGTCGTACTCGCGGTGGGGGTCCCACTCCACCAGCTCGACGACCAGCTCGATCTTCTTCCGGTCGCGGACCGCGGCGACCCCGAAGAGGTCCTTGATGTTGATGATCCCCAGGCCCCGGATCTCCATGTGGTGCTTGATGATGGGATTTCCGGATCCGTAGACGGTGTCCTGCTTCCTGCGGGTGACCTCGACGATATCGTCGGCCACCAGGCGGTGGCCCCGGGTGACGAGGTCGAGGGCGATCTCGCTTTTTCCGATCCCCGACTTGCCGAGGAGCAGGATGCCCACCCCGATCACGTCCATCAGCACCCCGTGCAGGCTCGCCGACTCGGTCAGCGCCTCCTCCAGGAAGGCGGTGACCTGCTGGATGAAGGTGGAGCTGAGGAGCGGGGTCTTCATCAGCGCCAGCTGGGCCGTGTTGCAGACGTCGAGCAGCGAGCGAGGGATCGCCAGGTCCTTGGTCACCACCACGCAGGCCAGGTTCGAGTCGCTGAGCTTCTTCAGGGCCTCGCGCTGCGTCGCCTCGTCCAGGGTGTTCAGGTAGGAGATCTCGGTGTTGCCGAACACCTGCACCCGCTCGGGGTGGAGGTGCTCGGTGTAGCCGGCCAGCGCCAGGCCGGGCTTCTGGATGCGCGAGCTGGTGATGACGCGGCCGAGCCCCTCGGCACCGGTCACCAGGGTCAGCTGGAGCCCGTAGTCCCGGTCCTCCAGCAGGCGCGCGATCTTGATCGAGCTCATGGACGGATCCCGCTTGATGTATCACGGGGCTCCCCCACGTGCCGCTCGACGCTCCAGCACCCGCCGCAGAGGAGACGAGGCATGCGTGGTGGCTGTTGCTCGCGGCGCTGGCGGTCGGGGCGGCGCTGCGCGGCTGGCTGGCCCTGACCGACCAGGGCATCGCCTGGCCGGACGAGATCTACCAGTCGCTCGAGCCTGCCCACCGGCTGGTGTGGGGGCGAGGCTGGGTCCCGCTCGAGTTCCGCGAGGGCCTGCGGACCTGGGTGCTCCCCGGGCTCGTCGCCGGGCTCCTGGAGTCCTTCCGCGCGCTCGGGCTCTCCTCGCCGCGGCTCTACGTGCCCGCCGCCAAGCTGGTCTTCGCCGCGGTGGGTGTCGCCACCGCCTGGGCCACGGCCCGCCTCGCACGGCGCACGGGAGCCGGGCCGGTCGAGTCGGCCGCCGCCGGAGCGCTCTGGGCGCTCGCCGCACCGGCCATCTACTTCGCGCCCCGGGGCCTGTCCGAGCCGCTCTCGGCGCTGCCGGTCACCCTGGGCCTGGCCTGGGCGCTGCCTGCCGACACGACCCGGCGGGAGCGGCTCCTTGGCGCCTCGCTCCTCGGCTTCGCGGTCCTGCTCCGGCTCCAGGACGCCCTCGTCTGCGCGGCGCTCCTCGGCGCCTGGGTGACGCGACGGCGGTGGCGCCCTGCGCTCGAGGTGGGGGTGACGCTCCTCGGCTGGGCACTGCTCCTCGGCCTGCTCGACCGGCTCACCTGGGGCAGCTGGTTCCACTCGGCGCTGGCCTACTGGCGCTACAACTGGGTCCAGGGCAAGGGAGCGCTCTTCGGCGTCTCTCCTCCGAGCTACTACCTGCGAGTCCTCTTCACCTCGATGCCCACCGTGGCCGTGGTGGTGCTTCCCGCGGCGCTGCTCGGGCTCCGGCGGGCGCCCGCGCTCGGGGCGGCGGTGGCCCTCTTCCTCGCCGTGCACAGCGCCATCCCGCACAAGGAGCTCCGCTTCGTGCTCCCCGTCGTCCCGGCGCTGATGGCGCTCGCCGGCGTGGGGCTCTCGGTCGCCGCGTCGCGGGTGGACCGGCGCCTCCCGGTGGCCGTCGCGCTCTTGGGGGCGCTCGTCTCAGCCGTCCGGTTCCACGCCCTGACCTTCGGCGACCTCGGAGCGTACGAGGGGCAGCGCGATGCGCAGAGCGCGTACGACGACTTCGGAGCGGTGAACCGGCTCCTCCTCGTCGCGAGCGAGCTTCCGGTGCTGTGCGGGCTGAAGGTCGAGGCGACCCACATCGCCTGGGCGGGCGGGTACACGTACTTCCATCGCGACGCGCCGATGTACTCGCACCTCGGGCCCCCGCGCTCGTCGCGGCGCTACGACGTGGTGCTCACCGTGGCGCAGGCGGTGCCGTCCCGGGCGGTGCTGGCCCGGGACGGTCCGCTGGTGCTGGCGCGGCTGTTCGACGGGGAGTGCGCCCCGGACCCGTCGCGCTCGCAGGACCTGCCGTAGCTACGGGCAGGGAACGAAGGGCTGGGTGATCGAGGTCGGATCCGGGAAGGTGTACCAGCCTCCGTACGCGCTCGACGGCACCTCGCCGGTGAACCACTGGAGCAGGACGATCTGCTGCAGGTGGTAGTCGACCCCATCGAGCGGGACGACGACGGTGGGGAAGTCGTCGAAGGTCGGGCCGTTGCCCTGGGGATCGCCGACCTCGAGGAACGGGTTGTCGCCGCAGATGGTGCGCGGATCGTCCGACGGCGGGTACATCCACAGCGGGACGACGTTGTTGACGTACGGGTCGTTCATCCACTCCGACAGCTCGTGGTTGATGGTGCTGATGTCCGCGATGATCGGATCGACCAGCGCCGGATCGAGCCAGCTCGCGTAGATGTACGTCTGCAGCACGCCGCTCCCGGTGAACTGCGTCGCGCTGTGGTAGCCGAGCGCCTCGGCGATCACGTTGTCGGTGACGAAGATCGGGACCACGTCCGGGTCGATGCCCGCGGCCTGGATGTAGGTGTTGATGATCGCGTCCATCGCGTCGATGAGGATGTTGCCGAGGAGCGCCGAGCCGAACTGGAAGACCGATCCGGTCTCCGGGGTGATGTAGACGTCCAGCGTCTTGGCGATCCGCGGGCGATCCATCTCCACGTGCCAGCTGTGGCGGCGGTCCATCTGGTTCCAGAAGGCGGCGCGCTGGAGCTGGTCGCCGAACTGGCCGTAGCCGTTCGCGAACTGCGCGCGGCGGTACAGCGGCGAGTTGACGATGCTGGTCACCGCCGCGTCGGGCTCGAAGACGATCTCGTCCGGAGCGAAGAAGAGGAAGTGGACGCGGACCGGGACGACGAGCGACTCGAGGCTCACGCTCCTGCCCGACCGCGGCGGGTAGCCCACCATGGTGTAGGGGTAGTTCGCCCCGCCGAAGTTGAAGGACTGCGTGAAGTGCGGGAACGACCGGCTCCGGTCGTCGTCGTCCTTCGAGGTCTGCGACTTGTCGATGCCTCCCCGCGCCTTGTAGCCGCCCGCGCGGAGCATCTGATGCATCTCGCTCCTGCTCCGCAGCTGCACGATCGAGCCACGCTGCTTCGACTGGGGATCCGCGGCGGCGACCGCCGGCAGCGCCAGTGCGCACAGGAACAGCGACCTCCATGTCATGGGTCCACCCTCCGAGCGCCCCCCGCGGGCCGCGTGGGCCCGGGGTTTCAGCACGAGGAATGAGGGCGAGCAGCAACTTTGCTGCAGGCGCACCGGGCGCTGCTGGTTGCCGCGGCGCGTCCGCTCACGCCGTCAAGTTGCGAGTGCTCAGTGTCCGAGCGGCACGAGCCGGAGGTCGTAGGTAACGGTCACCGCGTCGCCGATCTTGATCTCCGCGAACAGCACCTTGACCGATTTCACCACCACGCCGTGGTCGGCCAGCACGACGGTCGATCGCCCGCGGACGTGGAGTCCGGCGCCGTCGCGCACCGCGCGCACCAGCTCGTGCGACGGGTGGGCGACGCCGTGCACCGTCCAGCGCACGTCGAGCTCGACCCGAACCGGCTTCACCGCCTCGAGCAGCGCCACGTCGTCCAGCGGCCGTGCGCCCAGCAGCTCCAAACGAACGTCGGGGAAGACCACCGACTCGGGACCGCTCGCCGGCAGACGGTCCTCCGCGTCGCAGGCGTGCTCCTTGGGGAACCGGCCGCCGGCGCCGTAGTCGAGGCCGAGCGCCTCGCGCATGTGGCAGTCCCGCGTCGCCCCGTCCCCGCGGATGCCGGAGATCGGCACCACCACGCTGCCCGACGCGGCGGCGAGCGTCGCCGGATCGAGCGTCACCTCGCCGCGGATCTCCTGGGCCAGCTGCGTGTGCGAGCCGAGGCTGTAGACGACGATCGCCTCGGCCTTGCTTCCCTCGGCCGGCGAGGCCACCCGGTACCGAACCGGCTCGGCCAGCCCGACGGCCGGGACGGCCACCGCGAGCGCGAGCCACCGCCACGCTGCGTCCAGCCTCCCGCCTCCACGCCGCGGATGCCGCGCCGGGCCACGCGGAGCCGCTTCCGTCCCGGGGCCGCCCCGGGCAGAGTCACCCGTCATGTCCGACTGCGTGTTCTGCAAGATCCGGGATGGGCAGATCCCGGCCAAGCTCGTGTTCCGTGACGACCGGTGCATCGCCTTCGAGGACATCAAGCCCCACGCCCCGGTGCACGTCCTCTTCGTGCCCCTCCAGCACATTCCCTCCAACAACGCCGTCACCGCCGAGGACCGGGAGCTGGTGGGCCACCTGGTACTCGCCGCCTCACGGGTCGCCGCCGAGAGGGGCATCGCCGAGTCCGGCTACCGGCTCCTGATGAACACCGGCCCGGACGCCGGCCAGGCCGTCTTCCACCTCCACCTGCACCTCCTCGGGGGCCGGCAGCTGGGTGCCATGGGCTAGCAGACGCCCCCCTGATGTCATTCGCTTGCATCAATTGATGCCAATCGTTTGAAGTTCCTCCTGCCGCTGGTCGCCAAGTCACTGGAATCACTTGGCCTGGTCTTGGCGACTCCCTTGCTTCGGGCAACAGCCCTGAACGCCCCGGACGATCCGGGGCCCAGCGAGAGGGAGACACCATGGCAAGCCCCGAGACGGCGTCATGGACCAACGGTGAGCACGCGGGGGCGATGCCACGAAGCACGGACGCCAGGCGGGCGCTACGCGAGGCCGGCCTCAGGGTCACGGAGCAACGGCTGAGGGTGTACGAGGCGCTGCAGAAGGCGGCGCGGCCGATGAGCCATCCCGAGATGGTGTCGCTGCTTCCCCAGGACGGGATGGACCGCACGACGGTCTACCGGATCCTGATGGACCTGACCGAGCGGGGCCTCGCGCACCGGCGCGACCTCGGCGACCACGTGTGGCGGTTCGACCTGCGCGGGCCCGACGCCCGGCGGCACGAGCAGACGCATCCTCACTTCAGCTGCACCGAGTGCGGCGCGCTGGAGTGCCTGCCGATCGACTCGGTGACGCTGGCGCCCTCGCTCGCGCGAAACTCGGCCGAGATTCACGTCCGCGGCCGCTGCGCACGCTGCGCCACCTGACGTCTCGGGGGTTCCGGGCGTTCAAGACTCCTCGGTCGGCGCCATTCACCGGCATGCCGGAGCTCCCCAGCACCCGGCGCTTCACCCGCTGCGCACCCGCGCGGGTGACGACGCCGTAGGGGTACCCGGGCCGGTCGGGATCCACGACCGGGAGCGCATCCAGGTCGGCTGCGTCCATGCGCCCGAGCGCCTCGGCGAGGCTCGCCTGCGCGAGC
>DATJVY010000008.1:0-71533 GCA_035501615.1 Myxococcaceae bacterium
GCCGCCGCCAGCATCGGCTGGGTGCGCGCCAGCCCGGCCAGATCGTCGATGCCCTCGACCAGCCGGCCCTCGCGGCGCATGCAGAGAATGACCGCGAAGGTGCCGATGTTCATGAAGATGTAGATTGCCATGTAGATCAGGATGCCGCGCACGCCCGCCGGCGTGCCGGCGGCGAGCCCGATCAGCGCATATCCGACATGGCCGATCGAGCTGTAGGCCATCAGCCGCTTGATGCTGCGCTGGTTGATCGCGGCGAGCGCCCCCAGGATCATCGAAGCGACCGAGATCGCCATGATGATCTGCTGCCACTGGTCGACGAGCTCGCCGAAGGCATAGATCATGACGCGCACGAAGAGCGCCAGCGCCGCCACCTTGGGCGCGACCGAGAAGAAGGCGGTGGCCGGGGTCGGCGCCCCCTCGTAGACGTCCGGCGTCCACATGTGGAAGGGCACCGCGGCGATCTTGAACCCGAAGCCCGCTCCCACCAGCGCCAGGCCGCAGTAGGCCAGCGGACGCCGGTCGGCCAGGACGGGGTCGGAGAAGATGCGGGCCAGCATCCCCGACATCTGCGGGAGGAGCGTGCTCTGGGTCGCGCCGAAGAGCAGCGCGGTGCCGTAGAGCAGCACCGCCGAGCTGAAGGCGCCGAGGATGAAGTACTTGAAGCCCGCCTCGGCCGGCCGCGGGCCCCGTCGCAGGTACGAGGCCAGGGCGTAGGTGGCGACGCTGAGGATCTCGAGGTTGATGAAGAGGAGGATGAGCTCGTTGGAGACCCCGAGCAGGCTCATCCCCGCCCCTCCGAAGAGGACCAGGGCGTAGAACTCGCCCCGCTCGGCATGGCGCCCGCGCAGGAAGGCCGGCGCGAGCAGCGAGGCGAGACCCACCCCCACGCAGACCACCAGCGATACCAGGCTCCCGAACGGGTCCTGCACCGCGAAGCCGCGGAACACCTCGAAGGGCGCGGAGAAGGAGCTCGCGGCCGCCACCACGCCGGCGAGCACGGTCGAGCCCACCGCCAGCGGCGCCTGGAAGCTGCGCGACGCCGAGGAGAGGAACACCTCGGAGAGGAGCACCAGGCACGCGGCCGCCGAGAGGATCAGCGCGGGCCAGAGCGGCGTGAAGTCGGCGGTGGTCAGCTGGGGCAGGGAGAGCATGGGCCTAGCGCCGGGCGGAGGCGTCGGCGGGGAGCGAGGCCACCGGCGCTGGAGAGGGAAGGGGGATGACCGTGACCCGGGTGTCCTCGTCGCGGACGGGCTGGGCGGCCCCCACCTGCGCCCGGGCGACATACCGCTGGGTGGAGGTCTGGAGCCGGTCGAGGAAGAAGCTGGGCAGCACGCCCATCACCAGGACCATCACCACGAAGGGAAGGGCGATGGCCAGCTCGCGGCCGTTCACGTCGTGGAGCCGCGCGTTCTCCACCTGCACCAGCGGCCCGAAGAAGACCCGCTGCGCCATCCACAGCATGTAGCTCGCCCCGAGGATGACCCCCGTCGCGGCCAGCACCCCGATCCACATGCTCACCTGGGTGGACTTGAAGGTCCCGAGCAGCACCAGGAACTCGCCGACGAAGCCGTTGGTCCCCGGGACGGCGATGCTGGAGAAGGTGATGATCAGGAACAGCGCGGCGAACACGGGCATGCTCCGGGCGATGCCACCGAAGTCGATGATGTTCCGGGTGTGGCGGCGCTCGTAGAGGAAGCCGAAGAGGGCGAACAGCGCCCCCGTGGACACCCCGTGGTTCAGCATCTGGTAGGCGCTGCCGGCGGCGCCCTCGGCGGTCAGGGCGAAGATGCCCAGCATGCAGAACCCGAGGTGGCTCACCGAGCTGTAGGCGATGAGCCGCTTCACGTCCCGCTGGGCGAGGCACATCATCGCCCCGTAGACGATGCCCACCGTCGCCAGGATGGCGAAGACGCCGCGCATCTGCTGCGCCGCCACCGGGAAGAGGGGGATGGCGTAGCGCCAGAAGCCGAAGGTCCCCATCTTCAGCATCACCCCGGCGAGGATGACCGAACCGGCCACCGGCGCCTCGGTGTGCGCGTCGGGGAGCCAGGTGTGCACGGGGAACATCGGCACCTTGATCGCGAAGGCCACCGCGAAGGCCAGGAACATCCACGGGCCGTAGGCGCGCAGGACCTGGGCGACCGGTGAGAGCGTCGCGCAGCTCTCGGCGAGGTTCTTGCTCACGCAGGCGGCCAGCTCGCGGTTGGCCGGAGCGAGCGAGTTGTAGAACGCGGCGTAGTCGAAGCTCCGGGCGCCCGCCGGCTGGGCGAGGAAGTACACCGCGAGGATCGCCACCAGCATCACCAGCGAGCCGGCGAGGGTGTAGAGGAAGAACTTCAGCGCCGCGGCGATTCGCTTCTCCGAGCCCCACACCCCGATGATCAGGTACATCGGGACCAACATCGCCTCGAAGAAGACGTAGAAGAGGATGACGTCCAGCGAGGCCAGCGCGCCCAGCATCGCGCTCTGGATGAGCAGCAGCGAGAGGTGGAAGCTCTTCACTCCCTTCTCGATGAAGCTCCAGCTGCAGAGCACCACCAGCGGGCCCAGGAACCCGGTGAGGAGCATCAGCGAGACGGCCAGCCCGTCGACCCCGACGTGGTAGCTGATGCCCAGATCGGAGATCCACTGCGCGCGCTGCTCGAGCTGGAACTCGGGTCCCTTCGGGTCGAAGGCCGAGTAGAGGAGCACCGTCAGCCCGAAGTTGAGGAGCATCGCCAGGAACGTCCACCCCCGCACCAGGCGCTTCTCGTTCTGGGGGAGGAGCCCCACCAGCACCGCCGAGACCACGGGCTGGAAGATGACCAGGGTGACCAGCCAGGGGGAGAGCGCGCTCACCATGGGTGCACCCACACCAGGACGGCGCCGATCCCCACCAGGAGCCCCACCGCCATCACCGTGGCGTAGCTCTGGGCGTTCCCGGTCTGGGTGTAGCGGAGCCAGCCGCCCACCCGCCGGAAGACCGCCGCCGTTCCCCCCACCGCCACCGTGTCGATGAGGCCCGCGTCCAGGACCTTGTAGAGGCCGTTGGAGATCGCGGTGAAGGGACGGATGAAGAGGAACTCGTAGAGCTCATCCACGTAGAACTTGTGCCGCGCCCAGCGCCACGGCACGGCGATGAACGCCGGCAGCGGCTTGCCGGCGCGGGACGGCAGCCAGGAGCGGTAGACGATCCACGCCGCGGCGCCACCCACCACGGCGATCGCCCAGGCGATGACGAACCCGGGGAGGGGCGAGGACTCCTCGTGGACGACCGTCTTGTAGATCTTCGCGTACCGATCGGCGAGCTGGAACGACGGAGTCAGGTAACCCTCCATCAGCGCCACCTTCTGCCCCTCGGGGCCGGGAACGAGACCGGGGATGCCCCAGAGGACGCCCGCCACCGAGAGGAAGGCGAGCACCACCAGGACGGAGACCATCCGGAACCCGCTCTCGTGGGCGCGCGGGACCTTCGCGTCCGCCGCGCGCTTGCCCTCGAAGGTCAGGACGTACAGCCGGGTCATGTAGAACGCCGTGCACAGCGCTCCGAAGAGGCCCAGCCCGTAGACGATGTGAGGAACCGACGGGAAGCCCTCGATCTCGGTGATGTGGACGCCGTGGAGGATGGCGTCCTTGGAGAAGAACCCGCTCAGAGGAACGATCCCGGTGATCGCCAGGGTCGCGATGAGGAAGGTCGCCCAGGTCCACCGCATCTCCCGGCGAAGCCCGCCCAGCCGCCGGATGTCGGTCTCCTCGCCGTTGCCGTGCATCACCGAGCCGGCCCCGAGGAAGAGGCAGGCCTTGAAGCAGGCGTGGGTGATGAGGTGGAGCGCCGCGGCCCAGAAGAAGCCCACCCCCACGCCCATGAACATGAAGCCGAGCTGGGACACCGTGGAGTAGGCCAGCACCTTCTTGATGTCGTCCTGGGCGAAGGCGATCAGCGCGGCCCAGACCGCGGTCAGCGCGCCGATCATCGCCACCCAGGCCATCGCCGTGGGTGAGAGGATGAGGAGGAAGCTCAGCCGGCAGAAGAGATAGACGCCGGCGGTCACCATGGTCGCGGCGTGGATCAGCGCCGACACCGGGGTGGGACCGGCCATGGCGTCGGGGAGCCAGACGTAGAGCGGGATCTGGGCGCTCTTCCCCGCCGCGCCGATGAGGAGAAGGAGCAGCGCCGCGGTCAGCACGTGGCCGAAGGTCCTGCCCTTCAGCGGGCCCTCGGTGATGGCCGAATCCAGGGTCACGCCGCCCATCGTCCGCTGGCCCATGTTCACCGGCATCCGGTAGGCCCACTCGCGGAGCACCTCGGTGTTGAGAGGCCCCTGGTCGTGCACCGCGGCCAGCCAGGCCCGGGCCTTGCCCGCCTCCATGAAGTTCCCCCGGGCCTGCCCCGAGCGGCCCATGGCCTCGGTGGCCTGGAGCAGGAGCACCAGGAAGATCATCCCGATGACGAAGGCGAAGTCGCCGATGCGGTTGGTGATGAAGGCCTTCCGTCCCGCCCAGGCCTTCTCGGTGTCGCGGTACCAGAAGCCGATCAGGAGGTAGCTGCAGAGCCCCACTCCCTCCCAGCCGACGAAGAGGAGGACCAGGTTGTCCGCCATGATCAGCGTCAGCATCATGGCCACGAAGAGGTTGAGGTACGCGAAGTACCGCCAGTACCCCTCGTCGTGCTCCATGTACTCGGTGGAGTAGAGGTGGATGAGGAAGCCGACGCCGGTGACCACCAGGAGCAGCGCCGCGGTCAGCCGGTCCACGTAGAAGCCGTAGTGGGCGCTGAAGTCCCCGGCGGAGAACCAGCGGCCCACATCCAGCCACAGCGCGTACTTCACCGGCTGGGCGCTCGCCGGCGAGATGAACTGCGCCGACTGGAACCCCACCGCCCAGACCGCGCAGACCGACAGGCAGAACGAGGCGAAAACCGTGAAGCAGGCCAGGAAGTTGGTGTTCGCCCGGCCCATGAACTTGCCGAGCACGCCGCAGAGGAAGGCCCCTGCCAGGGGGAGCGCGACGATGACCCAGAGCAGCGAGGCGATCGACTCCGGCGCCGGGAAGGGATCGAGGAACGGATTGGGGATGAGCGCGAGCATCGGTCGGTCAGAGCCTCATCGTCCGGATGTCGTCCACGTTCACGGTCCCGCGGCTCCTGAACACCGCGATGACGATGGCCAGCCCGATGGAGGCCTCGGCCGCGGCCACGGCGATGACGAACAGCGCCGGGAGGTGCCCCACGTCCATCCCCGCATCGCGGGCGAAGGCGAGGAAGGTGAGGTTCGAAGCGTTGAGCATCAGCTCCACGCACATGAAGACCACCAGCGCGTTGCGCCGGACGAGCACGCCGAACACGCCCAGGCTGAAGAGCAGGGCGGCCAGGACCAGGTAGTGCTGCAGCGAGATGCCTTGCACGTTGCCCCCGTCAGACGCGGGACTTGGCGACCACGACCGCACCCACCATGGCCACCAGGAGGAGCAGCGACACCGCCTCGAAGGGCGCGAGCCACTGCGTGTAGAGCTGAACTCCGATCGACTGCAGGGTCCCGAAGCGCGGCGGCGGCTCACCGCCCAGGGAGACGAAGGGCTTGGTGGCGATCACCAGCGCGGCGAACAGGCCCAGCGCGCTGAGGCCGCCCACCACCCGGCCGAAGGTCACCTTCCCCGGGCCGGCCGGTTCCCCCAGCGACAGGAGCATGATGACGAAGAGGAACAGCACCATGATCGCGCCGGCGTAGACCAGGACCTGAAGGACGGCGATGGTGTGGGCCAGGAGCAGGACGTAGATGCCGGCGAGGCAGAAGAAGGTCAGCACCAGCGACATCGCCGAGTAGATCGGGCTCCGCGCGGTGATGACCCCGGCCGCGGCCACCACCGTCACGATCGCGAACAGATAGAAGAGGATGGTCACGCGGTCATCGCTCCGTAGTGGCCCCAGGGCCGATCGCCGAACGGGCACTTTCCGAGGCGGATGTGGTCCTCGAACTCCTGCCGGAACTTCACCACGAAGCTGTGGACCGGGAGCGCGGCCGCGTCGCCCAGGGCGCAGATGGTCTGCCCCAGCCCCATCGGCGGGTAGGGAGCGATGCCCTGCGCGACGTTGAGGAGCGTCTCGATGTCTCCCTGCTCGCCGCGCCCCTCCTCGATCTTGCGGAGGATGCGGGTCATCCACGGCGTGCCCTCCCGGCAGGGGGTGCACTGGCCGCAGGACTCCTCGGCGTAGAAGCGGCTCACCCTCCAGAGGCTCCGCACCAGGCAGGTGGCGTCGTCCATGACGATGACTCCGCCCGAGCCGGCCATGTTCTGGATCGCCTTGAGGGCCTCGAACTCCAGCGCCACGTCCAGCTCGTCCGCGGTCATCACCGGAGCCGACGAGCCACCGGGGATGACCGCCTTCACCTTGCGCCCCGGCGGCATGCCCTGGCCGAAGTCCGGGCTCTCGATGAGCTCGCGGACGGTGGTGCTGAGCAGCACCTCGAACACGCCCGGCCGGTTGACCGAGCCGGAGAGGCAGACCATCCGCGTGCCGCCGGACTTCTCCGGCCCGAGCTTGGCGAACCAGTCCGCCCCGCGCTCGAAGATCGCCGGCACCGCGGCCAGCGTCTCCACGTTGTTCACCACCGTGGGGCAGCCGAACAGCCCGACCACCGCCGGGAAGGGAGGCTTGAGACGGGGCCAGCCCTTCTTGCCCTCCAGCGACTCGAGCATCCCGGTCTCTTCCCCGCAGATGTAGGCGCCGGCGCCCCGGACCAGCCAGACGTCGAGCGGGTAGTCCTTGCCGAGCACCGTCTTGCCGAAGATGCCCGCCCGGTACGCCTCGTCGATCGCCTTCTGGAGCCGCTCGGCCTGGAAGCGGAACTCGCCCCGCACGTAGACGTAAGCCGTGTGCACCCCCAGCCCGAAGGAGGCGATGGCGATCCCCTCCAGGAGCATGTGGGGGTCGTTCTCGAGGATGTAGCGGTCCTTGAAGGTCCCCGGCTCCGACTCGTCGGCGTTCACCGCGAGGTACTTGGGCTTGGGGCTGTCCTTCGGGACGAAGCTCCACTTCATCCCGGTGGGAAAGCCGGCGCCGCCCCGGCCGCGGAGGTTGGAGCGCTTCACCTCGTCGATGATCTGGGCGGGCTGCATGCCCAGCGCCTTCTCCAGCGTCTTGTAGCCGCCGCCGCTCCGGTAGGCGTCGAGCGTCCAGGAGTTCGGGCGCCCCCAGTTCCGCGTGATGATCTTCTCTGGGGCCAGCGGCATCGGGTGGGCTCCTACGGGGCGGGCTTCAGCTGGGCGAGGACTGCGTCCACCGCCGCGCGCGACCTGAGGTTCTCGTGGTGGACCTCGTTGATCTGCAGGCAGGGGGCGGTGCCACAGGAGGCGAGGCACTCGGCCTCGCGCAGGGTCCAGGTGGCGTTGCTCTCCCCGGCCTTCACCCCCAGCTTCTGCTCGAGGTAGGCGAGGAGGTCCTCCGCTCCCCACAGGCTGCACGACAGGTTGGTGCAGACGTCCACCACGAACTTGCCCGGCTTCTTCGTGTGGAACATCACGTAGAAGGTGGCGACCTCGTAGGCCCGGGCAGGGGAGACGTCGAGCTTCCGGGCCACCATCTCCATCCCATCGGGTGGGAGCCATCCCTTCATCGACTGCAACAGGTGCAGGGCGGGAAGCATGGCCGCGCTCTTCCGGTCGGACGGGTAGTGCGAGAGAATTTCCGCGAGCCGGTCGTCGAAGACCCGCTGCTCTTCGGCCGTCAGAAGGGGCGAGGCCATGGGGCCCGCGCTTCGTAAGGGACGACCGAACCGCTTGTCAACGATAGGGATTCCTCATGGCCACGGAAGACAAGCGAGCCGATCCGCGCGCCCCGTTCGTGCTCCGGGTGAACTTCCGTGATCGTGGAGATTGCCTCGATGCCACGGAGAATCTCTCCCGGGGCGGGCTCTTCGTTCAGACCTCGGAGCGCTTCGAGCTGGGGCAGAACGTCGAGCTGTCGGTGGGCTTCCCCGGGCTGCTCGCGCCGGTCGCACTCCGGGGCGAGGTGGTCTGGGTGAGGCCGCCACGCGAGGACAGCTCGGGCGGGGTGGGCATCCGGGTGGCCGCCGAGGAGGACCGCCGGCGGCTCGACGCGGTGCTCGGCGGGCGCTCCGGCCCTCCGGCGCAGGTTCCCCAGGGCGGCTACCGGGTGCTGCTGGTGGAGGACAACCCGCTGGTGGTCGAGATGTACAGCTACGTCCTCAAGAAGCTCGCCACCTCCGAGCTCCGCGGGAAGGTGCCGATGGAGGTGCACTTCGCGCCCGACGGGCACGCGGCGCTCGAGGCGCTGCTCCAGGACCGCTTCCACCTCGTGCTCACCGACCTCTACATGCCGGTGATGGACGGCTTCGTCCTGGTGCAGAAGATGAAGTCCGACCCCGGGCTGCGCGACATCCCTGTCGTGGCGATCAGCGGAGGTGGGCGCGAGGCGGAGTCGCGCGCCAGAAGCGAAGGTGTGGAGGTGTACCTCCGGAAGCCGGTGAAGTTTGCCGAGGTCCTGGAGACGGTGAAGCGCCTCTTGCGGATCAGCTAAGCTCGAACGCCCACTCTCGGATACCGGAATGACGACCGCGACACGAGCGAGCCTCAACCGCGACACGGTGAGCGGCGAGGCCCTCTTCATCCTCAAGAACCTGCGCGAGAACCACAAGCAGGGGCGCTCCAACAAGCTCGCCGAGGTGAAGACCGCCCTCGAGCCCGCGGTGAGCCTGGAGTTCGACGCGTACTTCTTCTTCCTCCGCAAGTTCCACTACATCGCGATGGACCGCGAGGCGCAGCTCAAGCTGACCGACTCCGGCGAGCGCGTCGTGGACGGAGCGGACCTGGACCGCTTCTCGGGCGAAGTGGGCGAGTTCTTCAGCGAGCAGCTGGCGCCGGTCGACGAACCGATCAACGACGGCCCGCTCCCCTTCGAGACCGACGCCGTGACCGACGACCTCACCGTGGAGACCGCCGAAGTGACTCCTCCTCCTGCCCCGGCACCCGCCCGTCCCCTCCGTCGTGCCGCCGCTCCCGCCGCCGACGGCGGTGGCGACCTCGATGGCCGCTACGCCCGGGGCGAGTCCATCGGCGGCGGTCCGCTCGGCTCGGTGTTCAAGGGCAAGCAGCTCGCGCTCGGCACCGAGGTGTGCATCAAGGAACTGAAGGACATCTTCGGCTACTTCTCCTTCCTCCAGCGCGGCGAGGTGCTGAAGCGGCTGAAGCGCGAGCTCTGCGCCCAGGCGCAGGTGCGGCACCCGGCGGTGGTCGCCATCGTCGATCAGGCCATCGACGGCGCGCGGCCCTACGTGGTGATGGAGCTCCTCCAGGGCTCGCTCCGCGACCGCCTGGAGAAGGCCGGTGGGAAGAGCCTGCCCGTGGGCCCGTCGATCCGGACCTTCCTCCAGCTCTCCTACGCGCTGCGCGCCGCGCACGCCTCGGGGCTCACCCACCACAACCTCAAGCCGGAGAACGTGCTCTACGACGGGTACGGGAACGCCAAGCTCGGTGACTTCGGGCTCTCCCGGGTCATCGAGGTCGAGCCGGGCAAGGGCCTGCCCCAGGTCTTCGTGGGGACCGGGTCGCTCAGCTACCTCGCCCCGGAGCTCATCACCCGCAAGGACGCCGGCCCCGCGTCCGACGTCTACGGCCTCGGCATCCTCCTCTACGAGATGCTCACCGGCGGGATCCCCGGACGGCGCTCGCCGCTGCCCTCGGAGCTGAACCCCGAGGTCCCGAGCAAGCTCGACCCCATCTTCGACAAGATGACGCAGGACCGGCGCGAATCGCGCTACCCCGACTTCGACGCCATGCTGGACGAGTTCTACGGCGCGTTCAGCGACGGCGAGTACCTCCACCGCGGTGACCTGGTCCTTTCTTCAGAGCCCCCCCGAGCCTGAGCCGATCGGCCCCGTGGCGGTCGTCGACCCCGAGCTCCTCACCGGCGCGCGCCTGCTGACGGGCGGGTCGTGGCGCGCGGCGCACGAGGCGTTCGAGTCCGCCTGGCGGCGAACGGAAGGAGAGCCGCGTCCGCTGTTCCAGGCGCTGGCGCAGCTCGCGGCCGCGCTTCTCAAGTGGAGCGACGGTCGGCGCGAGCCGGCGGCCACGTTGCTCGGACGCGTCCGGGGGCGGCTGGAGGGCCTTCCCTCGCGGGTGTCGCGGGTGGAGGTGGACGCGCTCGAGTCCGCGGTGCTCGAGCTCGAGGAGCGCCTCCAGCACGGCGACCCGGCCCCGGAACGGTTCCACCTCCCGCTCGACGGGCGGCGTCCGGTGCCGGTCGACCGGGTCGGGCTGGGCGCCGTCTGCCCCTACTGCGGCGAGCAGGTGATGGTGCACGTCGAGTCGACCGGGGTGTCCATCGAGGCCTACGTCGAGGACTGCCCGGTCTGCTGCCGGCCCTGGGCTGTTCACGTGGAGCGGGGCCTATCAGGACCCTCCGTGAAACTGGCCCGTGAGGACGACTGATCCGGGGCTCGATCGAAGGTGTTTGACACCTCCCGGGCAATCGTCCCCGGGCCGGAGCGTCTTCCGGGCGCTCCGTCCGGAGGTGGTCCGTGGTCCGTCCGCTCCTGGTCTTCCTCGCCGTCGCGGCCTCCCTCCCCGCGCTGGCCGAGGACTGCGTCGTCACCGCGGGGCCCCATGACCGGGTGAGCCGGGGCAAGGACGTCGTCGTCGAGGCCGGCGAGTCCCTCGAGAACGCGGTCTCCCTGGACGGGGACGTCATCCTCAGGCGCGGCGCCCGCGTCAAGTCGGCGGTGGCAGTGAACGGCAACCTGGTCCTCGAGGCCGGCTCCAAGGTCACCGGGACCGCGGCCGCCTTCGGCGGGAAGATCAAGATCGGGCCGGGCGCGAAGATCTCCGGCAGCCGCCTCCAGCTCTCCGATCGGATCGAGCTTCGAGGCGAGAACGGCCAGGACGTCGGCCTCCAGCTCTCCATCGGCGGCCACGACCTCTCGACGCTCCTGGTGTCGAAGCTGGTCGAGAAGGCGCGGAGCTGCCGCATCGAGCCCGGCTCGGGCGACGTCCGTCTCTAGGGACGGACCGGACTGCTCAGCCGGTCGCCTTCTTCCCCAGGGCCAGCGGCACGCGGAACAGCTCGAGCAGCGTCTCCACCTCCACCGGCTTGGCCAGGCAGGCCACCGCCCCGGCCTTGAGCGACTGCTCTACCAGCTCGGGACTGTGTCGCCCGGTCATCGTGATCAGCCGCACGCCCTCCAGCGACTTCCGGGCCCGGATCTTCCGGCAGACCTCGAACCCGTCCATGTCCGGCATGTTCAGGTCGATGAGCATCCCGTGGGGCTTCAGCTCCGACACCAGGAGCAGCGCCTCCACCCCGCTGGAGGTCGTGGTCAGCTCCACCTCCGAGGCGTGCGACTTGAAGGCCCGGCGCATCGCATCGAGCACCGGCTTCTCGTCGTCCACCACGAGGATCTTCACCGAGCCGCTCCCCAGCTCCTCGGGCAGAGGCATCTGGTGTGCAATGAGGAAGCTCCGCAGATCTCCACTCCGGACCCGCCGATGGCCACCCGGTGTCCGGAAGGCGAGCAGGATGCCGCGATCGATCCACTTGCTCACGGTGGACGGGTCGACCTGGAGCAGACGACTGATGTCGTGGGTCGTGTAGAGCTGGTCCATGCGGCTCTTCTCCCCCGGGTCACCGCGAAGAGCCGATACACGTCAGGAAGTTGCAGCGTCGTCAAGCGGCCTGGCCTGGGCACTCCGGAGCATCCGGCTCCGTGCCGCCGGAGCCGCGAATTTCAGCCGGGCGAAAGGCGAATCCGAGGTCAGGTTTGACCGAGCGCCCGGCGGATCGCCACCACCTGGCCGAGCAGCGCCTCGGTCATCGCCGGAGTCAGGGAGGAGGGCCCATCGCACGGCGCAACGTCCGGATTCTCGTGCACTTCCAGGAAGATCGCGTCCACGCCGGCCGCCACCGCCGCCCGCACGAGCACCGGGACGAACTGCCGCTCTCCGCCGCTGGTCCCCCCCGCCGCCGAGGGCAGCTGCACCGAGTGCGTCCCGTCGAAGCAGACGGTCAGCCCGGCCCCCCGCATCAAAGACAGACCGCGCATGTCCACAATCAGGTTGTGATAGCCGAACGAGGCGCCCCGCTCGGTCACCAGCACGTTGGGGTTGCCGGCCTCGATGGCCTTCCGGGCCGCCTGGACCATGTCCAGCGGGGCCACGAACTGCCCCTTCTTGAGGTTCACTCCCCGGCCGGTCCTGGCCACCGCCACCACCAGGTCCGTCTGCCGGCAGAGGAAGGCGGGGACCTGAAGGACGTCCACCACCTCCGCGACCGGTGCCACCTGGGCGACCTCGTGCACGTCGGTGAGCACCGGGACCCGGGCCCGCTCCTTCACCCGGGCGAGGATCCGGAGGCCCTCCACCAGCCCCGGCCCGCGGAAGGAGCTCCCGCTGGTGCGGTTGGCCTTGTCGAAGCTGCACTTGAAGACGTAGCCCACGCCGTGCCGCGCCGCGAGGTCCGCCAGGAGAATCGCGTGGCGGAGCGCGTGCTCCTCGCTCTCGATGACGTCGGGGCCGGCGATGAGGAGGAGTCGCTGCCCCTCGCCCACCTTCATCCCCGCGAGCTCAATCATCTTCGCCCGCCGTCCCGGTGCTCCAGCGCGGCGCGGATGAAGCCGCTGAAGAGCGGATGCGGCGCGAAGGGCTTGCTCTTGAACTCGGGATGGAACTGGCAGCCGACGAAGTACGGGTGGTCGGGCAGCTCGATCATCTCCACCAGGTTCAGCTCGGCGTTGTGTCCGCTGACCACCATCCCGCCGTCGGAGAGGCGGCTCCGGTAGGCGTTGTTCACCTCGTAGCGGTGGCGGTGGCGCTCGCTGATCTCGTCCTTCCCGTAGAGCCGTGCGGCGAGCGTCCCGCTCTTCAGCACGCAGCCGTAGGCGCCGAGGCGCATGGTGCCGCCCTTGTCCAGGACCTGGACCTGCGACTCGAGGAGCGAGATCACCGGGTGGGGCGTCTTCTCGTCGAACTCGACCGAGTTCGCCCCCGCCAGCCCGAGCACGTCCCGGGCGAACTCCACCACCGCCATCTGCAGCCCCAGGCAGATGCCGAAGAAGGGGACCTTGCGCTCGCGGGCGTGGCGGACCGCGAGGACCTTCCCCTCCGTGCCGCGCACCCCGAAGCCACCGGGGACCAGCACCGCGTCCACGTCACCGAGCAGCGCCGGCGCTCCCTGCGACTCGACCTCCTGGCTGTCGACGTACTTCAGCGTGACCCGGACGTCGTTGGCGATGCCCCCGTGCATCAGGGCCTCGTTCAGGCTCTTGTAGCTCTCCTTGAGGTCGGTGTACTTGCCGACGATCCCGATGCGCACCTCGCCCTTGGCGGGGGAGTAGATCTTCTCGAGGATCCGCTCCCAGCGCTCCAGGCGCGGCGCGCGCGACCAGATGTTGAGCACCTCCGAGAGCCGCTCGTCGAGCCCCTGGCGATGCAGCTCGAGCGGGAGCTCGTAGATGCTCTTCACGTCGGGGCTCCAGAAGACGCTCCCCGGGTCCACGTTGCAGAACATCGCGATCTTCTGCCGCATCTCGGCGGGGATCTCCCGGTCGGTGCGGCAGATGAGGATGTCCGGCTGCACGCCGATCTCCCGGAGCTTCATCACCGAGTGCTGGGTGGGCTTGGTCTTCACCTCGCCCGCCGCCGCGATGTAGGGGAGCAGCGTCAGGTGGATGTACACCACGTTCTGCGGCCCGGCGTCGTAGCGCATCTGCCGGACCGCCTCGAGGAAGGGCAGCGACTCGATGTCGCCCACCGTTCCGCCCACCTCGACGATGATCGCGTCGTGCCCCTCGGCGGCGCTGTGGATCACCGACTTGATCTCGTCGGTGATGTGGGGAATCACCTGGACCGTCTTTCCCAGGTACTCGCCGCGGCGCTCCTTCTGGATGACCGAGTTGTAGATCCGGCCGGTGGTGTAGTTGTTCGACCGGCTCATGCTGGCCGAGGTGAAACGCTCGTAGTGGCCGAGATCCATGTCGGTCTCGCCGCCGTCGTCGGTGACGAAGACCTCTCCGTGCTGGAAGGGGCTCATCGTTCCCGGATCGACGTTGATGTACGGGTCGAGCTTGAGGAACGTGATGTCGAGGCCGCGGTTCTCGAGGAGGGCCCCGATGCTCGCCGAGGCCAGCCCCTTCCCGAGAGAGCTGACCACCCCACCCGTCACGAAGATGAACTTCGTCTTCTTGGAACGCATGGGGATATTCCATGTGCCAAGATCCGGGCGCGGCGTCAATCCGACGAGAGATTCGCCTCAGCGGAGGGCGATGCTGGCCGAGGCGATGGTGGTGCTCAGCCGGCAGGTGCCGGGCGGCGCTCCCTGGGGCCTCCGTGGTCCGCACCGCGGCGCTGACCGAGCCGTCCTCCTGGGTGATGAGGGCATAGCACTCCTTCCGCAGCGGATGCGCCAGGGGTCGCCACACGCCACCTGGGCCTCCACGGTCACGTAGGGATAGCTGTCGGCGCCTTACCAGGAGGTGCTCCGGACCGGGTGGGTTCATGTCGGTGGGCAAGGGAGAATCCGCAGTGCGCACGCGGACCAGGCGACCAGGGGGGGTGGCAGGCAGCGGACAGAGGAGGAGGAAGGGGCGCCGCCCAGGCAAGGGCCGTGCGATGCTGGGTCGGATGCTGGCACTGCACGCCGCGCTCGCCACCTGGCTCGCGGCCACACCCGTCGCCGCGGCGCCGGTCACCACCGCCGAGTTCCTCCGCCAGGCCATGGACCAGGAACGGGCCCTCGCGCGGTGCACCGCCTGGGTCGAGTCGCAGCACGCCATGGAGTTCGACGGGAGCGGCAACATCAAGCCCGGCCGCGAGCTCAGCGTGGTCCGCCGCTTCCTCGGCCTCGCGCCCGCGCAGCGCATCGACATCATCTCCGCCCGGCGCTCCGGCCAGGACGTGGCCGAGGAGATGCGGAAGCAGCAGAAGTTCGCCTCCGAGACCCAGAAGTTCCGCTCGCCCTTTCACCCCGACTCGCGGCCGCTCTACATGTTCATCCGCGCCGACGCCACGCCGTCCGAGCCGATGCGCCTCAGCTTCCACCCCACCTACGCGCACCGCGACGACCCGCAGCTCTTCGAGGGCACCGCGCTCCTCGATCGCGGCACCGGCCGCCTCCTCGAGTGGACCGCACACCTCGTCAACCCGCCGACGTTCGTCACCAAGGCCGAGGTCCAGGTGAAGTACGCCGCCCGCGTGGGCCTGCTCGCCGCCCGCTCCGAGGTCAGCGTGGCGATCGAAGGAGGGCTCTTCTTCTACAAGCGCCGGGGCCGGATGGACTTCCGCTACAGCGACTACAGTTGCCCCGAGTCGATGCCCCCGCCCGAGCCGGCGGTGGCCGCTCCGCGGGACACGCCGGCCGAGCCGCCCTCCGCCGCGCGGGCCGACCGGGGCTCCTGAGCGACTCACCCGCGCGGTGGCGCGTCGCTCCCCAGCGCCGCCGCCGCCGTCGTCGAGTACTCCCGGACCAGCACCGCCGCGCCGAGCACGAAGGCGAGCACGAAGCCGCCGACCGTCAGCACCACGCTGCGCTCCTCCCACCGGCCTCTCCAGCAGCGGAGCATCTCCCCTGCACCGGTCTTCACCGCCGACTCCTCCTGCACGCGCCCGGGGCCGCCCCCGGAGGCGCGACGGAGGTACCGGCGCTCCCGGTTGACGTGCAGCATCGAGTCGGTGAAATGGAGATCGCGGAGGCGACGTGGCGGAGACGAACGACAATCGGCCGAGCGACGGCCGGGAGGTGGACTGGCTCGACGTGGCGCTGGCCCGCGCGGCGGGCGCGGCACCGGTGTCGGGCAACCGGATCCAGCTGCTCCGCGACGGGCCGGAGAACTTTCCGGCCTGGCTCGAGGCCATCGCCTCGGCGCGCCGCTACGTCTACTTCGAGACCTACATCTTCCGCGGCGACGGGACCGGACAGCGGTTCGTGGACGCGCTCTGTGCCCGGGCGCGCGCCGGGGTCCAGGTCCGCTTCCTCTACGACTGGGCCGGCTGCCTCGCGACCTCCTCCCGCGTCTGGCGCACACTGCGCGAGGCGGGGGTGGAGGTCCGCTCCTTCAACCCCTTCGACTGGTCCAGTCCGCTCGGCTGGGTGCACCGCGATCACCGCAAGACGGTCAGCGTGGACGGACGGGTGGCCTTCGTCTCCGGGCTGTGCGTGGCCGACGCCTGGTCCGGGGATCCGCAGAAGGGCATCCCCCCCTGGCGGGACACCGGGGTCGGCATCGAGGGCCCCGCGGTGGCCGACGTCGAGCAGGCCTTCGGCCGCGTCTGGGCGACGGCAGGTGCCCCACTCCCCGAGGGCGAGCGGCGACCGCGCGCGGAGATGGGGACGACCGGCGACACCCGCCTCCGGGTGATCAGCGACGAGCCCGGGACCGCGGGCCTGCTCCGGCTGGACCAGTTCATCGCCGGCGCGGCGCGCCAGTCGCTGTGGATCACCGACGCCTATTTCGCCGGGACGCCGTCCTACGTGCAGGCGCTCCGGGCGGCGGCGCTCGACGGGGTGGACGTGCGGCTCCTGGTGCCCGGCTCGAGCGACATCCCGGCGCTGCAGCCCTTCTCCCGGGCGGGGTTCAGCGCCTTGCTCGAGGCCGGCATCCGGATCTTCGAGTGGAAGGGGCCGATGCTCCACGCCAAGACCGCGGTGTGTGACGGTCTCTGGGCCCGCGTTGGATCCACCAACCTCAACGTCGCGAGCTGGCTCGGCAACTACGAGCTCGACGTGGCCCTCGGGGACGCGCGCTTCGCCGGGGAGATGGAAGACGCCTACCTCACGGATCTGGAGAACTCGACCGAGCTGGTGCTCGCCGGCAAGCGGCTCCGCAGCGCGGTCCCCAGGCCGCGCCCGCAGCGCCTCCCCCGGAAGGTCCGCGGGAGTGCCAGCCGTGCCGCCGCCGGCGCCCTGCGGGTAGGCAACACCGTCGGCGCGGCGATCGGCGTGCGCCGGACCCTGGAGTCCGGTGACCGCCGGATGGTGTTCTCCGGCGGGCTCACGCTGCTCGCGCTGTGCCTCCTCTGGATCTTCTTCCCCCGGATCCTCGCCGTGCCGGTGGCGGTGGTGCTCGGCTGGCTCGGGCTGTCGCTTCTCTGGAAGGCCTGGCGACTGCAGAAGCCCTCGCCCGGCAGCACCGCATCGCTGCCAGCGGCCCAGGACGCCGCGCCCGTGGTGCCGCCCGCGAAGTCCTCTGCCTCCTCGGCGCCCCTCGGCGGTGACGCTCCGGGCTGAGCCGGTCCTCTGGAAGACGCCAGTGCGCTGCGTCAACGTCGAGAGCCTGTCCTCCTGCGCGCCGCCCCGCCGAAAGCCGCTGGTACCCGGTTCGAGTTCGCGGCACCCTCGCGCCTCCGCTTTCCTCAAGGAGGTCTCCCCGATGAGACACCCGCTTCGGCTGCCGCTGCTCCTCGCCCTGCCGGCCGCGCTCGCGTTTGCTGCCGACAACAAGCCCCCGGCGATGGACGATCAGCAAGTCATCCACGTGAAGGACGCGAAGTGGACGCCGCCCAAGGCCCCGGAGATCCCGCCGGGGGCGATGGGCTCGCCGATCGCCGCCGACCCTGGCGCGGGCAACATCGGCTACGCCAAGTTCGCCCCGGGCTACACCTTCCCGATGCACTGGCACTCCTTCGCCGAGTACACGGTTCTCATCAGCGGCAAGAGCCAGTTCACCGTGAACGGGAAGACCTATGAGCTCGATCCGGGGAGCTACATCGTCATCCCGGCCAAGGCGCACCACATGGCGAAGTGCGCTCCGGGCGCCGAGTGCATCCTCCTCACCCGCCGCGCCGGCCCGGCCGACTACAACTGGGTGAAGTGACGCCTCACCTCGGGGGCATGCCGCCGCCGAGCACCGCCTCCGCGCGCGCCAGGTCCGCGGGCGTGTCCACGCCGATGCCGGCGTGAGCCGTCCGCACGCAGCGGATCCGAATCCCGTTCTCGAGCGCGCGGAGCTGCTCCAGCGCCTCGGCGCGCTCGAGCGGCGTGGGCGGAAGCCCGGCCAGCCGGAGCAGCGTCGCGCGCCGGTACCCGTAGAGCCCCTGGTGTGCCCAGCGCTCGACCGGTGCGCCGTCGCGCGTGAAGGGCACGTCGGCGCGGCTGAAGTAGAGCGCGTCCGAGCGGAGGTCCAGGAGCGCCTTCACCACGTGGGGGTTGCCGCGCTCCTCGGGAAGCAGCGGGCGGACGAGGGTGGCCATCTCCACCGAGGCGTCGGCGAAGGCGCCGGCGAGGGCGCGCAGCGCCTCGGGGTTCACCAGGGGCTCGTCCCCCTGCACGTTGACGACGACCTCGACCCCGGCGGGAAGTCGCGCCGCCACCTCGGCGACCCGGTCGGTCCCCGAGGGGTGGTCCCCCGCGGTGAGCTCGGCTGCTCCCCCCGCGCGCACGACCGCCTCCGCGATGCGCGCGTCGTCCGTGGCCACCCGGACGTCGGAGAACGCGCCGGACCTCCGGCAGGCCTCCAGCACGTGCACGACCAGCGGCCGTCCGCCCAGCAGCGCCAGCGGCTTGCCGGGGAACCGGGTCGATGCCCAGCGGGCGGGAATGACGGCGACGGGCTTCACGGTCCTCCTCGCGACACTAGCGCCGAAACCACTGGCGGTACCGCCACCTCGTCGCGGAGCGGCGGCGCCGGGCAACTTCGATTATGCCCGGGCGGCGATGAGCCCTCCCGACGCCGAGGCGTACTCGGTCAGCCGGCGCGAATTCCGGACCGTGATGGCCGGCATCCTGCTGGTGCTCACCCTGGCCTCGCTGGACCAGAACATCGTCGCCACCGCGCTCCCCGGCATCGTCAGCGAGCTCGGGGGGCTGGCCCATCTCTCCTGGGTGGTCACCGCCTTCCTCGTCGCCTCCACCGCCACCACCCCGCTCTACGGAAAGCTGAGCGACATCTACGGGCGCCGGCCGCTGTTCTTCGTCGCGGTCGGCGTCTTCCTCGCTGGCTCGGTGCTGTGCGGGGTGGCGCAGGGAATGGAACAGCTCATCGCCTTCCGGGCCATCCAGGGTCTGGGGGCGGGTGGGCTCATCACCCTCTCGCAGACGACGGTGGGGGACCTCCTCGCACCACGGGAACGGGGCCGCTACCAGGGGCTGTTCACCGCGGTGTTCGCGGCCTGCAGCGTGGCCGGGCCGCTCCTCGGCGGGATCATCACCGACGCGCTCTCCTGGCGGTGGATCTTCTACATCAACCTCCCGGTCGGAGCCCTGGCGCTGGCGCTGATCTCCCTCGGGCTCCATCGTCCGCACGAGGTGGTGCAGCACCGGATCGACTTCGCCGGCGCGGCGCTGATGGTGGGAGGAACGGTCTGCACCATCCTCGTGCTCACCCTGGACGCGTCGCGCGAGGCCTGGAGCCGGCCGGCCACCTGGATCGAGGCAGGGGCGGCGGTGGGCTGCTTCGGGCTCCTGGTGTTCCGCGAGCGCTCCGCCGCCGAGCCCATCCTTCCGCCCCGGCTCTTCCGGGACCGCGTCTTCGTGGTGGCGTCCAGCGTGGTCGGGCTCACCGCGGTCGCGCTGTTCGGGGCGGTGGTCTTCCTCCCCCTCTTCTTCCAGCTGGTCCTGGGCGCGCCGGCGTCGAAGGCCGGGCTCCTGCTCTCGCCGCTGATGGGCGGCGTCATCGTGGCCTCGGTGGTGGGCGGACGCCTCCTGACCCGGACCGGCCGCTACAAGTTCCTCCCGGTCACCGGGCTGAGCGTGGCCTGCGCCGCGTTCCTGGCCCTGGCCTGGCTCGCGCTCTCGCGCCGCTCGGCGGTCGCTCTCGAGGCGTCGCTGGTGGGGCTGGGCCTCGGGCTGGGCCTGGTGATGCCCAACCTCACCACCGCCATCCAGAACGCCGTCGCGCCCGAGGATCTGGGCGTGGCGACCTCGGCGGCGTCGTTCTTCCGCTCGCTCGGAGGCGCGCTCGGGGTGGCGCTCTCCGGGGCCTGGATGACCGCCCGCCTCCACCGCCTCCTCCCGCCCGAGCACGCCGCCTCGCTCGGTTCGAGCGCGGTGGATCGCAGCATCGCCGCCATCTCGGCGCTCCCCGAGCCGGAGCGGGCCGTCGTGGTGCACGCCTACCGCCACGCGATCGGCTCGACCTTTCTCCTCGGAGCCGCGGTGGCCGCCCTCGGCCTGGTGGTCGTCCTCGGGCTCCCCGAGCGGCCGCTGCGGAGCGGGGTCAAGCGCCGGGCGGAGGCTCCCGCCGAGGCAGAGCCCGCGGCCTGAGACGGAGCGCCGGCAGAGGCCGGCTCCTCGGCGTCCCCCCCCGACGCCGCGAACTGACGCCCGCGCGCCCAGGGGAATTCCCCGCAAGACCCGCGAGCGCCGGCTAGGCTTCCCGCGGGCTCGGCGCGTGCCGTGACGGCGGCGCCCGGCGCGGTCCGCGACGGAGCGCTCGACTGCTACAACATGTTCGCCTACCTCGACGGGGAGCTCGTGCAGTCGGCCGTCGCCCTCCTGACCCAGCCGACGGCAAGGCCGGACGAAGCGAGGAGCCATCCGCAGCGTCTTCGACGGCCGCTACCAGCTCAGCCGGTACTTCTCGGGCACGCAGCACAATCGCCCCCGGGTCGCTCGATGCGCTGTTCGCCCTCGACGAGGTCGAGCTGTTCGACCTCGGGTCGGACCCGCACCAGCTCGAGAACCTGGCGCTCGACCGGCGGAAGAACGCCGCCCTCCTCGAGTCGATGAACGCCAAGCTGAACCGGCTCCTCGATGATGAGGTGGGCGAGGACGAAGGTCAGATGCTGCCTCCTGGCGTGGACGGCGGCTGGGTCGCCACCGACGCGACCCGCGACGTCCAGCGCCGCCGCCCGGTAGGACCTAGGTCCCATCTGGCGCTCCGCGACGCGACGATTACGGTGCTCGGGGCTCGCCCGCGCCTTCCGGGGGCGCTCCCGCGCCGAGGAATCCATGGAACTCTCGCACGAGAAGTACGACCGGCTGATCGCCCGCTGCAAGTCGCTCCCGCCCACCGCCACCGCCGTGGCCCATCCCTGCGACGAGTCCTCGCTCAAGGGAGCGATCGATGCCTCGCGGGTCGGGCTCATCGCTCCGATCCTCGTCGGACCCTCGGCCCGCATCCGCGACCTCGCCGGCAAGCTGGGCGCCGACATCTCGAAGTTTCGCCTCGTCGAGGCCGGCTACAGCCAGCAATCCGCCGAGAAGGCGGTCGAGCTGGTCCGCAACGGCGAGGCGGAGGCGCTGATGAAGGGCAGCCTCCACACCGACGAGCTGATGGGCGCGGTGGTCAGGAAGGAGACCGGGCTCCGCACCGCGCGCCGCATCAGCCACTGCTTCATCATGGACGTGCCGGGCCACGCCGACCCGCTGATCATCACCGACGCCGCGGTGAACATCGCTCCCACGCTCCGGGACAAGGTGGACATCGTCCAGAACGCCATCGACCTCATGCGCGACCTGGGGGCCACCGAGGTGCGGGTGGCGATCCTCTCGGCGATGGAGACCGTGAATCCCGACGTCCCCTCCACGCTGGAGGCCGCCGCGCTCTGCAAGATGGCCGACCGGGGGCAGATCACCGGCGCCCTGGTGGACGGGCCCCTGGCGCTGGACAACGCCATCAGCCCCGAGGCGGCGAAGATCAAGAAGATCGACTCGCCCGTCGCCGGCCGGGCCAACGTTCTCGTGGTGCCCGACCTCGAGGCCGGCAACATGCTGGCCAAGAGCCTCACCTTCCTCGCCGGCGCCGACGCCGCGGGCATCGTCCTCGGGGCGAAGGTGCCGATCATCCTCACCAGCCGCGCCGACTCGCTGATCGCCCGGCTCGCCTCCTGCGCCGTGGCCACCCTGGTCGCCGAGGCGCGCCGGACCAGCGCCCGGCGGGCGGTCCGGTGAGTCCATGGCCGACGCCATCCTGGTCCTGAACGCCGGCTCGTCCAGCCTCAAGTTCAGCGTCTTCCTCGCCCGCGACGGCGCGCTGGAGCTCTCGCTCCGCGGGCAGGCCGAGGGCCTCTACACCGCGCCGCGCTTCGTCGCCCGCGACGCCAGCGGCGCCGACGTCGCCGAGCGCCTGTGGAAGGACGGCGAGTCCATCGGCCACGAGGGGGCCATCGCCCACCTCATCGAGTTCCTCCGCGGAAGCAGCGGCGGCCACCGGCTGGTCGCCGTGGGCCACCGGGTGGTGCACGGCGGCGTCGACTTCTCCGAGCCCACCCGGGTGACGCCCGAGGTGGTGCAGGAGCTGGAGAGGCTGGTCCCGCTCGCGCCGCTCCACCAGCCGCACAACCTCGGCCCCATCCGCTACGTGCTGAAGCAGATGCCCGACCTTCCCCAGGTGGCGTGCTTCGACACCGCCTTCCACCGGACCCAGCCGGAGCTGGCCCAGGCCTTCGCCCTGCCGGCGAGCATCACCGACCGCGGCGTGCGGCGGTACGGCTTCCACGGCCTCTCCTACGAGTACATCGCCGGTGCGCTGCCGGCGCTCGACCCCGCCGCTGCCGCGGGGCGGGTGGTGGTGGCCCACCTCGGCAACGGCGCGAGCATGTGCGCCATCCGCGGGGGCAAGAGCGTCGCCAGCACCATGGGCTTCACCGCGGTGGACGGCCTGCCGATGGGAACGCGCTCCGGCGCGCTCGACCCCGGAGTCATGCTCTACCTCTCGGACGAGCTGGAGATGGACGCCCGGGCGATCGAGAAGCTCATCTACCAGCAGTCCGGGCTGCTCGGCGTCTCCGGCATCTCCAGCGACATGCGGGTGCTGCTCGCGAGCGATGCGCCGCGCGCCCGCCTGGCGGTGGACCTCTTCGTCTACCGCGTGGGGCGGGAGCTGGGCTCCCTGGCCGCGGCGCTGGGCGGGCTCGATGCGCTGGTCTTCACCGCCGGCATCGGGGAGCACGCGGTGCCGATCCGCGAGCGGGCCTGCCGGGATGCCGCCTGGCTCGGCCTCGAGCTCGATCCCGAAGCCAACGCGGCCGGGGGCCCGCGCATCACCTCGGCAAGGAGCCGGGTCCCGGCCTACGTCCTTCCCACCAACGAGGAGCTGATGATCGCCCGGCACACCCGGGCGCTGATCGCCCGGAGCTGAGGGGACGCGCGTTCGGCGCGCCGTCGCACGGCGGCCGGAGCCGCCCCGGGAAGATTCACCGCCTCGCCCGACAGTCCCTGGGGAGGAGATCGCCCCAGGGAGTCGTCCCATGCAGTCGTTCCTGTCCTACCAGGACACCTTGCTCCGCACCCCGCCCGGCCCGCCGGCGCAGGTGCTGGCCGAGGGCACCGTCCTGGCCGGGCGCTTCGAGCTGCGCCGCTTCATCGCCCGGGGAGGCATGGGAGTGGTGTACGAGGCAGAGGACCGGATGCTCCGGGCCCGGGTCGCCGTGAAGGTGCTCCTCGGAGCCGTTCCCGACGCCGAGGAGCGCATCCGGCGCGAGGTGCTCCTCGCGCGCGACGTCGCCCACCCCAACGTCTGCCGGGTGTACGAGCTGTTCGCCCACCCCTGCGAGCTGGGACAGCTCCTCTTCCTGGTGATGGAGCTGCTGGAGGGCGAGACGCTCACCGCGGCCATCGCCCGGCGGGGCCGCTTCCGTCCCCAGGAGGCCGAGCCGCTCCTCCGCCAGATGGCCGCCGCGCTCGGGGCGGCCCACGCGCACGGGGTGCTCCACCGGGACTTCAAGAGCAGCAACGTGCTGCTCGTTCCCCAGAGCCACGGCCGCACTCGGGTGGTGGTCACCGACTTCGGCGTCGCCCGCGCGGTGCGCGAGGGCCAGCGGACCCTCACCGGCACCGGCAGCTACGTCGGAACCCCGGCCTACATGGCGCCCGAGCAGGCCTCGGGCTCGCCGCTCGGCCCGGCGGCCGACGTCTACGCGCTCGGGGTGGTCGCCTACGAGATGCTCACCGGCGAGCTTCCCTTCGCCGACACCCCCATCGGCCCGGCCGGCGTCCGCGCCCGGACCACGCCGCCCGACCTCACGGCCTCGACCCCGGACCTCTCCCCGACCTGGCGCCGGGCGCTGTCCCGCGCACTGGCCCCGTCGGTGGACGAGCGCTGCCCCACGCCCGACGACTTCGTTCGCCTCCTCTCCGGCGAGCGGGTGGCGCGGCTGCGGGCGCGCCGGAGGCTGGGCCGGGCGATGACCCTCGGCGCGGGCTGCCTCCTCGCGACCTGTCTCGGGGGCCTCTCGGCGGTGGTGCTCCGGAGCCAGCTCCTCCCCCGTCACGTGGCGGCCACCCCGTCGCCCTCCCGCTGGGCGCCGGCCGATCCCGGCGCCGCCCGGCTGTGGCGGAGCGCGCTGCTCCGGCTGGACGCGAGCGACAACATGGGCGCCGCGGCCGAGCTCCGCCAGGTCACCGCCCGCGCCCCCGAGTTCGTGCTGGCACGCAGCGAGCTCGCCCATGCGCTGGACCGCGCCGGCTTCTCCGCCGAGGCCCGGGACACCGCACGCTTCGCCTTCGAGTCCGCCGGCGCCCTTCCCGAGCAGCAGCGGATGGCGGTGGAGGCCGAGCACCGCGCCCTCTCCGGCGAGCTGGAGCGGGCTGCCGGGCTGTGGGGCACGCTGTTCGACCTCGACCCCACCGACGTGCGGATGGGGGTGCGCCTGGCGTCGGTCCAGTCCGGCGATGCCCGGAAGGCCACCCTCGTCCGCCTCCAGCGCCTTCCCACCACCCCCCTCGAGGCAGCGTCCATCGACTGGGTGGCCTACGCGGTGGCCTTCGACGAGGGACAGCTCGGGCTCGCCGACGCCGCCCTGGTCCGGGTGGCGGACCGGGCCCGGGCGCTCGAGCTCCCCACCCTCGAGGCGGCCGCGGCCTTCGAGCGGGCGGCGGTGGCGCTCGAGCGCGAGGACACCGACGCCGCCGATCGCCTGCACGCCGAGGCGATGCGGGCAGGTGCCGGCTCGGAGTGGGCGTGGCGGGCGGCCAAGGACCGGGCCATCACCCTCCGCTTCGACCGCCCCCTCGGCGACGTGGCCACCTGGCTCCAGCAGGCGGTGGACGGCGCCCGGCGCTCCGGCGACGCTCGCCTTCTCGCCGACGTGCTGTGGGACATGGCCCCGCTCCAGCTCGCTCGCGGCAACCTCTCCGAGGCGGAGGCGGCGGCGCAGGAGGCCGAGGCGCTCGACCGTCCCCGCCCCCCGGAGGCGCGCTCGCGCGGTGGGCTCACCCGGATGTACCAGTGGCGCGAGCAGTCGCGCCTGAAGCTGGCTCGGGGCGCGCTGGCGGAGGCGGCCCGCCTCGCCGAGCAAGCGCAGGAGGAGAACGTCCGCGTGGAGAACAAGGGCTTCCGCGTGCTTCCCTTCCTCGCCGACGTGCTCCGCTCGCAGGGAAGGAGCGAACGCGCGGCGGACCTCCTCGCCGGGGCCATCAACGAGAAGGGCCTGCCCACCTTCATCCAGGGCAGGGTGCTGGTCCTGCGGGCGAACCTCCTCCTCGACCTCGGCCGGGTCGCCGAGGCGCGGCGGCTGTTCGAGGAGGCGCGCCCCGCCCATCGCACCCGCTTCGACGAGGCCTGGGCGGCGCTGGTGCACTCCCGTCTCCTGCGGCTGGAGGGGCACCCCTTCCTCGCGCGACAGGAGGCCACCCGGGCCAGCAACGTCGCCGAGTCCTACGGCTTCTTCGAGCCCGCGGTCCTGGCCCAGCTCGAGCTGGCCCGGGCCGAGGCGGCGCTGGGGCTCGATGCCCGGCCCCGGGTGCTCCTGGCACGCAGCCGCGCGGCGCACGCCGGGGTGGTGCCGCTGCGTCTCGAGGCGGAGCTGGCGCTGGGACAGGTCATGGCGCGGAGCTCGGGGCCGGCGGGGAAGGTCCTCTCCGCGCTCGCCCGCGACGCGCAGGAGCGCGGCTTCCTCCGCGTCGCCGCCGAGGCGCGCCGCTCCGCGCAGGAGGCCGCCTCCCTCCAGCTCGCGGCCCGCGGGGCCTCCCTGCCCCGGCGCTGAGCGTCGGCCCGGGGTGGGTGGATCCGCGGGGCGGGTCAATCCCGCCCGGCGGGACCTGTCCGGAATCACGCGGTGGCGGCCGGAATGTCGAGTGGTCGGCGGTCGGTGGTGGCTGTTGAGCCGGCGACGACTGCCGCCGGTCCGCCGCTGCCCAGCGTTGCGGCGCGGATACAACGCTCCTGCCGGTTCCGCCGCCGGACGTGGTGTCCGGCTCCGCGGACGGACTGGAGGGGGTGCGCCCCCGGTGACCGCCGTGCAGAGGCCCGAGACGACACCCGCAGCCGAGGACGCCTCGCTCGCCAGCCCCGCCGGAGGGGCGCCGCATTCCTCCATGCTCGGAGAGCTCCTCCGGGTCTTCGCCCGTGCGGACGGCCCGGAGGCCTTCGTCGGCGCGGTGGTCGAGGTCCTGGTCCGCGGGCTGCGCCTGGAGGGTGCCCTCGCGTTCCTTCGCGAGAGCGAGACCCTGCGCCCGGTCGCCAGCGCGGGGCCGGGCGGAGAGGTCCCGGGCCTGCAGCCCGCCGGCCTCGACGCCCACCCCTGGCCCGGCGACGGTGCCCCCTTCGCCGTCCCCGCCGAGGCTGTCTCCCGGCTCCTGCCCACCCCGTCCGTCCCTCGGCGGGCGATGCATTGCCTCCCGCTCCGCTCGGCGGGGGAGATGCTCGGCGCGATCTACCTGCTGGCCCCGCCGGGCCGGGCACCGGTGCCGGGTGACGGCGAGCTGCTCCACATGGTGGGCGAGGCGCTCGGAGCCGAGCTGATGCGGCGGCTGCAGGATGCCCGGCTGCGCGAGGGCATCCAGGCCCGCGAGGAGGCGCTGGCGGTGGTGTCGCACGACCTCCGTAATCCGCTCCACGCCATCTCTGTCGGCGTGGGCATGCTCCTTCCCCGCATCGCCGAGCCGACCCTTCGCCGCCCGGTGGAGCGCATCCAGCGCAGCGCACAGCGGATGGAGCGGCTGCTCCAGGACCTGCTCGACGTCCACGCCATCGAGGGTGGGCACTTCACGGTGAGCAAGGGGGAGGTCCCCCCTACCGCGCTGATCCTCACCGCGCTCGAGTCGCAGCAGGGCCTGGCCGGGCAGACCTCGGTCATCATCAACACCGACGTCGCCCCCGAGCTCCCCGCCGTCGAGGCGGACGAGGAGCGCATCCTGCAGGTCCTCGAGAACCTGGTGGGCAACGCGCTGAAGTTCACCCCGCCCGGAGGCGTCGTCACCGTCGGGGCGGCGCCCGCGCCGGAGCCTGGACGGGTGCTCTTCTCGGTCCGCGATACGGGCCCGGGCATCTCCGGCGAGCACCTGCCCCACGTCTTCGATCGCTTCTGGCAGGGGCACGCCGCCGATCGCCGCGGCATCGGCCTGGGTCTGGCGATCTGCAAGGCCATCGTCGAGGCCCACGGAGGGCGGATCTGGGTCGAGAGCCAGGCAGGGAAGGGCGCCACCTTCCTCTTCACCCTGGCCACCGGCTCCGGCCCCCCCGGGCCCGCGCCGGGGACGACCGAGCCCGCACCCATCCTCCTCGTGGACGACAAGCCGGAGAACCTCACCACGCTGGCCGCCATCCTCGACCGGCCCGACTACCGGCTCGTCTCCGCCACCTCGGGAGACGAGGCGCTGCGCCTCGCCCTCCGCGAGCGGTTCGCCGCCGCGCTGATCGACGTGGCCATGCCCCGGATGAACGGCTTCGAGGTGGCGACGCATCTCAAGGCGCTGGAGCGCAGCCGCCACATCCCCATCATCTTCATCACCGCCTTCGGCGAGGACCCCGAGGAGATCCACCGGGCCTACGCCGCCGGCGGCGCCGACTACCTGGTCAAGCCGCTCGACCCGGAGATCGTCCGCAAGAAGGTCGCGGTCTTCGTCGAGCTCAGCCGCAAGCGCCAGGAGTCCGAGTCCTCCCTCCCCACCGATTCCTGAGGCGTCGAGGTCCCCATGGCCACCCTCCCCCCGAAATCCAGCGAGCCGCGTGACAACGGAGGCGTGCCCCGCACCGCACCGGCTCCGGCTGCTCCTCCGCTCGAGCCCGACGTCCCCCTGCAGCTCCGCGAGCTGCTGGGCGTGCTGCTCGAGGTGCGCAACGGCAACTTCGCCGTCCGGGTCCCCGGCCACTGGACGGGGCTCCTCGGGAAGATCGGCGATGCGGTCAACGACGTGGTCTCCGCGAACCAGCGCATGGCCGAGCAGCTCGGTCGCGTGGGCCAGGTGGTGGGCAAGGAGGGGCAGACCCGGCAGCGAGTGAAGTTCACCGGTCAGTCCGGCGCCTGGGCGGACATGGAGCAATCGGTCAACACGCTGATCGACGATTTGCTCTGGCCCACCACCGAGGTGACCCGCGCCCTGGCTGCGGTGGCGCAGGGCGACCTCGCCCAGACCATGCGGCTGGACGTGGACGGCCGCCCGCTCCAGGGCGAGTTTCTCCGCTCGGCCACCATCGTCAACTCGATGATCAAGCAGCTCGGCGTGTTCACCTCCGAGGTGACCCGCGTGGCGCGCGAGGTGGGCACCGACGGAAAGCTGGGTGGCCAGGCCGACGTGCCCGACGTGAGCGGCGTGTGGAAGGACCTCACCGAGTCCGTGAACTACATGGCCTCGAACCTCACCGCACAGGTCCGCAACATCTCCGAGGTGACCATCGCCGTGGCCTCGGGCGACCTGTCCAAGAAGATCACCGTCGACGTCCGGGGCGAGATCCTCCAGCTGAAGGAGGCGATCAACACCATGGTCGACCAGCTCCGCTCCTTCGCCTCGGAGGTGACCCGCGTGGCCCGCGAGGTCGGCACCGAGGGGCGGCTGGGCGGTCAGGCCATCGTGCCCGGCGTCGCCGGGACCTGGAAGGACCTCACCGACTCGGTGAACGCGATGTGCGGCAACCTCACCGACCAGGTTCGGAACATCGCCCAGGTGACGACCGCAGTCGCCCGCGGCGACCTGTCGCGGAAGATCACCGTCGACGTTCGCGGGGAGATCCTCGAGCTCAAGGACACCATCAACACCATGGTGGACCAGCTCAACGCCTTCGCCAGCGAGGTGACCCGGGTGGCACGTGAGGTGGGCACCGACGGGAAGCTGGGTGGTCAGGCGCAGGTGCCGGGAGTGGCGGGCACCTGGAAGGACCTCACCGACAACGTGAACTTCATGGCCTCCAACCTCACCGCCCAGGTGCGGAACATCGCCGAGGTGTCCACCGCCATCGCCAGCGGCGACCTGAGCCGGAAGATCACCGTCAACGTTTCGGGCGAGATCCTCCAGCTGAAGGAGACCATCAACACCATGGTCGACCAGCTGAACGCCTTCGCCGGGGAGGTGACGCGCGTCGCCCGCGAGGTCGGCACCGAGGGACGCCTCGGCGGTCAGGCGCAGGTTCCGGGGGTGGGCGGCACCTGGAAGGACCTCACTGACTCGGTGAACTTCATGGCCGCGAACCTCACCGGCCAGGTGCGGAACATCGCCGACGTGGCGACGGCCATCGCCAACGGCGACCTCTCCAAGAAGATCACCGTCGACGTCTCGGGCGAGATCCTCCAGCTGAAGCAGACCATCAACACCATGGTGGACCAGCTCAACGCCTTCGCCGGGGAGGTGACCCGGGTGGCCCGCGAGGTCGGCACCGAGGGAAAGCTCGGCGGTCAGGCGGTGGTGCGCGGCGTTGCCGGCACGTGGAAGGACCTCACCGACTCGGTGAACTCGATGGCCTCGAACCTCACCGGGCAGGTGCGGAACATCGCCGAGGTGGCCACCGCGGTGGCCCGTGGAGACCTCTCCAAGAAGATCACCGTCGACGTGAAGGGCGAGATCCTCGAGCTGAAGAACACCATGAACATCATGGTGGATCAGCTGAACGCCTTCGCCGCCGAGGTGACCCGGGTGGCCCGCGAGGTGGGCACCGACGGCAAGCTGGGCGGCCAGGCCGAGGTCCCGGGCGTGGGTGGCACCTGGAAGGACCTCACCGACTCGGTGAACTCGATGGCCGCCAACCTCACCGGGCAGGTGCGGAACATCGCCGAGGTGGCCACCGCCATCGCCGGCGGTGACCTCTCCCGGAAGATCACCGTCGACGTCCGGGGCGAGATCCTCCAGCTGAAGGAGACCATCAACACCATGGTCGACCAGCTGAACGCGTTCGCCGGCGAGGTGACCCGGGTGGCCCGCGAGGTGGGCACCGAGGGACGCCTCGGCGGTCAGGCACAGGTCCCGGGCGTGGCCGGAACCTGGAAGGCGCTCACCGACAGCGTGAACTTCATGGCGGGCAACCTCACCGCCCAGGTGCGGAACATCGCCGAGGTGACCACCGCCGTCGCTCGCGGCGACCTGTCACGGAAGATCACCGTCGACGTGAAGGGCGAGATCCTCGAGCTGAAGAACACCATCAACACCATGGTGGACCAGCTCAATGCCTTCGCCTCCGAGGTGACGCGCGTCGCCCGTGACGTGGGCACGGAAGGAAAGCTCGGCGGGCAGGCGGAGGTCCCGGGCGTGGCCGGCACCTGGAAGGACCTCACCGACAACGTGAACCTCATGGCGAAGAACCTCACCGCCCAGGTGCGGAACATCGCCGAGGTGGCCACTGCCATCGCCAGCGGGGACCTGTCCAAGAAGATCACCGTCGACGTGCGCGGCGAGCTCCTGGTGCTCAAGGAGACCTTGAACACCATGGTGGAGCAGCTCCGCTCCCTGGCCGGCGAGGTGACCCGGGTGGCCCGCGAGGTGGGCACCGAGGGACGCCTGGGCGGTCAGGCCAACGTGCCCGGCGCCGCCGGCACCTGGAAGGACCTCACCGACAACGTGAACCTCCTCGCCGGAAACCTCACCACCCAGGTGCGGAACATCGCCGAAGTGACGACCGCAGTCGCCCGGGGCGACCTCTCCAAGAAGATCACCGTCGACGTGAAGGGCGAGATCCTCCAGCTGAAGGAGACCATCAACACCATGGTCGACCAGCTGAACGCCTTTGCCGCGGAGGTGACCCGCGTCGCCCGCGAGGTGGGCACCGACGGCAAGCTGGGTGGCCAGGCGCAGGTGCCGGGCGTCGCCGGAACGTGGAAGGACCTCACCGACACGGTGAACGTCATGGCCGCCAACCTCACCGAGCAGGTGCGCGGCATCGCCAAGGTGGTCACCGCCGTGGCCAACGGAGACCTGAAGCAGAACCTCACCGTCAAGTCGAAGGGCGAGGTCGCCGCGCTGGCCGACACCATCAACAACATGACCAGCACCCTGGCCACCTTCGCCGAGCAGGTGACCACGGTGGCCCGCGAGGTCGGCGTCGAGGGACGCCTGGGCGGTCAGGCCAACGTGCCCGGCGCGGCCGGCACCTGGAAGCATCTCACCGGCAACGTGAACCTTCTCGCCGCCAACCTCACCACCCAGGTGCGCGCCATCGCCGAGGTGGCCACCGCGGTGACCAAGGGCGACCTCACCCGGTCGATCCAGGTCGACGCCCGCGGAGAGGTGGCCGAGCTGAAGGACAACATCAACACGATGATCGTGAACCTCCGGCTCACCACCGAGCGGAACACCGAGCAGGACTGGCTCAAGTCCAACCTCGCCCGGTTCACCGGCATGCTCCAGGGCCAGCGCGACCTGACCCGGGTGGGCCAGCTGCTCCTCTCCGAGCTGGCCCCGCTGATCACCGCCCACCAGGGGGTCATCTACCGGACGACCGACGTGGACGCCGGCGAGAGCCCCTCGCTCCGGCTCCTTGCCTCCTACGCCGACGACGGACAGGCCGGACACCCCGGTACCTTCCACTTCGGCGAGGGGCTCATCGGGCAGTGCGCAGTGGAGAAGCGCCGGATGCTGATCACCGACCTGCCCCCGGACACCACCCGGGTGGGCTCGGGCCTCTTCATCGCGCTGCCCCGGAACGTCATCGTCCTCCCGGTGCTCTTCGAGGGCGAGGTGAAGGCGGTCATCGAGCTCGCCTCGCTGAGCCCCTACACCGCCTCGCACCTGGCCTTCCTCGACCAGCTCACCGCCTCGATCGGCATCGTGCTCAACAGCATCGAGGCGACGATGAAGACCGAGTCGCTGCTCGAGCAGTCGCAGAAGCTGGCCGCCGAGCTGCAGGCCCAGCAGAAGGAGCTGCAGCAGACCAACGAGCAGCTGGCGCAGAAGGCGCAGCAGCTGGCGGACCAGAACGCCGAGGTGGAGCGGAAGAACCAGCAGATCGAGCAGGCCCGGCGCGCGCTCGAGGACAAGGCGGAGGAGCTGGCGCTCACCTCCAAGTACAAGTCCGAGTTCCTGGCCAACATGTCCCACGAGCTTCGGACGCCGCTGAACTCCATCCTCATCCTCGGCCAGCAGCTGGCGGAGAACCCGGAGGAGAACCTCACCGCCAAGCAGGTGGACTTCGCCCGCACCATCCACAGCGCGGGCACCGACCTCCTCAACCTCATCTCGGACATCCTCGACCTGTCGAAGATCGAATCCGGCACGGTGACCGTCGAGCCGGCGGACGTCTACTTCAGCAACCTCCTCGACACCGTGGCCCGGCCCTTCCGCCACGACGCCGAGACCCGCGGCCTGTCCTTCGAGGTCTCGCTGGACCCCGAGCTGGGCCGCAGCCTCTTCACCGACCAGAAGCGGCTCCAGCAGGTCCTCAAGAACCTCCTCTCCAACGCCTTCAAGTTCACCGAGCATGGCGGGGTGCACCTCAAGGTCTCCGCGGCCAAGGGCGGCTGGTCCAGCGAGCACCCGGTGCTCGATCAGTCGCCGGTGGTCGTCGGCTTCGAGGTCTCGGACACCGGCATCGGCATCGCACCGGAGAAGCAGAAGATCATCTTCGAGGCTTTCCAGCAGGCGGACGCCGGCACTTCCCGGAAGTACGGCGGCACCGGCCTGGGTCTGGCCATCAGCCGCGAGCTGTCCAACCTGCTCGGTGGGGAGATCCAGCTCCGCAGCACCCCGGGGATGGGGAGCACCTTCACCCTCTACCTCCCGGTTCGCTACGTGGGGCCGTCGACCATCATGCGCGAGCCGGTTCGCTCGGCGCTGGTGGAGCGCGCCACCTCGCCGGTGCGGGTGGTCGAGTCCTCGGCCCCCGAGCCGGTGCCGGACGACCGGGCCGACCTCCAGCCGGGAGATCTCAGCCTCCTGGTGGTGGAGGACGACCCGCACTACGCTCGCGTCCTGGCCGATCTGGCCCGTGACCAGGGCTTCAAGGTGCTGGTCGCCTCCCGCGGCACCGAGGCGCTGGAGCTGGCCAGGGAGTTCCGCCCCAGCGCCGTGTCGCTCGACGTCTTCCTCCCCGACATGCTCGGGTGGACGGTGCTCAGCCACATGAAGCAGGACGTGACCCTCCGTCACATCCCGGTGCAGATGGTCACCCTGGACGAGAACCGGCAGCACGGCCTGGCCCGCGGTGCCTTCGCCTTCGTCACCAAGCCGGCCACCACCGATGGCCTGTCGTCGGCGATCGAGAAGCTGCGCGAGTACACCACCCCGCGGCGGAGGAAGCTCCTCATCGTCGAGGACAACGACCTGGAGCGCACCAGCATCCAGGAGCTCCTGGAGCACGACGACATCGACATCGTCAGCGCCGGGACCGGGGCGCGGGCGCTGGAGATCCTCGAGCAGGAGCGGGTGGACTGCATGGTGCTCGACCTGCGCCTGCCCGACATCTCGGGATTCGAGGTGCTCACGCGCATTCGCGACCGCGGGACGCTGCCCGACCTCCCGGTCGTCGTCTTCACCGGCCGCGAGCTGACCCCGGACGAGGACCGGCAGCTCCAGGAACTGGCTCGCACCGTGGTGCTCAAGGGGGTGGAGTCGCCCGAGCGGCTGCTCGACGAGACCGCCATCTTCCTCCACCGGGTGGTCTCCGATCTGCCGCCCCACAAGCAGCGGATGCTGGAGAAGCTGCACCGATCCGACGAGGACCTCCGTGGCCGGAAGGTCCTGGTGGTGGACGATGACGTGCGGAACATCTTCGCCCTGGGCAGCGTGCTGGAACGCCACGGGATGGACGTCCTCACCGCCCAGACCGGACGCGAGGCCATCTCGCTGCTGGAGAACACCTCCGACGTCGCGGTGGTGCTGATGGACATCATGATGCCCGAGATGGACGGCTTCCAGACCATCCAGGTCATCCGCCGCGACCAGTCCTTCCGCCGCCTGCCCATCGTGGCGCTCACCGCCAAGGCGATGAAGGGCGACCGGGAGAAGTGTCTCGACGCCGGCGCCTCGGACTACCTGGCCAAGCCGGTCAACACCGACCAGCTGCTGGCCACCCTGCGGAACTGGCTGCATCGGTAGCCCGGGCTCCCGGACGCCGTCCTAGGCTGCCGCCTCCTCGACCGAGGTGGCCGCCATGACGCCGTTCCCGCTGGTGCTCCTCGCCGCGAAGCTGACCGCGGCGCAGCCCCGTCCTCTCGCCGACGACGTCCGGGCGCTCGTCGGGATCAGGACCTCCTCCGCCCCGAGCCTGTCCCCCGACGAGCGGCGGGTCGCGTTCCTCTCCAACGTCACCGGGTCCAACCAGGTCTGGACCGTCTCCGCGGAAGGCGGCTGGCCGGAGCTGGTGACGGGCTTCGACGATCCGGTCACTTCCGTCGAGTGGTCCCCGGCGGGTGACTGGCTGGCGGTGCAGGTCGCCCCGGGCGGCGGCATGAACCAGCAAGTCTGGCGGATGCGCCCCGACGGCTCCGAGGCCCGGCGCCTGACCGCCGGGGGAAAGGAGACCAACCGCCTCGTTGGGTGGGACCACGCCGGCCGTGCCCTGGTCGTCGCCAGCAACCAGCGCGACCCGTCGTCGACCGACCTCTACCTCCTCGGCCCCGGGTTGGACGCGCTGGGAACGCCCGCCTACGTGGGCAAGGGGATGAACGGCGCCGACGACGTGGCGCGCGACGGGCGGCGGATCCTGGTCAACCGGCTGATCTCCCGGGGCAGCAACGACCTCCTGCTCTACGAGCCGGCCTCGCGCACCGAGACGCTCCTCACGCCGCACGAGGGACCCGGGAATTTCGAGGGGCGGCTGTCGCCCGACGGGCAGACGGTGTGGCTGTCCAGCGACCGGGATCGCGACCTGCCCGCGTTCGCACGGATCCGTCTCGGCGCGGACGGTCGCCCCGGGCCCATCGAGGTCGTCGTCGAGCGTGCCGACGCCGGGCTGGATGGCTTCGAGATCGACGAGACCGGCAAGCACGCGCTCCTGGTCTGGAACGTCGCCGGACGTTCCGAGCTGGGGCTGCTCGATCTCACGACCGGTCGCAGCCGTCCGGTGACCGGCGCACCCTTCGACGTGGTCGGCTCGCTGTCCCGTTCCCGCGACGGCCGGGTCTGGGCCCTGAGCGCCGCCGGGGCGAACCGGCCCACCGACGTGTGGCTGCTCGACGGCAAGACCGCCCGGCTCCGGCAGCTCACCCGAAGCGCCCACCCAGGAGTGGCGCTGGACCGTCTGGTTCGCCCGGAGCTCGTGCGCTTCAAGGCCCACGACGGGCTCCCGCTCTCCGGCTGGCTCTACCGGGCACCGGGGCAGACCGGTCCCGGCCCGGTGGTGCTCTCCTTCCACGGAGGGCCCGAGGGGCAGGAGGTGCCGGGCTTCCGCCCCGACTACCAGGTGCTGCTGGCGCAGGGCATCTCCGTGTTCGCCCCCAACATCCGGGGCTCCGCCGGCTTCGGCAAGCGCTTCGTCAACCTCGACAACGGGCCCCTGCGGGTGGAGGCGGTGAAGGACCTGAAGGACTGCGCGGACTGGGTGGTGAAGAACGGGGTGGGCGATCCGAAGCGGCTGGGGGTGATGGGTGGCTCGTACGGCGGCTACATGGTCATGGCCGGGCTCACCGAGTTCCCCGGCCTGTTCGCCGCCGGGGTCGACCTCTTCGGCATCGTGAACTTCGAGACCTTCTTCCGGGACACCGAGCCCTGGATGGCGGCCATCTCCACCATCGAGTACGGGGATCCGAAGACGCAGCCCGACCTCCTGAAGCAGCTCTCGCCCATCCACAAGCTGGACAAGGTGCGGACACCGACCCTCGTCCTCCACGGCGCCAACGACACGAACGTCCCGGTGGTCGAGGCCGAGCAGGTGGTGGCCACCCTGAAGAAGAACGGCGTGCCGGTCGAGTACGTCCTCTTCCCCGACGAGGGGCACGGCTTCCGCAAGCTCCCGAACCGGATCCGCGCGACGGTGGAGACGGTGGGATTCTTCTCCCGCTACCTCGGACCCGCCGCCGGGTCCCCTGCGACGGGCGGGCCGGCGCGTTGAATCCGGCCGCCGCTTCCCGGTAGGAAGGAGGGCGATGTCCCTCGTTCCTCCGGACGCCGGCTTCGTCGACGTCACCTTCACCGTCGAGCCGAACTACGACGGCTGGCGCCTGGACCGGTACCTCTGCGAGAAGATCCGCCGGCTGTCCCGCACCCGGGTGCAGCGCATTCTCGAGCGCAGCCTGGTCGCCGACCGCCCTCTCAAGCCGAGCACCCGCGTCCACCCCGGGCTCACCTTCAGGCTTCGCCGCCGCGTCCAGGCCGAGCCCGACGTGCCCGCGAACGTGGTCGAGGTGTACCGGGACGTGCACCTCCTGGTCCTCGACAAGCCCGCCGGGCTGCCCATCCACCCCACCGCGCGCTACCACCACAACACCCTGGTGAAGCTGCTCGAGCGCCGGCACGGGCCCGGCCTGCGCGCCGACCCTGCCCACCGGCTCGACCGCGAGACCTCCGGGCTCCTCGTCTGCGGCCGCGGCGCCGAGGCCTCCCGGGCGCTGATGCGGGCCTTCCAGTCCGGCGACGTCCACAAGGAGTACCTGGCCATCGTCGAGGGCCACCCCCCGGACGCCTTCGTCGTCGACGCGCCCATCGCCGAGGGCACCGCCGAGGTCCGGATCGCCGTCCGGATCGACCACCGCGCCGGCAAGCCTGCCCGGACCCGCTTCGCCGTCGAGCGCCGCTTCGTCCGCGACGCCGCGCCGTTCGCGCTCCTCCGCTGCTTCCCCGAGACCGGCCGCCAGCACCAGATCCGCGTCCACGCCCGCGAGGCCGGCTTCCCGCTCGTGGGGGACAAGATCTACGGCCCCGACCCGGGCTACTTCGATCGCTTCAGCAAGCGGTGCCTCGAGCCCGAGGCCTGGGCCCGTCTCCGGCTGCCGCGCCACGCCCTGCACGCCGCGCGGCTCGCTTTCCCACATCCGGCTACCTCTCGGCGGCTCGATTTCGAGGCTCCCCTGCCGCCCGATCTGTCGGATTTCTGCCCTGCCGGACCCAGGTCAGCCGAGGTGGGCGTCCTGGCGACGTCGGCGCTCCCCACCGCCGCCTGAGCCCCGCAGCCACCCCTTGCAGCCAGCGGGCCCGGACGCGATCCTCTCCTCAATGCTGAAGGGGCGTTACGACGAGGGCCCACACCGGGACCAGCAGCCGCCTCAGGTCCTGGTGGTGGACGACGAGCCCGCCAACGTTCGCCTCGTTCAGGCCTACTTGAAGGCGGAGGGGTTCCGCGTCCTCGGGGCCTTCAGCGGCGCCGAGGCCCTGGAGCTGGTGGAGAAGGGCGGGGTGGACCTCATCCTGCTCGACATCCGGATGCCCCACATGGATGGCTTCGAGGTCTGCCGGCGCATCCGCGAGAACCCGGCCTGCGCCCGCATGCCGGTGGTCTTCCTCACCGCCGAGTTCAACGACGCCGACAGCGAGCTCCAGGGCCTCGAGGCCGGAGCCGACGAGTATCTCCACAAGCCCATCCAGCGGCGCGCGCTGGTGGCCCGGGTCCGGAATCTCATCCGCCTCGCCGACGCCGAGCGCGACCGCCGCATGGCTACCCAGCTCGCCCAGAGCGAGAAGCTGGCTGCCATCGGCCAGATCGCCGCCGGGGTCGCCCACGAGATCAACAACCCGCTGGCCTTCATCCTCAGCAACCTCACCTCGCTGAAGAGCTACGTGGACGACGTGAAGCAGATCATCGCCGCCTACCGCGTCTCGCCGGACTCGGGCCGGGTGCTCGAGGAGCGGATCGGCTTCCAGCAGACCCTGGACGACATCGACGCGCTCCTGGGCGAGACCAGCGAGGGCGGCCAGCGCGTCCGGACCATCGTCCAGGAGCTCAAGACCTTCAGCCGCGCCGACGAGAACCAGGTGCTCGAGGCGGTGGACCTGGCGGACATCGCCGCGTCGACCTTGCTCCTCACCGAGCGCGAGCTGGCCAGCCGCGCCCGCGTGGTGAAGGACCTCCGCCCGGCCCCGGTGGCCAGCGCGCCGCGCGGAAAGCTCCACCAGGTGGTGATGAACCTCCTGGTCAACGCCATGCAGGCGCTCGGGGACAAGGATCCCCGCGAGAACGAGATCCGCGTCCTCACCGGGACCGACGGCAAGGAGTCGGTGCTCAGCGTCTCCGACACCGGCTGCGGCATCCCCGAGGAGGCGCAGGGCCGCATCTTCGAGCCGTTCTTCACCACCAAGCCGGTGGGCATCGGCACCGGCATCGGCCTCTCGGTGTGCCAGGCGGTGGTCCAGAAGCTGGGCGGGAAGATCTCCGTCCAGAGCACCGTGGGGCAGGGAACGACGTTCGAGGTCCGCGTGCCCACCGAGCAGGTCGTCGCCGCGGTGGAGCCGCCGGTCCAGAAGCAAGCCTTGGCGTGAGCCGCGCCGTTCCCCGCTTCGAGCGGGCGAGCGCTCGCCGCGCGTCGAGCGCCTGACCTGGCCTCGGGCGTCTCCCCGGGGTCTCCCGAGTCGCCCGACGTCTTCTTCGTCCCCGGGGAGCCACGCATCCGCCGGTTCTTCCAGCGCGACGCCACCGGCCGCATCACCGGCTTCATCGAGCGGCGCGAGTCGTGGGACCTGCTCCGGAAGCGCGCGGACTGAGATACAAGCCGCGAGCCGCTCCGTGGCGTCATACCCGCGTGGTACCTCGCTCGGGCAGGAGAGGCGTCACGGTTCCCCCCCATGAGGTCCGCGCCGGCCGCCGGCTCGCTCCGGATGGCCGTCCACCGCCCACGCCTCGCCCGGCGCGGAGCGGCTGATGGGAGAGGATCACCGCCCCGGACCGGATGCCCGTGCCGCTCCGCTGCGGGTCGCCCGCACCCCGGAGCTGTGGGTGGTCATCGAGGTGCCCGAGCCCGTTCGCAGCGAGGTGCTCGCCGTTCGCCGCATCGTCAGCCGGACCAGCCAGAAGGTCCCGGTGGGCATCGGCTCAGTGGGCCCCCTCCCACCCCAGGAGCTCGCCGAGGTCCGCCGCGTGCTCGATGCCGTGGGTGAGGAGACCGGGCCGATCATCGGCCGTTTCGTCGGCCTCCGGCGTTTCCCCCAGACGCGCTACGTCTACCTCGCCCCCGACGACGAGATGGCGACCTCGCTGCTCATCCTCCAGGACCGCCTGGTCGAGTACGGGCTGAAGCTCGCGCCGGACGTCTACCAGGCGACGCCCCACGCCGTGATCGGCCGGGTTCCGCCCGAGGCGGAGCTCGAGGTTGCCGCCGGGGCGCGCGCCCTGGTGCCCTCGCCGACCTTCCGGATGACCACCCTCGCCCTGTGGGCCCTCGGCGAGCACGAGGTCAGCTGCCTGCACCGGGTGCTCCTCAGCGGGGTTCTGTGAATCGGTGGATCCTAGGTCGCGCGTTGGAGTGGGTGGTGACGGACCGGGCTCCGTCGTCTCAAGGGTCTCGGGAGGACCATGGTTCCGGAGAAGCCATCGAAACGCCCTGATCTGGACCGCGGCCGGGGGTCCGACGCCCGCTTCCGCTGGCGGCGGACTCGACCCGAGGGTCTGCCGCGACCGCCTCGTGCGGATCTCGGGGATGCCGTGTCGTGTGGCGCGTGCGCGATCGAGGTTGGGTGTGGAGATGCGGGAGCGTCACATGGTACGAGACGGGCCGCCTTCTGGGGTTGCGACCAATGGGGGTGAGCCGGTGAAGCAGGACGTCGTGCTGGTGGCGTCAGAGGATGTCCGGACGCGCCAGGAGCTCGCCGAGCGGCTCGACTGGGACGACGTCCCGTTCCATCTCGCGTCGTCGGCGACCGAGGCGCTCGCCATCCTCGGCCTCCTCCCGGCGGGGACCCGGCTGCTCGTCGTGCTGGACTTCGAGCGCCGGCCTCGCGCCCGGGTGATGGACGCCCTCCGCGCCCGGAGTGGCCTCGAGGTGCAGCTGCTCCTCCTCCACGATGCCCAGGAGGACGGCCTCAGCGACGAGAAGGTCGTCGAGCACGTCTGCCGCCCCGCGGTGCCGGACTATCTGTACAGCCTGGTCGAGCGGCACGGCGCAGTCGCCTGAAGTCTGAGCCCGCCACACTCTGAGCTAGTCGTTCCAGAGCCGCCGGAACCAGGGCCGAGGATTCTTCACGTCCGCCCCGTCGGGGCCCATCTTCCGCCGGATGTCGTCCATCGACCAGCCGGTCAGCGAGGCCAGGGTCTCGGCCTCCTTCGTGCGCCGCTCGCGCAGCCGCTCGCGGTAGTCGTCCATCGCGCTGCACTCCGACGTCCCCTGGTAGGGGTGCTGCAGGATGTAGCGCCCCTGGAAGTTGCTCCGGTCGCCCGTCTCCTGGAACACCAGGTCCTCCGGGAAGTGCGAGCCGTCGTAGCGGACGTGCAGCCGCGTCAGGAACACGTTCACCGGCCCGCCCACCGGGCCCCGCCGGAACGCAGGCGCCATCGACCCGCTCTGGCCGTCGTCCAGCCAGAACACTCCCAGCGCCCGGAGCTCCTCGCGGCTCAGCGGCTGCGCCGCGCACGGGTCGCACCATCCCATGTCCCAGACGTACTCGGTGAAGACCGCCCGGCGATCCTCCTTCTCCACCGAGCGGGCGAACGCGTCCTGGTAGAACTTGCCGAAGTCGCTCTTCACGAACAGCGGCACGTTCACGTCCGAGGGAATGCGCGCCGTCCGGTAGTTGGTCGACTCCACCCGGCCCCGCCGCGTGAGCGCATAGACGACCATGTCCTGCGGCCCGGCGGCGTTGGCCATCCCCAGGCGGATGGGGAGCATGAACTTCCTCGACTCGTAAGCGATCTGCAGCGGCCGGAGGTACTGCACGCCGCTCGCCTTCTGGGCCTCGAGGTTCACCTTGGCCACGAAGAACTTCATGTCCTGGCGGATGTAGGGCTGCAGCGCGGCGGAGGCTTTCGGCGGCACGCGGTAGCCATTCTCGCGGAGCCAGGTCTCCAGCCCCTCGGACTGCTTGGCCCCGAGGATGAGGATGTCGTACTCGCCCACGGTGTACTTCGCCTCGACGCTCACCCCCAGGGCCTCGTCGCGCTTCTTCTCCGCGCTCGAGCGCGCCATGTCGGCGGACGGCGCGCCCATCGCGGCCTTGGCGGCCATCGGGTAGGCGCGCATGCACGGATCGGGATCGAAGTACTCCACCAGCCGCGGCGCCGAGTAGGCGTCGAGGTGCTCGAGGAGCCTGCGGTCGCCGACGTGGATCTGCTCGCGCTCCAGCACCGTGGGCACCGGCACCACCAGCGCGAACTCGGTGAGCGGCCCGCGGTAGTCGTTGCTCATCGTGAGCACGGTGCGGTCCCCGTCGCGGACCAGCGCCACCTGCGACGAGTCGTTGAACAGCTGGGTGTCGGCCTTCCCCACGTAGAATCCGCAGAACGCCGCCGCCGGCGACGGGTGCAGGAGCATCAGGAGGGGAAGGATCAGCAGCGGAACTGCACGACGGACGGGAACGGGCACGGCGACGACTCCTTGGGGTGAGGGCTGGCCGGAGGGCCAGGTGAAGCGAGAGGAAGGGAAGAGACGGTCGAGGAGCGGGACCACCGGCGAGAGGATGAGCAGCGCCCACACCGGCGCGTTCATCACCCACGCCTGGTGCTGGAGCACGAAGGCCAGCACCGCCACCGCCACCCCGAAGCCGATCCGCGCCGACCGCCGGTCAGGCGTCGTCTTGGGGTCGGAGATCATGAAGAAGGTGAAGAGGATCAGGCTCCCCACGAGGAGCTGGTGGCCGAGCACCGCCGGACGCTGGCCGAGCCACAGGACCCGCCCCAGCTTCAGGAGAACCCAGCTGCCGAGGAAGGCGAGGCTGACGTCGGTCCGGAAGCTCCGGGAGACCACCCCCAGTCCGAGCACCGCGAACCACGCGAGGAGTGCCATCCCCTCGCCCCACTGGCTCGGCGAGCACCAGGCGTGGCCGGTGAGCAGGATGCAGCTGGTCAGCCCGAGCATCCCCGGGTTGAACACGTGCTTCCCCCGGACACGGATGAGGTACTTCGCGCCGATGGCGATGGCCCCGGCCAGCGGGGGAACCCACCACGCGTCGGTGCGCAGCAGCAGCGACAGGCCGAGGCCGGTGATGAGCGGCGAGCGGAATCCGCTCGAGGGCAGGCCCAGAACGCGCTCGCAGATCCACTGGACGGCGCAGGTCGAGGCGAGCAGGACCGGCGGCATCCACGGGTCCACCTGGAGCCCGAGGAACCCCACCCCGAGGACGAGGAAGCTCGTGAGGAAGGCGATCTGCAGAAGCCGCTGATCGTGGGGGAGCAGGCGGTCGAGGAGGCGCATCGACCGGCTTGAACGGTGCCCCCCGGGGAAAGGATCTTCCCCCGTCGCGAGGTGGTACCTTCCCCCACCATGCCCACGCCCGACTACGCCGCCATCCGGCTCGGGGACCAGGTCTTCACCGCCGAGGGCACCGATCCGGTCGGTGCCGTCCGCGAGCTCCGGAGCGGCTCCCACCCGGCCCTGATCGTGTACATCGAGAACTCGGGGGACATCTCCATCCCCGTCCCCGCCATCCGCGCGGTGCACGACGGCAAGGTCGTGCTCGATCTCGACAAGCTGGAGGAGGGCGTGCGCCGGGCGCTCGGCCACGTGCGCGACAGCGAGGTCCCGGGCTGGTAGCGCAAAAAAAAACCGGCGAGCCGCGGCCCGAAGGCCGACGGCTCAGACCGGCGGGCGCTGAACCGGGGGGAAGATCCAGCTGCCCAGCCTCGGAAACATCGAGGCTGCTCGCATCATTCCCCCCAGACGTCGGATCCGCCTAGTTTTTTTCTGGCCGTGTGGTGGGCGTCCGCCGGGCCTCCGCCTGCAGCTCTGCCAGGCGGCCGGCGAGTGCGGGCCGGAGGTACGCGCGGCGTGCGAGCTGGTCCTCCAGCCACGCCGCAACGTCTGCCACCGGGGTGCCCCTTTCCAGCAACAGCTCCACGTGGGAGCGCGCGGCGAGCACCGCCACCTCCCGGAGGTGCGGATCGTCGGCGTCGCGCGAGAGGCGGAGGTCGGCCTCCTCGAGCGCCTGGGCGAAGTTCCCCGCGCGGATCATCGCCGTCGCCCGCGACTGCACCACCCGCGCCGCGAGGAGTCCGCGGACCGCGAAGGCCAGCACCGCCGCGAGCGCGAGCACGCCCATCACCACCCAGCGCGTCGCCGGATGCGCGGAGCGAGGGGCCCGGAGGGGCGTTTCGGTCGAGGCGCTCACGTCTTGCCGCTGCTTCCCTAGCGCGGACCGCCCAGCGATGCGAACACCGGGTGGAGCTCCGGCCGGCCGTGGACCGCCGGTCCGAGCAGGCCGAGAAATCGCCGCCGGGGAACGTCCACCGCGCCGAACCGCGCCAGGTGGTCGGTCTCCACCTGGCAGTCGATGAGCAGACATCCGGCGTCGAAGAGCGCCCGGGCTGCGGTCGCGAACGCCGCCTTCGAGGCGTCCGGGACACGGCTGAACATGCTCTCGCCGAAGAACGCCCGGCCCAGCGCCACGCCGTAGAGGCCACCCTCCAGCTTCCCGTCCCTCCACGCCTCGACCGAGTGGGCGTGCCCGAGCCGGTGCAGGGTGAGGTAGGCCTGCTCCATGTCGTGGGTGATCCACGTTCCGTCCTGACCCGGCCGGGGCGCCTCGGCACAGGCGCGCAGCACCTCCGCGAAGGCGGTGTCGGCCCGGATCTCGAAAGTCCTCCTCCGCAGCACCTTCTCCAGGCTTCGTGACACGTGGAGGCTCCCCGGCAGGAGGAGGAAGCGCGGGTCGGGGGAGTGCCAGAGGATGGGCTGGCCCTCCGAGTACCAGGGGAAGATGCCCCGGCGGTAGCCGGCGAGCAGGCGCTCCGGTGTGAGGTCGCCCCCCACTGCGAGGAGGCCCGACCGATCCGCCCGCTCCGGGGGAGGAAACGCTTCAGGGTCCTGGCCGAGGAGGAACACCGTCACCGGACTTCTTGTAGCATCGCGGCTGCGGCGTGCCCCCCTCGTCGAGGCCCCCCAATCTCAACCGCGCCATCCGCGCCCTGATGCGCGATCTCGCGGAGCGCTCGCCCGAGTTCGCCCATCTCGTCCCGGCGAGGGTGCTGGTGGTGGCTGGCGAGGCGCGCCGGGCCTCGCGCGGCTCGGTGAAGCCGCTGTCCTTCGCGCGGGGCAAGAGCAAGGACCACTCCGGGACGAGTAAGCCGGTGGTGCGGGTGGAAGGCCGGCGGATGCTCTACTGCGTGACGCTCCGGCCGCTCTTCTTTCGAGACGCGCGGCCCTCGCAGCGCATCGAGACCCTGCTCCACGAGCTGTTCCACGTGAGCCAGGCGTTCGACGGGACGCTCGACCCGTCGCGGCGGCACGCGCGTCTGGGGGGAAGGTTCTCCCGCAGCTTCCGGCCGGTCGTGCGCCGGTACCTCCGGCACTGTCCGCCCGAGGTGCTCGCCCCCTTCGCCCATCACGGACCGGTGCGCATCCTCGCCTGGCTCGAGCGGCCTCCGGCCACCCACGCCCGGGGACGCTCGCGCCGCATCTACACCGAGGACCAGCTGTACACGACGACGGTCCAGATGCTCACCCGGAGGAAGCACCGGACGCCGGCTCCGCCCGACGGCTCGCGCCGCGCCCGGGAGTGAAGGCGACGGCGCGCCGCGGCGTCCGAAACCGGCCGAGGGGCCCGCGTGTTAGTGTCCTCGGGCAGCGCTCCCTTGTCCCTCGCCCCTGGAACTCCCGTCGGGCGGTACGTCATCCGCCGCAAGCTCGCCGAGGGCGGGATGGCGGAGATCTTCCTCGCCCAGTCCCACGGGCCGGAGGGCTTCGAGAAACAGGTGGTCATCAAGCGCATTCGCTCGGCGCTGGCGGACGACCCGAGCTTCGTCCAGATGTTCATCGCCGAGGCCCGCGTCGCCTCGAAGCTGAACCACGCCAACGTCGTCCACATCTTCGACTTCGACCAGCACGAGGACAGCTACTACCTGGCGATGGAGTACGTGCGGGGCAAATCGCTCGCCGAGGTGCACCGCCGCGCCCGCCTCATGGGGCGCCCCTTTCCTCCCGTGCTGGCCGCCCAGATCGCGCTCGAGGTCGCGCGCGGCCTCGCCTACGCCCACCGGCTCATGGATCACGGGCAGCCGCTGGGGCTGGTGCACCGCGACGTCACCCCGCACAACGTCCTCATCTCCTACGAGGGGGGGGTCAAGCTCACCGACTTCGGCATCGCGAAGGCGAGCAACCGCGCGAGCACCGTCGGGATGCTCAAGGGAAAGTTCGCGTACATGGCCCCGGAGCAGGCGCGGGGTGACCCGGTCGACGCCCGGACCGATCTCTTCGCTCTCGGCATCACGCTGTGGGAGCTGCTCACCGGGTCCCGCCTGTTCGACGGGGACAGCGACGTCGCCGTCCTTCGCGCGGTGCAGGAGCGGGAGATCTCGCCGCCCTCGGCCCTCAACCCGGCAGTGCAGCCCGCGCTGTCCGAGGTGGTGATGACCGCGCTGCAGCGCGACCCGGCCCGGCGCTACCAGACCGCGAGCGAGCTCGAGCGGCGGCTGCTCACCTACGTCATCGGAGCCACCCACGCCCCGGAGGACACCGACGTGGGCAGCTTCGTGCGCTCGCTCTTCCCGGACGACGCGGCGGCCGAGGAGGACACCGAGCCGGCCATCCCGCTCCAGCTCGTCTCCGAGGTGGGGCCCACCGCCTCCCGCCCCCAGGGCACCGCCCGGAGCGCGGGCATGCGCCAGACGCGCTCCGAGGGCCCCGGGCGCCTGCTGCAGCAGACCCTGCCCTCCGGCTCCATCGCTCCCGTCCCGGAGGACGAGGCCTTCGCCCCGACCCGGACCCCGGCGGGGCGCCGCACCTCCGCCGCGACCGCTCCCGGGCGCCAGAGCGTCATCACCCACGCCCCTGCCGAGGAGATGCGCCTGCTCTCCGCGCAGATCGGCGCCCGGCGCCGCCGGCTGATGGTCCTCGTCCTCGGGGCGCTGGTCGTGGTCGTCGTCGCCGGGGTCGCCTTCGTGGCCGGCCGGAGCGGCCCCTCCCCCGAGGTGGTCCCGACGCCCACCTCGACGGCGGTCGCGCCTCCGGCGGCCCCGGTCCTTCCGGTGCCTCCCGGCCCGGACGGCAAGCCCGCGGCCCCCCCGGCGCCTCCCAGGCCCCAGGAAGCGGCCATCCCCCCGGCTTCTCCCGGGTTTTTGCAGGTGAAGGCCCAGCCCTGGGGAAGGCTGTTCGTGGACGGCAAGTTCGCCGGGGACGTCGAGGGGGTGAGGCGGTTTCCCCTGGCTCCGGGCTCCCACACGGTCCGGTTGGTGAATGGCAAGAAGGCCAAGCCCTGGACGGTGGAGATCGAGTCCGGGAAGACCGAGGTCCGCCAGCACAGCTTCATCGAGGAGGAGTAGCCCTCCCCCGAGAGTGAATAGGTTCAGGGGGTTCTGCGTCGAGCGGGTGGTCGACCGGCTCCTTGCCGGGGCAGGTCGGCCAGGGAAGGATGTTCCGGCGATGGCGAGGCGGCGCGCAGGACTGCTGACGCTGGTCGCAGCGGCGCTGTTCTGGGGCCCGCTCGTCCTGCCCGTCCGCGTCCTCGCGCAGGACGAGCCCATTCCCCAGCCGGAGGGCGACGTCGACGTCACCGCCTTCGACGAGACGCTCAACCCGTATGGTCAGTGGGTCGACACCGGCAGCGGTCCCAACGACGGCCGCGCCTGGCGTCCCGACCCCGACGTCGTCGGAGAGGACTTCCAGCCTTACGCGACCGGCGGCCACTGGGTCTACTCGGACTGGGGATGGACCTGGGAGAGCGACTACCCCTGGGGCTGGGCGCCGTTCCACTACGGCCGCTGGGCCCTGACGCCTTCCTGGGGCTGGGTATGGTACCCGGGGACCGTCTGGGCGCCTGCCTGGGTCGACTGGCGCTTCGGAGGCGGGTACATCGGCTGGGCGCCGCTGCCCCCGGTGGGCTACGCGGTCGTCGTCCAGCCCTGGCGGCCCTACTGGTGCTTCGTTCCGAGCAACGTGTTCGTCTACCACGACGTGTGGGCGTACCGGCTCCCCGTGGACCACATCCACTCGGCCTACGCGGCGACGGTGCCGGTGCACCAGGCCGTGAGCTACGGCCGGGCGCGCTGGTACGCCGGTCCCCCGTTGCCGCAGGTCGAGCACGCCGCGGGCCGCCCGGTGCCGCGCGTGACCGGCTTCACGCCTCCGGCGCCAGGCCGCGTGCAGGCGGTTCTTCCTCCGACGCGCGCGACCGGGACGCTGGCCCCGAGGGGTGGCTCCCCGTTCCCCGGAATGACGCCGGTGCGCCCGTCCACACCTGGCGGAGCTCCTCCCGCGCCGGGTGGCGGCTACCGAGCTCCGGCCGGCCCGAGCCCGTGGCGCGGCAGCCCGCCGAGCGGTGGCGCCCCGGCGCCCCGGCCGGCGAGTCCTCCCCCGAGCGCTCCGTCCGGGTCCGCGGCGCCGCGCCCGCGGTCGCTGGGCTACTGGAGCCCGCCGGCCCGTGGCTTCTCCGGACCCTCGGCGGCCCAGGGCTACGCCGCGTCGTCGCGCAGCTTCGCGGGCCAGCCGGCGAGCGGCTTCGGGTATGGGTCCCGCGGCTTCTCGGCGCCCTCGCGCGGGTTCTCCGCTCCGTCGGGTTCGCGGGGGGGCGGCGGCGGCATGCACGTCGGCGGTGGCGGCGGCCACTCCGGTGGCGGCGGCGGTGGGCACGGCGGCGGTGGCGGTGGCCATGGCGGTGGAGGCCACCGGTAGCGTCCGCGCCGAGGGGCCAGCCGTGACCGTCCCGGAGGACCGCGAGTCCGAAGGCGTTGCCCGAGGATGGATCCGCTTCGGCCGGTCGTCCTTCCGGGCGATCGTCGAGCGGGTGCTCCGGTCGTGGGCGGCGCGCAGCCTCCAGGTCGGCGCGCTCGCGACGCTGGTCGACGTCTGCGTCCTGCTGCTCTGCAAGAAGGTGCTCAAGCTGCCCACGCCCGTGGGTGCGGCGGTGGGCGTGGCCATCGGCTCGACCATCGCGTTCTTCCTGAACCGGAGCTTCGCCTTCCGTGCGCAGGGGACGCCGGTCACGGGGCAGGCGGTGAAGTTCATCATCTCCACCCTCATCGCCATGAGCATCCACGCCCCGCTGGTGGGGATCCTCGCCGACTGGCTGGACGTGCCGGTGGTCGTCGCGAAGCTCGTCGCCGACGTGCTGGTCTTCAGCGTCGGGCAGCTGCTCGTGCTGCGCTTCCTGGTGTTCCGGAAGTCGCACGCGCACACCGGGCAGCCGCAGGCGTAGGGCCCGCTCGAGCGCGCTCCCCGGGCGTAGACGCCTCGCACCGTCCGCTGTCCCGGGCAGGACGGGGCGGGGCTCGAGTCTAGTGCGTGTCCCGGGCGGCGCTTCCCTGAGCGGGGGCCTCGCCTGGCACCTGCGCCTGGAGGCGCTTCACCGCCTCCACCGCGGGGCCGAGGTCTGGCTGGCGGGACACGGCCTCCCGGTACTCGCGCAGGGCGTCCTTCTTCTTGTCCTGCGACTCGTAGAGCTGCCCCAGGTAGAAGTGCGGCGCGCCGAAGTTGGGGTCCACCGCCAGGCTGGCCTTGAAAGACTTCTCGGCCTCCGCGGTCTGCCCGCGCTCGAACAGCACCTGGCCCAGGTAGAGGTGGGCCAGCGGCTGTCGGCTGTCGGTGGCGAGCACCGCCCGGAGCGTCTTCAGCGCCATGTCCGGGTCTCCGCCACGGAAGTAGAGCGAGCCGAGCTCGGCCCGGGCCTCGAGCTGTGTGGGGTCTCGCCGCACCAGCTGCTCCAGCTCGGGCAGCGCCAGGTCGGGACGCCCCCGGCGGCTGTGGAGGATGCCCAGCCGCGACAGCACCGCGGTGTCCTCGGGGTGCCGCTCCCGGGCCTTCGCCAGCACCTTCTCGGCCGCCGCGTAGTCGCCCTTGGCCAGGTAGAGGTCGGCGAGCCCCAGGGCCGCGACCACGTCGTCGGGCTGCTCCTTGAGCACCGTCTGGTAGAGCGGCTCGGCCTTCGCGCTCACCCGCTTGCGGGAATAGAGGGCCGCCAGCTCGAGGCGGGCCTCGGAGGTCGGCTCGAGCTGGAGGCGGCGCTCGGCCTCGGCGATGGCCCCGTCCAGGTCGCCCATGGCGAGGTGTGCGTCGGCCAGCGCGGCACGGGCGCTCCCGTCCTGGGGGAACTCGCGGACCGCCTTCTCCAGCACCGCCACCGCCTCCTTGAAGCGGCCCAGCCCCACGTAGGCGATGGCCAGCCCGCGATAGGCCTCGGTGCTGCGGGAGGCCTTCCGGTCCTCGGCCATGAGGGAGATGGCCTTCTGGAACGCGGCCACCGCCTGGGTACGCTTGCCCTGCTTCAAGTACAGCTGCCCGAGCTGGGTGTAGGGCGCGCTGGCGGAGGGGTTGATGGTCTGCGCGCGCGCGAACGCCTGGTTGGCCTTCGCGTTGTCGCCGGTGCGGAAGTAGGAGAGCCCCAGGTTGAACCAGGCCTCGGCCGAGCGGGGGTCCTCCCTGGTCGCGGCCAGGAACTCGCGGCGTGCGCCGTCGAAGTCGTCCTTCCAGTCCAGGGCCACCCCGAGGTTGTTGTGGGCCTCGGCCGAGTGCGGGTCGAGCTGGAGGGTCCGCTCGAAGGCGCCGATCGCCCCGGGGACGTTCCCCTCCCGGAGCAGGAGCACCCCGAGGTTGTAGTGGGTGGTGGGGTCGAGCGGTGCTGCCTGTGCGGCGGCGAGGAGGAGCTCCTTCGCCTCGCCGGTGAGCCCCTGCTCCGCGAGCGCCTTGGCCAGGTTCACCTTGGCCACGGTGAGGTTCGGGTCGAGCTCCAGCGCCTTGCGGTAGCTGGCGATGGCCGCGTCGAGCCGGGCGCTCCGCTGAAGCGACTCGGCGAGGTTGAAGTGCGCGGTGGCGTCGCGGGGCTGCAGCTCGGTCACCCGGGTCCAGGCCCGGACGGCCCCCTCGTTGTCGTCGAGCGAACGGGCGAGGAGCGCGCGCTCCACGTGCAGCGCCGGGTCCGAGGGGCTGGTGGCGATGGCCCCGTCGAGCAGGGTCTTGGCCTCCGCGGCCTCGCCCGCCAGGCGCAGCGCCCGCACCAGGAGCAGCGTGGACTCGGTCCCGGGCTGGCGGCGGGCCAGCTCGCGCAGAGGGGGGACCGCCTTGTCCGGCTCCTCGAGCGAGAGGTAGGCCAGCCCCAGACGGCGAAGGGCGTCGGCGTCGTCGGGCGAGTCGCGGAGCCGGGCCTCGTCCGCCTTCACCGCCTCGCGGAGCTTGCCCGAGTCCGGGCCCGCGAGGAGGAGCAGGAGTGGGAGGAGCGCCGCGCCCGCCATCTACAGCTTCTCCACGAAGGGGCTCGCCCGGGCGTCGAACGTCTTCCGGGCCAGTACGTCGCGCCGTTTCTCCCACTCGGCCCGGGCCTTCTCCATCCGTTCCTGCTCGGGCTTGGCGGCCTTCCGCTTCTCGCCCAGCTCGGCCTCGCAGGCCGCGACCTGACGCTCGAAGTCCTTCGGGTCGTACCGCTCGCTGCCGGGAACCTTGACCTTCCGCACCGCGTTGAGTCGGGCGAGCTGGTAGCGGGCCACGGCGCAGGTGCGGTTCAGCTCGTCGAGGGTGCGGTTGCGGGTGTTGAGGTCCTGCTTCGCACGCAGGTAGTCGACGCGGGCCTGGGCCTCGTCGCGGGCCAGCACCGCCACGTCCTTGGAGGCCTGGTCCTTGGCCTGGCCGATCTCGTCGCTGGCCAGGGATTCGGACTTCTTCGCCCGGCGGATCTGGTCCCGGGTGCGGAAGATCTCGTTCTCCGCCTCGTCCACGCGGTCATAGGCCACGAAGAGGTCGTTCTCGGCCTCGACCAGGTCGATCTTGTTCTCGTAGGTGAGCTTGTTCACCATGTCGTCGGGCACCGAGCGGCTGTACTTGCCGCCGCAGGCCGCGGCGAGGAGCGTCCAGAGCAGGAGCAGGGAGGGCCGTCGGTTCATTGCACCGTCGCCTTGAAGTCGCCGAACACCGTCCGACCGCAGCCGAAGTCCACGCAGCGGACGAACGTCACGCTGAAGCTGCCGCCGACCGTCCCGCCGTCGCGCGGGACGTCGTAGAGCACCAGGAATCCGTTGTCGATCAGCGGGAACGACTTGCGCGGATCGTTGAACACGTCGCGGGTCACCAACCCTCGCTGCTGGCTGACCACCCCGCCGTCTGCCAGCACGCCTCCGTCGGGGCCGGCGTCGACCTGCGCGAAGTCGGGGAGGGGCGCGGCGAGGTCGACCAGGTCCCCGGTGTAGACCTTGAGGCCGTCGAGCTTCTCCGAGACCTCGAGCACCGTGTCCTCGCCCTGACCGCGGGGCCGGGTCCAGCGCACCGCGATCTCGTCTCCGGCGAAGCCCAGCTTGATGTCCTGGTAGGTGAGGTCGAGGATCTCCCCCAGGCTTCCCTCGATGGTCTTCGGACCGCAGGCGAGCGCCACCCCCACCAGGGCTGCGGCGATGGGGACGGCGCGCTTCATCGACAGGTCCTCCACTCCGGATCCACGTCGCCCCCGGTGATGGTCGCGCTCTTCATCCCCGCCAGCTCCTTGCGCGCACCCTCCTGGTCTCCGTAGCGGCAGCGGAGCGCGGCCAGGTTGGCCCGGGCCTTGTCGTTGGCCGGGTCCGCTTCCAGCGCCTTGCCGTACGCGGCGCGGGCCGCCATCGGCTCACCCTGGTAGAGCAGCGCCACCCCGAGCCCATTCTGGGCCGCGGTGCGCGTCTCGCCGAGCTCGGTGGCGCGGGCGAGGGACAGCTGTGCCATCGGGATCTGCTTCGCCTCGAGGTAGGCCAGCCCCAGGGCCTCGAGCGAGGCTGCGTCCTGGGTGGACTCGGCCTTCTTCTGCAGGTCGGCGAACCCGGGCGGGAGATTCCCCGCGGCCGGCGTGGCGGGGAGCGGCGAGCGTGCGGTCTCGCTCCGGGTGCGACAGCCGAGCACCGCCGGGGCGTACACCTCGAGCTGGCTCGCCCGGGCGAGGCAGGTCTTGAACGCCTCGTCCGCCTGCTCCTTGATGGGCTGGACCTGCTGCTTCACCGCGGACTTGAACTGCTGTGCGTCCGCGGCGGAGAGTCCCGCGGGGACCGGAGTGGCCTCCACCGCCTCGGCCAGCGACTGGAGCGACAGGCCCAGCTTCCACAGCGAGGCCACCGCCCACTCCGAGCTGCCCATCGACGCCGCCTGGTTGTACACGCCCTGGAGCTGCTGGAGCGCGGCCACCTTCTGGTCGATCTGATCGGCCGGGATGGCCTTGAAGTTCCGGTAGAGGAGCTCGCCGAGGTACCAGAGCGCCTTGGCGCTGTCCTCGCCCTGGCTCGAGGGCGCGTTGACCACCGGGGCGAGCGTGCGGGCCAGGACGTCGGGCCGCTCGCCCTGGGCGGCCGCCACCTCGGCGATGACCGCCGCGGCCTGGGGATTCGTCTTGTCCACGCCCAGCGCCTGCGAGGCGGCCGCCTTGGCCCCGGCCAGGTCGCGGGCCTTGAGCTTCGACTGGGCGAGGAGCGCCAGGGCCTCGGCGCGGCGGTTGCCGCCCACGTTGGCCGCGTTCTGGAAGTCCTTCTGCGCCCCGGGAAGGTCGTTGAGCACCATCCGCAGCCGGCCGGCGGCCATCCAGCCGTCGTAGGCGGTGGCGTCCTGGCCCATGCGAGCGCCCAGCTGCTCGTACCACTGGGCGGCCTCGGTGAATCGGCCCGACTCGGCGGCATGGCGGCCGAGGGTGGCGACGACGTCCGAGGTGTAGGCGGTCTTCGGATAGTCGGTGAGCAGCTTGACGCCGATCTCCCGCTCCTTGGCGAAGTCCTTCTTCTCGCGCGCGGCGGTGAACGCGCCGTAGAGCGCCTTCTCCGCGATGTCGCCGCCCTTGTTCTCGGCGGCGACCTTCAAGAGGCCCTCCACCACGTCGCCGGTCTCCGCCGAGCTCTGCAGGGCCAGCTCGCCCAGCGCCTCGCCCTTGCTCTCGCTCTGGAACCTCCGCACGTCGGCGAGGAAGGCCGCGGGCAGCTGCGAGTTGGAGAGGAACTTTCGGGTCGTCTCCTCGATGCCCTTGAAGTCGTTCAGCTGGCGCAGGCTGTCCAGCGCCAGCTTGCCCGCCACCGGCGCGTCCTTCTGGGTGGGGTACTCCATGGCGTAGGCGGTGAAGAGCTGGGCCGAGCGCTCGAACTCGCCGTCGTCGTAGTAGGCGCGGGCGATGTTGAACTTGACGGTGAGCGCATTGGGGTTGCGGGGGTACTTGGCGATGAACTTGGCGCCGTCGAGCTTCAGCGCCTGGCGGGCGTCGGCCACCTCGAAGGCGGTGATCCGGTCCACCTCGCCGGGCTTGAGCGCGCTGAAGTGGCTGAGCAGCGCGCCGTAGGCCGCGGCCTCGGCGCCGGGAGCGTTGCGGGCCCGGGTCTCGTAGGCCTCGAGCTCCTCGAACTGGCGCGCGGCCTCGGGGTAGGCGTGCGCGGCGAAGAGCGCGTCCGCGCGGTTGTGCATGATGTCCCGGACGTACTTCTCGGGGCGGAAGAGCGAGAGGTACTCCTTGTAGGCGCTCGCGGCCTGCAGGTAGACCTTCCGGTCGTCGGTCTTCTGCGCCAGGGCCTGGAGCTGGGTGGCCAGGTCGCGGGTCAGCTCCTCGAGCTCGACCAGCTGCTTGCGGCGGGTGGTCTCGTCCTTGAAGGGGTCGACCTTCACGTTCACCGCCGCGCGCACGAGGTACTTGATGTCCTCCTGCTGGGTGGGGACGCGCCCCTTGGCGGCCTTCAGCGAGTCGTAGAGCTTCTCCGCCCGCTCGATGTCCAGGTCGGGGTCGGGCTGGATCTCCATCAACTTTCGCAGCGCGGGGATGGCCCACTCGTACTGCTGCTTGATGAAGTAGCGGTTCCCCAGCTTGTCCAGGGCCAGCGCGTAGGTGGTGCGGCTGTCGGAGAGCTTCTCGAAGTAGGGCAGGGCGCCCTTCGGCGGCCGCGCCTCGGTGTAGCTGTAGACCAGGTCGAGGAGCGCCTCGCGCTTGACGTTGAGCGCCTTCTGGCTGTCCACCCCGGGCAAGGGCTCGCTGCCCGCCGCGCCCTCGAAGAAGTTGACCGCGTCGTTGAACTTCGTCTGGTTCACCCGGATCCACCCCAGCTTGTAGCGGGCCAGGTCGTGCACCGGGCTCTGGGGGAACTTGAGGATCTCCTGGTAGTGCTTCTCGGCCTCGGCGAGGTCGGTCTTGTCGAAGTAGTAGTCGCCGATGATCTGCTCGGCCTCGAGGCGGAGCGGGCTCTTGGGGTACTTGGCGATGAGCTCGTTCAGCGTCTTGAGCATCTCGTCGAACTGACCGAGCTCGCGCATCTCGTGCGCCAGGTAGAAGGTGACCTTGTCCGCGTCGTGGAAGTCGGGGAACTCGCGGAGGAGGCGGTTGTAGAGCTGCACCGCCTTCTGCTTGAGCAGCTTGGTCTCGGGGCTGACGATGGCCCCCTTGTTGTCTCCGCCGCGCTGCTCCACCTGGAGGAAGTACACGTACCGGCTCTTCTCGACGTAGAGCTCGGCCAGGCGGAACTGGAGGTCCGGCAGGTAAGGCGCGTTGCGGCTCTTGGCGATCAGCCGCTCGGTCTCGAGGAGCGAGCGGTCCACCTTGAAGATGTCTCGCTTCAGCTTCTCGACGTACTCGGTCTTCTCCCGCTGCTTGGTGACCACCGGGTTCACGCTCTTGTCGAGCGTGGGGAGCAGGGGGCCGCCGGCCTGGGCGAGCAGGACGAGGAGGAGCCCGGCGGTCACAGTCCGCCCTCCTCGATGCAGCGGCTGGGGATGCTCACCCGGTAGCTGCGGAGCTCGTCGTTCCAGTACTCACCGGTGAACTTGAAGCCGATCTGCGTGGCGGTGAGCGGGATCTCCTTCTCCGGCTGGGCGAGCTTGGCGCCGCGCTTGATGCGCTCGTAGAGCTTCAGCCCGACCTCGTACTCCATGAGCCGCACCTGCTCGTCGGCGCGGAGCAGCTTGTCCGCCTCCTCGCGCACCGCGTCGCGGAGCCGCTGCTGGTAGATGCGCTCCGCCTCGGCGTGGGCGAGGTCGTAGATCTTGGTGAGGTGCTTGTAGAGGCGGTCGCCGAAGCCGCCGGCGTGCCGCCCCAGGTTCTCGCCCTCGATGTTCAGGGACTCGAGGAAGCGCGCCGCCCGCCGGGTGGAGCCGTGGCTGTTCGCCGCTCGCCGGAGCCGGAAGTCCTGGGTGAGGTCGTCGCGATCGCGGATCGCCTCGAGCGAGTCGCTGAAGCGGCGGGTGAGCTCCTTGGCCGCGCGCTTGGCGGGGAGGAACTGGCAGAGGTCCCGGTAGACCAGCGCCCTGAGGATGTACTTGTCGGGGAGGAACTCGTCCCGGAAGCTCGGCGCGTCCAGGGTGGTGAGGAGGCCGATGGTCGCCCGGAGCTGTCCCAGGTTGTACCGGGTCCACGCCTCCTCGAGGTACAGGGTGGCGCGGCCCGGATCCAGCGAGGGCAGCTGCACCATGTCGTAGGCCTTGAGCGCCCCCTCGTAGTCCTTCTTCTCGTAGCGGAGGCGGGCCACCGCGAGGCGGGCCTCGTTGCGCGCCTCGAGGGTGAGCCTCTCGTCCTTGGAGAGCTCGAGGAAGTCGTCGATCATCTGATCGTCGACCGTCTTGGCGTTCCTCAGCCGGGTGACGAGCAGCGCGAACTTGGCGCGGCTGGACTCGATGCCACTCTCGTCCAGCTTGACGAAGTGGGTCTTCGCCCACCGCTCGTTGCCCACCCGGAGGTCCACCAGCCCCTGCTGGTAGTTGGCGTAGTCGCTCACGCTCTCGGGGAGGAAGCCGAGGTCGAGCGAGCCGAAGATCTGCTCGTCGATCAGCACCTCGTCGTGGGGGACCTGGGTGAGGACCTTCAGCGCCTCGAGCGTCCGGGGGAGCACCTGGGGGTTGCTTCGCTCGTGGGCCACCTTGGCGAGGTAGACCGCTCCGCCGTGGCGCAGGTTGAGGTCGATGAGGCACCGGGCGAGGAAGTACTGCGCCCAGGCGTAGTTCTCGTCGGTCGGCGGGGTGGACTCGATGAAGGCGTAGAGCTTGCGTGCCGCCTGCTCCTGCTTGTTGTCGAAGTAGTCCTTGAGCGCCTCGTCGAAGATCTTCGGGTCCACCTTCGGCGGCGGCTGCTCCTGCCCCGCCGCGGGCTGTCCGGCCGCGGGTGGCTGTGCGCCGGCCGGAGCGGGCGTGGCGCCCTGCGCGGCCGGCGCCGGTGCCGGAGGCGCAGCCTGGGCCGGAGGCGGTGTTCCCGCGGGCGGGCGAGCGGGCGCCGCCGGGGGCGGCGGAGGCTGGGACGCGGGCGCCTGGGCCAGCACCGGGAGCGCGAGCAGGAGCGCCACCGCGGCCGCGGTCGCCGGCTGCATCGGGCCGACCCTCATTCGGTTCCGCCGAAGTTGAGCGCGAGCGCGAACTGGACGAGGAGGATGTTCGACTCGAGCCCCTTGAAGATGACGAACTCGTTGCTGAAGTCGATCCGGAAGGACACGCCCTTGGTCATGAAGATGCGGGCCCCCACGCCGAGGTGCACCGCGGGACGGAACACCGTCTGCCCGGTGCCGCTGGCCACGTCGGCGGCGATGCGCTCGTTGACCACCGAGCCGCCCAGCGTGCCGAACACCTCGAAGTGGCCAACGCTGCTGTTGAGCCACGAGGTCTTCCCGTAGATCGGCGTCCACATCACGTCGGAGCCGACGATCCAGTTGAGCTGAGGGAACGCGGTGGGGTTCACCCCGAACTGCGTCTCCAGCTGGTCCCGCAGGCCGGTCTTGATGTTGTACGAGAGCAGCCCGCGTCCCACCTGCCACGCGAAGTAGTCGCTGAAGTGGTAGACGTAGCCCACCTGTCCGGTGAGGCCCTTGTAGAACGCGTCGAGCGGCGCGATGCCGATGCCGATCCACAGCTCGCTCGCCATCCGGTAGGTCCGGTCCTGGACCGCGAGAACCGTGCCCGGATTCTCCAGCTCCTCGCCCTGGGCATGGGCGAGCACGGGAGCGAGGCACACCAGGAGCAAGAGCGTTCGTTTCAAGTCGTGTCCTGAACAGTGGGGGAAGCGGCGTCGCCTGTGTCAGGCGTCACCGCCTCGTTCAGAAACCCACCGCGTTGAAGATGAATGGATAGCTGATGATCACCGACTGGCCTCTTGCGGGCGGGAACTGCCAGGTGTTGAGCGAGCGGAGGATGCAGGTCTCGACCGAGCTGTCCTTCAACGTCGAGCTCTTGCTCTTGCTGCTCACCACCCTGCCCTGGGTGGAGATGCTCCATTCCAGCACGACCTTGCCGGCCAACCCAGGATTCTTCAGCAGCGCCGCCTCGTAACAGCGCTGGACCTCGGCGAGGTGGGAGTTGATGGCCTTCGCCACCGCTTCCTTGTCGATTTGCCCCTGTGAGCTCACGCGGTCGGACGCTGCGCGCGCGACGCCGGCACGGACCGGACCTTTCCCCACTCCGCCCGCGCCCATCGCACCGATGCCGCCACCGCCCTTGCCCATCAGGAGCTCGCGGCCGCCACCGGTGCCCGTCCCGGTGCCCAGGCCGGGCATGCCGACGTTGCTCGCCACCGGGCCCTTGCCCACCAGACCGTTCAGCTTGAAGGCCGCGGCGTTCCCTCCGGGGCCGAGCTTGTTGATCGCGGCGAGCATCGACTTCATCGCCGGGCCGGCCGCCGTCACCTTGGCCAGGGCCTTCTGCACGTTGGCCGGAGGCTGCGGGGTAGGAGGCGTGGGTGGCGGCGGCGTCTTGGGAGGAGGCGCCCTGACCACCTTCTTCTCCGGCTCCTTCTTCTTTTCTGGCTTCTTCTCTTCCTTCTTTTCGACCTTCTCTTCCTTCTTCTCCTCTTTCTTTGGCTCCTCTTTCTTCTTCGGCTCTTCCTTCTTCGGAACCATCAGCCGGACGGCGACAGGGTTGAGGTTCCGGGCGTTGAAGTCCGCCAGCTCGGCGCCCTGGGGGCCGAAGAAGATCCACCACGCCGTGGGCGAGAAGAACGCCAGGAGGAGGAGGATGAAGAACCAGGGCTTCCCCCGGAGTGGGTTGACCCACGTCCTCTGGGGCGGCGGCGCCACGTAGACGAAGCAGGTCATGTCGCCCTCGCGGAGGGCGACCGCGTTGCCGGTCTGGAGCAGCGCGCACTTGCGTCCGTCGTACGACTCGACGTCACCGGGCAAGGCGGCGACGAATCGCCCGTCGCTCCGGCGTCGCTCGAGGTCGGCGCGGGGCGGGAGGTAGAGCCGGTAGGCTCCGCGCCCGGCGGACTCGGCGATGGGGAAGCCCTCGGGCATGCTGAAGCCGTAGAAGGGCACCATGGCCACGTCGGCCAGGCCGCTGGTGATGGGCTTCTTCTGCGAGGTGGGCCCGAAGCTGCGTGCCACCTGCCGGGCGTCCTGCCAGTACAGCTCGAAGTAGATGCGCGGCTTGCCTCGCCCGCCCTTGGTGGGCACGGCGAAGAGCTGTGGACCCTGGACGGTGGCGCCCACCGGTGCACGGCGCGGGGCCGGCCTCGCCGGTGCGGGGGCCACCGCGGCCGCGGGGGGCGGGGGCGGAGCGGCGGGAGGACGCGACGGCTCGGGGGCGCGGGCGGGCGGGCGCGAGGGGGCCGGAGGGTCGGTCCACGGCCGCTCGGGCGTGCTGCGCGCGGGGCGCTCGTAGGTATCGAGCGGGGGCAGACCCGCGGAGGGAGAGGCCGAGGGCAGGGGCGCGAGCGGCTCGTCGTCGCCGCGGGTGGCCTTGCCCTTCCGCCTGCGCGCGGAGGGAACGGTGCCCGGTCCCTCGTTCTGCCCGTTCACCGCCGGAGCGCGGGCGTAGGGAGCAGGGGCGGTGGCGTCCGGCTCGGCGGGCGGCGGCGGAGGCGCGGAGGTGCGGCGCGGGGCGGAGATGGGCGCCACCTGGGGGATCGCCGCCGGGGGGACGCTGCCGAGGAGCGCGGACACCTCGGGGGGCGGGGTGGCCTTCGGCGTGGCACGAGGGCCGAGCACCCGGGTCTTGAGCACGAAGGGGCCGAGGACCACCTCGTCCACCGAGCGGATCTCGCAGGCGGTGACCTGGTGCCCGTTGACGTACAGGCCTCCGACCGAGCCCGAGTCCTGCACCGCGGCCTTCCCGTTCTGGAAGTAGAGGACCGCGTGGTGGGCATCCACCGCCGCGTCGTCGAGCCGGAGGTCCGCGTCGTCGGAGCTCCCCAGGACGTACGAGCCAGGGACGAAGACCTCGGTCCCCACCAGGAGCCCGTCGCGGAGGATGACGACCTGGAGCACTGCCGGTTGGCCGCTCACGTCAGAGCTCGGAGTCGTAGACCGCGCCGACGATCTCTTCCCGGAAGGTCTCGCGCTTCTTGATCATCGAGCGCTGCTTCAGCTCCTTCCGGTCGTAGAGGTACACCGCGCCCGACTTGTTGGTCTGGCCCTGGATGAGCCGATCGTCGAAGTCGATGCGGGTGGGGCCGCGCTGCGGAGGTGCGCCGGCGGCCGAGGCGGTGGCCGGAGCGGCAGGGATGGAGGTCGAGGGGGCGACCGCGTCGTAGGCGGCCTTCGTCGACGAGCCCCTCGAGCTCTTGGCCGGGGTGGCCTTGGCGGTGGAGGACTTCGAGGTCGAGCTCTTGCTCTTGCTGCTCGTGCTGCTCTTCGCCGAGCTCGACTTCTTCGACTTGGAGGCGGTCTTCTTCGCCGGCGCGGCGTCCGCGGGCGGGGGAAGCACGGCCGGTCCCGCGAGCGTGGACACGAGCGCCACGACGCGGAGCGCAGTTCGAACTCGCATGGGTCGCAGCCGAGTAAATCGGACGCTGTGGAGAGCTGTCAACGCATGCATCGGACCGGATCCGTTGACGAATTTCGTCAATCCTACCTGTGCTCCCGGGTGGGCACGGACCTCACGTCAGGGAATCCAGTCTCCGTACCCAGCGTCCAGCGCGGTTCCCACAAAGGTGCCGGAGACGCCCCGCCCGCTCCCGTAGCTGCCGTCGTCCACGAAGGAGACGCCGAAGCTTCCCGAGGTGTCGTCGCCGGGGTTGCCGCCCTGGTCCAGGGTGAACGACCCGATCGAGACCTCGGGGAGCACCCGGACCGGCTCGCCCGCGGCGTTGTGGAGGAAGGTGGCCCGGAGCACCCCGCCGTCGGTGGAGCCGGCGATGTTCACCGTCCTCCCGGGCTGGAGGGGAAGCTGGTCCAGGGCGAGCGCGAAGCGGAGCACGAGGTCGATGTCCTGGCCGTTGTTCGCCTCGTAGCTCACGACGAAGGCCTCGTCGTTGCGGAGGATGTGGACCGTCGAGACGTCGAGGGGGAAGACCTCGGAGAGGCTTCCGGTCAGCGAGTTCGCGCCCCCTCCACAGGCCAGCGCCACGGCCACCGTGGCCGAGGCGAGGAGCATCAGCACCGTCCGTCTCATGGCTTCTCGATCGCGATCTGCATGATCCCGGTGGTCCCGTTCCGGTACCCGATGACCCGGCGGTTGCCCCAGAAGATCATCCGGGTCTGGAACGCCGCCCCGGTATCCACCACCACCTCGTGATCGCTCCAGACCTTGCTGAGCCCGCGGTTGGCCACCGCCAGGTAGTGGTCCGGGGTGCAGCTGTTCTCGTTGTGGTTGGGCTGCTTGGAACAGATGTAATAGGCCACCGACGGGTCACCGTCGGGCGAGATGGCCACCGCCGCATACCAGCCGCCGGTGCCGCGCTGGAAGACCGGATCCAGGATGTCCCAGTTGCCGACCACCGTGCAGTCGGTGCCGGCCGCGCACCCGGTGAAGAAGGCCCCGTTCACGCTCCGGTTGGTGACCGCCACGCCGTAGCCGAAGTTGTCACGGTAGTCGATCGAGGGACCGGCGTGGGTGTTGGGGAGGATGGTCGCTCCGTTCGGACCGAGGATGCTCGGGGTGTCGAGGTTGGTCAGCGGGGCGAGCGCTCCGCAGCTCTTCCACGTCCCGTCCGGCTGCTGCTCGGAGAACTCGATGTCCTGCCCGAACGTGTCCGGACCGCTCGGCGCACGGTCGGAGATCACCGCCGCGGCCTGCGGGCCGCTCGCGAGCGTCTGTGCGCCGCGGACGATCCGGTTGTGAGCGCCGTAGGCCCGCTTGCTGTTTCCGGCCTGGAGGAGCGCCACCGGCGTCCAGTTGGTGGGCCCGCCGACGGCCATCTCCAGATCCGCCGAGGTCCAGTCACCGGTGCCGGCGGACTGGCCGAAGTGGCCGTCGCGGTAGGCGAGCACGGCATTGTTTCCCTCGAAGATCAGCGCCGGATAGAAGCCGACGATCTTTCCGTTGTCGCTCGGGGGGGACCCGGAGACGGGGGGGCTGGAGTTCTGCGCCGCGTCCTGCTCGTTCCAGACGCCTCCGGTCCGGTAGGAGAGGACGGCGTCGTTCTGGAACCAGAAGGTCTCGGTGAAGTCGGGTGGTCCACCGAGGTAGGCCACCGCCGGATCGCCGTTGGCCTGGTAGGCCACGCTCACGCCGAAGAAGCGCTGGACCGTCTGGACGATCTCGGGGCGCGTCGACACTCCGGCGTCCAGGTCGAACTCCTGGAACACGATGTCGTAGTCGACGATGCCCGCGTCGGGGAACATCTGGACCACGCCCGAGTCCTGGCGCGGGCTCACGACGTAGTAGGCGAAGCCGACCAGCGTGCTGTTGGGTTTGGCCACCATGTCGAAGGTGGGGATGGAGGGGTTGGACACCAGGAGCTGGGTGCGGTCGACGATGTAGAGATCGAAGCGTCCGCCGTCCGGAGCGCAGGCCTGATCCTGGGTTCCGCAGAGAAGGCTGTCGTCGTAGATGAGTTCGCCCAGCGTCTTGCCGCAGCCGCCGAAGGCGAACGCCGCCGTCGCGCCGAGCAGCGCCAGCAGCGCCATCGATGTGGGACGCATCCCTTCCTTCACTTTCACCCCCGGATCCGGAGCTCGCATTCTACCCGAGACGCGCGCAGCGACCGCGGGCGCATCGGGTTGCGAGGGTCGATTCCTCGGAGGACACTCCCACCCATGTCGGAGACACTTCCACCCACGTCCGAGGAGGTCGAGCCGGAGGAGCTCTCCCGGCGCGACTTCATCGAGCACGTGGGCTTCATGTCCGGAACCGCGTTGCTCTACGCGGCCTGCAAGCCGTCGGAGCAGAAATCTCCACCCAAGGAGAAGACCGTCGGCGCGGTGGTGGAGACGTCGCATCGCGCGCTCACCAACGACGAGTACGACACGATGAGCGCGGCAGTGGAACGCATCTGTCCGCGCGACGAGGAGCCGGGGGCGATCGACCTCGGCGTGCCCGAGTACATCGACCGGGCGCTCTCCACGCCGACGCTGTCCCACGTGCGCGACGAGTTCGTGCGCGGCACCGAGGCGTTGATGCGCCGGGCGCAGGCGCGCCACCACCGGCCCTTCGCCGCGCTGACCGCCGCGGAGCAGGACGCCCTCCTCACCGAGTTCAAGGACTCGCCCGCGGGCACCGGCGAGCAGCACTACTGGACGGTGCTGATCGGCCTCACCATGGAGGGGCTCTTCGGCGATCCGGTGCACGGCGGGAACCGCGGTGGCCGGGGCTGGGATCTGATCGGCTTCGGCCAGGGCCGCCGCGGCTGCGCCGATCCCTCCGGCCACCACGCCTGCGAGACGCGGAAGGGCTGAGCGAGCGATGGCCCTCTCCGAGGTGGACGTGGTGGTGGTGGGCAGCGGCGCGGGCGGCGCCCCGATGGCGCTCCAGCTGGGGCGCGCCGGGTACAAGGTGGTGCTCCTCGAGAAGGGCCCCGAGTATGGCCTGGCCGACTACACCCACGACGAGATCGCGATCAGCCGTCGCAACTTCTTCATGCCCCTGCCCTGGGACGAGCCGCACCTCTGGCGGGTGGGGCAGAACGGAAAGTACTCCCGCACCAACCACGCCTGGACCGCCAACTGCGTCGGTGGCGGCACGGTTCACATGAGCGGCTTCTTCTACCGGCTGAAGCCGGTGGACTTCCGGATGAAGTCGATGCTCGGTGCTCCGCCGGGCTCGACGGTGGTGGACTGGCCCATCCGCTACGAGGATCTGCTGCCCTACTACGAGCAGGTGGAGGAGGAGATCGGCGTCTCGGGCGTGGTGACCGAGCACCCCTGGTCCGAGCCCCGCCGCAAGCCGTACCCGCTGCCACCGCTCGACGAGCACCCCATCGCGAAGGAGATCGACCGCGCGGGGAAGAAGATCGGCGTGCATCCCTACCCGACGGCCCGGGCGATCAACAGCCGCCCGTACAAGGGGCGTGCGGGCTGCATCTACTGCCCGCTCTGCGGCAGCTTCGGCTGCGAGACCGGCGCGAAGTCCAGCACCCAGGCGGCGCTCGTTCCCCTCGCCCTGGCCACCGGCAAGGTGGAGCTCCGGTCCCGCTGCATGGCCCGCAGCGTGGAGGTCACCGCCGACGGGCGAGCGAAGAGCGTCGTCTACATCGACGAGAACGGGACGCTCCAGGAGCAACCGGCGCGCATCGTGGTGGTCTCCTGCACCGCGGTGGAGAGCGCCCGGCTGCTCCTGAACTCGCGCTCGGCGCGCTGGCCGAAGGGGCTGGCCAACGACAGCGGGCTGGTCGGCAAGAACCTTTCCTTCAGCGGCTTCGGCCGCTCCCGGGCCAGCTTCCGCATCTCCAAGCGGAAAGAGAGCTGGCCCTGGCTGGACGACCGCGCGCCCTTCGTGCAGCGCAGCCTCTCCGACCACTACGTCCTCCCCGCGTCGACGAAGCTGGGGAGCCGCAAGGGCGGGGCGATCGGCTTCCTCTGGGAGCACCCCTCGCCGATCAGCGCGGGCATCGTCCTCGCCCAGGGCGGCAAGGGCGCCTTCGGCAAGGAGCTGAAGGAGCGGTTCCGGGTGTTCCGCGACAGCAAGGTGCTGCAGTTCGAGACCTACGCCGAGTGGCTCCCCACGGCGGGGACCTCGGTCGCCATCGAGGACTCGGTGCTCGACCGCCACGGGCTTCCGGTGGCGGCCATCACCATCGACCGGCACCCCGCGGACCTCCCGGTCACCCGCTACCTCATCGACCGCGGCGAGGACCTGCTCAAGGCGATGGAGCCGGACGCGGTGTGGAGGGTCACCGAGGCGGGCGAGACCACCATCCTCCAGCACGGAACCTGTCGCTTCGGGAAGGACCCGGCCTCGAGCGTGCTGGACCCCGACTGCCGTGCCCACACCGTCCCCAACCTCTACGTGGTGGACGGTAGCTTCATGCCGACCAGCGGTGGCAATCCCAACACCCTCACCATCATGGCCAACGCCTACCGGGTGGCGGACCGTCTGGTGACGCGGATGAAAACGGGAAAGATCTAGTTCACCGTCGAGGTGATCTCGATCTTCATGAGGTACGTCGCCTCGAGGTCGCTCTTGAACGAGATGAGGTGCTCGTCGTTCTCGAGGAGGTTCGCGCTCCGCTCGAAGACGCCGGTGGAGTTGGACTCGGTGGCCACGGTCTGCCCTTCGACGTCGGCGCGGATGCTGCCCTTGCACCCGGTCTCGTACCAGACGATGGAGGTCAGGGTGCCGACCGCCGAGATGTTGTCGAAGTAGAAGCTGACGGTCACCTGGCTGGGCTGCTCGATCTGCACGATGACCTTCCCGTCACCCGGGAAGCGGCCCTGGATGTAACTCTCGTTCCCGATGAAACAGCTCGCGGTCACGTTGCAGACCGGCCAGCTCCCGTTGCAGGCGTCCAGCACCCGCGCGCCGATGAAGTCGTCGCGACCGCTGCTACACCCACAGAGCCACACCAGCACCACCGCGATGCATGCCGCTCGTCGCTGGAAGGGGCTGCGTGGGATCGGTAGACTTCGTTCCATGATCAAGCGCGTTCTCGTCCTCTGTGCGGTGCTGCTCGGCGCTGCGGGCCTCGGCTGTGGCGGCAGCTCCGGAGGCACCGGAGATCTCCCGGTCAAGCCGCAGATCGTCACCGATCGCGATTCTATCGTGGACCAGGCGATCTACGCGGGCCAGCAAAAGAATCAGACCCTCCAGGTCACCGACAAGGGTCAGCAGGACCTGGTGGTGAGTGGATATACGCTCAGCGGCGACCCCGGGGTGGTCCTCCTCAACAGCACGTTGATCCAGGCCTCCGACGGCTCGATGAACAACACGGTGAAGTCCAACCAGACGGCCTTCATCTCCATGACCTGCAAGCCGACCAACGTGGGCCAGACGGTCACCGCGACCCTCACCATCAACTCCAACGCCGAGAATTCTCCCACCAAGACGGTGAGCGTGAGCTGCGGCCCGGCCGTCGCTCCTCCTTGATGTTTTCTCGCTAGTTGTTGGTGAAGTTGCAGGGTGTGGGGCAGTTGAGGCTCCCGCCCCCCTGCGGCGTGAAGGCGTAGGGGTACGCCCCGAAGCCGGTCTGCACCGTGTAGGGGATGTTGGTCACCCAGGTCGTCCGGTTGATGGGGAACACCGAGACGAACATCGTCGCGGTGCCCGAGGCCGGGACCAGCCGCTGCTCCAGGCACCCGCAGGCGTAGTCGCGCAGCACGGTGAGGACGTCCCCGGTGGGCATGGTGCCGGCGTAGGAGCGGTCGTAGGCCGGCTCGAGCGGCGTCTGCTGGGGGTTGAAGTTCCACCAGGAGGTGACCGCCGAGTTGTCGTAGATGAGGCCCAGCTGGCTCCCGCCGTTCTGGGTGCGGGTCTGCACGCTGGCGCAGTCCACCCCGCCGTCGGGCACGCAGAAGCCGAGGCGGATGCCCAGGTCGTACGGGGCGCCGTTCAGCGACGCGGAGGGGATGCTCCACTGGAAGAACAGCCGGGCGTCGGCCACCGCCCCGACCGGGATGCTCACCGCGAAGGTGTCCACGTCGTCGCCGCGGCCGTCGTAGTCCTTCACGTCGGTGATCGGCGCGATGCCCAGCGAGGTGTCGGTGGCCCCGATGCCGTAGCTCAGGTAGCCGGTGAGCGGGGTGACCGGACCGCCGCTGCCGGCGGTGGCCGGCCGGTTCGGATCCGGTACTGCCTCGGCGCCGTCGGGCTCGGTCATCCAGTCCACCGCGATGGTGTAGTCGGTGTCGTCCGCCCAGTTGGTACCGTCGTCCTCGAAGAGGAAGACGTACTCGGTGTTCGCCACGTTGGGCGGCACCTGGAGCACCGCCTCGAAGTTGGCCAGGTTCGGGAACACCCCGGCGTCGGGGTTCTCGTAGCGCGCCGACTGGAGGCACTGCGGGGTCGGGGCCTGACAGAGGTTGGTGGCGATCGGGTAGTTGTAGTTGCTGACGTCGGCGCTGATGATGCACACCCCGGCGTCACCCGCGGCGCAGGCAGAGACGTCGGCAGCGTTCACCAGCGTGGTGACGTTCAGGAGCCGGTCCTTCGGCCCCGGCACCGGCGGGAAGCGGGCCGGCGCGTTCGAGGGCGTCACCTTGTAGTGGAGCAGCGTGGGCCCGGCCGTCGCCCCCACCAGGCGAACCCGGTAGTAGTCCGGGTCGGGCACGAAGCTGATCCGCCCGGTGATGGTGCCCGACGAGCCCGGCCCGGCCAGCGACAGGTCCGGGCTGGGCTTGGCAAGCGCGTCGCCGATGGTGTTGTTCGGCTCGGAGGGGTCCTGCAGCGGGACGATGATGACCTCGACCTTGTACTTGAAGCTCAGATCCCCGGGCGGGATGACGGTCGAGTTGTTCGGGTCGACGTAGGCGCGCACCTCGAGAGTGTACGTCCCGGCCATGGTGAGCAGGCGCGCGGTGCCGACCTGCACCTGGTTGGGGCTCACCGTCGAGCCCACCGACGACGAGTCGGTGGCCACCACCGTCCCGGTGGGATCGCGGATGAAGTACTCCAGCCGGTAGCGGTGTGGCGGCGGACAGACGGTGATGGGGCAGTCCTGCGAGATTCGGATCCACATCACGTTGGGGGCGGGTGGGGCGATCGGCTGCGAGACGATGGAGTAGTAGTCCACGTCCCCCGGGGTGGAGAGGTAGCCGCCATTGGTTCCCTGGACCCCGCCGTTGGTTCCCGCGGAGAGCGTGACGGGCGTCGCGGTGGCCGGCGTGTCGTTGGGCTCGTTGGTGTCCGGATCGCCGATGACCTCGACGAAGATGCTGTAGGGCGAGAGGTTGTCGAAGGCCTTCCCGCTGGCGTCCTGGACGAGCAGATAGATGTCGTTGTTCGGCTTGGTGTACTTGAACGTCAGGTCGATGAGGTTGGGCGGCATCTGCCCGTGCTGGTCCGTCGCCGCGGCGAGGCTGTTCCCCAGGACGCCGTTGTTGGAGTCGAGGACGTTGATCTGGAGGTTGACCGCGGTGTTGAAGAACCCGGCGTCCTGCCCCGGCCCGGGCGCGTAGCCGGCCACGATGTGGACGATGGCCCGCGGGGGAAGCGCGCCCACGTTCACCACCCACCAGTCCTTGTCGCCCTGCTGCTGGATGTACTCGGTGACCGTCTTGCCGAGCGTGATCCGGCACTCGGCGTTGGCCGCCGCGTCCTGGGAGGTGTTGCAGTTCAGGTCGGGGTGGGTGATGACCGAGGCGGGCACCTCGCCCACCTCGCCCTTGCAGGCCGCGAGCAGCCCGGCCAGCAGGAGCCCCAACAGGAAGCGCGGAGCCCGGTGCGTACGGGCGCCGGGAACGGCACGGCTCATCGGTCCTCCAGTGGGCCAGCGACGGGGGCGCCAGCCTCCCTACGGTCCGCCGTCCGTCCCGGCGTCGGCACCGCCGAGGACGTAGCAGCTGGGAATGAAGTCGGTGGGCTGCACGCGGATGATGCCGTCCACGGGCTCCTTGACGCCTGCCACGGGGTACCGCGCCTGGCGGGTCCGGTAGGTGCGAAGGATGGTGCGGCCGGTCGGATCGTCCGCGGGCAGCATGGCGATGGAGATCTGGATCTCGTTGAACCCGGCACCGTAGCCGATGCCCCCGTCAGCGAAGAGGTAGCCGCCATCGGGACGGAAGGTCTGGACGCCGTTCACCCAGACGCCGCCGTCCGGGCGGTAGTCGAGGGTGGGCACCAGCGAGACGTTCTCGACGCGGAAGATGTAGCACTGCCGGCCCTGCTCATCGACCGGCCCGTCCTCCTGGAGCACGTAGCGATACCCGTTCACCCCGAGGGTGGCGGTGTCCGCCAGGAGGGGATTGGTGTGCAGCCGGACCTCGTTGCGGTTCACCAGCCCGTCGTTGTCCGGGTCCTGGTCCATGTCCTGGGCGGAGGGCTGCGTCCCCAGCTGCCACTCGATGCTGTCCGGGACGCCGTCGTTGTCGGAGTCGATGAGGGTCGAGTTGGTGCCGATGATCTGCTCGTCGCAGTCGGTGATGCCGTCGCAGTCGCTGTCGACGCCGCGCAGGGCGGGAGGGCAGCCGGGGTCCAGCCCACCGCCGTCGGGGAGCATGAAGCCCAGGGGGTTGAAGCTCGCGCCCAGCTTGGCGAAGTGGACCTCGACCCCGTCGCTGAAGCCGTCTCCGTCGGTGTCCGGATTGTTGGGATCGGTCCCCAGGGCGAGCTCCTCGGCGTCGGTGAGCCCGTCGAGATCGCTGTCTCCATCGCCGGCGTCCGCCGGCGAGTCGGGCGGGGCGGACATGTTCGAGGCCACGAATTCCATGAGCACGTAGGATCTTCGCGTCTGGCCGATGTTGAAGTTGAGGAAGTTGACCGACTCGTTGTTCCGGAAGTCGCGGAAGTTGCCTCCGCCGATCTCGGCCATCTTCTGCAGCCGCTCGGCGTCCTGGTTGATGATCAGGAGCGGGCAGCCGGCGTCGCCGGTCACGTCGCAGATGCTCGACACCGGCTGCACCGGCGCGAAGACGTGCACGGTGTTGAAGACCACGTCGTCGACCAGGATCCGCAGCTGGCGGATCCGCTTCACCGCGTCACCCTGGAAGAGCTCGTCGTCCTGGTTGAAGGTGGGGTGGCCGTCGGAGAGGAAGATGACGATGTACTTGGGGAGCGCCTCGGCATTCGCCCCGGTGGCGTTGTTCCGGCTCTGGGTGATGTCGGTGCTGAGCAGCGCGTAGATGTCCGCCAGCGCCTTCACGAAGTCAGTCGAGTCGCGGTTGGCGTTGGGGTTGGTGAAGTTGAGGATCTGATCCTCGAGGGTGGTCAGGTCCGCCGGGCTGTAGGCGAGCAGCGGGTCGAAGACCGGCAACCCGCTCTTGGTCAAGTTGGCGGTGGTGCTCCCCGCGAAGAGCATCACGCTGAAGAAGATGTTCGGGTCGCGAGGGAGCGAGTTCAGGAGGTCCACCACCGCGAAGGCCCGGGTCCCGTTCGGGTCGCTGACCCGCATCGACTGCGAGGCGTCGAAGGCGAAGAGGATCTTGATCGGCCGGACGACGTCGTTGGTCCCCAGGGTGCAGAAGCGCCCCTCGAGGGTGACGGTCCGGTCGGTGGGGAGCTCGTCCCGCCGCCGTTCGTCGTAGAGGTAACTTTGCGTGCAGGCGATTCCGAGGCCGAGGAGTCCTGCCAGGGCCGCAGCGAGGAGCCGCGCCCGCGGGTGACTCACGGCGGGGTCCCCTGGCAGCGCGTGCGGTAGTCCGAGTCGGCGATCAGGAGATTGGGCGGCAGGAAGGCCGCATCGTCCACCTGGAGGTCAGGACCTGCGGGCACGCGAATGCCCGCGGCGTCGTACTGCGCCCAGGCACAGGCCACCTTCCACACTCCGTAGTCGGACGACACCGCGCTCTCCGGGGATTCGGCGAACCAGATCTTGAACAGATTGTATCCCGCCTGAGCGCTCACGCCGGGAATCGGCGGTGGAGTCACCAGCTCGAGGTTGCTCACCGCGTAGTCGTAGCAGACGCTCCCGTCCGGCTGCACCTCCGCCGAGGTGGTGTACTGAACTGCGGCAAGGTCGTAGAGGTTGCGGTCAGGTCGGGTGGGGTCGGTTCCGGCGCGGATCTCCTCGTCGTCGGCGATCCCGTCGTTGTCGGTGTCGACGTTGTAGTTGGGCGTCAGCGGGTCCAGGCCGTACTGTGCCTCGAGCCCGTCGGGGATCCCGTCGCCGTCGGTGTCCACCAGCTCGGGCCGGGTCTTGAGGTAGGCCTCGGCGAACTGGCTCAGGCCGTCTCCGTCGGTGTCACGGCAGACGCAGTTCCGCGTGAGCGGAGAGTTCGGATCGCATCCCCGGATGTCGATCTTCGAGCCGTCGAACCCGAGGTCGCGGTGGATGTACTCGAAGTTGTCGTCGAAGCAATCGCCGTCGGTGTCGGAGAGATTCGGGTTGGTCCCGTCGACGAAGAGCTGGTCGGTATCGTCCGACAGCCCATCGCCGTCGCTGTCCAGCGAGCGCCCGGTCCCGTTGGGCACGCTCCGCAGCGAGCGGACGATGAGCGACTTGACGACGTTCTTGCTGGCCAGGGACGTGTAGTCGAGCGCGCCCAGCCCCAGGTTCTGGATGTCCCCGTTGTCGAATTCCTGGAACACGCCGTTTCCGCGGGCGGCCATCTGCTGCAGCAGCCACCGGGCCACCTGCCGCGCTGCCTGCGGGTACTGCGACGGCGGGGTGTTGGGGTAGACGCCGTAGATGTCCTGGCAGAGCAGGCCGAGGGCGTTGCAGGTGGCGACGCCCTGGTCGCTGAAGAGCAGGACGGTGTGGAGGCGGATGTCGCCCACGTTGTATGCGGTCTTCAGCTGCATGATCTGATCGACGTAGCTGAAGATCTGGTAGTTCTGGTTGCGGTCCGTCCCGGCGACGAAGCCGTTGATCGCGTCGTCACCCTGCGCGTCGGTCAGGTTGCAGTAGTCCGGGAGCGAGTCCGCCCAGATGAGCTCGGGGTGCGTCGGGTCGGCGTACTGGCTGAGGTTGTCGTTGGCCGAGCAGCGCGGGTACGGCGTGCCGTCGGTGAGGAAGACGATGACGTACCGCGTTCGGGGGAGCAGCTGGGGATTCGTGGTGTTGGTGTCGGCGATGTCCGAGGCGATGACCCCGTAGGCGTAGGCCAGCGCGCCCTGCATGTCGGTGCCCTTGCCCAGCTCGGCCTGGAGGTTCTGGAGGTAGGTGTCGATCCCGATCGGCCGCGCGAACCGCTGCCCGGTCGCCACCGGCGGCCAGACATTCTTCACGTTGGTGTCCCAGGGGACGATGGTGACCGTCACGTTGGGCTGCGTGGCGAACTGCTGCGTCAGCGCCTGGAGCGCACGGACCCGGCCCGGCGTCTGGATGCCCACCGCGGTCGCGAACTGCTCGCAGAGGCCGGCCACGCCCTGGCTGCCCGGCGGATCGCTGATGCACATCGAGCCGGACTGGTCGACGAGGAAGACGACCTTCACCGGGAAGCCGGTGGGATCCGGTACATCGGTGCAGACGCGTCCGCGGATCTGCAGGTGGTCGTCCAGCGCGTTGACCTGCGTTGCCTGCTTCTCCAGCGCAGCGTCGCTGCACGAGGAGAGGACGACGGCGAACGACGACAACACCACGGCGAGCGCGAGGCTCGCCGTGGTGGAGAACAGCGGGGATTTCGAGTTCACGGTCCTGGCGTACTGTCCGGGCGAAGGGTTTGAGCGAAATCCCCCCGTGGGGCCGGGCGCCGGCTACTGCCGTCGGCGGCGGACGAGCAGGCCGAGGGCGGCGAGGGCCAGACCCGCGGCGGGAGCGCCGAGCGGGAAGGCGGTGCAGCCGCCGCTGCTGGAGCCGCCGCCCTGGACGGTCACGGTGAGCGCGGCGGTGGACTGGCTGATGCCAGGGTACCGGGCGTCGGGAGTGACCTCCTTGGCGGTGAGCTGGATGCTGTAGGTG
>DATJVY010000009.1:0-41274 GCA_035501615.1 Myxococcaceae bacterium
CCGGGCGACTATGCTGCCGTGCCGTGGCCTCTGGGCTGTGGGGAATCGACCGGGGACCGGCGTTGCCGATCATCGCGGGAGCGTTCGGTCTCGTCGTCGGAAGCTTCCTGAACGTCGTCATCGCGCGGGTTCCGGCGGGGCTCTCGGTGGTGCGCCCCGGCTCCCGGTGCCCGAAGTGCGGGCACGTCCTCGCCTGGTACGAGAACGTCCCGCTCCTCTCCTGGCTCGCGCTGCGCGGGCGCTGCCGGCGCTGCCGGGCTCCCATCTCGGCCCGGTACCCCGCGGTGGAGCTCCTGACCGGGCTCCTCTTCGCCGCCTGCGCCGTCCGGTCCGGCCTCTCGTGGGAGCTGCTCCGCGGCCTGCTCCTGGTGGGGTTCCTCGTGCCACTGGGCTTCATCGACCTCGAGCACTGGGTGCTGCCCTTCTCCCTCACGCTCCCGGGCGCGGCCGCGGGCCTCCTCTCCGCCATCCCGCTCGGCGCCGAGGCCGTCCTTTCCTCGGCCATCGGCGCCGCGGCGGGATTCCTCTTCTTCCTCGGTCTCGAGACGCTCCTCCGTCTCCTCCTTCGGCGCGAGGCGCTGGGGGCGGGGGACAAGTGGCTGGTGCTGCTCGTCGGCGCCTACCTCGGCTGGAGGCCGCTCTTCGGGCTCCTTCTTCTCAGCAACGTCCAGGGTGCGGTGGTGGGGGGGCTCCTGCTCCTCCTCCGCGGGCGCGCGGGGCCGAAGGCTCCCCCCACCGGCTCGCCGGCGACCGAGGACGGATGGCAGCCGGGCACGACGCACGTTCCTTTCGGGCCGTTCATCGCGCTCGCGGCGCTGGAGCTCTTCCTGCTCGGCCCCTGGCTGGCGGCGACCTTCCCCGGCCCGCTCACCGGCCTGATCACCGGCGAGCCGTGGGAGCTCCGGTGAAGCTCCGCATCGCCGCCATCGCCTTCCTCCTCGCGGTGCTCGCCGCCGGGCTCACTTGGCTGTCGTTCCAGCCGGTCATCTTCCGGCTGGTGGAGGCGCTCCGCGTGGCGTCCCCGGCCGGCACCGCGCCCCGGCAGATCCTCCGCAGTGCCCAGGAGATGCTCCCGGTCTACCTGGTGCTCGACGTGCTCATCCTGGTCCTGGTCACCTTCGGGATGCTGTGGATCACCGTGGCCCGCCCGCTGGCGTCGGTCGAGCGCGAGATGCAGAAGCTGGAGCGCCTGGACTGGGAGCTGGAGGAGAAGGGCGGTGGGCCGCTCCTCACCCGCTTCCTCGCCAGCCTGCGGCGGACGGCCGGCGCGCTCCAGGCCGAGCGCGACGTGACCCGGCGCCAGGTGGCGGACCTGGGGGCGGCGAACGCCCAGCTCACCCGCGCCCAGGCCGAGCTGGTGGCGAGCGAGCGGCTGGCCACGGTGGGACGGCTGGCGGCGGGCGTCGCCCACGAGATCGGCAACCCGCTCTCCGGGCTCCTCGGCTGGGTGAGCCTCGCCCGCAGCCGCTCCGCCTCGGACCCCGAGCTCACCGGCTACCTGCGGGAGATGGAGTCCGAGGTCCGCCGCATCGACGGCATCGTCCAGAGCCTCCTCGACCTGGGGCGCCCGCCGCGGCCGGAGCTCGGCCCCGTCCCGGTCGCGGCGCTGGTCCGGAGCGCCGCGAAGCTGGTCGGCTCCGGGCCCGAGTTTCGCGAGGTCGCCGTCGAGACGTCGGTCGACGACGGCCTCGTGGCGCTGGCCGATCCCGGTCGCCTCAGCCAGGTGGTGATCAACCTCCTCATCAACGCCGCCCAGGCCATCGGCGGCCCGGGGACCATCCGGGTGGAGGGTGCGCGCGAGGGCGCACGGGTGCGCATCGCCGTCCTGGACTCCGGTCCAGGGGTCCCGCAGGAGCTACGCGAGCGCATCTTCGAGCCCTTCTTCACCACCAAGTCGGGAGGGAAGGGCACCGGGCTCGGCCTCGCGGTGAGCCAGCACCTCCTGCGGGCCATGTCGGGGGACATCGCCGTGGGTGAGTCATCCGGCGGCGGAGGAAAATTTACCGTCACCCTGCCGGCCGCCTGAGTCCGCGGTCTCCGATGCTCGCCCCGGCGCTCCGTCGTGGGAGAATGGCGCCCCTACCCCGATGTCCATCCTTCGCTCGGTCCTCGTCGCGGACGACGAGGCGTCGCTCCGCTCCGTGCTCACGCTGGTGCTCCAGCAGCAGGGCTACGAGGTCCGCGCGGTCAGCAACGGCGAGGAGGCCCTCGCCGAGCTGGAGGCGCGGGACTACGACGCGGTCGTCTCCGACGTGCGGATGCCGCGGGTGGACGGGATGACGGTGCTCCGCCGCGCGCTCCAGCGCCAGCCCGACCTCACCTTCGTGGTGATGAGTGCCTACGGGCAGCCCGACGCCGCGCTCGAGGCGGTGGCCGCCGGCGCCTTCGACTACGTCTCCAAGCCCTTCAAGCCCGAGGAGCTGGTCCTCGTCCTGAAGAAGGCCGAGGAGCGGCGCCGGCTGGTGAGCGAGAACCGGCGGCTGCGGCGCTCGGGCGCGGACCGGGCCCCGCTGGATCGAATCGTGGGCAGCTCCGAGGCGGTGAAGCAGCTGCAGAGGCAGATCCTCAAGATCGCCCCGGCCTCCACCACGGTGCTGATCACCGGCGAGAGCGGCACCGGCAAGGAGCTGGTTGCCCGCGCGCTCCACGAGCTCTCCCCCCGCGCAGCGATGCCCTTCGTCCCGGTGAACTGCGGCGCCATCCCTCCGGGGCTGGTGGAGTCGGAATTGTTCGGCCACGCCCGGGGAGCCTTCACCGACGCCCGGACCGCGAAGCGCGGCCTCTTCGCCGAGGCCGACGGCGGCACGCTGCTGCTCGACGAGGCCGGCGAGCTTCCCCCCGCGGCGCAGATCAAGCTGCTCCGCTTCCTCCAGGAGGGGGAGATCCGGGCGGTGGGAGAGAATCACTCCGAGCGGGTGGACGTGCGGGTCCTCGCCGCGACCCACCGGGACCTCGGCAAGCTGGTCGAGCGCGCCGAGTTCCGCGAGGACCTCTACTACCGCCTGAACGTGCTGAACCTGGTCGTCCCCCCGCTCCGCGCGCGGAAGGAGGACGTGCTCCAGCTCGCGCGGGCCTTCCTCCTCCGCTTCAACCGCGAGCTGAACCGGCAGGTCCCGGTCACCGGGTTCGAGCCCGGCGCCGAGGAGCTGCTCGCTGCCTATCCCTGGCCGGGGAACGTCCGCGAGCTGGAGAACGCGATCGAGCGGGCGGTGCTGCTCGCCGAGGGCAACCTGGTCCAGGTCCAGAACCTGCCCGAGCGGATCTGGTCCACTCCGCGGCCGGTGGAGGACGCCCGGCGCCCCGGGGAGGTCGAGGCCCAGGAGGAGCTCTCGCTCAAGAGGGCCATGCGCTCGCTCGAGGAGCGCTACATCCGTGCAGCGCTGCGCCGGACCCGCGGGAACCGGACCCGCGCCGCGGAGCTGCTGGAGATCAGCCACCGCGCGCTCCTCTACAAGATCAAGGAGTACGGCATCGACCCGGACGCGGAGGGCGAGCTGGGATGAGGCACGACCCACCCAGGGCGGCGGGGCGGGGCACACACCGACCCCTCTTTGACGCATCAAACAGGGATGTAAGAGCCGAACGCACGAATTGCGTCACTCCGGTTTTCGCGGGGATACTCGATGCTCGCGGTTCGATCCCGGAGGGCGCGATGGCGCGTGCCAAACGCAACGACGTCCAGCGTCTGCGTGAGGAGCAGCTGATGTCCAAGGCCGAGCTCGCTCGCCGGGCGGGCGTCTCGGCGCTGACCATCGACCGCGTCGAGCGAGGAGCGGAGTGCCGGGTGGATACCAAGCGAAAGATCATCCTCGCGCTGGGGTACACGGTGGAGGACCGCCGCAAGGTCTTCCCCGACGAGCGCCCCGAGGGAGCACGCTGATGGCCCGGGGCAAGCTCGCCATCGGCCTCGACATCGGGTCGACGTCGGTGAAGATGATCCAGCTCAAGGAGCAGCGGCGACGCGGCGAGGTGGTCTACTCGCTGCAGAACTTCGGGATGAAGCCGCTGCCTCCCGAGGCGATCGTCGACAACGCGCTGATGAACTCCACCGCCATCGTCCAGGCGATCCAGGAGCTCATCGGCGAGCTGCGGATCAAGCAGAAGGAGACGGCGATCAGCGTCTCCGGCCACTCGGTGATCATCAAGAAGATCCAGATGCCGCAGATGTCCCCGGCGGAGCTGGACGAGTCCATCCAGTGGGAGGCGGAGCAGTACATCCCCTTCGACGTGAAGGACGTGAACATCGACACCCAGATCCTCTCCACCGAGGCCTCGGCCGCCACTGGCCAGATGGACGTCCTCCTGGTCGCGGCGAAGAAGGACATGATCAACGACTACACCACGGTGGTCACCGAGGCGGGTCTTCTCCCGGTGGTGGTGGACATCGACTCCTTCGCCGTCCAGAACATGTTCAGCGCCAACTACGAGACCGCGGACGCGGACACCGTGGTGCTGATCAACGCCGGCGCCTCGGTGGTGAACATCAACATCCTCGATCGCGGGGTGACGGTGTTCACCCGCGACGTGACCATCGGCGGCAATCAGTTCACCGAGGAGATCCAGAAGCAGCTCAACGTCTCCTACGAGGAGGCCGAGGCCCTGAAGATCGGCGGCGGCCGGTCCGAGTCCGACGCCGTGGTCCCCCAGGAGGTCGAGCGGGTGATGGCCGGCGTCGCCGAGCAGGTGGCCGGCGAGATCCAGCGGTCCCTGGACTTCTACGCCGGGACAGCGGCCGACACGCGCTTCTCCAAGGTCTACCTCTCCGGGGGCACGGCGAAGATCCCGGCGCTCTTCAAGACCATCGAGGCGCGGGTCGGCGTGCCGGTGGAGATCGCGAACCCGTTCAAGAACGTGGTCATCGACAGTCGTCGCTTCGACCCCGGGTTCATCATGGACGTGGCACCGATGGCGGCGGTGGCGGTGGGGCTGGCGCTCCGGCGTCCCGGGGACAAGCTGGCATGAGGAGGACCGGGCGATGATGATCCACATCAACCTCCTCCCGGTTCGCCAGGAGAAGAAGCGCGAGGTCGGGAGGCAGTTCCTGGTGGTGGTGGGCGGTGCGCTCTTCGTCGCCCTGCTGGTGAACTACCTCTGGTACGACTCGCTGGCCTCGGAGGAGAAGAAGAACGCCCAGCGCATCACCGGGACCCAGGCGCGCATCGCCGAGCTGGAGAAGGTCATCGGCGAGGTGGACAAGATCAACGCCCGGAAGAAGGACGTCCAGGCCAAGCTGCAGATCCTCGCCGACCTCCGGAAGCAGCGCACCGGTCCGGTGCGGATGCTGGACGCGCTCTCCACCGCCATCCCCAAGCGGGTGTGGCTCACCGCCTTCGAGGAGAAGTCCAACGCGGTGAAGATGATCGGCCGGGCCGCCAGCCACGAGGACGTGGCCGAGTTCATGCGGGGGCTGCAGGCCATCGTCTGGACCCCCCGGGGGCTGGGCCGGCTGGTGGAGCAACGCCGCGACGCGAGCACCGCGCGGGTGGAGCTGGTGGGAGGGGAAGGCGCCGTCGAGGACTTCCCGGCGAGCTCGATCTCCAACTTCTTCACCCGGGTCGACCTCAAGCGAGCCGAGCAGAAGGCCCAGGGCGCGGCCATCGGCGCACCGAAGTTCGTGGAGTTCGAGATCAACATGAACTCGAACTACGCCATCTAGGACTGCCATGGACGAGCTGATCGACAAGGTCCTGAAGGCTCCGCCGCTCCAGCGCTGGGGAGGTCTGGCCGGCGTCCTGTTGCTGCTCACGCTGCTCAACTTCTTCCTCTTCGTCCGGCCGGAGTTCACGGTCCTCGAGACGCAGGCGGTGCAGCAGCGGCAGCTCGACTCGCAACTTCAAGAAAAGTCCGAGATCGCCCAGAACCTGAACGAGCGGCGCCGGGAGATGGACGTCCTCCAGCAGAAGCTGGACGAGGCGCTCTCCGAGCTGCCCGAGTCGGCGGACCTCGACGAGCTCCTGGCCCAGCTGAACGAGATCGGCCGCAAGAGCGGCCTGGAGATCTCGACGGTCGAGCCGGCCCCCGAGGAGTCGGCGCAGATCTACGTGAAGATCCCGATCAAGATGGCGCTCACCGGCAACTACCACGAGATCGCCATGTTCCTTCAGTCGCTGGCGAACCTCCGCCGCATCGTGAACGTGAACAACATCCAGCTCGGGTCTCCGTCGCTCAAGGCGGAGAAGGTCGTCCTCAACACCTCGTTCGTGGCGACCACCTTCCGCTTCCTGGACCAGAAGGCGCAGGCGGACAAGGACAAGAAGAAGGGCAAGCCATGAGCGCCCCTCGCGTTTGGCCCTGGCAGCTCCTCGCGGCGCTTGCCCTGGCTTCCGCCTGCGGCGGCTCGGCCCCTCCGCCTCCAGCGACCGCGACCAAGGCGGCGGTGGCGAAGCCTCCGGTGGTCCAGGAGCAGGGAGCCGCCCCGGCCCCGACCTACGTCTACAACCCGGTGGGGAAGCGCGACCCCTTCCGCAGCCCCGACGCCGAGCCCGCCACCCAGGCGGCGCTGGCCAACGCCAGCTGCAACGAGCCTCTGTGCCGCTTCGACGTGGATCAGCTCACCCTGGTCGCCGTGGTCAGCGGCGACGCCAACCCCCTGGCGATGGTCCAGGACCCGGCCGGCCGCGGCTACTTCGTCCGCCGGAACACCCGGGTCGGGCGGCAGGGTGGGCGGGTCACCCAGATCATGAGCGACGCGGTGGTCATCACCGAGTACTTCACCACGCCGGACGGGAAGACCACCGCCAACCCCGTCACGCTGGCGATCAAGGCCGACAAGATTCCCGAGCAGGAGACGGACCTGGCGACGGGGAAGTCCTATTGAGGCCGGAGCGGAGAGCCCACCGATGCGCACCCAGAGCGCAGTAACCTCAATCCTCTGCCTCGCGCTGCTGGCCGGACCGGCCTCGGCAGCCGAGCAGAACGTGCTGCGGGACCTCCGGCTCGAGCCCATGCCAGCGGGAGCCCGGCTGGTGCTCACCGGGAGCCAGCCTCCGGTGTTCACCGTGTTTCGCCTCGCCGGCCCGGACCGGCTGGTCATCGACGTCGCCCAGGCCGACGCCTCGGCCATCCGCGGAGCGCGCGACGGCCAGGGCCCCATCGGCGGGATGAACGTCTCGCAGTTCAGCGACTCTGCCTCGAGCGTGGGCCGGCTGGTGGTCACCCTCAGGGAGGTCAAGAGCTACGACGTCCGGGCCACCGGCAACGAGCTGCTGATCACCGTGCTGGGAGAGGGCGCCGCGAACGCCCCGGTGGTCGCTGGCGTCGCGCCCGCTCCTGCTGCATCGCCCGTTGCGGCACCGGCGGCCGAGCCTGCGAAGGTGGAGCCGACGGCCGCCGCCGCGTCAGCGGGGAGCACGGGCGACGTCGTGACCCTCGCCCGCCAGCAGCGGCCGGTGTCGGCGCCCGCGCACCGGCTCACCGGGGTCTCCACGAAGGGCGGCACCCTCCGCCTGGCCTTCGATGGCGAGCTGCCCGGCTACGAGCTCCTCCGTCTCACCGGCCCGGACCGGCTGGCGCTGGACCTCCCCGGGGTGAAGCTCGCCACGCGGGTGAAGCGCCCCTCCAGCGGTCCGTTCTCCAGCCTCCGCGCCGGAGCGCACCCGGACAAGGTGCGCCTCGTCATCGATGCCGGTCCCGCGCTGGAGAGCCCGGTCGAGTTCGCCTCGCACGGGCTGGTCTGGACGGTCCGTGCCCCGGCCCCGGCGGTGGCCCGTGCCCCGGCGTCAGCCCCGACCAGCCCCGACCTTCGCGACGGCGAGGTCGAGATCGACGGCCGGAAGATCGCGACCACCACCGCGCCGGCCGCGCGATCCGGGACGTCGGAGATGCTGGACCTCGGCTTCGTCGAGTCCTCCCGGGGAGGACGGGTGGAGATCAAGCTCGAGCATCCCGTGCAGTTCGAGGTGAGCCGCCCCGATGACCGAGGAGCGGTGATGACCCTGAGCGGGGTGCGTCTGCCGAAGCGGCTGGAGCGCAGCCTGGACACCTCCGCCCTGGGGACGCCGATCAAGATGATCAGCACCTTCGCCGTGCCCGGCGACGGACGGCAGGTGCGGGTGGTGGTCGCGGCCGATGGCGCTCTCACCGAGCGGGCCGAGCGCACCCCGGCGGGCGTCACCTGGCACCTCGAGGCCGCCGGGCTCAAGACCGAGGAGGTCGCGGTCTCCAACCGTGCCGCCCCGTTCACCACCGAGCCGGTGGTGATCGCCGCCCAGACGACCACCGGGCGCACCCGCTACGTGGGGAAGAAGGTCTCGTTCGAGTTCAAGGACATCGACATCCACAACCTCCTCCGGGTGATCGCCGAGGTCAGCAAGAAGAACATCGTGGTGGCCGACGACGTCAGCGGGAAGATCACCATCCGCCTTCGCAACGTCCCCTGGGACCAGGCCCTGGACATCATCCTGGCCAGCAAGGGCCTCGGGAAGGAGGAGATCGGCGACATCATCCGCGTCGCTCCGCTGAAGACCCTCGAGGAGGAGGCCCGCTCGCGCGAGGAGCGCAAGAAGGCCCTCCGGCGCCAGGAGGAGCTGGTGGTCCAGCTCATCCCGGTCAACTACGCGGCGGCGAGCGACATGGCCGCCCGGGTGAAGGACGTGCTGACCGAGCGGGGCACGGTCGCGGTCGACGCCCGGACCAACACCCTCGTGGTTCGCGACATCGGGAGCAACATCGGCCGTGCGCGGGGCCTGGTCGAGAAGCTCGACTCGATCACCCCTCAGGTCTTGATCGAGAGCAGGATCGTCGAGGCCAACACCAACTTCTCGCGGTCGATCGGCGTCCAGTGGGGCGGCTTCGGTCAGGCGGCCCCGGCCACCGGCAACGCCACCGGCCTGAGCTTCCCCAACACCGTCCGGGTCACCGGCGGCTCGGACCTCGGCACCGCGTCGGCCACGGGCGTGTCCGGGGCACCGAACTTCGCGGTGAACCTGCCCGCCGCGGTCGGCGCTGGAGCGGGCGGCGCGCTGGGCTTCACCTTCGGCTCGGCGAACGGGGCGCTCAACCTGAACCTCCGGCTGTCGGCGGCCGAGTCGAACGGCACCATCAAGACCATCAGCGCGCCGAAGGTGACGACGCTGCAGAACCAGAAGGCCAGCATCAGCCAGGGCGTGTCCATCCCCTTCAGCCAGGTGTCCGCGCAGGGCGTGAACACGACCTTCGTCGAGGCCCGGCTGCAGCTCGACGTCACCCCGCACATCACCGCGGACGGCAGCGTGCTGATGAACATCAAGGCCACCAACAACCAGCCCGACCCGGCCAACACCGGCGCCAATGGACAGCCGGCCATCCAGAAGAAGGAGGCCGAGACCCAGGTCCTGGTCCGGGACGGTGACACCACCGTGATCGGTGGGATCTACGTCCGGAGAGGGTCGTACGCCGACGCCGGCGTCCCCTGGCTGATGAAGATCCCGATCCTCGGCTTCTTCTTCAAGACCACCACGGTCAGCGAGAGCCGGCAGGAGCTCCTGATCTTCATCACCCCGCGCATCGTCACCCAGTCGCTGGCGAAGCCGGTCGCGTCGGCGAGTGCGGCTCCCGGAGGTGCCCAGTGAGACGTTGGATTCCCGCGCTGCTGGCGGCGGGCCTGTTTCTGATCTGCTGCTCGGCCGAGCCGCTCAACATCGTGATCCTCTCCGCGCGGGCGCCGGGGACCAGCTGCGACTTCAGCGACGACACCAAGTACGTGTCTCGCGGATCGCTCGACCTCGCCCAGTACAGCTTTCTCCCGGACGCGGGCAGTCCGGAGGTGAGCGACCGCTTCTACCAGGTGTTCTCCTGGGAGAATAACCTCCAGTCGATCCCGCTCTCGGTGGGTGGCCAGGTGGTCGATCCTGGATCGGGGAACGAGTTCATCGCCGACACCGCAGTCTACGAGTACCAGTACTCCGACCCCAGCGTCGTGCTCTCGCCGGAGCAGGCGAACATGCACGCGGTGATTGCCTCCGGTGGAGATTCGAAGGACAACAGCGTGCCCGCAGACCTCCTCCAGCCCAAGGCCTTCGCGGCGATCAACGCGAGCACGGCGCTCAACACCAGCAACCAGACCCTCCTCGTGACGTTCCAGCTCTCGGGAAGGACGCTCGCCGGGGCCTCGCAGGTCACCAACAAGGTGAGCTTCCCCCTCACCATCTACCGCTCCACCACCAACATCATCACCTGTCCCACCGGCACGCAACCCACCGGGGAATGCAGCACCCCGGGCCGCGATGGGAACGTGGTCTGCGGCACGACGCCCTAGGATGGCCTTCCTGCCCCTGCTCGAGGAGGTGGTCCGCTCGGTGGACGGGGCCCTGGCCTGCTCGGTCATGGGCTTCGACGGCATCGCGGTGGAGAACTACCAGGTGGACGCCGCGAGCGACCTCGACGTGCAGTCCACGCTGGTCGAGTACGCGGCGGTGCTGGGGCAGGTGAAGAACGCCGCGCAGCTGCTGCGGACCGGGGCGGTCACCGAGGTGAGCATCAACTCGGACCAGGTCCTGACCGTCATGCGCCTCGTCACCGACGAGTACTTCGTGGTGCTGGCGCTCCGGGCCTCCGGCAACTACGGCAAGGGCCGATACGCGCTGCGCATGGTCGCGCCGCGCATCCGCTCCGAGCTCTAGCAGGGCCCTAGGCCCTTCCCAGCGGCGGCTCCCCGGGGTAAGGGGCAGCCCCCATGGCCGGTGTCATCGATACGTCCGAGTTTCGCAAGGGCCTGAAGATCGAGGTCGACGGGGAGCCCTACGAGATCATCGAGTTCCAGCACGTGAAGCCGGGCAAGGGCTCGGCCTTCGTGCGGACCAGCATCAAGAGCCTGCTCTCCGGGCGGGTGCTCCAGCCCACCTTCAAGAGCGGCGACAAGGTGGGCAAGCCGGACATCGAGGAGCGCCAGATGCAGTACCTCTACAAGCAGGGCGACGACTTCTACTTCATGGACACCCGGAACTACGAGCAGACGTTCCTGGGCGAGTCGGTGCTCGGCGAGTCGAAGAACTACCTCAAGGAGAACATCGAGGCGTCGGTGCTCTTCTACAACGGCAAGCCGATCGGCGTGTCGCTCCCCAACTCGGTGGACCTGAAGGTCGTCAAGTGCGACCCGGGCATCCGCGGGGACACGGTGAGCGGGGCCACCAAGCCCGCCACGCTCGAGACCGGCTACGTGGTGAACGTCCCGCTGTTCATCAACGAGGGCGACGTCCTCAAGATCGACACCCGGGACGGCAAGTACCTCACCCGCGTGGCCGCTGCCTGACCATGGCCAGCAAGAAGCGCGGGGACGACGGGGAAGGGCAGGACGCTGGGCCGCCGGCGTCGCTGCTCGACGTGGACGCGCTCCGGCGCATCGTCGAGCTGCTGGAGACCACCGAGATCACCCGGCTCTCGTGGCGCCGCGGCCCGGAGCGGCTGCTCATCACCCGGGGACACGGTCCGGCGCCCGTCGTCCACGCGGCGCCCGGGGCCGTCGCGTCTTCGCTCCCGCCGATGCCGCCGGTCGCCCTCCCTCCCCGCGCCGCCTCGGAGCCTCCCGCCGCGAGCGCGCCGGCCGCGACCCCGGCCAGCGAGAAGCCCGGACATGTGGTGGCCTCGCCCTTCGTCGGGACGTTCTACCGGACGCCCGCGCCCGATCAGCCGTCCTTCGTCGAGGTGGGCTCGGTGGTGAAGAAGGGCCAGACCGTCTGCATCATCGAGGCGATGAAGCTGATGAACGAGATCGAGGCCGACGAGCCGGGGAGGATCAGCGAGATCCTCGTCGAGAACGGCCAGCCGGTGGAGTTCGGGCAGCCCCTGTTCCGCATCGAGCCGGCCTGAGACCGTGTTCCGAAAGGTCCTCATCGCCAACCGCGGGGAGATCGCGCTGCGGATCATCCGCGCCTGCCGCGAGCTGGGGATCCGCACCGTGGCGGTGCACTCCACCGCCGACGCCACCGCGCTCCATGTCCGCTTCGCCGACGAGGCGGTGTGCATCGGCCCGCCGCCGTCGCGGGAGAGCTACCTCAACATCCCGGCCATCCTCTCGGCGGCGGAGATCACCCGCGCCGACGCCATCCATCCCGGCTACGGCTTCCTCTCCGAGAACGCCGACTTCGCCGAGGTCTGCGAGAACTGCAAGATCCGCTTCATCGGCCCCCGGGGGGAGATGCTCCGGCTGATGGGCAACAAGGTCCGCGCCCGCGAGGCGGCAAAGGAGGCCGGGCTGCCGCTGCTTCCCGGCTCGGCCGGCGTGCTCAAGGGCCCGGCGGAGGCCCAGGCAGAGGCGGACCGGATCGGCTTCCCGGTGATCCTCAAGGCCGCGGCGGGCGGGGGCGGGCGGGGGATGAAGATCGTCCGCGGGCGCGACGCCGTGGCCACGGCCTTCACCACCGCCTCGGCCGAGGCCGCCTCGGCCTTCGGCAACGGTGACATGTACATCGAGCGGTACGTGGAGAAGCCGCGCCACATCGAGATCCAGATCGTCGCCGACGAGCATGGCAAGGTGCTCCACCTCGGCGAGCGCGAGTGCTCGGTGCAGCGGCGGCACCAGAAGCTCATCGAGGAGAGCCCTTCCCCGGCCGTCTCGCCCGAGCTGCGCCGCCGGATGGGCGAGGTCAGCGTCCGGGCGATGGAGCGCATCCGGTACAACAACGTCGGCACCATCGAGTTCCTGCTCGACGAGCGCGGCGAGTTCTACTTCATGGAGATGAACACCCGCATCCAGGTGGAGCACCCGGTGACCGAGGCGGTGACCGGCATCGACCTGGTGCGGGAGCAGATCCTCCTCGCCTCCGGGCAGCCGCTGCTGCGGCGCCAGGACGACATCCAGCTCCAGGGAGCGGCCATCGAGGCGCGGGTGAACGCCGAGGACCCGGTCACCTTCGCCCCCTGGCCGGGGAAGATCACCGGCTACAGCGTGCCCGGGGGGTACGGGGTGCGTGTGGACTCGGCTGCGTACGAGAACTACACCGTCCTCCCCCACTACGACTCGCTCCTGGCCAAGGTCATCGTCCACGCCGAGGACCGCCCCCTGGCCATCGCCCGGCTGCAGCGGGCCCTGGGCGAGTACGTGATCGAGGGTATCCGGACCAACATCCCCTTTCACCGCACGGCCTTGGCCGACGAGGGCTTCACCTCCGGGCAGTACGACACCCGGCTGGTGGAGCGGCTCCTCGCCTCCGAGGTGGGGTCGCGGCGCCTCCGTCAGGCCATCGAGGAAACGCCGTAACCCCTCGGACTCCCTGAGAAACACCCCGGCACGTTCCTTGACGGTCGCTCCACCGCCACGGTACCGTCCAGGGTGGAGACTCCCCGCCTCACGCCTCGGGCCGACCCCCCTCGGTCCCGTCTGCGTGCGGGCGGCCGTCGATGGACAAGACCAAGATCATCGAGGGCGCGACCAAGCTCGTTGCCAAGGGAGCGTTCGACAAGGCCATCCGCGAGTACCAGAAGGTGCTCGATCTGGATCCGCGCGACGTCCGCACGCTTCAGAAGATGGGCGAGCTGTACCAGAAGAAGGGGGACAACCCGCAGGCCGCCTCGTTCTTCACCCGCGTCGCCGAGGTCTATGCCCAGGACGGCTTCTTCCTGAAGGCGGTCGCGCTCTACAAGCAGGTCCTCAAGCTCAACCCCGATCTGGTCGAGGTCAACGTCAAGCTGGCAGAGCTGCACCAGCACCTGGGCCTGATGACGGAGGCCATGGCCTTCTTCCAGGTGGTGGTCGCCCACCACGAGCGGCGGGGTGACACGAAGGCCACCTTCGCGACGCTGAAGAAGATGGTGGACCTGGACCCGGAGAACGTCTCCAGCCGCCTGAAGCTCGCCGAGCTCTACGCCCGCGAGCAGATGGGGGGCGAGGCGCTGGCCGAGTTCAAGCACGCGGCCAACTGGCTGGAGAAGAACAACCGCCCCGACGAGCGGCTGCGGGTCCTGGAGCGGATCGCCTCGCTCGAGCCGGACAACGTGCAGCTCGCCCGGAGCCTGGCCCACGACTACCTGGCCCGCGGCGACCACAAGCGCGCCCTGGCCAAGCTGCAGCTCTGCTTCAAGGCCGACCCACGCGACATCCCCACCCTGGTGCTGCTGGCGCAGGCCTTCACCGCGCTCAACCACACCAGCAAGACGCTGAGCGTCTACAAAGAGCTGGCCAAGCTCCACGCCGAGCGCAACCAGCACGCCGATGCCCGTGATGCCTGGGCGAGGATCGAGCGGATCGACCCCGCCGATCAGGATCTCCTCGCGTGGAAGGCGACCCAGCGGCCCGCCGCGGTGTCCGCCTCGCAGCCGCCCCGGCCCGCCGCGCCCGCGCGGACCTCGGTCTCCCAGGCCGTCTCGGCGGTACAGGCTGCGCCACCGCCTCCGCCCCCTCCGCCGCCGGCGCCCGCCGCCCCGGTGTCGCTCAGCCGCGAGCAGATCCAGAAGCTGCTCGCCGAGACCGACGTCTACGTGAAGTACGGGCTGCACGACAAGGCGCTGGAGCACCTGCGGCGCATCTTTGCCGTCGACCCCGAGAACCTCGAGGCGCACGAGAAGGCGTACATCATCTACCGCGCCGCCGGGCAGGCGGCGCAGGCCACCGAGCAGCTGCTCAACGTGCTCCGGCTCTGCACCCGCGGTCTGGAGCGCGCCCGCGCCCAGGCCTACCTCGACACCCTTCTCGCCGAGGCGCCGGGCCACCCGGAGATGCCCGCCTTCCTGGCCGTGCTCCGGCCGGAGGCCGTGCGTGGCGGCCCGGATCCGGCCCTCCTCGCTGCCTCGGGAGACGAGGAGGTGCTCCTCGCCGACGATGGGCTGGACGCGAGCTCGGACGACCTGGCGCTCCGCAGCGCCGCCCCCGGCTCCGACGACGAGCTGCTCGCCGAGGACGACGAGGCGATGCTGGTCGACGATGCGCCCGGGCCGGTGAGCCGCCGCGACGCCGACGAGCCGCTCACCGGCCGCCGCGCGGTGCTCGTTCCGCCGCCTCCGGAGGTGGAGGGCTTCGGCGATGCGATGCCCTACGAGGACGAGGGCGTCGAGCGCACGGAGATGAACGAGGCGCTCGGGGCCTACGAGCCGGGCGTCGAGAGCGACGTGGAGCTTCCCCCCGACGAGGAGGTGGTGCTCACCCCGGCGCCGCCGCCCCCGCCTCCGCCCGCCCGGCCCGCTCCGCCCGCCGTCACCAACGGGGCCGTTTCCCGTGCCGTCCCCGCCGCGCCGGCCACCAGTACCGGACGCATGGCCTCGGCCACCGGCGGCAACGGGGTCGTCGCCCGGCCCGCTCCGCCCCCCAGGGCCGTGCCTCCCCCTCCTCCGCCCCAGGCCGCGCGCCCGGCCGCGCGCGGGGTGCCGGAGGAGAGTGGTCCGGTCAGCGAGGAGCTCAACGAGGCGAGCTTCTTCCTCGACCAGGGACTGCTCGAAGAGGCGCGCGAGGTGCTCGACACCGTGGAGCTGGTGCGCCCCGGCCTCCCACGGACCGCGGCGCTCCGTGAGCGGCTCTCCGCGCTCGAGGCGGCGAAGGCTGCGCGGCCGTCCACACCGACGCCCCCGCCCGCGCCCCGCGCCTCCCCGCCGGGCATCGAGCCCATCCCGGTGCGCACCGGGTCCTACAACCTCGCCGAGGAGCTGGCCGACGAGCTGGAGGAGCTCGGGCCGGAAGCCGAGGAGGAGGTGTCGCCGGCGCCCGTCGTGGCGGACTTCCAGTACTCGGTCGAAGAGGTCTTCACCGAGTTCAAGAAGGGGATCGAGCGCGTCGTCCAGCGCACCGACGTGGATACCCACTACGACCTGGGCATCGCCTACAAGGAGATGGGCCTCCTCGACGACGCGGTGCAGGTCTTCGACGTGGCCCACCAGGCGTGCCAGGGACAGCCGAAGGAGGTCGACTGCCTCACCATGATCGGCCTCCTGCACGGGATGCGCGGCGAGCCGCAGAAGGCCGTGACCGCCTTCCGCGAGGCCCTGGCCAGCCCCCACGCCGCCGCCCGCGAGGTCAGCCTTCGCTACGAGCTGGGCCTGGCCCACGAGGCGGCCGGCGCCGGCGGCAAGGCCCTCGGGCAATTCCTGGCGGTCCAGAAGGCCGAGCCCGCCCACCGCGACGTGGCGGAGCGGGTGCGCAGGCTCTCGGCCTCCGTCCGCCCCGAGGAGGACGCCCCGGCCCGGCTCCCCGGGCCCACCAACGGTCCCGCGGCGGGTCGCCCGGCAGCTGCCCGACCATCTCCCGCCGAGCCGGCGCCGCCGGTGCCTGCGAAGACTCGCAAGGTGGGGTACTTGTAAGGGTCTCCCTCCCGCATGAGCTACCTGGAACACTTCGGGCTGACCGAGGAGCCCTTCTCCAACGCACCGGTCAACCGCTTCTACTTCGAGTCTCCCCAGCACCAGCAGGCGCTGGTACGCCTCACCCACGCCGTGTCCCGGATGCGCGGGCTCTCGGTGCTGGTCGGTGACATCGGCGCCGGGAAGACCACCCTGGCCCGCCGCCTCCTCGATGCCCTCCCCGAGGAGGAGTACGAGGCGGCGCTCTTCGTCATCATCCACTCCGGCGTCACCGCCTCTTGGCTCCTCCGGCGCATCGCGCTCCAGCTGGGGGTGGAGAACCCGGCGCAGGAGAAGCTCGCCCTCCTGAGCCAGCTGTACCAGCGCCTGATGCAGATCCACGAGCAGGGGCGCAAGGCGGTGGTGCTCATCGACGAGGCGCAGATGCTCGAGACCCGCGAGCTGATGGAGGAGTTCCGCGGTCTCCTCAACCTCGAGGTTCCCGAGCGGAAGCTCATCTCGTTCGTGTTCTTCGGGCTCCCGGACATCGAGCGCAACCTCCGGCTGGACCCGCCGCTGGCGCAGCGGGTGGCGATGCGCTACCGGCTCGAGCCCCTGACCGCCGACAGCACCCGCTCGTACATCGAGCACCGCATCCACACCGCCGGCGGCACCAGCCTCCCCTTCACCCCCGCGGCGATCGAGGTGCTCCACCAGCTCTCCGGCGGATCGCCCCGCATCATCAACACCCTCTGTGACAACGCGCTCTTCGAGGCGTACCTGGCACAGGAGACGACGGTGGACGCACCGCGCATCGAGGAGATCGCGCGGAACCTCGCCTTCGGCTCGCCCGAGGCGGGGAGCGGCAACGGCACGCCGGCTCCCGCGGCGACCGGCAACGTGGACCTCTCCGAGGTGGACCGCTACCTCGAGAGCCTGAAGAGCTGACCCCCATGCGCTGGCGTGCTCCGAGCCGCCGGAGGCGGATCCTCGGCGCGGCCCTGCTCCTCGCGCTGGCCGCGGGCGGCCTGACCACGCTCGTCGTGGGTCGCTCGAAGCTCGCCTGGGACCGCGCCTGCACCCTGGCCCGCCGCCAGCTCCCCGGGCTCCTCGGAGCCGACGTGGGGCTCGGCCGCTGCGAGGTGGATCCGGCCGGACGCACCCTCCGCATCTACGGTCTGTCCGCCGGGCCCCCCGGCGGCGACCGTCCCACCTTCAGCGCCGACGAGGTGGAGGTGACCGTGGCCGGGGTCCAGCCGCTCACCGGCCGCCTGGAGCTGGAGCGGGTCCGCGTCATCCGGCCCCGCGTCTGGGTCGACCTCTCTCGCCCCGCGCCGGCCCGTCCCCCCTCCGAGGGCTGCCCCCTGCGCACGCTGGAGCACGTGCTGGTGGACACGCTCGAGGTGCGCGGCGCCGAGGTGCGCGTCGCGCTCCCGGCGGGGAAGAAGATCGAGGTGGCCGGGGTGGAGCTGAGCTGGCGCACGCGCCGACGCGACGCCGAGTTCACCCTCCACACCTCGCAGGGCCTGGTGGACCTGGCCAACGGCCGGCCACCCCTCGCGGTCGCCGGGCTGGCCGTCGAGGGCGCGCTCGCCCCGGGCGGGCGGGAGCTCGAGGTGAGCCGCGGCGAGCTCTCGGTCGACGACGCCCAGCTGTCGTTCGCGGGCCGCGTGGACGACCTCTGCCGCCCGGCGCTCGCCCTGGACGCGCAGCTCTTTCTCCCGCTGCGGATGCTGGCCCGGGTGGTGCCGCTCGGGGAGACCTCGGGGCACCTCTGGGCGCAGGCCACGCTCTCCGGGCGGGTGCCGGACGTGCGTGTCACCGGCGAGCTCCTCGGCAAGGGCGTGGCGCTGGGGGCGCTCCGCCCGGGCGACTTCACGGTGCGGGCCTCGCTGGCCGGCCAGGACGTCACCATCGGCGAGCTGACGGTGCCGGTGGGGCAGGGCGCGCTCCGGGCCAGCGGCGATCTCCGGCTCGTCTCCGGCCTGCCGCTGCGGGTCAAGGCCGAGCTCGATCAGGTGAGCCTCTTCCAGGTCTTGGACCGGGTGGGGATGGGCTGGGCCTGGGTGGACCTCCTCGCCACCGGACCGGTGAACCTCTCCGGCAAGCTCGCCCCGGGGCCCGAGCTGCAGGGGCAGGCCGACCTCAAGATCTCCCGGTTCGTGACCTGGTCCCATCCGGTGGGAGAGAAGGCCTCGGGACCGCCCCTCCTCTCCATTCCCTCCGGCGAGGTGGCGCTCGACCTGGGCATCCACCCCGACCGGGTCGAGCTGCTGAACGGGAAGGTGAAGGTCGGCGGGGCGCGCGCCCTCGCCAACGTGGTCATCCCCTACGGAGGCCGCGGCCCGATCACCATCGACACCACCGCCGAGCCCCTGGTGCTGGAGGACGTGGGGAAGGTGGCCGACATCCCGCTCGGCGGAGTCGGCGCGGCCAAGGTGTCGATCCGCATCCCGCCCGGCTTCGTGTTCCTCGACGGCGAGCTCGCGCTGCAAGACTCCAGCTTCCGCGGCTTCGCCCTGGGCAATCTCACGACGCCGGTGACGGTCCGCGATGGGGTGCTCTCCTTCACCGAGGCCACCGGGGTGAAGGGCCGCACCAGCTACCAGGGCCGCGCCTCGCTCGACTTCAACAGCACGCAGCCCGACGTGCACGTCTCGGCCAGCATCCCCGCCGGCCGGGTGGAGGACCTGGTCGAGCTGCTGGCCCCGGTCTCGCCGGCGCTCCAGCCGCTCCGAAAGGTGCTGGTGGGGACCGCCCGAGGCGCGGTGACCCTGGTGGGACCGGCGGACACCATGGAGGGCCGCTTCGACCTGGAGCTCGCCGGGGTGAGCCTCTCGGGGCGCCGCTTCGGGGACGGGACGCTGCGCGCCCGGCTCGACGGAGGCAACGCCATCGTCCTGGACACGCTGAGCCTGAAGGGGCCGCTGGGGACGTCCCGGGCCGACGGCCGCTGGGACTTCGATGGACCGCTGGCGGCGAAGTTCCGGGTGGACGGGATGCAGCTCGAGGAGCTGGTCGGGCCCGAGCTCGCGCGGCGGTTCCGCGCCCGGGGGACGCTCACCCTCGCCGGGACGCTGGGCGGCACCGACGAGGTGCCCGACGTGAAGCTGACCCTCGGCGGTCCCCAGGTCTACCTCTCCGGCCGGGCGCTGGGGGCGATGGCGCTCGAGGCGCGGGCGCTGGGCGAGCAGCTCGAGGTGAAGGGCCGGCCGGTGGCCGACACCGAGCTGCAGCTGACGGCGCGCATCCGCCGGCCCTATCCCTACGAAGGGACGCTCCGGCTCCAGCTCGCGGACCTCAGAGCGCTCCTCCCCGACACCGCGGCCGCGCAGGGGCTCAACGGCTCGGCGAGCGGGGTGCTCACCGCCAGCGGCAACCTCGTCGAGATCGAGTCCTCGCGCGGGCTCCTCCACCTGGACGTCCTCCGGCTCCAGCGGGGCGACCTCCGCGCCGAGAGCGACGGCCCGTGGGACATCCGTTTCCGGGGTGGCCGGGTGAGCAGCGATGGGCTCCGGCTGAAGGGGCCCGAGACCGAGCTCGGCGCCTCGGGTTACCTCGAGGAGGGGGCGATGGACGTCTCCCTCTCGGGCGCGGTCGATCTGCGGCTGCTCGAGCCGTTCGTCCCGCTGGTGGAGCGCGCCTCCGGGCGGCTGGAGGTGCTCGGCACCGCGCGGGGCGAGCCCGCCGACCCGCAGATCGTCGGCACCGCCACCCTGGTCGACGCCGGCTTCCGCGTCCGCGGCCAGCCGGTGGAGCTCCGCGGCCTCAAGGGCAAGCTGGACTTCAGCGAGTCGCGCATCCTCTGGAGCGACCTGGATGGCCAGGCCAACGACGGCCGCATCTCGAGCCGGGGAGACGTCCGGTGGCGGCGCTTCCGGCCCGAGCAGCTGGAGGTCTCGCTCCAGCTCGACCAGGTCTCGGTCCGGCTGGTGGAGGACGCTCCCTTCGCCGCGACCGGTGAGCTGAACCTGACCGGCCGCCCGGGGGCGTTCTTCCTCTCCGGCGACCTGGACGTCCAGCGGCTCCGCTACCGCCGCGCCTTCGGCTTCGACACCCTGCTCGCCCGGGCCAACAAGCCGGCCGTGCCCGGCGAGGCCCCGTCGGAGTGGCTGGGGCTGGACGTGGCCCTCCACCTGAAGGACGCCGCGGTGGAGAACAACCTCGCCCGGGCGAAGATCGTCGGCGACGTCCGCCTCACCGGGAGCAACCTCCACCCCGGTCTCATCGGAGCGATGGAGTCCGGCCAGGGGAGCCAGGCCTTCTTCCGCGGAACCACCTTCAACGTCACCCAGGGCTCGGTGGACTTCAAGGATCGCCGGAGCCTGGAGGGCGTGTTCGACGTGCGCGCCGAGACGCAGGTCCGCGAGTACCTCATCCGCCTCCACGCCTTCGGGAAGACCAGCCAGCCCCAGGTCCTGCTCTCCAGCGAGCCTGGCCTGCCCGAGGGGGAGATCATCTCGCTCCTCACCCTCGGCGTGACCTCGCGCGACCGCGGAAACAGCAACACCACGACGACCGGTGCGGGCATCGCCGCCGAGGCGCTCTACCAGGCCTCGGGCCTGGACCGTCAGGTGCAGAAGTTCCTCCCCAGGAACTCGGTCATCCGCGACCTCAGCTTCCACGTCTCCACCCTCTACAACGACGCCAACGGGCTGGTGGAGCCGACGGTGCAATTGGAGTCGAAGTTCCTCACCGACCAGCTTAAGCTCGGGCTCTCCCAGCCGGTCTCCGGCAAGGGTACCCGGGCCCTCGCGGAGTACCGCTTCGACGATCGCGTCTCCGCCCAGATCCAGTGGGACAACGTGTACAACGACGTTCCGATCGGGAATCTGGGAGTGGATCTCAAGCTCCGTTGGGACGTCGAGTAGGGCTCCTCCTCGCGCTCCTGCTCGCCGGGAGCCCGGTCCTGGCCCAGGGACCGACCGCGCCCGAGCCTCCGCGGGTGGCGTCGGTCAAGCTGCAGCTCCGTGGCGGCGGGACGGTCCCGGCCGAGCTCACGGCGCTGGTGGCGGTGCAACCCGGCGAGCCGCTCTCGGCCCGGGCGGTGCGCCGCAGCATCGAGCGCCTCTTCTCCACCGGACGCTTCTCGGACGTGATCGCCCGCGGCGACGAGAGCCCCGACGGCCTGGTGGTCACCTTCGAGCTCGTCCCGGTGGTGCGCATCGCCCGGATCGACGTGACCGGGAACCGGGCGCTGGGCACCGACGAGGTGCTGGCCGCGGCGAAGCTGGCCGCGGGGACCGAGTACTGGCCGGAGCGGCTCGACGAGGCGAGGGCCGGACTCGTGGCCGCCTACGCGCGCCGGGGGTGGAACGAGGCCCAGGTCACGGCCACGGCGAAGCCCGCGGCGGACGACGTCGTGGTGCGGCTCCAGATCAAGGAAGGACAGCCCACCCGGGTCAGCGCGCTGCACTTCGAGGGCCAGCCCGGGCTGGCCGCCGGTCGCCTGGTCTCCGCCTTCGGGCTGCACGTGGGCGACATCCTCGACCGCAGCCGGCTCGAGCCGGGGGCCGAGGCGGTCCGGACGCTCTACCGCGAGACCGGTCATGCCCGGGCCAGGGTGGGGGCACCGCGCGTGGCGCTGGAGGGGACCGGTGCGGTGGTCACCGTGCCCGTCGACGCCGGCCCGGCCTTCACCCTGCGGTTCGAGGGGAACCGCCGTTACCCGTCCTCGTGGCTCCGCGGGGCGCTGGCCATCGATCCCTCCGAGACGCTCGACCGCTCGGTGCTGGAGCGCGAGGCGCGGCGGGTCGAGGCCTTCTACCGCTACCGCGGCTTCCGCGACGTCCGGGTGGAGCCGCGGGAGGTGCTGAGCCCGGACGGCACCCGCGCGGTGGTGGTCTTCCACGTGGCCGAGGGCCGGCAGGTCCGGGTCCAGACGATCCACTTCGACGGGCGCGCAGGCCTCTCCGAGAGGGAGCTGCGGAGCGTGCTCGATCGGGCGGTGCGTGACCGGAGGCCGGAGCCGAGCGAGCAGCGCCTGGAGTACGACCCGCTGCACCTCGCCGGCCGGATGACCGTGGACGGGCGGCCGGACACGCCGGATCCCGCTCCCAGCGAGGTGTTCGTCGAGGAGGCCTGGCGCGACGCGGCCGAGGGGATGCAGCGGAGCTACCGCGAGCTGGGCTGGATCGACGCCCGGGTGACGCTGGTGGGTGCCACGGAGGACGTGCGCTCCGGCACCATGGACGTGCGCTTCCACATCGACGAGGGCGCACGGACCTTCGTCCGCGCCGTTCGCTTCGAGGGTCTTCCGGCGGGCGTCTCTCCGCCCGACCTTCCCATGCTCCGGGCCGGCCAGCCCTTCAGCCAGGCGAGGCTCGACGAGGCGGTGAGCACCACGCTGCGTGGCCTCGGGCGGGCCAGCTACCTCTTCGCACAGGTGAGCGGCCGACCGGGCATCTCGGCCGACAGGACCTCGGCCGATCCGGTGCTGGTGGTGGACGCGGGGCCCGCGGTGCGCGTGGGCCAGGTGGTGGTGCGGGGCCTGCAGCGGACCGACGAGGCCCTGGTCCGGGCGAACCTCAAGATCGCCCCGGGCAAGCCGCTCGACCCCGAGGCCCTCTTCGAGAGCCAGCGGGAGCTCCTCCTCCTCGGGCTGTTCCGGACCGCCTCGGTGCGCCTCATCTCGCCGGACACGCCCGAGCCGGTGAAGGACGTGGTGGTCGAGCTGCGGGAGCGGCCTCGCCTCTCGGGGAGCATCGGGGTCGGCTACTCGCTCGAGGACGGGCCGCGGGTGATCGGCGATCTCGTCTACCCCAACGTCTTCGGAGAGGGCATCAACTTCACTCTCCGGGGGAAGCTCAACTACGTCGGCGCGAGCGCGCTCCCGCTCCAGTCCTACGTGGACGGGTCGAACCTCCAGGGTCTGAACGGGCTGGACTTCAACATCAACGCCGGGCTGTCCGAGCCGCGCATCTACCAGTTCCTCCCGGCGCGGGTGGGTGCGCGGCTCAACGTGACCGCCGAGCGGGTGCACCGGCCGACCTACTTCTACGGCCGGGTGGCCGGTCTGTTCGGCGTCGACTGGGCCATCACCCGCTGGCTCCAGCTCACCGGGAACTACCTCCTGGAGAACGTGGAGGTCCGTGCCCAGCCGGGGGTCGGAGATCTCCTCCAGCCCAACAGCACCGACGCCGCGCGTCTGCAGTTCCCCACCGGCAACTTCTTCATGCAGACCCTGGGGGCCAGCCTGGCCTTCGACTTCCGCGACGAGCCGGCCAACCCCCACTCGGGGGTGCTGATCGCGGCGACCGGCGAGGTGACCAAGAGCATCAGCGCCGAGACGACCGACGTGAACGGCAACAACGCCGTCCCGGCGAGCATCTTCACCTTCAAGACCGCGATGGGAATCAGCGGATACGTCCCGGTCGCGCCGCGAGCGGTGCTGGCCCTCTCGCTCCGGGGCGGGAAGATCTTCGCCCTCGAGCCCAACAGCCTGATCATCACCCCCAAGCGCTTCTTCCTCGGGGGAGCGACCACGCTGCGCGGCTTCCGGGACGACGCGGTCATTCCCCAGGACGTCCGGGGCGTCTACGCCCAGGAGCGGGCCGCCTGCGATGCGCTGATCTGGACCGGCGGCTGCACCGACCGTGCGCTGGCGCTGCGGAACGGAGGCACGCTTCCCTCCGAGGGCGGAACGCTCTTCGAGCTCGCCAAGCTCGAGCTCCGGGTCGCGCTCATCGGCGACTTCGAGCTCGGCACCTTCCTCGAGGCGGGAAACCTCTGGTACTCGGCGGCCACCTGGAAGCCGCTGCAGCTCCGGCCGGTCGCCGGCGCTGGCGTGCGGTACGTCACCCCGGTCGGCCCGCTGGCGCTGGACGTGGGCTTCAACCTCTCGCCCGACGACCGGCTGAACGAGCCCATCTTCGCGATTCAATTCAGCGTCGGCGTGTTCTGAGCTGTCGCTCCACCCGTTTCGAGGAAGGCGCGCACCCATGACCGAGCGGAAGTCGAGGAGACGGTTCCTGGCCGAGGGGGCGCTCGCGCTCGCCGGCGCGGCGGCGGCCTCGAGCGCCGGGGCAGCGCCCGATGCCGGCACGGCGCCCGGACCGGCGGCCGGCAGCACCACCTCCGGCGCGCCCGCGGACGCGGCGGGGCCCCACGTCACCCCCGACACCTTCGCCCAGGCCGAGAAGCTGATGCGGGTCAGCATGAGCCAGGACCAGCGGGCCCTGGCCGCCGACTCGTGGGACCTCAACGTCGGGCCCTTCTTCGCCCGCCGCGACTTCCCCCTCGGGGAGGAAGCTCCGGGGATGGTCTGGAACCCGGTGCTGCACGGCACGGGGCGCATGCCGCGACGGAACCGGCTGGTCCGTTCGACCTGGACCGCTCGGAAGGCCCCCGGGGACGACGAGCTGGCCTTCGCCCCGGTGCACGTGCTCTCCCGCTGGGTGCAGGCCCGGCAGGTGTCCAGCGTGCGGCTGACCGAGCTGGCCCTGGCGCGCCTGGAGCGGTACCAGCCCCAGCTCAACTGCACCATCACCCTCGTGCGCGAGCAGGCGCTGGCCGAGGCCGAGGCGGCGGACCGGGAGATCGCCCACGGCAAGTACCGGGGGCCGCTCCACGGCATCCCCTTCGGGGCCAAGGACCTGCTCGACAGCGCCGGAGTTCGGACCACCTGGGGCGCCGAGCCCTTCCGGAACCGGGTCCCGAAGGAGGACGCGACCGTCATCGCCCGGCTGCGGGCGGCTGGGGCCGTGCTGGTGGCGAAGCTGTCGCTCGGGGCGCTGGCGCTGAACGACGTCTGGTTCGGCGGCCGGACCAACAACCCCTGGTTCCTCGAGGAGGGCTCGGGAGGCTCGAGCGCGGGCTCGGCCGCGTCGGTGTCCGCCGGCCTGGTCCCGTTCGCCATCGGGAGCGAGACGTTCGGGAGCACCGTCGGCCCCTGCACCCGGTGCGGGCTCACCGGGCTCCGCCCGACCTTCGGACGGGTGCCGAGGACCGGGGCGATGACGCTCTCCTGGAGCCACGACAAGCTGAGCGCGATGACCCGCTCGGTCGAGGACACGGCCCTGGTGCTGGCCGCCATCTCCGGACCGGACGGCAAGGACCTCTCCACCCTGCCGAGTCGCCTCGACTTCGACGCCACCCGCGGCGTGAAGGGGATGAGGATCGGCTTCGTCCCGGCGTGGCTGGAGAAGGGGGAGGGCAGGGCGGCCGTGTCCGGAGCGATGCAGGCCCTGGAGAAGGCCGGGGCGCGCCGGGTGGATCTCACCTTCCCGGCGCTGCCCTGGCCCGCGCTGGCGACGCTGTTCGTCGCCGAGGCGGCGGCCTCCTTCGAGCGGCTCACGCTCTCGGGCGAGGATGCCCAGCTGCGGATGCAGGTGCGCGATGCCTGGCCGAACGTCCTTCGCCAGGCGCGCTTCATCTCCGCGGTGGACTACGTCCAGGCCGATCGGCTCCGGCGCGCGGCGGCCCGGGTCTGGTCCGAGCAGCTCTCCGGCGTGGACGTCCTCCTCGCGCCCTCGCTCGTCGACGGCGCCCCGGCGAGCGCGCTCCTCGACGAGCCGGCGTGCACCAACTCCACCGGACACCCCTGCCTGGTCGTGCCTGCCGGATTCGTCACCATCGACCGCATCCGGAGCGACTGGCTGCCTCCACCCGGCGGCCAGCACCCCCCGGTCTCCCCGCCGCGCAAGATGCCCACCAGCGTATCGCTCATCGGGCACCTCTGGGACGAGGGGACGCTGTGCACGGTGGGCCTCGCGCTGGAGCGCGCGCTGGGCATGGCCGACGAGCATCCGCCGGGTTTTCGGTGAACGTCCCCGAGCGACGGACGGCGCGCCTCCTGCTCCGGGGCTTCCGTGGCGAGGACCTCGGCCCGCTGGCAGCGATGAACGCCGACCCGCGGGTGATGGAGCACTTCCCGGCGCCGATGACCCTCGAGGACTCGGCGGCACAGCTCGCCCGGTTCCGGCAGCACTGGACCGAGCACGGCTTCGGGTGGTGGGCGGTGGAGGTGCCGGGCGTCGCGCCGTTCATCGGCTGGGTGGGGCTGGCCCGGCCGCGCTTCGAGGCCCACTTCACCCCCTGCGTGGAGATCGGCTGGCGGCTCGCGGCGGCGTTCTGGAACCTGGGCTACGCCACCGAGGGCGCCCGGGAAGCGCTCCGGTTCGGATGGGAGATGGCGTCACCCAGGCTCGAGGAGATCGTCGCCTTCACCGTCCCGGCCAACGTCCGCTCGCGCCGGGTGATGGAGAAGCTCGGGATGCGGCACGAGGCCCGGGACGACTTCGACCATCCGCGGGTCCCGGCGGGGCACCCCCTCGGGCCGCATGTCCTCTACCGGATCGGACGACCGCCGGCCTGAGCCCAAGCGCTTGAATCGACGGCGCTTTCGTGTGAGCAGCTCGTCGGGCGGGGAAACGTCGCCGGACGTGTCGATCCTGCCCGGGCTCGTTCGTCACCAGGATCGAAACCCTCACCGGAGGAGCCATGAAGTACCTGACGTTCATTCGCCATCCCGAGTCCTACCGTGACGCCATTCCCCCGCCCGCGCTGATGGAGGCGATGGGCAGGTTCGTCGAGAAGTCGCTCGAGGAAGGCACCCTCGTCGACACCGGCGGCCTGCGACCCAGCAAGGACGGCTTCCGCGTGAGGCTCTCGAAGGGAAAGCTCACGGTGACCGACGGGCCGTTCTCGGAGACCAAGGAGGTCATCGGTGGCTGGGCCATCCTGAACACCCGGACCCGGGGCGAGGCCCTAAGGATCGCCACCGAGTTCATGGAGCTGCACCGGACGTACTGGCCCGAGTTCGAGGGCGAGTCCGAGGTGCGTCCGATGCTCGAGCCTGGCGAAGGTCCCTGAACCCAATCCCGAAGGAGTAGAACGATGCGCGTCATGGTGCTGGTCAAGGCGACGAAGAACTCCGAGGCGGGCACACCGCCCGTCGAGAAGGACTTCGCCGCGATGGGCGAATTCAACGAGGAGCTGGTCAAGGCTGGAATCCTCCTCGCTGCCGATGGGCTACACCCCAGCAGCCGGGGCAAGCGGGTGCGCTTCTCCGGCGGGAAGAAGACGGTCATCGACGGCCCCTTCGCCGAGACCAAGGAGCTCGTCGCGGGCTTCTGGATCTGGCAGGTGAAGTCGCTAGAGGAGGCACTCGAATGGGGCCGGCGCTGCCCGGATCCGATGCCGGGAGAGGAGTCGGAGATCGAGATCCGCCCGATCCTCGAGTGGGAGGACTTCGGCAAGGGGTTCACGCCGGAGCTCCAGGCACGGGCGGAGCGACGCCGCGCCGAGGTCGCGCGCAACAAGCAGTCCTGAGCTGCGCAGGGGAGGAACGTCATGGCACCCAAGGCCCACGGAAGGATCTTCCCTCACCTCTGGTACGCGAAGGAGGCGGAGGAGGCGGCGCGGCTCTACGCCTCCATCTTCCCAGACTCGCGCGTCGACTCGGTGACGGCACTGCCGAGCGAGTCGCCGAGCGGGCCTCCGGGCACGGTGAAGATCGTCGACTTCACCCTCTTCGGCGAGCGGTTCCAGGCCATGAGCGCCGGACCGCACCACCCGTTCAACGACGCCATCTCCCTGGTCGTGCTCTGCGACGACCAGGTGGAGCTCGACCGCTACTGGAACGCGCTCCTCGAGGGAGGCGGCAAGCCGCAGGCGTGCGGCTGGCTCATCGACCGGTTCGGGCTGCGGTGGCAGATCGTCCCCGCGGCCCTCGACGCGTGGATGCGGGACCGGGATCCGGCGCGCTCCCGCAGAGTGACCGATGCCCTCCTGAAGATGGTCAAGCTCGACATCGCAGTGCTGGAGAGGGCGTACCGGGCCTGAGGAGGCGATGACGGAGGCGACCACCCGCGAGGCCATCGAGGCCGTCTGGAGGATCGAGTCCGCGCGGCTGATCGGCGGGCTGGTGCGCCTGGTTCGCGACGTGGGTCTGGCCGAGGACCTGGCCCAGGAGACGCTGGTCACCGCGCTGGAGCGCTGGCCGGAGACGGGCATCCCCGACAACCCCGGAGCCTGGCTCATGGCCACCGCGAGGAACCGCGCCATCGACCACCTTCGCCGCCACCGGATGCTGGAGCGGAAGCAGGGAGCGCTCGAGGCCGACGCCTCCGTGGGAGCGTCGCCCGCGCCCGAGATGGAGACGCTGATCGAGGAGAACGTGGGCGACGACCTGCTCCGCCTCGTCCTCGTCGCCTGCCATCCGGTGCTCTCCACCGAGGCGCGGGTCGCGCTGACGCTCCGGCTCCTGGGAGGCCTCACCACCGAGGAGATCGCGCGGGCCTTCCTGGTCGCCGAACCGACGATCGCCCAGCGCATCGTGCGCGCGAAGCGGACGCTGGCCGAGGCGCACGTTCCGTTCGAGGTCCCCCGGGGCGAGGAGCTCGCCGTCCGTCTGCCCTCGGCCCTCGAGGTGGTCTACCTGGTGTTCAACGAGGGCTACTCGGCGACGCGCGGCGACGACTGGATGCGCACCGAGCTCTGCGACGACGCGCTCCGCCTGGGACGGATCCTCGCCGAGCTGGTTCCCGGCGAAGCGGAGGTCCACGGCCTGGTGGCGCTGATGGAGCTCCAGGCCTCCCGGGCCCGGGCGCGGGTCGGGCCCTCCGGGGAGCCGATCCTCCTCCTCGACCAGGACCGCTCCCGCTGGGACCGTCTCCTCATCCACCGGGGACTGGCCGCGCTCGCCCGGGCAGAGGCGCTGGCGCGGCCGCTGGGCCCCTACGTGCTCCAGGCCGCCATCGCCGCCTGTCATGCCCGCGCCCGCACGGGCGAGGCGACCGACTGGCCCCGGATCGTCGCGCTGTACGACGCGCTGGTGGAGCTCACCCGCTCGCCCGTGGTCGAGCTGAACCGTGCGGTGGCGGTGGGAATGGCCTACGGACCTTCCGAGGGCCTCGAGCTCGTCGACGCCCTCGTCGAGGAGCCTGCCCTCCGTGCCTACCACCTGCTCCCGAGCGTCCGCGGCGATCTCCTGATGAAGCTCGGCCGCTTCGACGAAGCGCGGGTGGAGCTCGAGCGCGCGGCGTCGATGGCCCAGAACGCGCGCGAGCGCGAGCTGCTCCAGGCACGGGCCCGTCTCTGTCGCCGGCAAGGGATGGCCTGAGGCTCCGGGCGGGGCTGGGGCTTCCGGATTCACTGTCCGTGTAGATGTCCGAAGCTCTCGACGTCTCCGGCGCTCCGGGGCTGACGGGCGGCCACGCCGACCCCACCTTTGAACGGCCGAAACCGGACGGCGTGGGCGCACGCCGGTCCGAAGGTCATCCGGTCGGTGCTAGGCGGGGAGGCTCATGAGCGAGACGGCGGACAGCCTCGAGGATGTCGAGCTCGTCCCGACCGGCACCGCGGGACTGGACGACGTGCTCGGGGGAGGATTCCCGGCGCGCCGGCTGCACCTCATCCAGGGTGATCCGGGGACCGGAAAGACGACTCTCTCGCTGCGCTTCCTGCTGGAGGGCGCCTCACGGGGCGAGCGCGTCCTCTATGTGGCCCTCTCCGAGAGTCGCGAGGAGCTGGAGCAGGTGGCCACCTCCCACCGGTGGTCGCTCGACGGCGTCACCGTCGTCGACCACTCGACCGCAGGAGGGATGGAGGAGCGGGAGACGACGCTCTTCCAGCCATCCGAGGTGGAGCTCGGGGCGCGGATGCGCGCGCTGCTCGAGGAGATCGATCGGCTGCGTCCGTCGCGCATCGTGCTCGACTCCTGCTCGGAGCTCCGGCTCCTCTCGCAGGGGCCGCTCCGCTACCGGCGGCAGATCCTCGCCCTCAAGGCCCGCGCCGGTTCGCTGGGGAGCACCATCCTCCTGATCGACACCCTCGCCAGCGGGGCTCCGGAGATGCTGCTCCAGAGCGTCGTCCACGGAGTGCTGACCCTCGAGCAGCTCTCCCCGCTCTATGGGGCCGAGCGGCGCCGTCTCCGGATCTCCAAGATCCGGGGCAGGCAGTATCGCGGGGGGTACCACGACCTGGTCATCAAGACGGGCGGGCTCGAGGTCTTCCCGAGGCTCGTCGCCGCCGAGCATCACGTCGCCTACGAGCGCACCCCGGTGCCGAGCGACGTGACCGAGCTGGACGCGCTCCTGGGGGGTGGTCCGGACCGGGGGTCGAGCCTGTTACTCATCGGACCGGCGGGATGCGGCAAGTCGGCCATCGCCTCCCAGTACTCCCTGGCCGCGGCCCGACGCGGAGAGCGGGTGGCGGCGTTCGCCTTCGACGAGAGCTCGGCGATGTACCTGGCACGAGCCCGGTCGCTGGGGATGCATCTCGAGGAGTACATGAAGTCGCGCCGCCTGACCGTGCAGCAGGTCGATCCGGCCGAGCTGTCGCCCGGAGAGTTCGCGCACGCGGTGCGATCGGCCGTCGAAGACGAGGGCGCGCGCCTGGTGGTCATCGACAGCCTCAATGGCTACCTCAATGCCATGCCGGAGGAGCAGGCTCTTGCGCTGCAGATCCACGAGCTGCTGGCGTACCTCGGACAGCGCGGGGTGCTCACCCTGCTCGCCGTGGCCCAGCATGGTCTGGTGGGACCCGATTCCGAGGCGCCGGTGGACCTGAGCTACATCGCCGACGCGGTCCTGCTCTTTCGCTACTTCGAGGCCGCGGGGCGAGTGCGGAAGGCCGTCTCCGTGGTGAAGAAGCGCTCCGGCCCGCACGAGCAGAGCATCTGCGAGCTCGTCCTCGGCGCTGGCGGCGTCCACGTCGGCCCGGCATTGACCCGCTTCCAGGGCATCCTCTCGGGTAACCCACGGCTGCTCGGCGAGGGGTCCGGAGAGGAGGGCGTGCGGAGGTGACGCGATGAGCGCGACGGCCCAGCTGGACGGGCGCGTTCTGGTCCTCGCCCCCTGGGGAGAGGACGGGGTGATGGCGGCAGAGGTGCTCGAGGAGGCCGGCATCGTCACCCAGGTGGTACCGGACGTCGTCCGGCTCTGCGAGGAGACGCAGTGCGGCGCCGCTGCCCTGCTCGTCACGGTGGAGGTGCTGGATCGCGCGGCGCTGGAGAGCCTCGGCTCCGTTCTGGAGGCGCAGGAGTCATGGTCGGATCTCCCGATCGTGCTCGTCACCGGCCGCGCCGGAAGTGTCGCGCCGCCCGGCGATGCGCTCTCCGTGCTCGGAAACGTGACGCTGCTCGAGCGCCCGCTGGAGATCGTCACCCTGGTCAGCGCGGTCCGGGCAGCAGTGAGGGCGCGGCGGAGACAGTATGGTGCTCGGGCCACCCTGCTCGAGCTGGCGACGGTGCTGGACACGGTCCCTGCGGCGGTGTTCACCGCGCGGGAGGGAGGCGGCCGGATCTCGGGCAACCGCTACGCCTCGGAGCTCTTCTCCATTCCGGCGGGGGCGGACCTGTCCGCGGGCTCACTAGGCCGGGAAGGCCGGGCGAAGTACCGGCTCTTCCGGAACGGGGAGGAGCTTCCCCTGGAGCAGATCCCCATCGAGCAAGCGATCGCCACCGGTCGAGAGGTCCGCAATGCCGAGCTGGACCTGGTGAACGGTTCACAGACCCGACATCTCGTGGGCAGCGCAGCCCCCCTGCACGACCAGCTGGGACAGGTGACCGGTGCAGTCGCCGCCTTCGTGGACATCACCGAGCAGCATCGGGCCACGGAGGCGCTGCGCGACTCCGACCGTCGAAAGACCGAGTTCCTGGCAGTCCTTTCGCACGAGCTCCGGAATCCGCTGGCTGCGATCATCAATGCGGCCCACCTCCTCGCGCTCCCGCAGTCGACCCAACAGCAAATGCAGCGCGCCCGCGAGGTGATCGAGCGCCAGACGGGTCAGCTGGCCCGGTTGGTCGACGATCTGCTCGACCTCACCCGGATCGAGCGGGGGAAGGTGGCCCTGCACACCCGCCGCCTCGACCTCTCCGAGATCACGCGGCAGACCTGCGACGACCACGAGCAGCTTTTCGCCGACCGAGGAATCTCGCTCCGGCGCCGGACGCCGGGTGGGCTGTGGATCGAAGCAGACCCGACCCGCATGGCACAGGTGATCGGGAACCTGCTCCAGAACGCCGCCCGGTACGGGCAGCGCGGTGGGACGGTGGTGGTCGAGACCGGTCCCGGCCCATGCGGCGCCGAGCTCCGGGTTCGCGACGACGGAAGAGGCATCGCCGCTGAGCTCCTCCCCCGCCTCTTCACTCCCTTCGTGCAAGCGGAGGATGGCCTGTCCCGTGCCCACGGTGGGCTCGGGCTCGGACTGTCCCTCGTGAAGGGGCTGGTCGAGCTTCACGGCGGAAGCGTCCAGGCGCGGAGCGACGGCCTCGGACGCGGGGCGGAGTTCGTCCTGAACTTGCCGGCCGCCGAGCCGCCGGCGGCGGTCGAGCCGGGCGCCTCGCCGGCGAAGGTTCGTGGGTCGCTCCGTCTGCTCATCGTCGATGACAACCGGGACGCGGCGCAGATGCTCGGCGACGTCCTGGGGTCCGAGGGTCACCGGGTGCACGTCGCCCCGGATGCGAGGACCGGTCTGGCCCTGGCGCGCCACCTGGCCCCGGACGTGGTGCTCTGCGACATCGGCCTGCCGGACATGGACGGCTACGCGCTCGCGCAGGCGATCAGGAGTGAGCCCGCGCTCGCGCACACCCGCCTCATCGCCCTGAGCGGATACGCCCAGAACCAGGACCGGGCGCGTGCCGAGCAGGCCGGCTTCGATGCGCACCTGGTCAAGCCGGCGGACCTCCAGGAGCTGGAGCGGGTGATCAGCTCCGTGACACCGCTCCAGCCGTCCCGCTGAGGCTTCAGCCCACCGTATGCGCCAGGAGCCACTCGAACGCGCGCGCCTTGCGGGAGAGCCCTCGCACGACGCCACGGCGGAGCGCTGGCCTGCGTGCGAGCTCCAGCACCGCCCGGGCCGTCCAGGCGTACTTGCGGAACTCCCGGCGTGCGGTCGCGACGTAGGGACCGAAGGCGTTGACGTCGCCCTGCCGGCGGACGACCTCGGGCAGGCACCCCGCCAGCGCCTCGGCGCACACCAGCGCCACCGACATCCCCTCGCCGGTGATGGCGTCCACGTACCCGCCGGCATCCCCGAGGAGGGCGAAGCGCTCCGCCACCCGGTGCCGCGCGCGCTGGAGGAAGGGCCCGGCGCCCCTCGGCTCCGAGTCGACCTCGGCGCCCGCGAGCCGGGCGCCGAGAAGGGGGAAGCGCCCGAGGAGCCGGTCGACGGTCGGGGAGGCCTCGAGCCGCCCGTCCGACCAGAGGAAGGCAACCCCCACGCGCGCCGGGCCGCAGGGCGTGACGTAGGCCTCCGCCTCCGGCGAGAGGTACACCTCCACCCGGTCGGTCCACGGCGTCCGGACGAAGTGCTGCCGGAGGCCGAAGCGGCGAGGCCCGCGCACCGCCGCCTCCAGCCCCTCGGCGCGCCGCAGGGGCGAGTGAAGCCCGTCGGCTGCGACCAGCACGCGCGCGGAGAGCTCGCCCGCGTCGGTCTGCAGCGTCATCGCCCCCGGCGTCCGCCCGTGAGAGCGCACCGCGGTCCGGTCCCGCACCTCGACACCCGAGGCGCGCGCCACGTCGAGCAGCGCCGAGGAGAGCGCGGTCCGCCGGACGGCGAGGCCGCCCGCGCCGGGCAGCGCGCCCTCGAGCACACAGCCGTCCTCCTGCACGTAGCGGATCCCGCGGATGGGCCCGGAGTCGCCCGGGGGAATCCGGCCGAGCGCGCCCAGCCGCTCGAGCACCGCGACGCCGGCGGGCATCAGCCCCTCGCCGCACGCCTTGTCGTGGGGGAGGCTCGCCCGCTCGAGCAGAACGACGCCGAGGCCCCGCCGGGCGGCGAGCGCCGCGACCGCGAGGCCGGCCGGACCGCCGCCCACCACCGCGACGTCGACCGGCCCCTCGCTCACGTCTCGACCTCCGGCTGGGCGCGGGCACGGGCGAGCGCGAGCGCCGAGCGGAGCATCGCCCCCATCAGGCGCACCGCGTTCACCGGTGCCGGCGGATGGAGCGTCCCGGTGGTCCAGCGCCGAAGGGCCTCGGAGCGGCGGAGCTTCCCGCTCGACGTCCGGGGGAGGGTCCCCGGGAGGAGCAGCTCCACGGTGTGGGGGCGGACGCCGGTGCGCTCGGCGACGGCAGCACGGATGCGGTCCACGAGATCGGCCGTGGCCTCCGGCGTGGTCTCCACCAGGAGCAGCAGCTCCTCTCCATCCCCGGCGGCGGGGACGAAGCCCAGCGCCACCGCGCATCCGGTCCGGACGCCCCGCACGCCGTCGAGCGCGTCCTCGAACTCCTGGGGAGAGTGGTTCGCCCCCCGGAGCACCACCACGTCCTTGACCCGGCCGCACACCACCAGCTCGCCGGCGTGGACGAAGCCCAGGTCGCCGGTGTCCAGCCAGCCGTCGTCGAGGACCGCCCGCGTGGCCTCCGGCTGTCCGAGGTAGCCCTCCATCATCGAGGGGCCGCGGGCATGAATGCGCCCCACCACGCCCTCGGGGACCACCGCGCCACGTTCGTCGCGGACCTCCACCGCCGTCCCGGGCAAGGGACTGCCCACGCTCGCCAGGATGCGCCCCCCCGGCCGGACGCGGCCCTCGCGGGCGAGCTCCACCGGATCCACCGGCACCGTCCGGAGCGGGCTCCGCGGCGGCGAGAAGGTGACCGCGAGCGCGGCCTCCGCCAGGCCGTAGACCGGCATCAGCGCCGCGGGACGGAAGCCCCAGCGTGCGAAGCGCTCCGAGAACCGGGACGCCGCCGGCACCGAGACCTGCTCGGCCCCGTTGAGCGCCAGGCGCCAGCGCGACAGGTCCACGCCCTCCATCTCCTCGTCGCGGATGCGGCGGGCGCAGACCGCGAAGCCGAAGCTCGGCGCGACCGACATCGTCCCGCCGTGGCGCGAGAGGGCACGGAGCCACAGCGCCGGGCGGCCGAGGAACGCCTCCGGTCCGATGAGGACCAGTGGACCGGGGTAGGTCACCGCGCTGAGCAGACAGCCGATGAGCCCCATGTCGTGGTACAGCGGAAGCCAGCTCACCCCGAGCTGCGGGTCCTCGGGCGTGTCGGCGGGCATCAGCATCCGCAGCGCATCGGTCTGGGCCAGCACCCCGCGGTGGGAGAGCGCGACCGGCTTGGGGTCCACCGTGCTTCCGGACGAGAACTGCACCAGCGCCAGCGCACCGGGCTCGGCCGGGTGGGCCAGGGGCGCGGCGCCGGACTCCCGGACCGAGGCGACGCTCCGGAGCCCGAGCCGGGGACCGGCCAGGCGCACCGCCTCGCCGAGCAGCCGTCCCACACGGCCGTCGGAGAGCAGGACCACCGCGCCGGAGAGCCGGAGCATCCGGGCGGTCGAGGCGTGGTACTCGGGCAGTCGACCCAGCCGCACCGGCGGATAGAGCGGCACCGGGACCGCGCCGGCGAGCAGCGTCCCGAAGAAGGCGTCCATGAACTCCGGGCCGGTGGGGAGCACCAGGGCGACCCGCTCGCCAGGGCGCACTCCCAGCGAGGCGAGGGCGCCGGCCACGCGCGCCGCCCGGGCACGGAGGGCGTCCCAGCCGAGCGTCGTCTCGCTCTCGTCCGCGGCGACGAAGGTGAGCCCCCGCCGGCCCGAGGCTGCCGCCTGTTCCAGGGCCTGGTTCAGGCTCGCGTGGCGTGGCGGTGGCTGCGGTCCACCGTGGAGCCGGGCGGGCCTCACCGGGCCTCCTCGGTCCGCGCGGCCACGTGCCGCGCGAGGTCGCCCACCGTCTGCACCCCCGCCGCGTCGTCCTCGCTGAGCTTCACCCGGAAGCGGTTCTCCAGGCCCACCGCGAGCACCGTCAACCCGAGGCTGTCCAGCGCCAGGTCGCGGAGGAGGTCATCGCCGGGCGAGATGGTCCGCTCCATCTCCAGCTCGGTGCGGGCGATGGAGCGGATGGTCTCCAGCACCTCGAGCTCAGTGGCCACCGTGCCCTCCGGGGACGAAGCGTGGGCGTCCCTCGAACGCCTGGCGCCAGGGCTCGCCGAGCGCCTCTTCCTCGGCACGGATGCGGACGCGCAGGAGCACCCCGTTCCCCAGGGAGAACACCAGCGTGGTCAGCCACGCGCCGTGCACCAGCGGGAGCGCCGCCATCTCGGCGATGACAGCCACGTAGTTGGGGTGCCGCACCCAGCGGTATGGGCCCGAGGTCACCGGCGTGGCCCCGGGCACGACGACGATGCGCGTGTTCCACCGCCAGCCCAGCGTGGCGATCGCCCAGTACCGGAGCGCCTGGGCGCCGAGCACCACCACGAGCGCCGTCCAGCCGGCAGCTCCGGGGAAGGGCCGGTGGAGGAGCAGCACCTCGGCGCCGCAGGCCACCAGGAAGAGCCCGTGGAAGGCGGCCATCGCGGGGTAGTGGCCCTGCCCCCGCTCGACCGCGCCCCGGGCCCTGGCCAGCCGGGCGTTGCGTGCGGAGAGCACGAGCTCGACCGCGCGCTCGAGCGCCACCAGGGCGAGGAGCCCGAGGTACAGCTGGACCGAGCTCACCATCGGAGCAGCACCAGCTCCGCGCAGAACCCAGGCCCCATGGCGATGAGGAGGCCGAGCTCGCCCGGGCGGGGCTCCTGGGAGGCGAGGAGGTCGGAGAGGACGAAGAGCACCGAGGCCGAGGAGAGGTTGCCGGTCCTTCGCAGCGAGTTCCAGGAGCGGCGGAGCGCCTCCGGCGGGAGCTCCAGCGCGGACTCGAAGGCCTGCAGTACCCGGGGCCCGCCGGTGTGGGCGATCCAGTGGCGGATGTCTCCGCGAGAGAGCCCCTCCGAGGCGAGGAAGGTGTCGACGTCGGTGCGGACGTGCTCGGTGACGATGGCCGGCACCTTGGCGCTGAGGACCACCTTGAAGCCACCGTCCACCACGTCCCAGCCCATGACGCGCTCGGTGTCCGGATAGAAGACGCTCCGGGTGGCGAGCACCCGAGGAGCCGCGGCCGGTGGTGGGCGGTCGGTGCCGGAGAGCACCGCCGCCGCGGCCCCGTCGCCGAACAGACCGCTGGCGATGATGTTGGCGATGCTCACGTCCTCGCGCTGTAGGGTGAGCGAGCACAGCTCCACCGAGAGCAGCACCGCCACCTGCCCGGGGAAGGCCCGCAGCACGTCGGCGGCGCGCGCGGTCCCGGCCGCCCCGGCGACGCAGCCCAGCCCGAAGATGGGCGTGCGCTTCACGTCCGGCCGGAGCCCGAGCCGGTTGACGAGTCGTGCGTCCAGCGAGGGAGTGCCGATTCCGGTCACGGTGACGAAGAAGAGGTGGTCGACGTCGCGTGGTTGCAACCCCGCGGCGTCGAGGGCGCGCCGGACGGCCTGCTCGCCCACCTCGAGCGACACCCGGTTGAAGGCGTCGTTGCGCTCGGAGAACCGGCGGAGGGGCAGGTACTCCTCGATGGGCAATGCCAGGTACCGTCCGCCCACCTGGACCGACCGGTGCAGCTCCTCGATCCGCTCCACGTTGAAGTGCTCCCGCGCCCAGTGCTCGCGGAAGAGCGAGATCAGCGTCTCCTGGTCCACCCAGTTCGGAGGCAGCGACGTGCCCACGCTGCGCACCCACGGTCCAGGTGGTGACGTCATGCGCCCCCAGCGCTAATCGACCCCGGGGCGGCAGCGCAACACCGAGGGTGTGGCGCGTTCACGCGGTGACCCTCGCCGCCGGCGGGCCGTGGAGCAGCCGGGCACCCACCACCAGGAGCAGCCCCCCGACGAAGACCGGGATGGCGTTGAGGGTGATGGCGGTGGCCAGGCTCAGCCGATCTCCGAGCCAGCCGATGATCGGCGGGGAGATGGCATCGCCCAGCGCGTGGTAGCAGAGCACGCTCAGCCCCACGGCGAAGCTCCGGAAGAGCGGAGGCACCGCGCTGACGATGGCGTTGTTCAGGGGGCCGTTGTTCAGGAACACCAGGAACATCGCGGCGAACGCCGCGGCGAAGATGATCGGCACCGACCGGGCGTAGGCGGTCCAGACCATGAAGGGCGCGGCCAGGAGCATCCCCCACCCGGAGAGCCAGAGCCCTCCGGTGGACGACCTCCGCTCCGCCCGATCTCCGAGGACGCCGCCGACCAGGGTCCCCACCAGCCCCGAGACGCAGAGCACCGCGCCGAAGACGATCGCCGCCTCCTTCGCGGGAACGCCGCGCTCGCGCTCGAGGAAGGTGGGCATGAACACCGCGAGGCCGCCGATGGAGAAGGTCATCAGGGTGAGCCCGGCCACGCTCACCCAGTAGAAGGTGTTCGAGCGGAGGCCCTTCAGCCCGTCGAGGAAGGGCATCTTCGCCTCGGCCGAGCCTCCGCCCTCCTCGGTCGCCCCGCGTGCGGGCTCGTGCATCCGCAGGGCGAGGACGGCGGCGACGAGGCCCGGGATTCCCCCGACGAAGAACGCCCAGTGCCAGCTCCAGGTATTCCCGATCCACCCGCCCACCGCGTAGCCAAGCGCCGAGCCCACCGGGATGGCGACGTAGAAGACCGAGAGCGCGCGGGTGCGCTGGGTGATGGGGAAGAAGTCCGCGATGAGCCCGGGGGAGACGGTGCCGTAGCCGGCCTCGCCCACGCCGACGATGGCCCGGGCCGCGAGGAGCACGGCGAAGGTGGCGGCCAGGCCCGACCCGACGGTGGCGAAGCTCCAGACGAGGATGCTCAGCGAGAGCACCCACCGGCGCGAGTACCGGTCGCCGAAGTACCCGCCCAGGGGCGCCACCAGCATGTAGACGAAGATGAAGACCGACTGGAGGAGGCCGCCCTGGGCGTGGTCGATGTGCAGCGAGTCCTCGATGCGCGGGAGGATCCCGGCCACCAGGTACCGGTCGAGGTAGTTGATGACGTTGATGAAGGTGAGGACACCCAGCGCGTAGCCTGCGCCCGGGAGCGCGGACTGGACCGGGGGGGCCAGGGGCACTGCGCGTTCGGACGCGGTCATGCGAGCGTCTCCCATCGATCGAGGAGGACTCCCCAGCGGACGCCCCGGTCCGAGACCCGGGCCCCGGCGGCGCCGAGGTGGCGGAGCGCGGTCTCGAACAGCAGCGCCCCGGCGGGCAGGACGTCGGCCCGCTTCGGCTGGAGGCCTGGCAAGGTGCGGCGGACGGCGAGCGGGACGGCGCAGAGCCGGGCGCGGACCCGTTCCACCTCCTCGAGCGAGATCCAGCCCCCGTGCACGCGCGCAGCGTCGTACGGCTCGATGCCGTGCGCCAGCGCGAAGAGGCTGGTGACCGTCCCGGCGACCCCCACCACCCGGACCTCGCGGGGAAAGGAGGGAAGCCGGGTCAGGGCCTCCCCGACGGCCCGCCGGACCGCCTCCTGGTCGCCGGTGGAGGGAGGGTCGGTGTGCACGCAGCGCTCGGTCAGCCGGACCGAGCCGATGTCCAGGCTCGCGCGGAACAGCACCTCGGTGCCTCGCCCGTGGACGAACTCGGTGGAGCCTCCGCCGACGTCGATGGCGAGGAGGCCGGCCGCATCCCCCTCGGAGGCGAAGTCGCGGGCGACCGCGAGGTAGGCCAGCCGGGCCTCCTCTGCCCCGGAGAGGATCTCCACCGCTGCCCCGGTGCGCTCGGCCGCCCGGGCGAGGAACTCGGCGCCGTTGCGCGCGTCCCGCGCCGCCGAGGTCGCGGTGACCACCAGCGCCCGGGCCCCGTCGCCGCGGGCCAGAGCTGCGTACCGGGCGAGCACCTCCAGGGTCGCCTCCACACCCTCGGGGGAGAGCAGGCCGGTGCGGTCCACCCCGCGGCCGAGGCGGGTGATCTCCGCCTCCTCGCGGACCGCACGGACGACGCCGTCGCCCCCGCGCTCGGCCACCAGGAGGAGCACCGAGTTGGTGCCGACGTCCACCGCCCCGAGCCGACTCATCCGAGCGACCAGGTGATGTCCGCCGCGGGAACGACCTGGATGCTCCACCGCCCGGCCGAGAATCCGTCCAGGACCCGGTTGTGGTGGGCGACGATCTGGGCGAAGGACAGAGTGTCGGAGTCCCCGGTGGTGTGCCCGTCCGCGGCGAGCACCACGTCCCGGAAGAGCGAGACGGCGCGCCGGCAGGTGGTGTCCACGCAGTACTCGGTCATGCAGCCGGCGACGACCAGCCGCCGGATCTGCTGCGCGTTGAGCTGCTCGAGGAGCTTCGTCTCGAAGAAGGCGTCGCAGCTCCGCTTGTGGATCACCGGCTCGCTGCCGCGGGGCGCCACCTCGGGCCGGAGCTCCCAGCCGGGCGTGCCGCGCTCCAGCCGGTGGCCCAGCGCCCCGTCGTGCTGCACGTGGAGGACCGGGAACCCGCGCCGACGCGCGCCGTCGAGCAGACCCGCGATGCGCTCCACCGTCCGGTCCAGCGCCTCCAGGGCCGCATCGCCGCCCATTCCGCGGAGGATGTCGCGCTGCACGTCGATGATCAGGAGCGCGGTCTCGGGCCCGGCCATGCGGCGGCCGAACTTAGCCGACTCGCCGCGCCGAGCCAGCCCCTCCGCCCGTCACGCGGACGTCGCCGGAGCCCTCGTCCGGTCGAGCGCTTCCCGCAGCGCGTCGGCGAGGAACCGGTACTGCGCCTCGGAGTTGTGGAGATGTGGTGACACGCGGATCCAGCGCCGCGCCGGGCCGGGCCACGCGTAGACCGGCACCTCGATCCGGTGACGCTCGAAGAGGAGGAGATGGAGCGGGTCCCGATCGGGCAGCGACGCCGGCGGCGGCTCTCGACCGGCCGGGAGCTCCACCGCTGCGAGCGAGCCGAGCATCGACTCGGGGCAGGGTGGCGCGACGCCGAGCGCCTCGGCGAGCAGCGTCCTCGCCCGCCGGGCCAGGGCGCCGTTCCGGGAGCGGACCTCCTCCCAGCCCCCGGGAACGAGCCCGCCGACGAGGTCGATCGCCTTCCCCACGCAGAGGAAGGGCGTGGGGTCGCGAGTCCCCGCCCAGTCGAACTCCAGCCGGAACCGCGAGCGGTCGGTCCGCGGCGAGTTGGCTCCGTGGCTGATGACCAGGGGCCGCAGCCCCGTCTTTCGGTCCTTGCGCACGTGGAGGAAGGCCGCCCCCTTCGGAGCACAGAGCCACTTGTGGCAGTTGCCGGTGTAGTAGGCGGCCCCCAGCCCGCCCATGTCGACCGGCACCATCCCCGGCGCGTGGGCCCCGTCGACCAGCACGTCCACGCCCTTCGCCTGGAGGGCCGGGACCAGCGTCTCGAGCGGGAAGAGCACCCCGGTCGCGCTGGTGACGTGGTCGAGCAGCACGAGCCGCGTCCGCGGCGTGA
>DATJVY010000010.1:0-21953 GCA_035501615.1 Myxococcaceae bacterium
TCGCCGCCGCCGCGCGCATCGACAGCATCAAAGCATTCCTGCCTCAGCTCTCGTTGGGCCCGGAGGACCTCCAACGCGCTACGGCCGCCCTGGACTATGCGGACACGCTTCGTCAGCGGCGCAACGACGGTTCACACCCAAACGCGCGCTACCCGTTCAACGACCCGTCAGAGGTCGACGAGTTGCTGCTCTCTGGCGGCCGCTATCTCCCGGGGCTGTGGTTTCTGACCACCACCTGAGCGGGCCCTGGGTCGTCCCGCACCCGCTTCCAAGGGCACAGCCGTCCGAGTTCAATGGGTCACCGAGTGCCAGCCGACTCCTGGCCCGAACGGAAGTCACCCGCTGGACGGATGCTCCTCGCATGGACGCTTTCGGAAGGCAGGGAAAGGAACCGGAACCGATGGACGCGCTGTGGACCGTGCAGGATGTGGCCAGGCACCTCAGCGTGAGCAGGGCGTGGGTATATGAGAAGGCGGCTCTGGGCGAGCTGCCGGTCGTCCACGTAGGTGCGCTGAGGCGCTTCCAGCCCAGCGCTATCGCGACCTGGGTGGCGCGGCACACGAAGGGGCGCTCCTAGTGGCCTCGGTCTTCAAGCGCTCAGGCCGCTGGTACGCGCGTTGGCGGGACGACCGCGGCGCCTGGGTTCAGCGCGTCACCAGTGCTATCTCCAAGACCGAGGCACGTGCGGTTGCCGGCGAACTCGAGCGACGGGACGGGCGGCGGCGCCTGGGCCTCGAGCCTGGCGTCCCGAGGGATGGTGGCGGCACTCTCAGGGAACTCCTCGAAAAGTGGTTGCGTGAGGAGCGCGCCAAGGCCTCCCACGCAAACACCAGCTCGGCGGTTCGGAAGCACCTGCTCGAGCACCCCATCGCCGGCCTGACGCTCGCCCAGGTCCGTCCATCCCACGTCGAGACGCTGATTGCTGAGAAGAGCGGGGAGGGTGGCTTGGCCCCGCAGACGGTCAACCACCTCCGGGCCTTTCTCTCGCGGGCCTTCAACATGGCCCTCCGACGTGGCTGGTGGGCTGGCTCGAATCCGGTGACTGCGGTGAAGAAGCTCCGGGCCCCGCGGAGGCTCGCCCCGGACTGGTTGCGTCAGGATGAGGTGCCTAGGGTCCTGGCCCACCTCTCGGACCGCTGGCGCCCGCTGTTCGCCACGGCCATCTACACGGGGCTGAGGAAGGGGGAGCTGCTGGCTCTCAGGAAGACCGACGTGGACCTCCAGCGCCGGCTCCTGACCGTGGCTCGCTCGGGCAACCGGGACACGACGAAGGGCGGTCACGCCGACGCCATCCCCATTCACCCCGAGCTCGTGCCGTTCCTTCAGACAGCGCTCGACGCCAGCCCCTCCGGGCTGCTCTTTCCCCACGTCTGCGCCAAGTCCTGCCGGAAGTGCCCGGGCAAGGGCGGCCCGATGCGCCGAGACGTGGCAACCGAATCCGTCCTGAGACGTGCCATGGGCAGGGCCGGCATCGTCCTGGGTTACGAGCACCGTTGCCGGGGCCGCAAGGGGCTGCCCTGCCGTTACAGAGAACGGGCGGAGGATAAGGAGCCCCGTCGCTGCCCCGAGCACGGTCTGCTCCTCTGGCCCGTGCCGCTGGTCAGGCCAATCCGCTTCCACGACCTGCGTCACAGCACGGCCTCGCTCCTCATGCAGGCTGGCGTGCCTATCCACGTGGTTCAGCGCGTGATGCGCCACGCCGACCCACGAATGACAGCCAACATCTACGGTCACCTCGCGCCCGACTACCTGCATTCGGAGGTCGAGAAGCTCAGCCTTGGCGTAGGTCCCGCAGAACTTGCTGCATCCTTGCTGCAGGCCAAACCGAAACGCCCCATCGTCGTGCGGACCGAAGGGGCGAAGAGTGAGGCAGATTCAGCTGTTACCAGTGCGCGCGATACAGGATTCGAACCTGTGGCCTTTGGCTCCGGAGGCCAACGCTCTATCCAGCTGAGCTAATCGCGCAAGACGACAGACCGGAGCCGTCCTCGTAGCGGCAAACGAGCCCCGGCGCAAGCGGCCGGCTGCCCTCGGTCGACAGACTGGGCGTTCCCCGGGCGCCCCCGCGAGCACCGTCAGCGCTTCGTCGCGGAGACTGTGACCGACGCGCACGCCCCAACTTCGGGGCGACACCATCCGGCGCGCGCTGCCGCCCACGGAACGGCAGCCACCACCAGCGCCGCCGCGGCCGCGAGCGCGGGCCAGTGCCGGCCCGGAGCGGGCGGGGGCTTCGCCGGCGGGGCGGTCAGCACCGGACGCCCACCGGCGAGCCGCGCGAGCCCGACCCGGTCCACCCACAGGCTCCCGCAGGCGGGACAGCCATGCGCGCTCACCGTGCGCAGCTGGACGCCCCGCATCGCCGAGCCGCATTGCGGGCAGTGCAGCGGCCGCGTCCCCGTGGCGCCGAGCCGGATCTCCCGGCGGTAAGTCGCATCCTCGACGTGAGCCATGGAGAGCAGCGTCGAGATCTGACCCGGGCCGAGCAGCGCACCCGAGCAGCGCGCGCAGGCGCTCCCGGCGAGCCCCTCGCGGAAGCGCTGGAGCGTGGGCGCGTCAGGGCCACACTCCGGGCACATCAGCTGGCTGGGCAACGGCATGCCCACCCGTGACGGACGGAGGAGGACTCCGGGGAGGGCGATCCCCAGCGCGCAGAGGTGACCCTCGCGCGCCGCGAGCGCCAGCGCGGCCACCGCCGCCCGCGTCCAGGCCGGCACGCTGACCAGGCCGAGGCCGTCGAGGAGCGTGAGGAAGACCTCCGCGGAGACGCAGGCGAGCGCGGCCCGGCTCCAGCCCCCGAGCAGCTCGGCGCGGTGGCGCCCACCCCGGCGCACCAGCGCCGAGGCGAGGTGCCCGTGGAGCGTGGGCCAGCCGAACAGCATCACCCCGGGGAACGCAGCCGCGATGCTCGAGGCGAGCGCGGAACGCACGAGCGGCCGCCCGACTGCCTCGGACGCCGCGACCAGCGCCAGCCCGAGGACCCCGGCGGTGCAGGCCCAGGGAATCGATGCGGCCACCCACGCCAGGGGACCCACCCGGCCGCCGTGCAGGACGCGCACCAGCAGGACGCTCAGCGAGGGAACCACCGTGGGAAGGAGCAGCTGGGCCAGGAGCAGGACCGCGAGCGCTCCGGAGAGCAGCTGCGCCGCCGCGACGCGGGCGGAGGCGTCGACCGGCGGGCGCGACTCGGGGGCGAGCTCGCGGGTGGGGGCCTCGGACGGGCTGACCACCGGCGTCCGTGCCGTCGTCGCCTCTCCCTCCCGTCGCCGCACCGGGCGGGGGCGGCGATCGAGCTCGAGGCCGGAGGTCTCGGCAGGAGCCTGGCCCTCGGAGGCGGCGGGGACGCGGTTGCTCAGCGCCGCTCCGCAGCGGTGGCAGCGTTGCCAGCTGGGACGCCAGGCAATTCCACAATTGCGGCAGACGTCGCGTGCTGTCGATGTCGGACCCATGATGAGACGCTGCAGGTGGAAGAATGAAGCAGAGGTGGACTCTTCCAGTCCAGCGTCACCACGGAGTCTTCTGTGACCCGCCCGGGTCGAACTGTCAGCGGGTGGGCGCCGGATGGATGTCGTCCACCCAGTGCACCTGCTCCGGGGGCTCGACGGGCGTGATGTCGAGGTTCACGACCACCGGCTCGCGGTCGCTGCGGACCAGCACGCACTCGAGCGGCTCGTCGGCGGCGTTGATCTCCTGATGCGGCACGTAGGGCGGCACGAAGATGAAGTCGCCCGGTCCCGCCTCGGCGGTGAACTCCAGCTGCGCCCCCCAGCGCATCCTCGCGCGACCCTTCACCACGTAGATGATGGACTCGAGGGCGCCGTGGTGGTGGGCGCCGGTCTTCGCGCTCGGATCGATGGTGACGGTCCCGGCCCAGAGCTTCTCCGCGCCCGCGCGCGCGTGGTTGATGGCCGCCTTCCGGCTCATTCCCGGGGTCTGCGCCGTGTTGGGGTCGAGCTCCGAGGCACGCACCACCCGGACCCCGTGCAGCCGCCAGTGCTGGGCATCGTGAGAGGTGCTCATGGGGCGTCCGGGAACATGTACTCCAGCACCTCGGTCTGGTCGCCCTGGATGTCGAGCGTCCGGCGCTCCTTCTGACCTCCCTTGGTGAGCTGGACCACGTGCTGGCCCGCGTAGAGCGAGATCGGAGCGAGCGGCGCGGTCCCGGCGGGCTTGCCGTCGACGCTCACCGTGACCCCGTCCTGCACCCTCAGCTCCAGCTTCCCCCGGGGGAAGACCACGGAGTGGGTCCCGTTGTCGCCGGGCTTCAGGGTGAGCTGCTCGGTCCGCGACAGGCCGAGGCCGGTGTTGAAGAACTCGAGCTCCACCGGAGTGGCGGACGCCGGCACGGTGAGGGTCACCGGCGTCGTACCGATCAGCTTGCCGCCCATGCGGACTTGAAGGCGGGGTGTGCTCTCCAGGCGCACCGTGGAATCCTTCGCGGACTCGAGCTCGGCGAAGGCCCCGAGCAGCTTCTGCTTGTCCGACTCGCGGGGGGTGGTCCTGCGCGTGGACTCCGTCGTCTGCGTGCGGCTCGCGGAGCGGGCGGGGGGAGTGGCCGCGACGCTGGACGGAGGCACGGTCCTCGGTTCGGACGGCGCAGCGCTGGAGGGCGGAGATTGCTCGCGCACCGCGCCCGCGGCGGCGACCTCGCCTGCGCGGGGGGCTGCCGGCTCGCCGGGGGCGGCCGGAGACTCGGTGGACGCCGCGCTCGCCGCGGCCGGGGCGGTGCCGGCTGCCCCCGCGCTGGAGGGCTCTCCAGCGGGGGCCGCGGGCGCCGCGCCCGCAGGGGCGGACGTCGCCGTCTCTGCCGGTGCGGCCGCTCCTCCGGCAGGGGTCGGTGCCGCGGCGGGTACTGCGGCCACGGTCGTGCTCGGGGGGGCCACAGCGGTGGGGGCCGCCGTGCCCGTGCCGGATGCCGCCGAGGTCGTCGCAGGGGCGGGTGCCGTTCCTGCTGCGCCCGGCGCCGCGGCGACGGGAGCAGGGGGGCCGGCGGGAGCGCCCCGCGCTGCGGCGGCGGGAGCGGGGGAGCCAGCGGGAGCGCCCGGGGTTGCGGCGGTGGGGGAGCCAGCAGGAGCGCCCGGGGTTGTGGCGGCGGGAGAGCCACCCGGTGTCGCGACGCCAGCGGATGGCGCGCCGGGCGGCGCCAGGAACCCGGGCAGCGGGATGCCCAGGCGAGCGAGCAGATCCGTCCGGTGCGCGGCGGCGAGCCCCAGCGTCGCGCCCACCGCCGCGAGAACGAGGAAGAGGACCAGCAGGCCGAGCGCCCGGAACACCCCGCCTCCTCGCTGGATCGCCTGGAGGTCGGTGCGCGACGTCCGGGCACGCCGCTCGGGGCGGTCCAGGCCGAGCGTGACCGGCGTCACCGCGCCCCGCTCCTTCTCCAGCGAGGTGGGGAAGACGAACGCCGACGGGGCAGGGGTTCGCGCCCGGGCGTCTGCCGGCTTCAGCTCGAGCGCCGGCGCGGGCGGGGCCACCGGTCGCCGGGGCTCCGAGCGCACGGTCCTGTCCAGCGCCAGGATCTCCTCCGGCGGCGGCGGCAGCGCTCCACCGGATCCGGCGATGGGCTCGCTCAGGAGGACGGGGCTCGTCTGGGCGAAGGCGGACGGGGTCGTCCCCGCGGCGGCGGCCCTGACCGGGGGCGGCGCCGGCTGGGCCACCGGCATGGCAGGCGGCGTGAGCTTGGCTACGAGCCGGGAGAGCGCGAAGCCGTTGGTGGTCTCGCCCGTGGACTGGATGAAGGACTCCAGATCGGCGTGCAGGGTGAGGCAGTCGGGGTAGCGGGCCTCGCGGTTCTTGGCCAGGAGCCGCTCGAGGATCGCCTGGAGCGGCCAGGGCAGGTTCGGCGCGTGGCGCACGGCCGGGATCGGCGCCTCGTAGAGCACCGCGCGCACCATGGTCGCGTCGCTGGTGGCCTCGTAGGGCATGCGCCCGGTGCACAGCTCGTAGAGGACGACGCCGAGCGCGTACAAGTCCACGCGCCGGTCGAGCGCCTCGCCCCGCAGCTGCTCCGGGGCCATGTAGGCGACCTTGCCCTTCACGGTCCCGGCCTGGGTGTGGTGGCTCTGCCCCTGTGCCTTGGCGATCCCGAAGTCCACGAGCTTCACCGCGCCGCTGCGGCTGATGAGGATGTTGTCCGGGCTCACGTCGCGATGGATGAGCTGCAGCAGCTCGCCCGTCACCGGGTCGCGAAAGTCGTGCGCGTATGCGAGGCCCTCGGCCGCCGAGGAGACGATGCGGGCCGCGAGCGCGAGCGAGATCGGGGTCTGGAGGTCGCGCGCCCGGGCCAGGATCAGCCGCAGGGTGGGCCCGTCGATGTACTCCATCGCGATGAAGTAGCTGCCCTCGGCCTGACCGAAGTCGAAGAGCTGGACGAGGTTCGGGTGGTTCAGCCGCGCCGCGAGCTTCGCCTCGGCGAGGAACATCTGGACGAACTGCGGATCCTCCGCGAGGTGGGGGAGGATGCGCTTGATGACCAGCTGCTTCTCGAAGCCCATCGGACCATCGGTCTTGGCGAGGAACACCTCGGCCATCCCGCCGGTGGCGAGCTTGCGGAGCAGCTGGTACTTCCCCAGTCTCATTCCAACCGCAGCGCTATCACACCTTTGGGGAATGGATGGCCACTGAGCACACGGAGGTCGAGGTCGACGGCCGGAAGGTTCGCATCTCCAACCCCGACAAGGTGTTCTTCCCGGCCAGGGGGGAGACCAAGCTGGACCTGGTCCGCTACTACCTCGCCGTGGGGCCGGGCGCCCTCCGCGGAGTGCGGGAGCGACCGACCGTCCTGAAGCGCTACCCCAACGGCGCGACCGGCGAGTTCTTCTACCAGAAGCGCGTTCCGGCCCCGCTCCCCGAGTGGATGGAGACGGTGACCGTCACCTTCCCCAGCGGCCGGAGCGCACGGGAGCTCTGCCCGGTCGACGTCGCCCACGTGGTCTGGGCGGCGAACCTCGGCTGTCTCGACCTGAATCCCTGGGCGGTGCGTCGGGCGGACGTGGATCACCCGGACGAGCTGCGGGTCGATCTCGATCCCCAGCCCGGAGTGGAGTTCTCGGCCATCCGCCGGGTCGCCGCCGAGGTGAAGGCCGTGCTCGAGGCGCTCGGCCTGGTCGGCTGGCCGAAGACGTCGGGCTCGCGGGGAGTGCACGTCTACGTGCGGATCGAGCCCCGGTGGGATTTCCTCGAGGTTCGTCGGGCGGCGCTCGCGCTGGCGCGGGAGGTGGAGCGGCGCCTGCCCGACATCGCCACCAGCAAGTGGTGGAAGGAGGAGCGCGGCACCCGCGTGTTCCTGGACTACAACCAGAACGCCCGCGACCGCACCATCGCCTCGGCCTACTCGGTCCGGGCCAATCCCGAGGGCCGCGTCAGCTGCCCCGTGACCTGGGCCGAGCTGGAGACGGTCGACCCCGCCGACCTGACCATCGCCACCGTCCCGGCGCGCTTCGCGAAGATCGGGGACCCGGGCGCGGGCATCGACGACCGGGCGTTCTCGCTCCAGCCGCTGCTCGACCTGGCAGCACGCGACGAGGCGCAGGGCCTCGGTGACGCTCCCTGGCCTCCGCACTTTCCCAAGCAGCAGGGCGAGCCCAAGCGGGTGCAGCCGAGCAAGGCACGCAAGGAGCCCGAGCCGGAGGAGTGAGGCCTGCGCTCAGGGGGCCAGGCCGGGCCGCAGTCCGGCGTGTTCCACGAGCCACCCGTAGCGGTCCCGGAGGCACCGTGGATCGTTCATGTCGTGGGCGGCGTCGTACCAGAGCACCTTCTTCGGCTCGCTCGCGGCTGCGGCATAACGCTCGGCCGAGGCCCGATCGAAGTGCTCCTCGAACTTCCCGAACTGCATGAGCAGCGTGGTGGGAGCCGCCTTCCCGACGAAGCGGATGGCGTCGACCTCGCCGACCACCTCGGCGTACTTCTCGAGGGTCCCGGCGGGCAGCGCCTTGCGAAGCTCGACGAGCTCCGGATCGGGATTCTCGAGGAGGAAGTCACCGAGCGCTCCCAGGCCGGCCACGAGGACCGAGGAGCGGATCCGGCGGTCCACCGCGGCCAGGATGGCACCCCACTGCGCACCGTAGCTGTGCCCGACGTAGGCGAGTCGCTTCGCGTCGACGTCCTTCCGCGACAGCAGGAGGTCGATTCCCCGGCGTAGATCGATCACCGCCTGGGCGAAGGTGTCCCGGTCCAGGACGGGCTTGTCGAAGTGGTTCGTCGTCCGCCGGTAGGGCTCGCTCCGGTCCCAGGGATAGTCGGGGAGGAGCGAGATCGCGCCGGCCCCGGCGTAGAGCTTCGCCTCGGGAATGAACTCGGCGCGGGTTCCACCGCCCCAGTGACCGAAGAGGATCGGGGTGAACGGGCCCTTCCCCCTGGGAACGACGAGGTAGGCGGAGACGCGCTGCTGGTTCGCGCTCGCGTAGCTCAGGTCGTGAATCGTGAGCTCGGGCGTCTCGGCGACCACCGCGTCCTTGACGTCGAGCGGCTGCCGGCCGTCGTACCCGAACGAGACCGGGTGAGGCGCCCGAGCAGGCGCCACGCCGGCATCGGCCGGGGCGGCGAGCAGGACGACGAGGAGGAGGGGATGCATGGGCGAGCGAGGACCCTAGCCCGGCCGCGGGGCTCAGGCGCCGAACAGCGCCTTCAGCTCGGCGGGCACCACCGCCTCGAGCTGGCCGTAGGTGCAGGAGGCGGGCGTCCGCTCCGGCCGCCAGCGGAGGAAGTGCGTGGCGTGGCGGAAGCGGGGGCCCTGGAGGTGGTCGTAGCTCACCTCGACCACGCGCTCGAGCCGCACCGGCTCCCAGGACATGTCCTTCTTGTTGTTCCACCGGCTGGGGGCACCGGGCATCCGCTGCTCGCTCTCGCCCGCCATCGTCGCCCACTCCTTCCACGGGTGTTCCTCCAGCGCTCCCTCGCGCAGCGGCGCGAGCTCGGCCTCGAACTGCTTCCGCTGCACCGCGGAGAAGCCGGAGCAGATGCCCACGTGGTGCAGTGCCCCGTGGGCGTCGTACAGCCCGAGGAGGAACGAGCCGACGCCACCGCCGCCCTTGAACCAGCGAAAGCCGGCCACGAGGCAGTCGGCGGTGCGCTCGTGCTTCACCTTCAGCATCTCGCGCTTGTCCTCGAGGTAGGGAAGCCCGAGCGGCTTCACCATCACTCCGTCCAGGCCGGCGCCCTCGAAGCGGCGGAACCACTCCTCCGCCACCGCGCGGTCCCGGGTGGCCGGGGTGAGATGCACGGGCGGCCGGACCCCGGCGAGCGCCTGCTCCAGCCGCCGGCGCCGCTCCTGGAAGGGAAGGGCGCGCAGGTCCTCGTCGCCGATGGCGAGCACGTCGAAGGCCACGAAGGACGCCGGCGTCTCCTCGGCCAGCTTCCGGACCCTCGAGGCCGCGGGGTGAATCCGGTTGAGCAGCGCGTCGAAGTCGAGGCCCCGGGGCCCGGCGATGACGATCTCGCCGTCGACCACGCAGCGCTCGGGCAAGGAGGCACGGATCGGGTCGAGGAGCTCAGGGAAGTACCGGGTCATCGGCCGCTCGTTCCGGCTTCCGAGCTCCACGTCCTGACCGTCACGGAAGACGATGGTGCGGAACCCGTCCCACTTCGGCTCGTAGATGACCTCTCCCGCCGGGGGTAGCTCCCGCACCAGCTTGGAGAGCATCGGCGCGACCGGAGGCTGCACCGGAAGCGTCAATGCGGGACCGCCTCCACCTGGGTGGCCACCTTCTCCCCGCTCTTCACGATGTAGGTGACCCGGACGCTGGAGCCGATGGGAAATCCGTCCCTGCCGGCTGCGGCGCCGCGGAGGACCCACCGCGTCTGCGCGTCGGTCCCGATCGTCTGCACCGGGCCCGAGCCGGGGCGCACGTCGAGGAGGCTCCCGTTGCTGCCCACGAGGACGCCGGACACCTGGTCGCCCTCGGTGAGCTCGTGGAGGCTCTGTCCAGCGCTGTCCAGGCCGTGCCGGGCCGACTCGGTCGCGCTCGACGCCGCACCGCGCGCCTGGTCAGCGGCCGCCCGCGCCCTCGCCGTGGCGTCGTCGGCAGCCGCCCGCGCCTTCGCCGCGGCGTCGTCGGCAGCCGCCTTCGCCTGGTCCGCGGCGCTCCGGGCCTGGGCGGCAGCGTCCCTCGCCGCGCGCTGGGCGTCGGCCGCGGCGCCCTTTGCCTCGGCGACCGCTTCCTGCGCCTGGCGCTTGCAGCCGGCGAGAAGCGTGGTGGTGCACAAGAGGAGGAGGACGAGGCGCATCGAGACCCTTCCCTGAAGACCGGGGCCGAGGCCTAGCACGGGAGCGGAGGTCCGATGGAGTGACTTCCCGGGCAGGGACGCCGCAGCGAACGGTTCCCCGGGTCGGCGCCGCGGCGCTCAGCCTGCGAGGCGGCGGTACTCCTTGAGGTGGCGGAGCGCGAGCACGGGCTGCCCGCGGCGCTCGTGCAGGCAGGCGAGGTTGTAGTGGGCCTCGGCCAGCCCCGGGTCGGCGCGGAGCGCGGCCTCGTACCAGTGCACGGCATCGGCGGTCCGCCCCTGGTCGCCGAGGGCCACGGCGAGGTTGTAGGCCGCGGTGGCGTCCCCGGGTCGGGCGGCGAGCGCAGCCCGGTAGTGCGTCTGCGCCTCCACCAGACGGCCCTCCTCGTGGAGGAGCCTTCCCAGGTTCACGTGCGCGTCGGCGTGGCCGGGGGCGCGGGCGAGGAGCTGGGAGTAGAGGACCCGGGCGCGAGCCGGCGCACGGTCCTCGAGCGACTGGGCCTCGGAGAAGAGGCCGTCGACCTCGACCGCCGGCGCCGGGGCTGGGGGGAAGCCGAGATCGAGATCGAGCAGGACCTGGCCGGAATCCGCGTCGACCCTGGCCTTGCCCTCGCGCAGGACGATCTTCGAGCCGGACGCCTCGAGGCTGACGGCGCTCAGTGGCCGATCCGAGGGGAGGCGAGCTCGGGCTTGCCGCAGCGCGTCCGCGATCCGCGCGGGCTGGATGGCCTGGTCCACCAGGCGCTTGGCGTTCCGGAGCAGGACCAGGTCCTGGAAGGTGAGGCCGCGCGCTCCGGGCCCACGCAGCTGGGCGGCCCGCTCCGGCAACCCTGCCTCGACGAGCTGGAGCACCCGCGCCTCGGACGTTCCAAGCACCGCGGCGGCATCCGCCAGGGTGTAGGTCCTCGTCTCCACGCGGGTTTGCATCACGCGTCAAGAGGTACCAGCGGGGTCTGACGGTCGATGACCGGCTACCCGTTCCAGGGGTGCAGCCGCGGCCACCATCCCGGCACGGCCCGGCAGTACGCCTCGTACGTGGCCCCGAAGCGGCGCCGGAGCGTCGGCTCCTCGTGGAACCGCACGAAGCACACCATCAGCACCGCCACCACCGCGGCGTAGGGGAGGAGTCGCGGCTGGCCGAGCATGAGCGCCTGCCCGACGATGGCCCCCACCACGGTCAGGTACATCGGGTTGCGCAGGTAGCGGTACGCCCCGGTCACCACCAGCCGCTCGGTCGGGGCGATCGGAGCCGGCGTCCCGAGCCCGTCGCGCGCGAAGCGGACGAAGGCCCCGATCAGGACCGGCACCGACACCAGGAGGAGGAACAGGCCCGCGCCCCGGATGGGCCAGGGCACGCGGTGGACCCCCCAGCGGGTCATCCACCACGGAACCACGCCCGCGACCACGCCGGGAGCGAGCAGGAAGAAGAGCGCGCTTCCGACGGCGGCGGTCCGGGAACGCATCTCTCAGCGCTCGCCTCGCGTGCGCGCAGGCGTCCGCCGCGGATCCTCCGCCTCGAAGGGCATGCCGCGATCCTCGCCGCACCGCCCGCCCGGAGCTAGTTCTTCGCCCCCGCGCGGCTCGCGTGGCGTGGGCCCCAGCCCTCGAGCAGCAGGCGGTCCAGCGTGCTGCGCTGCTCCGGCGTGAGGACGGCTCGCGCCTGATCGATGGCGCCGGCGCGCGCCTCGATCATCTGCTGCCGCAGCTTGCTCATGTGGACGTAGACCGACCCGACCGACTTGGGGTCGGGCTCCGGCTGCGAGGAGAGGTCGCGCAGCTTCGCCTCGTCGTCCTGGATCTCCCCGAGCAGGGCCCACTGCCTCTTCCGGAGGTCGTCTGCGATGGCGTTGATCTTGGTCCGCTGTGCCGGCGAGAGGTCCAGCAGCCCAATCCCCCCGAGGCCATAGCCGCCGAGGCCCGTTCCCATGCCCCAGCCGCCCATGCCGGGTCCCATGCCCCAGCCGTCCATGCCCGGTCCCATGCCCCAGCCGTGCTTCGGGCCAGGGCTCGCGACCTGCGGTGCCTTCGCGCCAGGACCTGCCGTCCCCGGACCCGCATCACGCTGGGCGAGCGCCGGCGCCGTCAGACCGAGCAGCGCCGCGGCGACCGTGGCCGAAACCAGTGGTCCAGTGTTCACTGTCATCGTCGTTCCTCCTGGAAGGCCCGGTGCTCTCGTCCATCAGGCGAGCGCAACGGGGGTTCTCTCCGCAGCTGCTCTGTAAGAGCGGCGCAGGAGTGGCGAGGGTTCGGGTGGCCGACGTGTTCGAAAGCCCACTGCCCGACCGCGGGCGTGGCCCGCTCAGCGCTTGCTGCGCTTGCGCGACTGGGACTGCTGCGCCGCCGGGGCCGGGGCGCGCTTCGGAGGCTTGCGCTCGACGCCCGCGGGCTTCTCCGACGGCGCCGCCTCGGTCGAGGGCGTCGCACCCCGCCGGGCGAGGCTCGCCTTGAGCGCCTCCATCAGATCGATCACCTGCGTCCGGGGCGGCTCGGCCGGGGCGATCGACACCGGCTCGCCGGCGATCTTCGCGTCGATGACCGACTGGAGCTTCTTCCGGTAGGTGTCCTCGTACTTGCCGGCATCGAAGGTGTCCGTCGACAGCTGGTCGATGAACTGCTTCGCCAGCTGCAGCTCGGCCGGCTTCACCTCGCCCTCGCCGATCGGGACCTCGCTCACCGGCCGCAGCTCGTCCGCGTACCGGAGGGTCTGCATCACCAGCGCGCCCTGGCGTGGACGGATGAGCACCAGCTCCTCACGCCCTCGGGTGGAGTACTTGGCGATCGCTGCGTGCTGGCTCTGCTCCAGCGCCTGGGCCAGGAGCCGGTAGGGCCGGTCCGCGCCCTTGTCCGGGCCGAGGTACCAGCCGTTCTCGAAGTAGAGCGGGTCGACGCTGGAGAGAGGGACGAATTCGCTGATCTCCATCGCCTTGGTGGAGGCCTCCTCGAGCGCCTTCAGCTCCTCGGCGGTGAAGAGCACGTACTGGTCGCGAGCGAACTCGTACCCCTTGACCAGGTGGTCGCGCGGCACGATCTCGTTGTCCACCGGGCACCAGAGCTGCTGCTTGATGCGGCTCTTGCACTTGTCGTGGAGCTGGTGGAACGAGATCTGGGCCGCGCTCTCGGCCGCCGCGTACAGCTTCACCGGGATGTTCACCAGGCCGAAGGAGATGGTCCCCGAGCCGATCGCACGAGCCGCCATGACGGCGTAGATATACCCGGGTCCGGATGGCCGCCAGCAGACGCCCCCCACGCAACAGGTCTGTCGCGACCCCCTTCCGTCTCGCCGTCGACCGCTGCGGCGCCCCGGAGCGGGAGGTCCACCTGGCGGACGTGGATTTCCAGCTCGCCAGCCGCGCTCCACGGCCGTTCACCCGGAAGGGGTGGTGGTTCGAGCTCAAGTACGACGGCTACCGCATCCTGGCCGAGCGGCGCGGGCGCGACGTCCATCTGCGCTACCGCGGCGGCAGCGACCCGTCGAAGCAGTTCCCCGAGGTGGTCGAGGCGCTCCGCGCGCTCCCCTCGGCGAACTTCATCCTCGACGGTGAGGTGGTGGTCGAGGACGCCGAGGGACGCCCGTCGTTCTCGCTCCTGCAGCAGCGTGCCCAGCGCGCGCGGCCTCCGAGGGGAGCTCCCCCCGCCACCTACTGGACGTTCGATCTCCTCGCCGCCGAGGGGCGCGACCTGCGCGGGCTCTCGCTCGCCGGGCGCCGGGAGCTGCTCCGGCTCCTGACCGCCGGAGGCGAGCGCGTGCGCTGCGTCGAGCCGGTGGAGACCGACGGCGAGGCCTTCTTCGAGGCCGTGAAGCAGATGGGCCTGGAGGGCATCGTCGCCAAGCGCTCGGAAACAGCCCACCACGCCGGGCGCGGCCTGGACTGGCAGAAGTTCGTCATTCACCAGGTCGGCGACTTCGCGGTCGTCGGCCACACCCGCGAGCTGACCTCGCTCGCCCTCGCCACCTGGGACGGAGACGGCTTCGTCTACGCGGGGCGGGTGGGCAGCGGCCTCGGGCCACGCGAGGCCTCGCGGGTCGAGCGGGAGCTGGCCGCACACCGGCGCCCCGTTCCTTCCTGTCGCGACGCTCCCCCGGACCGTGACCTCCTCTGGGTCGACCCGACGCTGGTCGCCGAGGTTCGATACAAGGAATGGGATCGCGGTGGCTCCCCGCGCGCCCCGGTGTTCTGCCGCTTCCGCGACGACCGCCGCCCGGACCAGTGCCTGCCGCCGTGGCGGACCGAGGAGCGGGCCGTCTCCTTCGTGAACCTGGAGAAGATCTGGTTCCCCGAGGACCGGTTCACCAAGGGCGATCTCGTCCGCTACTACCAGGCCATCGCCCCGTGGATGCTGCCCTACCTCCGCGACCGGCCGCTGATGCTCACCCGGTACCCGGACGGAATCCACGCCGAGAGCTTCTTCCAGAGGCAGGCCAGCGCCCCCTACGTCCCGTCCTGGGTGCGCACCGTGGAGCTGGAAGGTGAGCGCCAGTTCGTCTGCGAGGACGCCGAGACGCTGTCCTTCCTCGTGAATCTCGGGACCATCCCCTTCCATCTCTGGAGCGCCCGGGTCTCGGACCTCGAGCATCCCGACTGGTGTATCCTCGATCTCGATCCCAAGATCGCTCCGTTCGAGCACGTGGTCACCATCGCCATCGCCGCCCGCGCGCTCTGCGAGGCCCTGGAGATTCCCCACTTCATCAAGACCAGCGGCAGCTCGGGCCTCCACGTCCTCTTGCCGCTGGGCCGGCAGCTCGACCACGCCGCGGCGATCAGCTTCGGTCAGGTGCTGGCCGAGGCCCTGGTCCAGCAGCATCCGGACATCGCGACCACGGCGAGGGTGGTCCGGGCCCGGCGCTCGAAGGTCTACGTCGACTACCTCCAGAACGGGCGGGGGAAGCTCCTGGTCGCACCGTTCTCGGCGCGCCCGCTGCCCGGAGTGCCCGTCTCGATGCCGCTGCACTGGGAGGAGGTGAAGCCGGGCCTCCGTCCCCGTCAGTTCACCGCCCTCGACGCGCCGGCCCGGATGGAGCGGCTCGGCAGCGATCCGTTCCGCGGCGTCCTCGGGGAGGCGCCGGATCTCCTCGGCGTGCTCTCCCGTCTCCAGACCTACCTCGCGAGCCGAGGACACCTCACCGTGCCGGTCGGCGGTCCGACCCGCACCGGTCGCTGGGGCGGGAAGCCTGCTCGCCCCCCGCACCAGGAGGACGCCCGAGGACCGGCGCAGAGGCGCAGGACGACCGGGCTCAGTAGCTCCGGAGGACGATCAGGGTCACCCGGCGCGGGCGCACCTCCACCTGGAGCTCCCGGGCGCCGCCGCCCGCCACGACGGTGAGGCGGTGCACGCCGGCAGGCACCCGGTAGCGCGCCAGCTGGAACTCGGCCGGCAGCGACATCCAGCTCCGCAGGTCCGGCTGGTTCACGAAGCTCAGGGCGAGGAACGTGAGCAGCCCCAGCGCCTCGCTCTTGGTCGCCTCACCGACCGCGACGGCCGCCCCCGTCCGGATCGCGAGGGCTCCGAATTGCCGGGCGACGAGCCCGTCGATGCGGTAATCGAGGTGGATCTTCGCCACCTGTTCCAGCGAGGTCACGGTGGTGGGCCGCACCGCCGTCGCGGGGTTTCCGTCGAGGATGACCTGGGCGTCGCGGATCCAGGGGCGGTTGGCGAAGACCGGGACGGCGATGACCTCGGCCTTCGGACCTCCCGAGCGGGTGCCGTTGGTCTTGATCGGCACCTTGCCAACCTCGAGCACGACTAGGATCTGCCCCTCGTCCTGTCCCAGCGGCTGCGGCTGCACCCACGGATATTGCCGCTGGAGCGCCCGGTAGGCCTCGTCGCGGCCCGTCTGCTTGGCCAGCCGGACCAGGGGCTCGGCGAGCGACCCGAGGTCGCCGGCGAGCTTGTTGGCCGCCAGGTAGTCGATGATCGCGTCGTCGAGGTGGCCCTGGTCCTCCCAGAGCACCGCGGTCAGGTACCGCGCGATCGCGAGCTGCTCGTAGGGCTTCTTCTCGTCGTTGATCATCTTCTGCATGCGCTCGTTGACCCGGCGCACCTCGACCAGCGCGTCCTCGTCCTTGCCCAGCTGGCCATAGTTCAGCGCCTGCAAGGTCGAGATCATCAGCTTCTCGAAATCCTCGCCCCGGTAGGCGCGTTCCCGCTCGCTGGAGATGAGGACCTTGGCCTCCTCGCTGATGGAGGTGAAGTCGAGCCGCTCGCTCAGCTTGTCCGCCTGGGCGAGCACCTGGATGCTCTCCTCGAACTTCCCGGCCGCGTGCAGCACCATCCCCTCGTCCATCATCGCCAGCAGCTGGTCGATCTGCGGCCCCGACTTCACCTCGCCGTCGAAGCCCTGGATCGCCGGCGGGTACTGATACGACTCGTAGGCGTGGCGGTACCCCGCGGTCCGCGCGATGTAGTCGCCGGCGCACCCGGTCAGCAGCAGCGCGAGCGCTCCGAGAGCGATCGGCCAGCGGACCGCGAGGAGAGGGTGGGCCACGTCAGGAGAGCGCGGCGAGGAGCGCTACGGACGGATCCCCTGCTTGACGAACTTCTTCTTCAGCTCCTTCTCGTCGACCCACACCAGGAGACCGGTCCGGATGTTCGAGAGCTTGGAGGTCATCTTGTAATAGATGAACTCGTCGCTCCCCACGGCCTGTTTGATGGAGGCGAGCTCGCCGGTCATGATGTAGTCTGGCGCGACCTGCTGGCCCGGGCCCTTCGCCTGGTCGGGCCGGACGTAGCCGCTGCCCTGGTACTCGTACTCCTCGGCGATCGCCTGGCGGGCGTTCGCGTCCACGAAGGCGAACCTCCCGGTGCTCGCCAGCTGGGTCTGGATCTTGTCCGCCAGGCTCTGCATGTCGATGTGCTCGGACGTGCTGTTCTTCAGCTTGCCGACGATGACGATCGGCTGGACCGACGGCTGGCCGGCGATCTGCGCGAAGGCCGGCGAGGCCTGGAGATCGCCGACGACCTTCTTGGCGATCAGCTGCAGGTCGCTCGGGGCCCAGGCGTCGGAGAGCAGGTCGATCTCGGTCGGGTCGGTGTATTCGCCCTTGGTGAAGGCCCGTTCGGTGGAGCAGGCGAGGGACAGGCCGGCGAGAAGGGAGAGACAGGTTCGGGTGCGGGTCATGGTCAGTTCCATTCGCATTCGAAACGGCTTCCGAGAAAGCGCCAGCGGTCGACGATCTCGGCGTCACGCCGGTACGCGGCGCTGAGTCGACACGAGGTCTGCAGCGAGGCCCTGGGGTAGTCGAGCTGGTAGACCTGAGCCGCCGCCCGGTCCTGAGCCTTCAGCTGAGAGGGGTGGTTGAGGTTCGGGCTGGCCGAGCTGGCCACCACCAGGGTGTGGCGCCCGTAGGTCTTGAGGGCCAGCTGCCCCGGAAGAACGATGCGCCGCACCGTGCGGGAGATGAGGAAGTCGCTCGTGTCCACGGTGGTCTCGTGGGCGTTCGGACGGCGGAGCAGCTCGTCGATGTTCGTGCTCATCACCCGGGTCAGGTCTCCGTCGTCCACGAAGACGTAGAGGTAGGCGTTCCGCGCCCGCCGGCTCTCTCCCGAGAAGTCCAGCGTCACCTCGAGGTTGAGGGCCTCGTTCGGCTTCATCGCGTGGAGCGAGACCGCGGAGATCACCTGCGGGTCCACGCCTGCCACCTTGAGCCGGATGAGGCCCTCGGGTGAGGCGTCGCAGGCGCACTGTCGCTCGGCGATGAGCCGCACGATCTGATCCGGCGAGAAGCCTGCCTGGCTGAGCTTGCCGAGGTCTCCGTCCGTGAGCGGCGGCTGGTCGCTCCGCTCGTAGACCGGAGCCAGTGCATTCGAGTCCCACTGCGCCATGTTCACCGGCTGTCCCTGCGGCGCGGCCGGCGGAAACGAGGACACGACCGCGGGCGGCGGCGGGGGGGCCATCACCGGCGGAGGTGCCGGCGCAGCCATGGTCGTCGGCGGCGGTGGTGCCGGCGCAGGCGTGGCCACCGGCGGCGGTGGCGCGGACTGGACTGGAGGCGGGGCCGGCGCCTGGGCGAGGAGCGCCAGAGCGAGGAGCGAGATGGACATCAGAAGCGGTAGCCGATGCTCAGACCGATGCGGACGACCGAGGAATCGAAGTTGGCGACGTCGATGTCGAAGTTGGCGAAGATTCCCAGCTGGAAGTGGCTCTGGGTGATCCAGTCCATTCCGACGCGCGGGGAGATGATGAAGTTCACCGACCCGGCGTTGGGGATGTAGAGGCCGGCCTGGAACCCGAAGCTGAAGGCGATGGGCCAGGTCGTGGTGTGGAACGAGGGGCCGAGGAGCGCGCCCCAGAGCTTCGGGTCGGGGACGTAGAAGCCGCTGAGATCGATCCGGTAGAAGTCCGCGTCCCAGAACGACGCGGTCAGTCCGGCAAAGAGCGGCGGGCTGAACTGCGAGCCCTTGATGTTGATCGTGCCTCCGCCGTCCGCGGTGAGCGAGAACCCGCCCAGGCCACCCGGCCCCGACGTGTAACCGCCCTTCCCGATCTCCGAGCCCTCTGGGCCCGTGGTCGTGCCCCGATCCTGGGCAAGCGCACCACCAGCGCCGAGCACGACCAGGCACACCACCAGCGAGCGAACTGCGTTTCTCATCGTCGGCTCCCCTCCGCATCCGGCCCGCGCAGGCTGGCGTCGATTGTCCTCGGAAGGCCTGCGCCGGGGCAAGCCTCGCCGGGCCCCATCTAGCCCACTCCCGGGGTGCGATGCCCGTGAATTTCCGAGGGACTTCCGCCGTCGCGGCCCCCCTCAGTTGCCGGCGCGGAGGCCGAGCACGAGCTGGAATGGAGGCTCGCGCCGGAGCACCGCACCGAGCCGGCTCGCGCTCGCCGAGACGTGGACCGGCGCGTTCCCGCCGGCGATCTGGGCGGCCTCCAGCGTGAGGTCGAGCCGGGGCACGCCGAGGGGGAGGAGGGCGCCGAGTCGGACACGGAGCCACGCATCTCCCACCAGGACGTCGGGATCCCGGAGCAGCGCCGCGCCCGACGCGAGCAGCCCCGTCCCCCGGACGCCGTGCACCGTCCGGAGGCCCGCTGCCCCGGGGACGGTGAAGGTCTCCCAGAGCGGACCACCGGTGGCGTAGCGCAGCCGGACGCCGGCCTCGACGCCCGGATGGACCTGGAGGGCGAGGGAGATCGAGACGCGGTGCCGCTGGTCGTCGGGAAGCGGTCCGTCGGCCAGCGCCGCGGTGCGGGCGTCGGTCAACCAGCGGTCGAACGGACCCGCGGCGGTGCCGGTGACGCGGGCCACGCTCCAGCTCGCCGTCACCCGCGCCGGCCCCACCCGGGCGCGGGTCCAGGTGCCGAGCGCCAGGGTCCGCCGCCAGGCCCTCGGGTTCGCGCTCACCGTCCGTCGCGAGGTCCAGCGGCCGTCGAGGCTCGTCCATCGCCCCTCTGCGTCGGTGACGAGGCCGACCTCCTCCTCTTCCCAGAGCGCGGTGGTGTGTCGGAGGCGCCCCTCGAGGCCGCCCTCGAGCCGCGACCCGAGCCACCCACGCCATCCGAGCGCCACCTCGTCCGAGCGCGGGAGTCCTCCGGGGTCGATCGCCGCGGCGCCTCCGAGCCGGACGCAGGAGGGGCCCGGCTGCGCGCATCCGTCGAACGCCGCGCCGTCCCAGGAGGCGACGCGCGCGACCGGAGCGACGAGCCGGCGGACCACGGCCCCGAGCTCGACGTCGTGGGTCCGTCCGGCATGGAGGAGCAGCCAGTGCCGCCCCCGGCCGCCGACGTCCCAGACCAGCGCGAGCCGGGGCCCGAGCCCGACCCGTGGGCCGGTGGATGGGCCCGCGGCGGCCAGCGCCGCGTCGAGGCGGAGCCCGGCGCGGAGAAGAAGGTCGCCGAGCCCGAGCGCGTCCTCGAGGAAAGCCCCGAGCGCCCACGTTCGTGGCTCCTCCCGCGCCGGCTCGACGTCGATCCGGAATGCGCAGCCCCCGTTCTCGTCGGGGGTGCAGGGGCCGCCCCGATCGAGGAAGCGACGTCCCGCGGGGACGGACAGCTCGAGTCTCCCGGAGGTGAGGACCGCCTCCAGCCCCGCCTCCAGGCGCTGCACGCCGAGCACGGAGTGGAGGCGCGCGTCGAGCCGCGCACGCGTCGAGGTGGCCTCCAGCGCGCTCTCCGCGAGGTCGGGCCCGAGGGTCCCCGGCGCTCCGTCGGTCACCCAGGTCGACAGGTCCAGGTGGCTCGGCCCGGGCGGCGGTGACGAGGCGCCGGCCGACTCGGCGCGGTGCTCCGCCGAGAGCCGGAGCTCGAGGCCGGTGTCCGGAGCGAAGGCGTGCGTCCAGGAGAGGCCGACGAGGGCGGCGAGCGTCCGGTCCACCCGGGCCGCGGCCTCGGTGCACCGCAGACAGTCGGGCGACTCCGTCCGCCGGCCGGCGACGACGAGCAGTCCCACCCGGTCCTCGGCCGAGGGCAGCCAGGTGGCGGTGAGCGCCGCGTTCTGCCGTGCCCGCCCTCCAGCGGCGAGGCCCGGCTCGGGAGGAGGGAGCCCGAGTCCGCTGGCGTCGAGAGAGAGCACCACCCCGAGGCGATCGGCGACGACGGGCCCGCCGAGGACGCCCGACACGCGCCAGGCGCCGCGTGGGGCCGAGACCGCCGCTCCCTCGGGAGCCTCGGCGACGACCGGGCCGCCGAGCCCGAGCGGGGCAGGGCGCGCGGAGAGCGCCGGAGGAGCCCACCGCCCGGACACCGCCCAGCGAGGCACCGTCAGCCCCTGCTCCAGCGCGATCGCCTCGGTCCAGCCCAGGCCGGTGAGACGAGCGTCCCCCGCGGCGGCGATCCAGCCGCGCGCGGAGATGGCGAGGAAGGACGGGACGAGCGGCCCCGGATCCGGGCCGATCAGAAACCCGTCGATGGAGACGGTCCGCTCGAACGGCGGCGGATGGAGCAGGGTCCAGGGGAGCGGCGGCGGGCCGGGGGCGCTCGCTCGGGAGACCGGTTCCGCTTCGTCGACGCGTGAAGGCTCGTCCGCGGCGAGCGTGGCTCGTGGCTCGGCACGCGAGGGGGCCCGGGAGCTCGCTCGCGCGGGTCGCGCCGGCGAGCGCCGCTGCTCGACCGACACGGCGGTGCCCGCGACCTCGCTCGCGCGCGATTCCCGCGGCGATGCCGGTGGGGAGCCCGGTTCCTGCGGCGTCGACGTCTCGACGAAAGGCGCCCCGGCCTCGTGCAGCGCTCCAGACGCCCGGGGACTCCCGGCCGGCTGCACGCCCGCGGGAAGGCGGCGTGCCGGATTCGCCCCGGGCTCCATTCCCTGCACGAGGCGGGTGGGTCGGGTCCTCGTCCTCGCGCTCCGGGTCGACTTCCGTCGCGGCGGCTGCCCCGGCCGACGAGGAGGCGCGGGCCGCGCGCGGGGCCCCCCCCCGTGCGCGCGGTGTCCGGCCGCGGGCGGGTCAGGCCGGGCCACTGCTCGGCCACGGACCTCCGCCGTGCCGAGCGACGCGACCGCGATGCCCGCCCACCACCACCCCGCCCCCATCCCGGTGGGCGCGCTGCACCGGTCGCGCCACCGTCATCCGGGGGCACCGGCGCTCCGCCGTCCGCGGCCACGGACGGCGGCGTGCCGCGTCTGGACCCTGCTCAGGCCGCCAGCGACTGGAGCATCAGCGCGAGCTCGTCGCGTCCGGCCGACTTGGGCAAGTAGTAGTGCGGGCGCCGCTCGAGGGCTTCCTGCACCTCGTCCATGCCCGCCTCGGTGAGCAGCACGACCCGCGGGCCCCCGGCCGGGAGCCGTGCCAGGACCTCGCGCCCG
>DATJVY010000011.1:0-56821 GCA_035501615.1 Myxococcaceae bacterium
GGTGGGCGGGGTGCTCCGGGGGGCGGTGTCGCGGGCGTGGCCTGCGGTGTGGTGCGGGTGCGCGGGGGCACCGGGGGAGCGGCGGCGGCCGGCGGCGCGCCTGGAGCCTGCGGCGGGCGCGGTGGGGCGGCGGGGCGAGGCGTGGGCGGGAAGGGAGCGTCGAGGATCGGCACGCCGCCCGGACCGGTCCGGAAGGTGCCGGTGGTCTCCATCGGGCCCTCGGGCTCGGCGTCCGGGTCGACCGGATGCATGGGCTGGGTGGTCGTCGGACGCGTGGGTCCGGCCGGCGGAACCGGCGGCGCGGAGCCCGGCTTGTCGGGCGCGTCGCTCACGGGTGAACCCCTATCCCTCCACGGCGCTGGGCAGCTCGGGCAGCACGTCGCGCGAGGTGCCGGGTGGAACCGCGTGCACCATGCCACGGGCCAGCCGCGTCTGGCGGTTCTGCTGGATGGACCGCTGGATGTCCGCCTCGCTCAGGCCCGAGGAGAGCGAGATGGTGGTGGACGTCTTCTGACCGGTCTCGAGGTCGGCGGCCGACACGTTGACGATGCCGTCGGTGTTGATCTCGAAGGTGACCTCGATCTTCACCTCGCCCCGGTAACCCACGCGGAACCCGGCGAACTCGAACTCGCCGAGCATCTCGCACTCGTCCGCCCGGTTCGACTCGCCCTGGTAGACGCGGATCTTCACCCGCTCCTGGCCATCGCGGCTGGTGGTGAAGGTCTTGCTCCGGTCGATGGGCACCGGGGTGTTCTTCTCGATGATCCGCTCGGTGAAGCCGCCCACGGTGCCGATCCGGAGGGTGAGCGGGGTGACGTCGACCAGGAAGGTCTCCGTCTTGGCGTCCATCAAGGCGTGGGCCTGGAGCGCCGCGCCCATGGCCACCACCTGGTCGGGGTTGATGCCCTCCAGCGGCTCCTTCTGGAAGTAGTGCTTCACGGAGTTCCGCACGATGGGCAGCCGGGTCGGACCACCGACGAGGATGACCGCGTCCACGTCCGCCGCGGTGAGCCGGGCGCTCTGCAGGGCCTCGTCGCACACCTTGAAGGTGCGCTGCACGAGGTCCATCACCATCCGGTTGAACTGGTCCTGGCTGAGGGCGGCCTTGAGGTCCATCACCTGCCCGGAGGCGTCCTGGCAGATGTTCTGGCAGAGGATCTCCGCGCTGCCGCGCTCGCCGACGTCGATCTTCGCCTGCTCCGCGGCCTCCTTCAGCATCTGCAGGCAGTACTTGCTCTGCCGGAGGTCGAGCCGGGTGCGGGCGAGGAAGTCGTCCGCCAGCCAGGTCATGATCCGGTCGTCGAAGTCGTCGCCGCCGAGGTAGGTGTCGCCGGCTGTGGAGAGCACCTCGAACACGTCCTTGCCGATCTCGAGGATCGAGACGTCGAAGGTGCCGCCGCCGAGGTCGTAGATCGCGACCCGCTGGTTGACGTCGCGTCCGAAACCGTAGGCCAGCGCCGCGGCGGTGGGCTCGTTGAGGATGCGGAGGACGTTGAGGCCGGCGATGCGACCCGCGTCCTTGGTCGCCTGGCGCTGGTTGTCGTTGAAGTAGGCGGGGACGGTGACCACCGCCTTGGTGACGGGCCGGCCGAGGTACTGCTCGGCGATGGCCTTCATCTCCTTGAGGACCAGGGCCGAGATCTCGGGCAGCGAGTAGAGCTCGTCCCGCACCTGGATCCGCACCGAGTTGTTCTCGCCTTCGACGATCCGGTACGGCATGACCGCCATTGCCTTCTTCACCTCGTCGGAGAAGAAGTACCGGCCGATCAGGCGCTTGGCCGAGTACACGGTGGTCTCGGCGCGGGTGATGATGTTCCGCTTGGCGGTGTTGCCGACCAGCACCGTCCCGTCCTCGAGGAACGAGACGACCGAGGCGTGGTTCACCTCGCCCCATTCGTTGGGGAGGACCACCGGCTCACCGTTCTCGACGATCGACACACAGGAGTACGACGTCCCGAGGTCGATGCCGATCGCGATGTCGTCCGCCATTGAGCCTCCAGTGCGAGATTTTCTGCCGTCGCGTCGCCGGGATACTTCCGGCGCAGGGGGGCTGATCCCGGCGCCCCCGGCTCGCGGCGGTCCCAGATGTTACCTTCTCGGCTGGAGGTGGACGGAACCCAATGGGCGGAAGCTTCGGTATTCTCACCTCGCACCCGGACCTCCTTGGGTGCCAGCTCCTCCGGCTCGACACGCAGGTCCAGCTGGGCGTGAGCACACACTCGACCACCCTGGTGGGCCTGGGGACGGTCTCGGGAGGCGAGACGCTCCTCCGCCGGTGGGCAGCGCGGGTCGCTCCCCGCTCCCTCGCCGACCCCGAGCTGACCGCGCCGGCCTCGGCGCTCCTGTACCGCACGCAGGAGCTCGGACCCGGCTTCTCGCTGGACGAGGACGTGCAGCCGCTCCGCCACGGCACCTGGCTCTTCTCCTGCGAGGGAGACCTGGAAGCATTCCCCCGGGTCCAGGCCTGGCTCGAGGCCGAGCTGCCGCCGCACCTGGTGCGTGCGGTGGGCACGCGCACCGTCGCCGCGGCGAGCTTCGCGCTCTTCCTCGGCGCGCTTCCCCCGCCGGACGAGAACCGTCCGCTGTCCGCGCGTGACGGCGCGAAGATGCTCGGGCAGGTGACCCGCGTCCTGGCGCAGCGCTCGGCGGCCGAGGGCGCGGTCCGGGCCGCCCGGCTCCTCCTCCTGGCCACCGACGGGCGGCTGCTCCTCGTGGCCCGCAGCGGTGACGTTCCGGCGCAGATGCGCCTTCTCGAGGGCGAGGGCCGTTGCCGGCGATGCGGGCTCGACGAGCACTCGAAGTCGCGGGCGCTCGTCCGGGCGCACCTCCGGTCGCGATCGGTGGCGGTCACCTCGGCTCCGCTCGCCCCCGGTGCGCACTGGCTCCCCATCCCCGACGGCGGGGCGGTCGGGGTGGGGCCGAGCCTCGAGCCCGAGGTCCTCCAGGGCTAGGAGCGGGCCTCCCAGAGCGGGCCGACCGAGGCGGCCACGACCGCGCTGAGGACGTTGCAGGCGGCGTGGAAGAGCGTGCTCCCCACCACGGTGCCGGTCCGCTCCCGCAGCCATCCGAAGAGCAGCGCGGGGAAGAAGACCAGGAGCCGCGACGCCCGGAACACGGCGAGGTGCCCCACGGCGAAGAGCAGCGCGGTGAGGAGGAAGGCCGGGCCCACCACCACTCCCGCGACGTGCGCTCCGCCAGGCCAGACCCGCTTGAGCCGCGCCTGGAGCCAGCCCCGGTAGAAGAACTCCTCGGGGAGCGCGGTGACCAGGAGCTCGTCCACGACGTTGGTCCACCCGTATCCGGCCGGAAGCCGCGCGTGCACCGCGAGCCCTGGCGGGGCGCCCGAGCGGGCGTGTCCGAGGACCCAGCGCAGCCACGCCTCGTAACCGAGGAGGAAGAGGGGCGCGACCACCAGGAGGAGCCCGAGCGCGAGCAGCACGTCCGCGCGCCAGCGGGCCAGCGTGACGCCGTAGTCGCGGGCGTCCTCGTGCGTCCCGCGCATCGCCGCGAGCGGGAGGTAGAGGAAGGCGACCACCGCGGTCACCTTCGCCCACGGCGGAGGAGCCAGGCGCGAGACGAGGACGATGGCGACGAAGGCCACCGTCCAGAGGAGGAGCGCCTGGGCCAGGACCGTGCGGCGACTCACCGCGCTCCTCCGAGCTGTGCCCGCACCGAGGCGAGTGTCGCGACGCGGGATGACGCGCGGTGGCGCGCGGTCACCACCCCGGCGATCCGGGCCTCACCGTCGAGGACCGGGCTGCCGGGGGGAAGACGGAGCGACACCTCGAACCAAGTCTGCCCGGACGCCTCCTGGACCCGGCCGAGGAGCGGCGTCTTGCCGTCCTCGTCGAGCCCCACCACCCACGTCCCGACGAGGAGCGGCTCCAGCCGGGCCGCGGGGGCGGGGAAGGGACCCTCGGCATCGATGGAGAGCAGAAGGAGCCCGAGCTGCGGAAACCGCTCGAGAACGTGCGCCGGGCGGCGGACCGCGCCGAGCTCGACCAGCGCGGCGGTGCCCTGCACCAGCCCGGCCAGGGTGAGCACCTGGCCCTCGGCGCCGACCAGCGCCCCGTCCGCCGTCCGGCTTCCGAGGACCCGGACCCGCGCCCGGCCAGCGGCCTCGGCTGCGCGGCGGAGCGCGCTCGAGCTGGGCGGAGGAGGCGCGGCCGCCTCCCCCACCACGAGCGCCGCGAGGACGGCGACCAGCGGTGGGCTCAATGCCGGAGCGCCTCGGCCTCGAGCCGGCGCCACAGCCCGGACGAGGAGGCGAAGGTGAAGAGCACCTGCGCGGCCTGGAGCCGCGCCCCCTCGGCCAGCCGGTGGGCGACGCCCTTCTCCAGGCGCACGCCATCCAGCCACGAGCCGTTCGTCGAGCCCGGATCCTCCACCGTCCAGCCGTCGGGAGCCTGCCGGAAGAGGAGGTGGACCTGGGAGACGGTGCCCTCCTCGACGACGAGATCGCAGGAGGGGCTCCGTCCGAGCGTGACCTGGGGGACGTCGCGCACCACCGGCTCGAGCGCGATGGCCAGCGCCGAGCCCTCGAGCACCGTGGCGACGGTGGCGGGCATGAGGAGGGTCCGCGGGCCTTCGGGGTGGGTGGGGTGCCAGGCGGTGGGTTCCCGGAGCAGCCACGGATGGGGGTGAGCGCGAGCGAAGGCCGCCTCGTCGCGGAGGTCCAGCTCGGGAAGAAGAGTGGAGAGGAGGAAGCTTTTCATGAGCCCCTCTGGCGCAGGGCCCAGAAGCGCTGCTGGAGCCCGAGGTTCAGCGGGTCCATCTCCAGCGCCCGCTCGTAGGCCTCCAGCGCCTGGGTGCGGTGGCCGCTCGACTCGAACCCGCGTGCCGCCGCTGCCTGGACGTGGGCCCGGGCATCCGCCCCGGGGTGCCTGGTGAGGAACCGCGCCCGGTGCTCCTCGAGGACGGTGACGGTGAGCCCCGAGGAGATGCAGCGCGCGACACCGCGGAAGTTGCCGGCCTCGGCGTCGGTCTCCATCCTCCGGGACGGCGAGGAGATGCGCTCCACCGACTCGTTGAGCTTGGCGAGGAGGCGCCTGGCCTCGTCCTGCTGTCCATGGGACCCGCGGGTCTGGATGCCCTCCAGCTCGGCCCGGAGCTCGCGCCAGCGGGAGCGGATGTCGTCGAACTCGGCATCGGGCGGTAGCCCGAGGCGGGCGTAGGGGTCGGTCGGTGCAGTGCGGGCCCGGGTCAGCACCCGCTCCGCTCCTGGGTCCGTCGCCGCGATGGAGCTCAGCGGCGCGAGCCCCTTCAGCCGCCGGGAGACGGCCTCGCGGAACGGCGGGGCGGGCTCGAGGAACTGCAGCGCGACGCCCGCGGCGAAGCCCCAGGCGCGGGCCTGGAGCTCCGGGACCTGGCGCACCACCTCGGCCGGGGTGAGCGCGCCCGGAGGGTTCTCGAGCGAGACCTGGACCTTGGTGAAGAGCGCGGGCAGCGGCTCGGGGACGCAGGCGTAGACCCCGGCCCGCGAGAGGTCGCGGAGGTCCACCGCCCGCGGTGCGCCGTCGATGAGCAGCGTGCCACGGAAGCTGGCAGGCGTGGGCGCCGGGCTGGTCGTCGGTGCCGGGACGTGGGTCACGTGCGGCGTGGGGACGCGCGGGGCGGGCGCGCTCTCCGGGGCGCCCGTGGCCCCGGAGTCACCGCTGCTCGCGGCGCTGCGGGTGAGGGCCCGCTCGAGAGCGCTCCGGAAGGCGTCGGCGTCGGGGAAGCGGTCCTCGCGGTTCTTGGCGAGCGCGGTCAGGATGGCGTCGCTCCACGCCGTGCTCACCCGGGGGTTCAGCTGCTGCGGCGGCACCGGCGGCGTGTCGCGGTGGGCGAGGAGGATCCCGGTCACGCCCCCGCCGGTGAACGGCAGCCGGCCCGTCGCCAGCCGGTAGGAGATGACTCCCAGGGCATAGAGGTCGGCGCGGCCATCGAGGGTCTCGCCGGCGCCCTGCTCGGGGGCCATGTACTCGGGGGTACCGACGATCCATCCGGCGTGGGTCATGCCCCCCTGCATCTCGCCGCCGAAGAGCTTGGCGATGCCGAAGTCCAGGATCTTCACGAAGGGGGGGCCATCCCGCCGGCAGAGGAAGATGTTCTCGGGCTTGAGGTCGCGGTGGACCACCCCGCGGGCGTGTGCGGCCTGCAGCGCCTGGCAGACCTGGATGAGGATCGGCAGCGCCCGCTCCGGCGCCATGGGCGCGGCGGGCGCGGAGGAGAGCGGCTCGCCCTCCAGGTACTCCATGATGAGGTAGTACCGCCGTGGCGGCACCACGTTCATGTCGAAGATGTTGACGATGTTGGGGTGGCCGATGAGGTTGACCGCCCGGGCCTCGGCGTAGAACCGCTGGACCAGCGAGGCGTCCGAGGCAAGGTGCTCGTGGAGCACCTTCACCGCGACCTTGCTTCCGATCAGCGTCTGCTCGCCGAGGTAGACCGAGCCCATCCCACCGTGGCCGATCCGGCGGACCAGGCGGAAGCTCCCCACGGTGGTGCCCAGGAGGGGATCTGGCGCGCTGGTCGCAGGGGTCGAAGACATCGGGAGAGGACGCCGGACGAAAATGTCCCATGCTCCGGCGACAGGTGCAAAGCGAACGCCGCTCCGGAGCGCTCAGCCGGCGCGGGCGCGGCGGCGCCGGATCTCCTCCAGGAACTCCTCGGGGCCGCGCGTGTTGAGCACGTCGGAGGTCCTCGCGCCGCCCTTCCGGGCCGTGTGGATGGCATAAGCCACGTGGTGGAGGGCGAGCGTGCTGTGGGCGTCCGCCGAGACGACCAGGCGCGCTCCGGCCTGAAGCGCCAGCCGGACGTGCTCCGCCGAGAGGTCCATCCGGTCCGGGTTCCCGTTCACCTCCAGCAGAACACCTCGCCGGGCCGCACGCTCGACCACCGCGGGCATGTCCAGCGGCGACGGCTCGCGCTTCTGGAGGAGGCGTCCGGTGGGATGTCCGAGCACGTCGGTGCAGGGATGGTCGAGTGCGCGGAGGACCCGGGCGGTCATCGATGCCTGGTCCTGCCCGTGGCGGACGTGCACCGAGGCGATGACGACGTCCAGCTCCTCCAGCATCCGGTCAGGCAGGTCGAGGGACCCGTCTTCGAGGATGTCGACCTCCAGCCCCCGGAAGAGCCGGAGCCCGGGGACGGCCTCCTGGACACGGGCAATCTCCTCCCACTGAGAGCGCACCCGCCGCTCGTCCAGGCCTCCGGCGTAGGCCGCCGCGGCGCTGTGGTCGGTGACCGTCAGGTAGCGGAGGCCCATCGCCGCCGCCGCGCGCGCCATGGCCTCCAGGGTCGACTTCCCGTCGCTCCAGGTGCTGTGGCTGTGGACCACGCCCTGGACCGCGGAAGGGTCGAGCAGGTCGACCGGGAGGGTGCCCGCGAGCGCGGCCTCGAACTCGCCGATGTCCTCGCGGAGCTCCGGCGGCACGTACGACATCCCGAGGAGCGCGTAGAGGGCCTGCTCGGTGGGGACCGGGAGCTTTTCCTCGCCCCGGAACACCCCCCACTCGCTGATGGTCAGGCCGAGGTCGCGCGCCCGTCCGCGCAGCCGGACGTGGTGGGCCTTCGAGCCGGTGAAGTGATGGAGCGCGGTCGCGTAGTCCTCGTCGGGCAGGACGCGCAGGTCCACCTGGAGCCCGTCCTCCATGCGGACCGAGCACTTGCTCTCGCCCTGCCCGAGCACCTCGCGGACGCCTGCCTGGTGGGCGAGGACGTCGAGCACCAGGGCCGCCTCCGGGGCCGAGGCGACCAGGTCCACGTCGGAGACCAGCTCGCACCAGCGCCGGACGCTTCCGGCGACGTCGGCCCGGACCACCCCCGGGGCGGCCTTGACCTGGGCGAGGAGAGCATGGGCCACCGGGAGGACGTCGCCCAGTCGCCGGCGAGCGTGGGCCGTCCGGTACTGCTCGATGCCGGCGAGGATCTTCTGCTCGCTCCGCTCCCCGAAGCCCTTGAGGCCACGGACCCGCTCCTGGCGGCAGGCCTCCTCGAGCTGGTCGATGCTCCCCACCCCCAGCGACCGGTGCAGGGCGGCGGCTTTCTTGGCGCCCAGGTCGGGCAGGCGCAGGAGCTCCAGGATGCCCGAGGGAAACTCGGCGCGGAGCTGCTCGAGGAGCTTGAGGCTGCCCGTGCGGTGGAGCTCGGCGATCTTCTCCGCCAGGGCAGGGCCGATGTTGGGCAGCTCGGTCAGGCGCCCCTCGCGGACGAGGGCGTCCAGATCGCCCGAGAAGCCGGCCATCCGGTCGGCTCCGAGGTCGTAGGCGCGTACCTTGTAGAAATCCTCGCCCTTGAGCTGGAGGTACTGCGAGACCTCGCGGAGGGCCCGGGCGATGCTCTGGGGATCCATGTCTCGGGAGCCTCTCTTGTTAATGTCCGGGCCCGACAGATGCGAATCGAGCTCGGAGCCGCGGACCTGGAAGAAGGGCAGCTGCGGGGGTACGACCTGGGGAAGCGCGCCATCTGCGTCGCGCGGGTGAAGGGGCGGTACAAAGCCCTGGACGACTGGTGCAACCACGCAGGATGTCTGCTCTCCGGCGGGCGGGTGGAGGGCAACCTGGTCGTCTGCCCCTGCCACGAGGTGGGGTTCGACCTGGACACCGGGGCGAACGCCACGTCCCCGGGCGTGTGCGACGACCAGCCGACGGCCCGGGTGACGGTGGAGGCCGGGCGGCTGATGCTGGAGCTGGAGGACGGCTGACGATGGGGCACGGGCACGACCACAAGCACGGCCACGGACACCCCGACGGGCACGCCCACGCGGGCCCGGGGGCCGAGAAGGGCGGCACCCCGGCCCACGGGGAGAGCCCGGCGCGGCTCCACCGCAGCGACGCCCCGACGCACGTGGCCTGCTTCGTCCTGACCTGCTCGGACTCTCGGGCCCAGGTGGACGACGTCAGCGGGCGCGCGCTGAAGGAGGGGCTCGAGGCGGCGGGCCACAGCGTCGTCGGGCAGACGGTGGTCCGGGACGAGCCCGATGCCATCCGGGCGGCGATCGAGCGTGGGCTACAGGACGGTGTGCGGGCGGTGCTCGTCACCGGTGGGACGGGCATCACCCGGCGGGACCAGACGGTGGAGGCCGTCCGTCCGCTGCTGGAGAAGGAGATCCCCGGCTTCGGCGAGCTGTTCCGGATGCTCTCCTTCCAGGAGATCGGCAGCGCGGCCTGGCTGTCGCGGGCGCTCGCCGGGACGGTGCGCGGGGTGCTGGTCTTCGTGCTGCCCGGCAGCCCGAACGCGGTCCGCCTGGCGCTGGACCGGCTCATCCTCCCCGAGCTGGGCCACGCGGTCCGCGAGCTGAGCCGCTAGCCGTGGGTCGTGGCCGCACCCACCGGCTGTCCCCCGAGCGCGCGGCCCGGCTTCGCCGAGCTCTGGATCGGCTGGAGCGCACCTCCCCGCCGCGGCGCCGACTTCCGCTGGACCCGGTGTCCCTCCCGCATCGGTACCGCGACCCGGGGGACGTCGAGGTGGCGGGGCTGCTGGCGGCGTCGCTGGCCTACGGGCGGGCCGATCTCTTCCTCCCCAAGGTGGCTCGCATCCTCGAGGCGATGGGGCCCTCTCCGGCGGCGTCCGTCCGTTCGCTCGACGTCGCCGGGGCGCGGGCGCTGCTCTCCGGGTTCGTCTACCGCTTCAACGTCGCCGCCGACGTGGCGGTGCTCCTCCTCGGGATGGGGCAGATGCTCCGGCGCCGGGGCTCGCTCGAGGCAGGGTTCCTGGCCGCGCGGGAGGCGTCGGGAGGCGAGCTGCACGGGGCGCTGGAGGGCTTCGTCCGGGAGCTCCGGGACGTCGACGTCCGGGCGATCGAGCGCGTGCTCGGGAAGACCCGGGGGCTCGACCATCTCCTTCCGGTGCCCCTCGGCGCCGGTGCGGCGAAGCGGCTCCAGCTGTTCCTCCGCTGGATGGTGAGGGGGCCGGACGGCGTCGACTTCGGCATCTGGAAGCGGGTGCCGGCGAGCGCGCTGCTCGTCCCGCTGGACACCCACGTGGCCCGGCTGGCGTGGCGCCTCGGGCTGGTGCGACGGCGGACGATGGGGTGGGCGGCGGCCGAGGACATCACCGCCAACCTGGCGGTCATCGACCCGGTGGACCCGGTGCGGTTCGACTTCGTGCTCTGTCACCACGGGATGAGCGGGGCCTGTCCGCCGCGGGCGCGGGCCGAGCTGTGCGCCCGGTGCGAGCTCCGGCCGGAGTGCAGCGTGGGGTCGCGGCTGGTTCGTGGCTCGCGTCCGGTCCCGGCGCTCGCCCCGGCGCATCCCTGAGGGGGGCGCCTCAGCGCGTCGTCGCTCCGGGCTTCGGGGCGTTCAGGCTCTTGCCGGCCAGCGGGTCGTAGGTCGCCGAGTCGGGAGGATCGAATCGCTCCCAGGTGGCCTTCTCGAAGAAGAGCTGGATCTCGTCCACCAGCCGCCCCTCGATCGTCCGGTCGTTGATGCCCACCACCAGGACCTTCTGCAGCGTGATCCGGTAGTCGAGGACGGGCTTGCCGTCTGCGCCCTCCTTCCAGAACTCGAGGATGGCCTGCGTCACGCGGCTCGGAGTGACCAGGTCGCGCAGGATGGCGATGCTCGCGGGGCCATGGTCCTTGCTGAAGACCACCGGCCCGGTCGTGATCTTGCCGGGCACCACCGGACCGCCGGCGATGGTGATGGTCTCCAGGCGCCAGGTCTCCGAGTACCGGAACGCGCGGAACTGGTTCTCGTGCCCCTTCTCCTTCGATTCCCCGGGCACGCCGTCGATGCTGACGAAGAGCATGCCGCCACGGTCGCGGTCGCGATCCCGATCGTCGTCGCGATCGTGTGCGAGCGCGGCCGGACCGCGGACGAGAGCCAGGGCGAGCAGCGCTGGAACGAGTGTCGCTTTCATGGAGACCCCCACGCGTCGTCGAGAGGGACGACGACGGGCGGGAGCTTGCCATCAGCCCGATCGGGCCCTCCACCCGATGGGAGGTGGGTCCGGACGGCCTCCGGTGCGGACGGGACGGGCTGCCCGGGGGTCAGCCCCCGGAGACCATCGCCGCCGCGACGGCCGCCGCGCCCGCGGCATCGGCCACGCTCCCCCGGGCGACGCTCACCCGCACGCAGGCGCCGTCCTGGGTGAGGTAGACGGCATCCGGGGCGGTCCAGACCGGGCTTCCCAGCGACAGCGACTCGGCCGCGCCGCTCCCGGCCGAGGTGCGGCACTGCATCTCGGCCTCCGCGCCGTCGAACCAGGTGCGGACCTCGAGGCGGAGCTCGACGTCGGCCCCGCTGAGCGTCCAGACGGTGGAATCGCTGTACTCGGCGCCGGCCGGCTCCTGCAGCGCCGACCCGAGCGCGGTCTCGAGCGCGAAACGGTCGAGGCTGAGCGCGCGGCTCGGCGCCCAGGGTCCGGGCGCCTCGGCCTGGGGCCCCGTCGGCCCGTCGCCACCCGCGCCTGGCGGGGCCGGCGTCTCCGAGGGCGAGCTCGAGGACCCGTCGGTGCCCGAGCCGCAGGCGGCGGCGAGCGCGAGCGCCCCGATCAGCGCCGGAAGGAAACGGTGTCCCGCGCGCACGGGCGTCACCGGGTGTTACGGCCGGCGGGCGGGGCGGTGAGCCCCGCCTTGTTGGTCTTGCTGTCGAAGCTGACCGAGTCCGCGGGGTCGAAGACCTCCCACTTCCCGGAGGCGAAGCTGAGCTGGACCTCGTCGACCAGGCTGCCGTTGCCGGTGCTCTTCTCGCTCACGCCGGAGACGAGCACGTCCCTGAGGGTGATCTGGTAGTACTTGACGGGCTTCCCGTCGGATCCCTTCTTGTCGAACTCGATCACCACCTGAGAGAAGGTGTGGCCGGTCACGAGGTTGGCGAGCAGCTTGAGGGTCGCCGGCCCCTGCACCTTGTCGAAGACCACCGGTCCGAGGGTCGGCGCACTCGCGCCACCGCCGGCGCTGCCCGCGGTGGTGCCTGCGTTGCGCCAGGTCTCCGAGAAGTTGAACCCCTCGATGGTGCCCTCGTGGCCCGGGACCTGCGACTCGCCGGTGACTCCGTCGATGGTGATGAAGAAGGGACCGGCCCGGAAGTCGTCCTTGTCCTTGTCGTGCGCCAGCGCGGCCGAACCGGAGGCCAGCACGAGGCCGAGCACCGTCGAGGCAAACGTCGTCTTCATTCGAAACCCCCACGCGTCACACAGGAGAGGCGACGGCGCGGCGAGTGTGCCACTGGCGCCTTCCCGGTCGAGAGTGGGTCCGATCTGCCTCGGGAGGTGCGCGGGGGTGGGGATGCAACGCGCCGGCGGGAGGAACGGGGCTATCCGAGGACGTGCCGGAGGCGCACCTCCTCGGGGTAGGGGATGAAGTCCGGCTGCCGCCCGGAGCGGATCTCCGTCTGGCGGCCGATCCACCAGGCCGGGTCGAGCAGGTCCCCGTGCATCTCGACGAAGAGGTCACGGAGCCGTCCCGGCGGGAAGAGGAAGCTCAGGAACTCCTCCGGAAAGACGTCGCGGGCGCCCACGTGGAACCACGGCTCGGCCGACGACTCCTCGGCCTCGTCCCGCGCGCTCGGCAGGCGGCGGAAGCTGACGTCGGTCAGGAGCGAGATCTCGTCGTAGTCGTAGAACACCACCCGGCCACGGCCGGTCAGCCCGAAGTTCTTGAGGAGCAGGTCCCCGGGGAAGATGTTGGCCTCGGCGAGGTCACGGATGGCGAGGCCGAACTCGCGGATGGCCTGGTACCGCTGCAGCGGGTCCGAGTGCTGGAGGTAGAGGTCCAGCGGCGTCATCCGGCGCTCGAGGTAGAGGTGCTTCACCACCAGCCTTCCGTCGTCGCGCTCGACGCTCCCGGCGCAGGTGCGCTCCAGCTCCGTGACCACCGCGGGGTCCATCCGGTCGGTGGGGAAGAGCACGTCCGAGTACTCCATCGCGTCCGGGAGCCGGCCCACCCGGTCGTGGTACTTGACCAGTAGGTACTTCGCCCGGACCTCTTCCCGGGTGAGCTGCTTCGGCGGCGGAAACTCGTCGCGGATCACCTTGAAGACCCAGGGGAACGAGGGGAGGGTGAACACCAGCATCACCATTCCCCGTGCGCCGGGCGCGTGGACGAACGCGTCGGTGGAGTGCTTCAGGCTCGACATCAGATCTCGGTAGAACAGCGTCTTGCCCTGCTTGTGGAGGCCCACCGACGTGTACAGCTCGGCCTTCGACTTGCCCGGCATGAGCTGGTTGAGAAAGGCCACGAACTCGGACGGCACGTCCATGTCGACGATGAAGTAGGCCCGGGAGAGGCTGAAGAGCGCCGCCAGGTCCTCGGGCTTGAGGAGGAGCGCGTCCACGTAGAGCCCCTTCCCGGACTCTGAGTGGCGGAGGCAGGCGACGAAGGGAGTCTGCTGGTTGCCGTTGAGCAGCCGCCCCACGACGTACGCCCCGCGGTCCCGGAAGAAGAGCGAGGAGAGCACCTGCACCTGGAAGTTGAGCATGCGCGCGCGCTTCCCCGGTAGCCGCGCCCGGAACGCCAGCACCACCTTGCGCAGGTCGCGGCGGAGGTCCTCGAAGGGCACCGACAGCCCGAGGCTGGTCGCGATGGCGCGGAAGGTGGAGAGCAGGCTCCCCGCGGTCGGGTACCACGACCGCCAGGTGAGGTCGTCCGCTTCGACGAACTCGGTCGCCACCGCCTGCCGCCAGAAGATGTACTCGTTCCGGTAGTAGGTCCGGTCGAGAACCCGGCAGGCGACGGAGTTGTAGAACGTCTCGGCGCACTCGGGCCGCTTGTGGTCGTAGAGCAGCCCGATGAAGGCCTGCTTGATCTGCGCCCAGAGCGTCTCGTCGGTGCGAGCGTCGGGGTACAGCGCGAGCACCGACTGGACCGACTCGAGGACGCGCTCGTCGTAGGTGCCGATGCCCACACGGTTCAGCTCGTGGGCGCCGGCCCAGTCCGCCCGCTCGAAGCACTCCTTCGCCGAGGTGCTCAGCGCCCGGAACTGGGCGTACCGCTTCTCGAACCCGTCGAGGATGGTGCGGGCGATGGCGTGGGGGGTGCTCATCCCTGAGCCCGGTCTGTCCCGACCCGGGCCCCGCTCCGATGCTGACGGAACCCATCGGAGCCGACAACTGATCGTCGAACCATGACTCCTCGCGCTCTGATCCTCCCTCTGCTCGGGGCGCTCTCCCTCTGGTCGGATCCGGCCCGGGGGGAGCCTCCGGCCCCCCCATCCTCGAATGCCCTGACCGTGGTGCTGAAGGATCTCCGCGGCCGCCCGGTGGGAAAGGTGACCCTGACCGATGCCCCGAACGGACTGCTGCTCAAGGGAAGGCTCAAGGGCCTCCCGAGGGGCGTCCACGCCCTGCACTTCCACGAGGTCGGCAAGTGCGAGCCGCCCTTCAAGACCGCCGGAGGGCACTTCAACCCCACCCAGAGGAGCCACGGGATGCTCGACCCCGGCGGGGCGCACGCCGGCGACCTGCCCAACCTGGTCGTCCCCAAGGGCGGGAAGGTCGACTTCGAGGCGTTCGCCCCGAACCTCACCCTCGCCACCGGACCCACGGCGCTCCTCGACGCCGACGGCACGGCGCTCGTGCTGCACGCCAAGGCGGACGACTACCACACGCAGCCCTCGGGCGACGCCGGCGACCGAATCGCCTGTGCGGTGATCGGCCGCTGAAAGCGCTTGCCCGGCCCCACCGGCGGGTCGAAGCTCGCGCGCCGTGCAACCCCCCGCGATGGTGGAGCGGCCGGCCTACTCGCTGCCCATCGTCGCGCTCGTCCTGAGCATCTGCGGGCTGTGCACCTGCCTCAGCTCGCTCGCGGGAATCATCCTTGGAATCGTCTCGCTTTTCCGGATCAAGAAGGAGCCCCAGCTCCCCGGGCGCGGGATGGCCATCGCCGCGATCGTCGTCGGCGTGGGGATCATCCCCATCCAGCTGGGCGTCCTGGCGGCCATCGCCATCCCGAGCTTCATCCGCTACCAGGCCCGGTCGAAGCAGGTGGAATGCAAGGTGGCCCTCCGCAGGCTCTGGAAGGACCAGGAGGCCTACCGCGCGGCCAACGGCGCGTACGCGGCCCACTTCTCGGACCTCCACTTTCGGGTTCCCGCGGGGAACGGCTACGCTTACCTGCTCTCGGAGACCGACGTGGTGCCGGTGGATCCCCGGTACCGGACGGACTTCGATCCGGCGGACGCGGTTCATTCCCTCGGCATCGGGCTGAAGGACGGCGAGTTCCTCGCCGCCTGCGTGGGAAACATCGACCAGGACAGCACGCTCGACGTGTGGACCGTCTCCAGCGCCGATCGGTCGGTTCCCGCCGGGACCCCGCAGAACGACGTCAACGACGTCGTCGAGTGACCGCCCCGGTTGTCCTCCGGGCCGACGGCGTGGCACGGTGCCCTCGGGCCGCGGTGGCCCCGTGGGAGGCGGCGGATGCGGTTCATCGGTCGGGAAGAGGTCGCCCGGCGACTGACGTATCCCGCGGCGATCCGCATCGTCCGCGAGGCGATGATCGCCCTGTCCAGCGGCCAGACGCGGCAGCTGCTCCGCTCCATCCTCACGCTCTCGCCGGGCCGGCTCTACGGGTCGATGACCGGGGCGCTCGCCGAGCGAGGAGCCTTCGGCTCGAAGCTGATCAGCGTCTTCCAGGAGAACTTCGCGAAGGGGAAGCCGTCCCACCAGGGGCTGATCGTCCTCTTCGACCCGGGGACGGGCGCGCCGGTCTGCGCCATCCACGCCGGCGAGGTGACCGCCATCCGCACCGCGGCGGCGAGCGCGGTCGCGACCGACGCCCTGGCGCGTCCCGACGCGAGGCACCTGGCCATCCTCGGCTACGGCGAGCAGGCGGGGGCCCACGCCCGGGCGCTCCGCGAGGTCAGGGATCTGGAGTCGATCACCGTCTGGGGCCGTTCTCACGAGCGCGCTCGAGAGTTCGCCGGGCGCACCGAGCGTGCCCTGGGCCTCCCGGTGCGGGTCGCGCGGTCCGTCCCCGAGGCGGTGGCGGAGGCGGACATCGTCTGCACAGTGACCGCCGCCTCCGAGCCGGTCCTCCGCGGGAAGTGGGTCCGTCCCGGAACCCATCTCAACCTGGTCGGCTCGAGCTACCTCGGTCCGGTCGAGGTGGACGACGCGCTCGTGGTGGCATCCCGGTTCGTCGCCGACTCCAGGGAGGGGTGTCTCCGCCAGGGGGCCGAGTTCGTGAAGGCCCGCGAGGCGGGGCTCATCGGCGAGGACCACTTGGTGGCGGAGATCGGCGAGGTTCTCTCCGGCCGCGTGCCCGGGCGGCAGAGCCGCGAGCAGATCACCGTCTACAAGTCGATCGGCCACATCGTGCAGGACCTGGCGACGGGATGGGCGCTCCACACCGGGCCCGAGGAGCTGGGCTAGCGATGCGAGGGCTTCCGTTCGAGGAGATCCGCGATGCCTGCGCCCACCTGCACGCGCGCGGGCTGCTCGCCGCCGCGGACGGCAACGTCAGCGTCCGGCTTCCGGACGACACCGTGGTGCTGACCCCGGCGGGGGTGAACAAGGCCCGGCTCGTTCCCGGGTCGCTCGCCCGGGTGGCGCTGGACGGACGGATCCTCGACGGCCGTCCCTCGACCGAGCGGGCGATGCACCTCGCTGTCTACCGCGCCTGCCCCGAGGCCCGGGTGGTCGTCCACGCGCATCCGCCGACCGCCATCGCGTGGACCATTGCCCGCCCGGAGCTGGAGGAGCTCCCCACCGACGCGCTCCCGGAGCTGCTCCTCGCCGCCGGTCGGGTGCCCATCGTGCCCTACGCGCGGCCGGGGACCGAGGAGATGGGCACCGCGCTCCTGCCCTTCCTCCCCGCCCACAGGCTGCTCCTCCTCTCCCGCCACGGCGCGCTCGCCTGGGGCGAGTCGATGGAGGAGGCGATCAACGGCATCGAGCGGGTCGAGCACAGCGCGCTCATCCTCAAGGCGGCCGAGGAGCTGGGGGGGACCCGGCCCCTTCCGTCCTCCGAGCTGGAGGTGCTCCAGGCGCTGCGGGCCCGCATCGGACCGAGACTGCTGTGAAGCGCATCGACGGGATCGCCCTTCGGGCCGACCGCGGGCGCTTCGAGGTGCTGGACCAGACGCAGCTGCCGGACGCGGAGGTCTGGCTCGACGCCCGCGAGCCCGAGGCCATGGTGGGCCACCTCCAGCGGCTCTCGGTGCGGGGGGCGCCCCTCATCGGCGTCGCAGCGGCGCTGTGCGTCGCGGCCGCTGCCGAGCGGGGCACGGGCGCGGACGCGCTCCGGACGGGGATGGCGCGGCTCCGGGCCGCGCGTCCCACGGCGGTCAACCTCGCCTGGGCGATGGATCGCCTCCGCTCCGTCCTCGACCGAGGCGGGTCCGCGGCCGACCTCGTCCGCGAGGCGGAGGCCATCCACGACGAGGACGTGGCCGCCTGCTTCCGGATGGGCGAGCTCGGCGCCCAGCTCCTCGCGCCCGGCGAGCAGCTGCTCACCCACTGCAACGCGGGAGCCCTGGCCACCGCCGGCATCGGCTCGGCGCTCGGCGTCGTCCACCGGGCCCACGCCCGTGGGCTGGAGGTCCGTGTCTGGGTGGACGAGACGCGGCCGCAGCTCCAGGGGGCGCGGCTGACGGCGTGGGAGCTCCGCCGCCTGGGCGTGCCTTACACGCTGGTCACCGACGGCATGGCGGGCGCGCTGTTCCGGTCGGGAAAGGTGAGCCGCGTGCTGGTCGGGGCGGACCGCGTGGCGCGCAACGGCGACTTCGCGAACAAGATCGGCACCTACGGCCTCGCGGTCCTCGCCCGGGCGCACGGGGTGCCCTTCCATCCGGTGGCTCCCTGGTCCACCGTGGACCTGGACTGTGCCTCGGGAGAGGACATCCCCATCGAGCAGCGCGCCGCGGAAGAGGTGCGGGGCGCCCGGGGCACGCGCTGGGCGCCGGCCGATGCGCCGGTCTTCAACCCCGCGTTCGACGTCACGCCCGCGTCGCTGGTGACCTCGCTCGTCACCGAGCGCGGCGTGGTGGAGGGCCCGGTGCTCGCGGCGGGTGGGCTCGTGCGGCTCGCCGCATGAGGCGCGCGGTCCTGCTCGCGGTGGCGATGCTGTTCGGGGCGGCTGGCCCGGGCGATGGAGGGACGGCGCTCCGCGCCTCGCTCCTGCAGTTCCTTCCGGCACGGTGGGAGACGGGCGACTGCCCGGCCTCGTACGGTCCGGACGCGGTCCTCTGCGCCGGAACGGACACGGGCCCCTTCAAGGTCGATCACCACGTCCCCACGGCGTGGATCCGCACTCCGGCCGGCGGCCGCGAGGCGGCAGGCGAGGCCGGCCGGCGCGAGGCGGAGCGCAAGGGTTTCCGGCTGGCCGGCGAGACACGGGGCCGGTGCGCCTCGCCGAGCGCTCCCTGCCTGGAGCGCACCCGCCGCGGACCGTCGGCCAATGCGCCGCGGGTGCTGGAGTACGTGGTCTGCCCGGCCGGCGGGCCTCCGTTGCTCGTCGGCGACGCGGTCTCCGCCCGGGTCGACTCGGGGTTCCTGACCTTCGCCCGGCGCCAGGTGCGGTGGTCCCCCGGGCCCGGGAAGTGAGCGCCAGCCCGGGGCCTCGCAATCAGGCCCGCAGCCCGAAGATCGACCGCAGCCGGTTGAGGATCCAGTTCGCCTCGCGGACCTCGACCACCGTCCCGTTCGCCTCGGAGACGGCGCGGAGCTGCCCCCGCCGGTGGGCGAGCGCCTCCGAGACCAGCCCCGCCAGGGCCGGCTGCTCGTCGAAGAGCTGGGCGAAGGTGGGCCGGTCGAGCTCGAAGAGGACCGCGTCGTCGGCGGCGACCACGGTGGCCGCCCGGGGCTCGCCGGTGAGGAGCGACATCTCCCCGAAGTACTGCCCTCGCCCCAGCCGGGTCACCTCGACGCCCCGGCCGGTGAGGATGGCCACCGTTCCCGAGGCGACGACGTAGAAGGTCTGTCCCGCGGCTCCCTGCTCGATGATGCGCTCGCCCCGGCCGAAGCGGCGGGCGACCATCTCGTGGGCCACCCGCTCGCGCTCGCTCGGACCGAGGACCCGGAAGAGGTCCACCTCGTCCAGCAGCGCGATCCGGTCGCTGACCGGGAACTCGGTGCGCTCCTGGTCCTTGAAGCGGTGATGGAGGACGTGCTGCTCGAAGGGGACGTCGATCCCCTCGCGCCGGAGCCGGTACCAGAGCCGGGTGAGGATCTCGTCCCGCACGCCGTTCGCCCGGGCCACGTCCCCCACGTAGAAGCGGATCCGGTAGCGGATGCCCGAGTTCTCGTAGGACCAGGTCCGGATGCGGGCCGCGGGATCGGCGAGGATCAACGGAACCTCGGCCAGCGTGTCCCGCACCACGCCCTTCACCCGGTTGGGGGGCGTGTCGTAGGTGAGGGTGATGAAGGTGTCGAAGCCCACCGGCTCGCCGCCGCGGGAGTAGTTCTTCACCCCCTGCTTGCTGAAGGTGGTGTTGGGGAGCGAGATGACCTCCCGCCGCTTGTTCTCCACCCGGGTGGCGCGCCAGCCGATCTGCACGATGCGGCCGAAGATGTCGTTGCCCACCGCGATGATGTCGCCCACCTGGAACGGCCGCTCGAGCTGGATGGCCAGGCCGGCGAAGAGGTTCCCCAGCGTCTCCTGGAGCGCGAGGCCGATGACCACCGAGATGATGGCCGAGCCGGCGATCAGGCTCGAGAGGTCGATCTTGAACTCGCGCCTGACGATGATGACCGTCGCGACGATGTAGAGCGTGGCGTCGAGCACGTCGCGGAGGATCTTCGGCGTCGGACGGGCACGGAGCCGGGCCAGCTTCAGCAGCAGCGACACCGCGAGCCGGATGCAGGCGAACGTGAGGGCCAGCATCCAGCCGAGCTCGAGCGCCTGGTGGAGCCCGGGGGCGAGCTTCGGTCCCTGATAGAGGGCGACCGTCCGGAGCAGGAGGTAGGCGACCAGCAGCGAGGCCACCCCGCGCAGGTCCCTCTTGAACTGCGGGTCGCCGCTCAGCGCCTGCAACCCGATGAGCGAGATCAGCAGCCCCGCGCAGGCGGCGAGCAGCGACTGGCTCTGGAGCAGTTGGAGCACCAAGCGGGGGTCAGAGGATGCGGGCCGCGGCGGAGCCCCGTCAAGGTTGACGGCGAGGTCCGGCCCGAGCATGTGAGGAGACCCTCCGATGACGCTCTCCGACGTGCAGGGACAGCCCCGTGCCGTTCACGCGCTCCAGGCCGCGCTGGCGCACGGCACGGTCCCCCATGCCTGGCTCCTCACCGGGCCGTCCGGGGTGGGCAAGGAGCTCGCGGCGCTGGGAATGGCCCAGGCCCTGGTCTGCCCGGAGGCACCGATGGTCGGCTGCGGACGGTGTCCGGCCTGCGCCCGGGTCGCCCACTTCCACCACCCGGACGTGCTCTGGCTGATGCCGGAGGAGGAGGCCGTGCGGCGCAAGCTCGCGGCGCGCAGCGACTTCGACCACGTGCCTTCCCGGGAGATCCGCGTCGACCAGGTGCGGCGACTTCAAGAGAGGCTCGCGCTGCGCCCGCTCGAGGCGCCCCGGAAGGTGGTGCTCCTGCTGCCGGCGGAGGCGATGAACCCGCAGGCCCAGAACGCCTTCCTCAAGACGCTGGAGGAGCCGCCGCCGGACACGCTGCTCCTCCTGGTGACCGCGGCTCCGGATCGGCTGTTGCCCACGCTGCGGAGCCGGTGCGTCCGCGTGGCGTTCGGGCCGTTGCCCCACGCCTTCGTGCGCGACGAGGTCCAGCGCCGGCTGGAGGTGCCGGCCGAGTTGGCCGAGGCGGTGGCCGCGCTCGCCGACGGGAGCCTCGAGCGTGCGCTGTCGCTCGACGCCGAGCGGCTGGCCGACCGGCGCGGGCGGATCGAGCGCTTCGAGTCGGTGCGTGGCTCGGATCTCCGGACCGTCCTCCGCTTCGCCGACGAGGCCGGGAGCAGCCGCGAGGAAGCCGAGGCCACGCTCGCCCTGCTCTCCGTCTGGGTGCGCGACGTGGCGGTGGCCCGGGCCGGGGGCGAGGGCCTGTTCCATCCCGAGCTGCGGGCGCTCGCCGAGCGGGTGGCGCAGCGGTTGGACGACGACGCGATTCACCGGCGCTTCCGGCTCCTCGACGACGCGCTGGTGGCCATCCGCCAGCGGAACGCCTCGCCGCGGCTCCAGCTGGAGCGGATGCTCTTGGAGATGGAAGGGTGAGCGATCCGCTGCTGCCACTGCTCGCCGAGGCGCAGGCCGGCAAGCCCCGGCCGCTCTACCTCTTCTGGGGCGAGGAGTTCCTGGTCCGCCGGGATGCCGAGGCCCTCGCCGAGGCGCTGGTGCCGGACGCGGCGGCAGGCCTCAACTTCGCGATCCTCGACACCGCGTCGCCGCGGGAGATCGCCGCCGAGCTGCTCACCCTCCCGCTCTTCCCCGGTCCCAAGGGAGTGGTGGTGCGGGACCCCGAGTTCCTCGCCCCCAGGAAGGGCCGGGTGGACGCGCTGGGCAAGGTGCGCGAGGCCTGGAAGACCGGCCGGCGGAAGGAGTCGGCCCGGCGGCTGCTGGCCCTGGTCGCCCGGGCGGGCTGGGGGGTCGCCGAGGTGGACCCCGGAGTGCCGGGCGCCCCGCCGCCGGAGAGCTGGCGCGAGGAGCTGGGCGTCACCCTGGCCGACGCGGACCTGGACTGGCTCCGGGAGATGGCGGCCTTCATCCGCGAGGAGGGCATCACCGCGCCCGAGTCCGACGTCTCACCCCTCCTCGCGGCGCTGGAGCGCGGCCTCCCGGAGGGACACGCGCTGATCCTCGCCGCGACCGACGTGGACCCGCGCCACCCGCTCCTCAAGGTGGCGCAGAAGCAGGGCGCCGTGGTGGAGCGGAAGGTGGGGGGACGGCTGCGGGACCTCGACCTCAGCGGTGCCGCGCGGAACTTCCTCGAGGGCACCGGGAAGCGCCTCGGCCCGGGCGCCGAGGAGGCGCTCCGCGACCGCCTCGGCGGCCAGATGCGCCTTCTCCAGTCCGAGCTGGAGAAGCTGGTGGCCTACGTCCCGGGCCCCGTCATCCGCCGCGAGGACGTGGAGCAGGTGGTGGCGCGGGTGCGGGAGGAGGAGTTCCTCGAGCTCTCCGACGCGCTCCAGAAGCGCGACCTCCCCGCGGCGCTGCGCTACGTGGACGAGGCGCTGGAGCACGGAGCGGCCCCGCTGATGATCCTCGGAGCGGTGGCCAGCGTCGTCCGGGGGCTGATCGAGTCCCACGAGCGGATGGTCCAGCTCGGGCGGGGACAGCCGCCGCGGAGCTTCGACGAGTTCAAGTCCCGCATCTTCCCCGGCGTGGAGCGCGAGGCGAAGGAGCAGGGGCAGCGGGTGCCCCACCCCTGGGCGGCCTTTCTCGGCATGCAGGCCGCGGCGCGCTACGGGCGGCCGGCCCTTCGGCGGGGGTTGCTCGCCTGCGCCGAGGCCGACGTGGCGCTGAAGTCCTCGGGAGCAGGGAAGCTGGTGCTCGAACGGCTGTTGTGGACGGTATGCCCCCCGGTCGGGGGCCCGCTTAACGTGCCTTAACTTTTCTCGTGGGGCACGGGTTTTGCCCCCCGTGCTCGCCCTGTCGATGACCCAGAGTGGACGACCCCGGCAGGCGCCGCAGCTGACCCTGGTGGGGCGGAGCGCACCGTCCGACGAGACCCTGGTCCAGGCGCACCTCGAGGGCGACCGGACGGCGTTCGGCGCGCTGGTGCAGAGACACCAGCGGCTGGTCCTGGCGCTGGTGCGCCGCTACGCGCGGTCACCGGAGGAGTCGGCGGACCTGGTACAGCAGGCGTTCCTCCGGGCCTTCGCCGCTGCCGGCCGGGTGTTTCCCCGGATGCGGCTGGGCGAGGACGGCGCGTTCCGGGCCTGGCTCCTTCGGGTGGCGGTCAACGTCGGGAAGAACCACGCCAGGGACGGCCGGCGCTGGCGCCTCGAGCCGGTGGAGTCGCTCGATCTTCCGGCGGTGGAAGGCACCGGGGTCACCGAGCGGCTGGAGGCCGAGCAGCGCCGCCGGATGGTCCGCGCGGCGCTCGACGGGCTGACCCGACGCCAGCGCGAGGTCTTCGCCCTCCGGGTGGACGGCGAGCTTCCCTTCGCCGAGGTGGCCCGGGTGCTGGGCATCACCGAGAACAACGCGAAGGTTCACTTTCACCACGCGGTGCGAAGGCTCCGCGAGCGCCTGGGCGGGGAGGGCGAGGGATGAGAACGGAATGCGACATGCTGGGAGCGCTGCTCTCCGAGCGCCGGCGCGGTGAGCTGGCGGCCGAGGAAGCGCGAGCGCTGGACGCGCACCTTGCCGGGTGCGGCCGGTGCCGGGACGAGGCCCGGGCGCTGGAGTCGGTGCTCGCGCTGGTGGAGCTGCCGCCCGTCGCCCCGGCCGAGCTCGAGGCGCTGCGGGCCCGACGCATCGCGGAGACGGTGCGTTCGGTCCGGGCAGCCCGCGCCGGCTGGCAGATCCCTGCGGTGCTGGTCGCCGCGGCGGCCGCGGCAGTCCTGACCGTGTCGATGCGGCCAGCGTCCCACCATGCGGCCTCGGTGCCCTCGGTGGTGCGGACGGGTGCGGCGCCGGGTCTCCTGGTACCGGGGGGTGACTCGCAGGAGCTCTTCCCCGAGCTCGGGACGGACGTCACCGACGAGAGCCCGGACAACGTCGAGGACGACGCGGCCCTCCTGGAGGGCCCCGGCCTCTTCGGGAACCTGGATGGATAGGAGCTGGACGATGAAGACGTGGATGGTGCTGGGAATGCTGGCGCTCGTCGGGGCGGCCCAGGCGGCCGGTCCGAAGAAGGCCGACGGTCCGGCCCCTGGTCCTCAGCGCGAGCAGTTCGACCAGCGCGCCCAGATGGCGGTCACCCTCCAGCTCGCCGAGGCCCTGGAGCTGGACGACGCCGGCACCCTGAAGCTGCGGCAGACGATCGCGCAGTGGGGCTCGCAGCGTGCCCCGCTCCGCCAGCAGATGTTCGAGCTGGCCCAGGTTCTTCGCCGTGCGTCGAAGGGCGACACCACCGCGTACGGCCAGGTGGACCAGGCGATCCAGAAGCTCATCGACCTGCGTGCCCAGATGCACCAGATGGATCAGAAGCTGTTCCAGCAGCTCTCCCAGGGGCTCCCCGCTCAGAAGAAGGCCAAGCTGGCGCTGACGTTCGCGCGGCTGCCGGGGACGATGCGGGAGATCATGCGCGGCGGGCGTGGGGGTCCACGGGGAGAGCCGGACGACGCGCAGTGACGGCGTCGTCCGGGCCAGCTCCTCGCTCCACCGGCGCCTCGGCTTCCCGCTGAGCGCCGGGCGGAGCCGTGCAGGAGGGGGGCCGAGCCGCTAGAGTGCGCGGCCCCTCGTTGCACGGCAGCAGGCCCCACCTCGATGCCCCGGAAGAAGTTCCTCGTCACCCCCGCGCTGCCCTACGCCAACGGTCCGCTCCACGTGGGCCACGCGGTCGAGTACGTCCTCTGTGACGTTCTGGTCCGCTACCTGCGCTCGGCCGGCAACGAGGTGGTGTTCGTCTGTGCCGACGACCAGCACGGCACGCCGGTCGAGCTGAGTGCGGCCAAGCAGGGTGTGAGCCCGGAGGCTTTCGTCGCGGAGACGTGGGAGCAGCACCGGGCGGACTTCCGCGACCTCGGAATCTCGCTCGACACCTTCCACGCGACGAACAGCCCCGAGAACAAGCACTACTCCGAGCTCATCTACGGCCGGTTGAAGGACGCCGGTGACATCCTCCGGCGGTCCATCCGCCAGACCTACTGCGAGGTGGATCGGCGCTTCCTGCCCGATCGGTTCGTCCGCGGGACCTGCCCCAACTGCAAGAGCCCCGACCAGTATGGCGATGCCTGCGAGGTGTGCGGGAAGACCTACCGACCGGAGGAGCTCATCGCTCCCCGGTGCGCCATCTGCGGCACACCCCCGGTGACCCGCGAGAGCGAGCACCTCTTCTTCGCGCTCTCTCGCCACCAGGCGTGGCTCCAGGAGGTGGTGAGGAGCCCGGGGTTCCTCCATCCGGCAGTCGCCAACCAGCTGCAGGCCTTCTTCGATCAAGGGCTCCAGGACTGGGACATCAGCCGCGACGCGCCGTACTTCGGGTTCCCCATCCCGGGCGAGAAGGACAAGTTCTTCTACGTCTGGCTGGACGCGCCCATCGGCTACGTCTCCGCGACGGAGAAGTGGGCGAAGGACTCCGGACGTGCCCGCAGCGCGATGGACATCTGGGCCGAGGACTCGGAGACGGAGATCCGGCACGTCATCGGAAAGGACATCGTCTACTTCCACGCCCTGTTCTGGCCCACGGTGCTGAAGGTCGCGCGGTTCAAGCGGCCGGCGAAGCTTCACGTGCACGGGCACCTCACGCTCAACGGCGAGAAGATGTCGAAGTCGCGCGGGACGCTCATCAACGTCCGGACCGCGCTCGGGGCCTTCGATCCGGCGTACCTTCGCTACTTCTTCGCCGCGAACCTCGGGCCGGGGCCCGAGGACTTCGATCTGTCACTGCCCGAGTTCCGCGCCCGGGTGAACGGCGAGCTGGTCAACAACTTCGGCAACCTCGCCAACCGGACGCTCTCGCTCCTGGCGGGGCCGCTGGGCGGCAAGCTCGCGCCGGCTCCGGGCGAGGCGGGGAAGGTGCTGCTCGAGGGGGCGCTGGCGCGCATCCCCGAGGTGGTCGCGGCCTACGACGCGCTCGATTTCCGGGCGGTGGTCCGGACCGCGATCGAGGTGTCGCAGTCGGCGAACCAGTTCCTCCAGGCCCGTGCGCCCTGGGCGAAGATGAAGACCGAGCCCGAGGTGGCCCGAGCCGACCTCTCCGACGTCGCCGACGTGGTCGCGCTGGTGGCGACGTTCCTCGCCCCCATCGTCCCCTCGGTGACCGAGAAGCTCTTCGCGCAGCTCGGGACGGCTCCGGTGACGTTCGCGGATCTCGCCCAGGCCCGGGTGCCGCTGCTCCCCCGCGGCCGGGCGCTCGGGACGCCGGCGCCGCTCCTGCCGCGGCTCGAGGAGGCGCAGGTGAACGGGCTCGTGCCTCCGGAGGAGCTGGCCCGCATCTCCGGCCATGCGGTGACGAGCACGCCCCCGGCACGCGCCGCCCCGACGCCGGCGGACGCCGCCGGGGAGATCGACATCGACGCCTTCGCCCGGGTGGCGCTGAGGGTCGGCCAGGTGCTCGGTGCCGAGCGGGTGCCGAAGGCGGACAAGCTCCTCAAGCTCACCGTGGACGTCGGCGAGGGGAGCCCACGCACCATCGTCGCGGGCATCGCCGAGGCCTACGCGCCCGAGGCGCTGGTGGGTCGCAAGGTGGTGGTGGTCGCCAACCTCCGGCCCCGTGCGCTCCGGGGCATCGAGTCGCGGGGGATGCTGCTCGCGGCGGGAAGCGGCGGTGCGTCGCTGCGCCTGGTGGACCCGGGGGACCTGCCTCCAGGGAGCCCGGTGAAGTGATGCGCCTGGTCGACGGGCACTGTCACCTCGAGCCGGACGACTACCCCGTCGTTCCGGCCGTGCTCTCCCGAATGGCGGCCGCCGGCGTCGTACACGCCATCGTGGTCGGCCAGTTCCAGGCGCCGGGCGACTTCGGGCACGCGCTCGCCGTGGCGCGGGCGCACCCGGAACGGCTGACGGCCACGCTCGGGATTCACCCCCACGAGGCGGCGCGGGCGACCGTGGCGGACTTCACCTACCTCGAGGAGGCCTGCCGCCGCCCGGACGTGCACGCGGTGGGCGAGGCGGGGCTCGACTTCTACTACGACCGTTCGCCGCGCCCCGTCCAGGATGCGGTCTTCCGCCGCCAGTGCGCGCTCTCGGCGGCGGTGGGAAAGCCGCTGGTGGTGCACGTCCGCGACGCGCATGCCGAGTGCGCCGAGGTGCTCCGGACCGAGCGCCCGACCGCCGGCGTCATCCACTGCTTCACCGGGGACGTGGCGGCCGCGCGGACCTACCTCGACCTGGGCTTCGACCTCTCCGTCTCGGGAGTCGTGACCTACAAGAAGACCGAGGCGCTCGCGGAGGCGGTGCGCTTCGCTCCGCTCGAGCGCCTGCTGGTGGAGACGGACTCGCCCTACCTCGCCCCGGTGCCCCACCGGGGGAAGAAGAACGAGCCCGCCTTCGTGCTGGAGACCGCCCGCCGGGTGGCCGAGCTGAAGCGGCTCCCGCTGGAGACGGTGGCCGAGGCGACCAGCGCCAACGCCGCGCGGGTGTACCGCTTCCGGCTCCCGGACGCCTGAGTCGTTCTCCTCCGGCAAGGCCGGCGCTGCCGCGCCTCGCTACCAGGTCCCGCCGTCGTGGGGGATCATCGGGACCGGCGGCTCCCAGGGCATCCGCGGGTCGTGTCCGCCGAACGGGAACTTGTGCCGGAGCTCCGGGCAAGGCGCGAGGCAGAGCGCGGCGCCACCGCCGGCAGGCGTGGTGCAGGTGCCCCCGACGCTCCAGAAGCCCCTTCCGAGCGCGCAGGTCGTTCCCGCGTCCAGGCCGTCGCAGGCTGCCTCCAGCCGCGCCTCGCGCCGGTCGGCGCGGTCGTGGCTCGGCGCGCAAGCCAGGGGCCCCTGGCCCGTGGGCCCGTTCCCGCACACGCCGGAGATGACGCCGGCGTCGTGGTGCTTGGCGATCGTGCAGCCGTCTCCGGCCGTCTTCCCGGTACAGGCGTCGACGAACGGCTGGGGGGGCGTACGGACGCGACCACAGATCAGCGTCGTGGTGCCGTGGAAGTCGAAGCAGGTGCCCTGGAACGTGCCGAAGGGGCCCTGGATGGTGCATGAGGCGTCGGCCGACTTTCCGCTGCAGGGATCGGTCAGGACTGCCGGAGGCGCCGGTGGGTTCGGAAAGCAGCCCACCGTCCCATCGACCGTGGCGCGACAGGTCCCGGCGATGGTGAGGACCCCACCGTCGTCGTCCGCGTCCATGTCCCCGTCCCCGGTGGAGCGGGTGAGGGTGCAGGAGGCGCCGGCGGGCATGCCGTTGCAGGCGCTGGTCTGCGCCGACGAGGGCAGGCACAGGGGCCCGTGGGCCGCCGAGGCGCCGGTGGTGCCGGCATCGTCGGTCGCGGAACCCGAGCCGTTGCCGTTCGAGGACTGCCCCGCAGCAGCGTTGTCACCCGTGCTTCCGCCCCCGCCCGCGCTGCAGCCGAGCATCAGGCCGGCGGTGCAGAGGGCGGTGAGCAGCGAGGTGAGGATCGGGTCGTGTCGGGCTGTCATGAAGTTCGCTCCGGAGCCGATTGAACACCCGGGCCCGCCCGGGCCGAGACACCAACCCGCGTCGGCGACCTCTCGTTAACGCTGGCGGCGGTCCGTCCGACGCGCTTGCACGTGCAAGCGAGAGGCGACGCGCAACCCACGATGCTCCCTCAGACGAGGTAGCCGGTGAAGAAGAGCCGAGCCATCTCCTCGGCCAGGATCGCCAGCCACACCAGCAGGGGCGCGAGCAGCCACGGCCGGAGCTCGAGCAGCAGGAAGAGGACCGGCAGCACCAGCGCGTCGGACCGGTAGAGGCTGACTCCCCGACCCACCAGGAGCGGGAAGCTCCAGAAGAGGAGGGTGGCGACCACCGCCCAGCTGCGCACCGGATCCGGGCGGCGCCGGGTGACGACCGCGCTCCCCATCCCGAGCAGCACCAGCCCCGCCACCGTCAGCGTCTGGACGGCGACCGTTCTTGCCCGCGGATCCGAGCCCGGGTCGAAGGCGGGGAGCGCCACGCCGAGAAATGCGTCCAGCGGCTGGGCCATCGCCGGAAATCCCTTGCGGTGCACCCAGTAGAAGGCGTCCCAGTGGCCGAGGAGCAGCTGGTGGAGGACGAGCAACGCGACGAGGCCGGCCGCGGCGATGCCGCCGGAGAGGAGCACCGGTCGGATCGATCGCGTCCGGAGGAGCGCGGAGGCGCCGTTCGCGACCGCGACGAGGACACCGGTGACGTAGGAGAGCGCGACTCCTGCTCCGGCGACCCCGGCGGCCACCCAGCGCTCGCGGGCGACGAACCACGCCGCTAGGACGAGGCAAAGGAGCGCGAGGGAGGTGGGGAAGATCGCGTGCTGGTACACCGCTCCGGGGAAGGCCGCCGCCATCCCCAGCACCAGCCATCCGCCGAGACCCCGGCGGCGGAGGAAGCCGTTCCACAGCGCGGCGAGCGTCCCCAGCGCACCCAGCCCGGCCACCCAGGTCCCGGCGGCCGCGGGGCCGACCCCGAGCGCGATGAGCGGGCGCATCGCCCACGGATAGAGGGGGAACCAGGCCGCGTTGCCGCACACGTCCTGTGGACGGCCCCCGATGCGCGCGCAGGAGAAGTACTCGTAGCCAGTGGTGGCGATCGCCAGGTAGTGACCGCTGTCCCACCGCTTCCAGGAAAGGGCATTCCAGGGGTCGAGGCCCACCGAGCACGCCGCCAGCACCATCAGCCCGCGGACCGCGCAGAAGGCCAGCAGCGGCGGAAGGACCGCCGTGGCGGCCCGGAGCGCTCGGTTCACGCGGGCTCGAGCGCCCGCACCACCAGCTCGAGGTCGGTGTCCAGGTGGGGCAGCTCCATCAGGAGGGCGTCCGGATCGTAGACGAACTCGGTCGCCCGGGCCCTCAGGATCTGCGTCAGGGCCTCCTCGCCCCGGACCTGCCCGGCGCCTGCCCACACCACGCGCCCGCGCTCGAACTGGAGGAGCCCCTCGGAGGATTCGGACCGGAGCGCCAGCCGTCCCGACTTCCGGCCGCTGCCGAGGATTCGGAGGACGTCGCGCGGGGGAAGCTCGTCGGCCGTCCCCTGGATGACCCGCGCCGGCGCCCCGTTGGCGATCCGCTCGCGCAGCGTGTCCACGACCCGCGCGGCGAGCTCGGGCGGCTCGGACGCGCCGAGGAGCGCCGTCACCCCGGACTGGAGGAGCCGCTCGGAGCCGGACTCGTCCACCGTGCCGGTGACGAGGAGGGGCACCCCGGCCAGTCGCGGATCCGAGCGCAGCTGCACCGCCGCCTCGGCGAGCTCGGCGGCGCCCAGGGCCGCCGAGAAGAGCCACACGTCCGAGGCGACCGCGCCCTCCATCGCCCCCTCGAGAGTGCTGGTGGCGTGCACCACGAGGCCCTTCCTGCCGAGCGCGTGCACCACCGCGTCCCGGCGGGCGGCATCGGGTTCGGCGACCAGGACCTGGCGCCCGTCGGTCTCGAGGCGCCGCCGGAGCAGCTCACCGGAGTTGAGGAGCTCGAGCATCTCCACCACCCGCGGGTCGAAGAGCTTCCCGGCCTGCTCGGCCAGGAAGCTCAGCGCCTGCTCGCGGGTGTAGAGCCGTCCGAAGGCGTTGCCCGAGTTCCGGGTGAGCTCGAGCCAGCTGTCCACCGCGGCGATGATCCGCGCCCCGATGGCGATGTCCTCCCCGTGCGCGCCCTGGGGAGTGCCCGACCCGTCCCATGCCTCGTACAGCTGGGCCAGCGCCGCCCCCACCTGCGCTGGCAGGTGCACCGACTCGAACATGTGGACCGGCGAGAGGGCCACCTTCTTCGCCTCGGCCTTCAGCTCCGGGTTGCGTGCCGTCCCGGCCAGGGTGAGGTGCACCGGTCCCTTCCCCAGGTCGTGGAGGAACGCGGCCAGCGCCACGCAGGTGACCTCGCGCCCCGGGAGCCCCAGCCGGAGGGCGACCAGCGAGGCCTGCCGGGCCAGCTGCGCCGAGTGGCCCCGCAGCTCCCCGCGGCCCCGCTCCAGCTGATCCACCAGCACGCGGAGCGTCTCGAGGTAGTCGCTCTCGCCGACGGCGCCACGGGAGGCCACCAGCCCGCTCTCGCCGGTCGTGGGGCGGCTGGACCGGGCGGGTGGCGTCCGGGCCTGGCTGCTCTCGCCCCGGAGCCGGAGCGCAACGGGCGGCGAGACGTGCTTGCTGCTTCCCGCCTGCTCGTAGGCGGCTGCGATGCCCGCGAGATCGGCGCGGCTTGCCCGGGGCCCCGGCGCGAGCGCGGCGAAGGCGGTGTTGTCCGCGTAGTAGTGCTTCTGGATTCCGGCGCGGACCACGCTCCGGAGGGCGATGTAGGCGTAGACCTCGTCGACGTCGGCGATCGAGGCCACGTCGCGGAGCAGCTTCTCGTTCTGGGGCTCGGCGGCGACGATGGAGAGGATGCGCCGCTCGTCGTCCACCGCCAGGGGAAGGAAGTGGTGGGCCTCGGCGAGCCGGACCGGGACCCGGTCCAGGAGCTCGCTCGGAATCTGCGCCCGGGCGAGCTTCTCCGCGGACACGTAGCGGGTCTTCAGCTCCGAGGCGAGGAAGCGCAGGAGCGCCGCCTCGCCGAGCAGGCCCATCTCGACGAGCGAGTCCCCGAGACGATGTCCGGTGAGGCGCTGCTGCTCCAGCGCTTGCTGCACGGCCTCTCGGGAAACGAGGCCGGCGGCGACGAGGCGATCTCCGAGCTTGGGGCTCATCCCTGCGATGGAGGGATTCTGCCGGATCCAGCACGGGAGAAGAATTGCGACCCCCCGGTTTTCGTTCACTCCTGGGGAGGTCCCTCCGGAACCGGGGTCGAGGCCGACTCCGACGAAGCGGGCGCGGGGGGAGGTGTCGCATCGCCGGTCAGTGCTTCCAGGGGCTTGAAGGAGAGCTTCGGCGCGGCGGGGGCGGTGGCGACGGTCGGTCCGGCTCCGCCTGCGCGTTGCCGCCTGCGCTTCTCTGCGCGGCGCCCGCGCCCCTCCACCGGCGAGCGGCCTCGCTGCGTGGGCGCCGGCCCCTTCCAGAGGTGGCGCTCGTAGAGCTTGGTCTGCTCGGTCCAGGTCTCCCCGGGGTCGCGCGCCATCAGGTCCAGCCAGCTGTCGAGCCGGGAATCCAGGGAGTCGATGACGTGCACGACGTACGCCTCGAGCGTCATCGGCACCTTGGGCGAGCCGTACTCGAGCTGCCCGTGGTGGGCGAGCACGCCATGGGTGAGGTGGGCCTCGAGGAGCGGGGGAAAGCCGGGGATGCGCGACGCCTTCTCGTGGATGGCCTGGGCGGTGAGGACGATGTGCCCGACCAGGCGCCCCTCGTCGGTGTAGCGGGTGTTGCCCCCGTCCCAGGCGAGCTCCTGCACCTTGCCGATGTCGTGGAGGAAGGCCCCGGCCAGGACGAGATCTCGATCGAGCATCGGGTAATGGTCGGCCACGCGCTGCCCGAGGCGCATCACCGAGAGGATGTGCTCGGCCAGCCCCCCGCGCTGCGCGTGGTGGATGCCCTTCGCGGCGGGGGCGGATACGAGGCGCTGCGCGACGAGGGGGTCGTCCAGGAAGGCGATCAGCAGCGCCTTCACGTGCGGATCGCCGACCCGCTCCACCAGCTCGCGGATCTGTGCCACCACCCGGGCGCCGTCGGGCGTCGGCCGGGGCGCCTCCTGCGCCGCCCGGGGCTGGGCCGCGGGGGAGGGATGCGGGGCCGGAGGCGGCGGGGGAACCTCGAACTCGGCGGGATCGATCGGCTCGGGGTCGAGCCGGTCCACCGCCTCGAGCAGGACCTGGGGCTTCCCCTGGAACTGGGTGACGTGTCCCCGGACCAGCACCAGGTCCCCGGCCTGGAACCCGGGCTCGAGCGCGTCCACCTGGTCGAACACGCGGGCGTCCACCTCGCCCGTCCGATCCCCGAGGCCCACCACCAGGAAGGACTTGCCGCTGCGGGCGGTGGCGCGGGTCTTCCGGGTGACCTTGAACACGGTGTGCACCGGCTGCTTGTCGTGGAGGTCGCGCACGTACACCTTGCGCACCACCTCGTCGCCGGGCGCTGTCTCGCTGGGAGGGACGTCGGAGGGAGTCACGGGACGGCGGACCCTAGCAGAGCCCCGATGGCGGGGGATGTACGCGGTGGGTCGGCCGCGTTAGGACTGGTCACGAGACCGTGATCCTCCCGCTCCGAGACAGCCCGCGATCGAGCACCTGGCCGGTGGTCGTGGCGCTGATCATCGCCGCCAACGTCCTGGTGTTCCTCTGGGAGCTGCGCCTGGCCGACGCGGGGCAGCTCGACGCGGTGATCAACGCCTTCGGCTTCGTTCCCCGGCGCTTCTTCGGCTGGGTGCAGCTCGGCGGTGCGCCGCTCGACCCGTGGCGCTTCGTGCCGCTCGTCACCGCCAGCTTCCTGCACGGCGGGTGGCTCCACATCATCGGCAACATGTGGTTCCTCGGCGTCTTCGGGGACAACGTCGAGGATCGGCTCGGCCACCTGCGGTTCGCGGTGTTCTACCTGGTCTGCGGCGCCTGCTCGATGCTGGTCCAGGGCTGGGTGCTGCCCGGGGCAAGCGTCCCGGCGATCGGCGCGTCGGGGGCCATCGCCGGGGTGCTCGGCGCCTACCTCGTGCTGTATCCCGGCGCCCGGGTGCTCACCCTGGTGTTCGTCTTCCTGGTGGAGCTGCCGGCGGTGGTCTTCCTCGGCGTCTGGTTCCTCTCGCAGCTGGCGAGCGGGACGGCCTCCCTCTCTCCGGCGGCCGGCGCGGCCGCGACCGGGGTCGCCTGGTGGGCGCACGTGGGGGGCTTCGTGGTGGGGATGGGGCTCGCGGTCGTTCTGCGGAAGGACGAGGCACCTCGACCCCGGCGAGACTGGACCTCGCGTCCCCAGCGCGGCCTCTGGACCTGACGACCCCGGGGGCCGGCGGCTACCGGCGCCACTCGAGTGGGATGGCCTCGCGGGCGGCGGCTCGCTCCAGATCGTGGAGCTGCTCCTGCGCGACCTGGAGCTGGTACTCGTCCTCGTCGACCTGGACCCGGAGCGTCTGGTAGCGGCTCTCGACCACCACGTTCCCGGCGACGTCGTAGGTGGTGATGTCCTGGCCGGGCAGCTTCGCCAGCGCATCGCGGCTGCGCTGGGCCTTGCGCTCGGCGCGCTTCACCCGCTCGTTGGCCTTGCGGAACAGCGTTCGCCACTGCTCCTCGGAGACCTTCTCGTCCTCCCGGGGAACCAGGAGCGCGGTCTCGATGGGCTCGGGCGGCGGGGGCTGGGAGGAGTCGGCCACCGGCAGGGAGTCCTTGGGCGAGCTGCCGCTCTTCGGGGCTGCGTCGTCGGCCTTGGCCGTCGCCTTCGGCTCCGACGAGGCCTCGACGTCCAGCTTGCGCGCGGTGCGGCGCGACCGCTCGGGGATGGTGGCGACGTCGTTGGTGTAGTGCGTCTCGCCCGAGGGGTCCATCCAGACGTAGACGTCGTCCGCGAGCGCGGCGGCGGAATGGAGGGCGAGCCCGAGCAGGGCGAGGCGGAGGGGACTGCGACTCATCGACGACGGGAGCTTACCCGGTCCGGGGGTCGGACCCTCGACCCCCCGAATGCCACCCGGGTGGAGAACCACACCGCCGCGGCCACCGCCGCACCCACCATCCAGAGGTTCCAGCCACGGAAGATGCCGACCAGACCCGCGACACCGCAGACGACGGCCCCGATGAGCTCGACTCCCCCGGCGATCCGCAGCCCCCGCCGCGGAGCCGGGACCTCGGACCGGAGCGCCGTGTGGTCGCCCACCCGGACCCAGGTGGTCTGCCCCGGGGCGAGCACCTCGTCCTCGGCGTGCACCAGCCCGTGCCGGAGCGCATTCGCAATGTCGTAGAGCGAGCCGTACTCCAGCTCGCCGTCGGGGGTGCGGACGCGGAAGCTCACCCGAGCTCCCGGGCGATCTGCTCGGCGATGCGCAGCCCGTCGATGGCGGAGCTCACGATGCCTCCCGCATACCCGCATCCCTCCCCCGAGGGGTAGAGGCCCCGGGCGGAGACCGACTGCAACGCCTCGTCGCGGGGCAGTCGCACCGGGGAGCTGGTCCGGCTCTCGATGCCGATGAGCTTCCCCTCGGAGCTCACGAAGCCGTGCATCTTCCGGTCGAAGCGACGCAGCGCCGACTTGAGCGCCGCGGTGAGCTCACCGGGGAAGAGGACGTTCAGGTCGGCGTGCGCGAGCCCCGGACGGTAGCTGGTGTCGCCGGGGGGCGTGCCCTGCCGCCCGGAGAGGTAGTCGGGGATGGTCTGCGCGGGAGCCAGGAAGTCACCGCCGCCCAGCCGGTAGGCCTCCCGCTCCCAGTGCCGCTGGAACTCCAGCCCGGCCAGGGGCCCCGCGAAGCCGGCGCGGGCGAAGTCCGCGGGCGAGACCGAGACGACGATGCCGGCGTTGGCGAACCGGGCGTTCCGCCGGCTGTTGCTCATCCCGTTGGTGCACTGCATGCCCGGCTCGGTGGGGGTGGGCACGACGATGCCGCCCGGGCACATGCAGAAGGAGTAGACGCCTCGCATCTCCCCGCCGGTCTCGAAGTTCTCGGCCAGCTTGTAGTCCGCGGGCGGCAGCTCGGGGTGCTGCGCGGCGGCCCCGTACTGGATGGAGTCGATGAGCCCCTGGGGGTGCTCGGCCCGGAAGCCGATGGCGAAAGGCTTCGCCTCGATCGCGATGCGCCCGTCGGCGGCGAAGCGCTCGAAGAGCTCGCGGGCGCTGTTGCCGGGGGCCAGCACCACGCGGTCGGAGTCGAGCCGGGAGCCGTCGGCGAGGAGGACACCCGAGACCCGGCCGTCGGTGGTGATCACGTCCTCCACCCGGGTCTCGAAGCGGATCTGACACCCGCCGGCGCCCAGCTCCTCGCGGAGCCGGGCCACCGCGAAGGGCAGGAGGTCCGAGCCGATGTGGGGCTTGCCGTCGACCAGGATGCGGTCCGGGGCGCCGAAGCGGGCGAAGGTCTCGATCACCTTCCGCACCAGCGGGTGGTTGATGCGCGTGCTCAGCTTCCCGTCGGTGTAGGCCCCGGCGCCTCCCTCGCCGAAGTTCATGTTGCTCTCCGGGTCGAGGGTCCCGTCGCGCATCAGCCGGGCGACGTCCTTCCTCCGCTGCACCACCTCCCGGCCCCGCTCGAGCAGCACCGAGGGGACGCCCCGCTCGAGGAGCCCCAGGGCACAGAACAGGCCCGCCGGGCCCGTCCCCACGATGAGCGGCAGCAGTTCCGGCCGGCGTACCCGGGGAGCCGGAGGCGGGATGGGCTCGGTCTCGGTCACCCCCGCGGGGAGCCGGTCCGGCGTCCGGCCCTCGGCGAAGCTCACCTCGAGGGTGTGGATGGTCCGCGGCGCGCCCTTCTTCCGCGCATCCAGCACGGCGCGGACGACGCGCACCGTGGCCAGGTCGTCGGGACGGACTCCGAGCGCCTCGGCTGCACGCCGGCGGAGCAGCGCCTCGGGCTCACCGAGCCAGAGCGGGACGTTGTGGATGCGGTAGGGCACGGTTCAGGGAGGGAAAGCGGAGTGGGTGTCTGGCATCCTCCGGGGTCCGGCGCACCCGGTTGGCAGTGCGCAGCGTCCTTCGCACCCCGGCGGTCGGGGTCCAACGCCATAGGCCTGTCCTTTCATGGGGTTGCAATGATGGTGTTCGGTGGCACGGGTGTGGCAGCCTTCCTCCGCCCGTGAGCACCGACGCCAAGGCGACCAAGATCCTCGCTCGGACGTTCTTCAATCAGCTGCGTTCGAGTGGTTACACCCCGACCCAGGTGATTGCAGTGGCGACGGAGCTGATCGACCTGGTCGCGAACGACATCAGGGAGGCCGACAAGGCCCCGTCTGCCAGCTCGTCGACGGAGGAGAACCGCCCGGCCGCCTAGACAGCGGCGCTCGATGGGTTAGAGTTGCCGAGGTTTCCCTCGACCGGACGCGCACGTTCCGGACGGGTTCCGGGGCCAAGGCCCGGGCGAGTGGAAGCAGTCTTCGAAGGTGACCCTGCAGCCGTCACGTGGCCGCAGGGTTTTTTGTTGCCCGGGTTCCGGCCGCGGCGCCTCGCGCCTGCGCCCGCTCCCGTGCGGCAGCGACCGCCAGGACGAGGAGCCCCACCGTCATCGCCGTGAAGACAACGCTGGTGGTCCAGGTGGCCATCACCCCGACGAGCACCAGGCCGGCGACGAAGGCCAGCGCGTCCTGCGCCCAGGGCCGCGGCCGGTCGCGCATCAGGAGCGCGGCGCACCCGGCCAGGGGGGTGCCGAACAGGACCTGCCGCCGGATGCGGGGCACGCTGGCCACCACCGTGTCCCAGTTGTGCACCACCAGGGCGGCGAAGATGACCGCCGAGCCGATGGAGAGCACCAGCACCGCGGCGGCGGCGGCGTCCTTCGTGACCCGGGCCTTCTCGTCGAACTCCTGCGTGGCGAGGTCCACCAGGGTCTCGAGGGCGCTGTTGAGGATCTCGGCGAAGAACACCAGCAGCACGCAGAAGATGAGGGTGACCTTCTCTGCCAGCCCGAGCGGAATGCCGCTGCCCACCAGGCCCACCAGGATGGCCGAGACCACGTGGACCTTCATGTTGGGCTGGTGCACCACGGTGTGGACCAGGCCGTTCCAGGCGTGGACCGCCGAGGCCCAGAAGCCATCGCCGCGCCGGGGCGGGTAGGGCGGCTTCCGGAGGGGGACTGGCGCAGGAGCGGTCATCTGCAGCGGGCTAGAAGTACAGAGTCCATCCCGGGCGGGGAAGCAGTCAACGCGTGTACCCCCGAGCGTTGAATTCCGGGCCCGCTTCTCCTAGACGACCGCCTCATGGCCACCATGAAAGTCGCGATCAACGGTTTCGGGCGGATCGGACGCTGCATCCTCCGGGCGGCGCTGGCGCGGAAGGAGAACATCGAGTTCGTCGCCATCAACGATCTCGACGCGCCCAAGACCATGGCCCACCTCTTCAAGTACGACTCCGTGCACCGCACGTTCCCCGGCCAGGTCTCGGCGACCGACAAGTCGATGACCGTCGACGGGAAGACCATCGCCTTCACCGCCGAGAAGGATCCGACCAAGCTGCCCTGGAAGGCCCTGGGCGTGGACCTGGTGCTCGAGTGCACCGGCCGCTTCGCCGACCGCGAGGGCGCGAGCCACCACCTGGCAGCCGGAGCGAAGAAGGTGATCATCTCGGCGCCGGCGAAGGGCCCGGACGTGACCATCGCCATCGGGGTCAACGACGCGATCTACGACTCCGGCAAGCACCAGATCCTCTCCGCCGCCTCGTGCACCACCAACTGCCTGGCGCCCACGGCGAAGGTCCTCCTCGACGCCTTCGGCATCGAGAAGGGCCTGATGACCACCGTGCACAGCTACACCAACGACCAGCGCATCCTGGATCTCACCCACAAGGACCTGCGCCGGGCGCGCGCCGCGGCACTGTCGATGATCCCCACCAGCACCGGCGCGGCGAAGTCGATCGGCGAGGTCATCCCCGCGCTGAAGGGCAAGATGCACGGGGTGAGCGTCCGGGTGCCGACCCCGAACGTAAGCCTGGTGGACCTGACGGTGGTGCTCGGGAAGAAGGCCACCCCCGAGGAGATCAACGGCGCCTTCCGGAAGGCCGCCGAGGGGCCCCTGCGGAACGTCCTGGAGTACAGCGAGGCGGAGACGGTCTCGGTCGACTACAACGGCAACCCGCACTCGGCCATCGTCGACGGGACCAACACCTTCGTCATCGAGGGGAACCTCGCCAAGGTGATGTCCTGGTACGACAACGAGTGGGGCTTCAGCAACCGCATGGTGGACCTGACCAAGCTCGTTCAGTCGAAGGGGTAGTCCAGCGCGCGGAGGGGCCATGTTCCGCTCCATCGACGATCTGCAGCTGACCGGGAAGCGGGTCTTCGTCCGGGTGGACTTCAACGTTCCCCTGGACGACCAGCAGCGAGTCACCGACGACACGCGCATCCGCGAGGCGCTCCCGACGCTCAGGCGGGTGCTGCAGATGGGCGGCAAGCTCATCGTGGCGTCGCACCTCGGCCGTCCGAAGGGAGTGGACCCGAAGCTGTCGCTCGAGCCGGCGGCGCGGGTGCTCTCCGAGCTGCTCGGCAAGCCTCACGAGGTGCTCCTCGCCGACGACTGCGTGGGCGACGGGGTGCGGAAGATGGTCAAGGACCAGACCCCCACCCAGGTCGTCCTGCTGGAGAACCTCCGCTTCCACAAGGAAGAGGAGGCGAACGATCCCGCCTTCGCCCGCGCGCTGGCCGAGAACGCCGACGTGTGGGTGATGGATGCCTTCGGGACCGCTCACCGCGCCCACGCCTCGACGGCGGGGATGGCGGCCTTCGTGAAGGAGCGGGCCGCCGGCTACCTCATGGTGAAGGAGCTGGAGTTCCTCGGGAGACTGCTGAAGTCGCCGGCGATGCCCTACGTCGCCGTGCTCGGGGGCGCCAAGGTCTCGGACAAGATCAAGGTCATCGAGAACCTCCTTCCCCGGGTGAGCTCGCTCCTGGTCGGCGGCGCCATGGCCTACACCTTCCTCAAGGCGCAGGGCGTCGAGGTGGGGAAGAGCCGCGTCGAGGCGGACAAGCTGGACGTGGCCCGCCGCGCACTCGAGGCCGCCGAGCGGCTGGGCAAGGCGGTGGTGCTCCCCATCGACCACATCGCGAGCACCGATCCGAGCGGCAGCGGTCCCATCCGCGAGGTGAAGGACCGGGCGCTGCCGACCGAGCTCATGGGCCTCGACATCGGCCCCCGGACCCGGGCGCTCTTCGCCGAGCACCTCCGACCGGCGCACACCGTCCTCTGGAACGGACCGATGGGGCTGTTCGAGGTGCCGGCCTTCGCCGCCGGGACCCGGGCGGTGGCCGAGACGATCGCCGGGCTCCGCGACGCCACCACCGTCGTGGGTGGCGGTGACAGCGCCGCGGCGGTGCACGAGTTCGGGCTGGCGAAGAAGATGTCGCACGTGTCGACCGGCGGCGGAGCCTCCCTGGAATTCCTCGAGGGCAAGGAGCTGCCGGGAGTGAAGGCGCTCGAGTCCTGAGCACCGGAGGGCGAATGACCTCGTCACGCCGCCGGCCGCTGGTGGCCGGCAACTGGAAGATGCACCGGACGGGGCCGGAGGCGGTGGAGCTGATCCAGCAGCTGCGGGACGGCCACTCCCCGGGACGTGCCGAGGTGATGGTGGCGCCGCCGTACACCGCGCTCGAGCCGGCAGCCCGTGCGCTGGAGGGCAGCGGGATCGCGCTCGGCGCCCAGAACGTGCACTGGGAGGGCCAGGGCGCGTTCACCGGGGAGATCTCGGTCGGGATGCTGAAGGCGCTGGGCTGCAGCCACGTCATCGTCGGCCACTCCGAGCGGCGCCAGCTCTTCGGCGAGACCGACGCCATGGTGAGCAAGAAGGCACGCGCGGCGCTCCACGGGGGCCTCCGCCCGGTGGTCTGCATCGGCGAGACGCTCTCCGAGCGCGACGGCGGGAGGACGCTCGAGGTGTGCACCAACCAGCTGCACGGCAGCCTCACCGGGGTGGCGGTGGAGGAGATGGCGCACGTGGTGCTGGCCTACGAGCCGGTGTGGGCCATCGGTACGGGGCGCAACGCCACGCCGGCGCAGGCCCAGGAGGTCCACGCCCACGTCCGCGAGGCGCTGGTGCGGCTCTTCGGCCGGCCGGTGGGCGAGTCGGTGCGCATCCTCTATGGCGGCTCGGTGAAGGCGGACAACGCGGCCGAGCTGATGGCACAGGCGGACGTCGACGGGGCGCTGGTCGGTGGAGCGAGCCTCAAGGCGCAGGAGTTCCTCGCCATCATCGCCGCCGCGGGGTAGGCGCCGACTTGCCACGGGAGGTGGCTGCCCGCTAGGGTGCGCCGCCTTCTTTCTCCGAACGCCATGATCGCCTTCTTTACCGCCGTCCACGTGCTGCTCTGCGTGTTCATGATCTTCGTCATCCTCCTCCAGCCGGGGAAGGATGCCGGGATGGGCGCGGCGCTCGGCGGTGGCGCGGCGACGTCGGCCTTCGGCGGCCGCGGAGCGGTGACCTTCCTCAGCAAGCTGACCGCGGTCTGCGCCGGACTCTTCTTCCTCACCTCGCTCGGCCTGTCGTTCGTGGGAGTGCGGAGCTCGGTGACCAGCAGCGTGGCGGCGAAGGCGGCGGCGAAGCCTCCCCCGCCCGCCGCGGCTCCTGCTCCGGCGTCGGCGGCATCCCCGCAGGCTGCCCCCGGGGCGAGCGGCGCGGAGCCTGCCCCGGTGACCCTCCCCGCTCCTGCCGCGCCCGCGCAGAAGTAATCGTCCCGTCTCGAGGAGGTACCCGCATCGAAGGTGGGAATCCTTTCCGGACGGTCCCGGGCGAGCGGAGGGCGCGCACGGCGAAGACGTCTCGATCTGGTACCCATCTGCAAGATCGGGATCGGAATCGGACGCTCGGCGCGGCAGGCTCGGGCCATGCACGACGGGCTGCTCGTTCTCGTCTGGTCGGGGGTCCTCGCCGCGGGGCTCGGCGCCTGCCTCTGGCTCGCCGGGCGCGGCCTTCCCCGGACCTCCGTCCGTGACGTCCTGCACGTCGGCGCCGGCGCATGGCCGCTGGGATGGAGCGCGTGGCGGTCGCCCGGGCCGCCGGTGGTCGTCGCCGTGGCCGGCTTCGCGCTGCTGGCCTCGGTCCCGCTGCTCGCCCGCCGTGCCGGTGTCGCCCGGAGCCTCGAGCGCGCACTCTCGGGCGAGGGCGAGGCGTGGTCCGGGCTCGTCCTCTACGGGCTCTCGGCCGCCGTGCTCACCGCCGTTGGGCTGCTCGGCCATGCACCCTTCCCCGCAGCGGCGGCGCTCCTCGCGCTGGCGCTCGGGGATGGAATCGGCGGGCTGATCGGACGGCGGTGGGGTCGCCACCGCGCCCGGGTCCCCTGGGCGAAGGCGAAGAGCCTCGAGGGCTCGGTGGCGGTGGCGTGCTTCGCCGCGCTCGGGACCGCGCTCGCGGGAGCAGTCTTCGGTGTGCCACTCCCGTGGATGCGCGTCCTCGGCGCGGGCGTCGCAGCTGCCCTGGCCGAGGCGGTGGCGCCGCGCGCGACGGACAACGTGCTCGTACCGCTCGCGGTGTGGCTCGCCACCGGGGGGCTGGAAAGCGTGGGGCTGCCCTGATAGGTAGGCGGTCCTCGTTTCAAGCCCAGGTGGTGGAACTGGTAGACACACCATCTTGAGGGGGTGGCGCCGCAAGGCGTGGGGGTTCGAGTCCCCCCCTGGGCACTGCAGTGGACCTGACGACGCCCGCGCTCGTTGCCATCGCCGGAGCGATCGTCGCCTTCTTCCCTCGCTTCGTCCTCCGGCTCCTCGTCCGTCTCGAGCGCGCGCTCGGCCGTGCCGACGGGCTCCGGAACGAGGCGCGCGCCACACTGCTCGTCCGCGTCGGTGGCGGGCTCGTCGCGGCCGTGGCGGGGCTCGAGCTGCTCCTTCGCGCGATGTAGCCCGGCCGGGCGCCCGCTACTGGCCCGTCCCGCGGTACCGGTAGTTGGGCTGCACCGAGGCGATGCGCGCGTCTCCCTGGCGAGCCTCCTCCAGCGCCCGCGGGCCGGGGTCGCCGGACAGGGTGACGAGGTAGAGCGCCCCGCCCAGGGACTGGACCCGCTGGACCCCGAAGCGTCCGAAGACGTCGCTCACGGCAGCCGGGTCCGCACCGGGCGCCAGCTTGACGATGTACTCACCGCGAACACGGTCCTGGTCCACCGTCGGGTCCTCCGGGCCCGGGGACGGCGCGGGCGGCGAGGTCGCGGTCGAGCCCGAGGCACAGGCGAGCCCCGAGACGGCAAGCAGGCAGGCAGCGATCGCTCCGAGCACCCGGTACATCCCGTCCTCCTACTGCACGTTCGCGGTCACGCCGGTCGGCGTGTGGATGTACGCCAGCGAGAGCATCGCGTCGACCGCGTTCCCGGTGGTGGTCTTGCCGGAGAGCGCCGGCACCGGGCGCCCCGCCAGCATGATGGCGGTGACCGTGTCCGAGTAGGTGTAGCTCGGGTTGTAGGCCCGGAGCAGGGTCGCCACGCCCGCGGTGGCCGGGGTCGCCATCGAGGTCCCGGCGATGGTGTTGTAGCTGGTGGCGTTCGTGACCAGACCCTTGAAGGTCAGGCCACAGACCGCCACCCCGCGCGCGCTGGACGCGCCCGACTGGAGCTGGAAGCCGAAGCTGGCGGCGGCGCTGGCGCAGGAGGTGACGTCGATGTTCGCGGTCTGGAGCCTGGGATAGGTGGCCATGTTGGTGATGGCGCCGAGGGTGGTCCCCGCGGCGAAGGGGTCGCCCCCGGCACCGTTGCAGGCGCCGCGGAAGTAGTCGCCGTTCGCCACGTCGACCGCGAAGGCGATCTCGGCGACCACCACCGACGCGCCCGAGACGTCGAACACCTTGTAAGCGCGATCGTCCGTGTTCTGCGCGTACTGGCCGTCCGGATAGCTCGAGGGATCGACGAGGCATGCGGTCCCGCCCGGCGTCCCGTAGGTCCAGCCACCGGCGGTCGTGGTGCTCCCGGTCCAGCCGGTGTTCAGAGGATCGGTGATCTGGCCGCTGGTCCCGGCCCAGGTGCTGAGGACGTTCGTCCCCGGCGCGCCGACGTCCACGCTGATCGCGCCCCAGTTGGAGAAGCTCGCCAGCTGGTAGCTCTGGTCGAGCGCGGCCACGCAGAGCAGGTTCTGCTGGGTGAAGTTGCAGGGGTAGGTCGGCGCGGTCCCGCTGTCGTTGTCCACCCCGTCGTTGCCCGCCGCCACGACCACCAGGACGTCGGCGGCCTGCGCCGCCGTGATCGCGTCGCTGTAGGCCTGGTCGAACGCCCCGTTGCCCCCGAGGCTCATGTTGATGACCTTGGCCCCGTGCTGCACGGCGAAGTCGATGCCCTGGAGGATCTGCGCGCTCGAGCCCACCCCGGTGGCGTCCAGGACGCGGACGGCCATGATCTGCGCCTTCCAGCACACCCCCACGACGCCGAGGGCGTTGTTCCCCACGGCGCCGATCGTCCCCGCCACGTGCGTGCCGTGGCCGTTCAAATCCATCGGGTCGGCGTTTCCGTCGACGTAGTTGTATCCGTGGTTGGGGAACGAGGCGCCGCCGTTCCACATGTTCGCCGCCAGATCCTGGTGGCCGTAGTTCACCCCGCTGTCGACCACTGCCACCACGGTCGCGCTGCAGTCGGTGATGTGGTCCCAGGCATGCTCGACGTTCAGGTCGTCGGCAGGGGTTCCCGGATTGTCGGTGGTGTACTCGAGCGCCGAGCCGGGTGGCTGCGTGTTGTCGGCGGTGATGGTCTGCCCGGTGTTCTTCAGCCCCCACTGCTGTGCATACCCCGGATCGTCGGGGACCGTGGTGGCGCGGTAGAGGAAGTTCGGCTGCGCGAGGGCGACGGCCGGATCGCCGCGGTAGGAGCCCACCGCTGCCTCGACGCTCTGTCCGGGCTGCACCTTCACCCTCGCCCAGCTGGGCCAGGAGAGCGTCGCCGCGAGCTCGTGCCCGCGTGCCGCCACCGCGGCGAACCGCGCGCGGGAGCTCACCCCTTCCCTGAACTGCACCAGGATCTCGTCGGGCACGTACAGCCCGCGGGCGCCGGCGAGGGAGAGGGCGCGAGGGGACGCTGCGCGCGCCCCTCCGCCCACGAGGAGGGACAGCGCGAGAGCCAGGACCACGGATCGGGTCGTCATGGGCGTTCTCCTCGGGCTCACGGAACGGTGATCGGGACCGGCTGCGACGCGGCGCTCGAGTTGCCGGTCGTGCCGCCCTGCCGGTCGAGCGCCGCGTAGGCCTTCACCGTCACCGAGTAGGAGCCGGTCGGGAGGTGGGCGACCGTCGACGTGGGAGCCGACGGCCCCGACGCATACGGGACGTCGATGGTGGGCTGGCCGGTGATCGAGACCTGGTACCCGCCGCCCGCGCCGTTCACCCCGGCCTCGTGGTTGGCGGTCCAGGCGATGGTGACCTGGTGGTCGATGCAGGTTCCGTGGGTCGCGTTGCAGGACAGGGTTCCCGGGCACGCCGCCGGCGTGGACCAGGCGAGGCAGCCCGAGCTGTCGGCGGCGCAGGTCTGGACCTGAAGTCCGGAGCACTGCGTGGCCCCGCCGGTGCACGCGTTCTGGCAGCCCTTCCCGTTGCCACCACCGCAGCCGGTGAGCAGTGCTACCAGGAGGGCCAAGCCGAACTGAAGAACCAGGGGTGGGCTTCGCATGGCGCGTCTCTCCTGCCAGGGAAAGTGTGTCGGAAGCGCGAGCGGATGGTTAGGCTCGATGAGTCCATGTCGAAGCTCAAGATCTTGCTGCTCGAGTCGATCCACCCCGTGGCCGATGAACTGCTGGAGGCCGAGGGGCTCGAGGTCCTGCGCGCGGAGGGCGCGCTGAAGGAGGACCAGCTCGCCGAGAGGCTGAAGGGCATTCACCTCGTCGGCATCCGCAGCAAGACCCAGGTGACCCGGAAGGTCCTGGAGGCCGCGGATTCCCTGATCGCCGTCGGGGCGTTCTGCATCGGCACCAACCAGATCGCCCTCGAACAGGCGATGAAGCGCGGCGTCGCCGTCTTCAACGCCCCCTTCTCCAACACCCGCAGCGTCGCGGAGATGGTGATCGCCGAGATCGTCATGCTCTCCCGCCACCTGGGCGACCGCTCGCGGGAGATGCACCAGGGTGTGTGGAGGAAGGTCTCGACCGGCTCGCGCGAGGTCCGGGGCAAGACGCTGGGGGTCGTTGGCTACGGGCACATCGGGAGCCAGGTGTCGATCCTCGCCGAGGACCTGGGGATGAAGGTCGTGTTCCACGACACCTCGTCCAAGCTCCCGCTGGGGAACTCGCAGCCGGTGAAGTCGCTCGACACGCTCCTCGAGCAGAGTGACTTCGTCACCCTCCACGTCCCGGAGACCCCGCAGACCCGCGGGATGATCGGGGCGGCGCAGCTCGCGCGGATGAAGAAGGGCGCGTCCCTGATCAACGCCAGCCGGGGGACGGTGGTCGACCTCGAGGCGCTGGCGCAGGCCATCCGCGAGAAGCGGCTGGACGGCGCGGCGGTGGACGTCTACCCGGAGGAGCCGGAGGGCAACAGCGCCGAGGGCTTCCAGAGCACGCTGCGCGGGCTCCCCAACGTCGTGATGACCCCGCACATCGGCGGCTCCACGCTCGAGGCCCAGGAGGCGATCGGTCGCGAGGTGTCGGTGGCCCTCTCCCGGTTCGCCTCGACCGGGACCACGGTGGGATCGGTCAACTTCCCCCCGGTGGAGCTGGCGCGGACGCCGGGCACCTGGCGGCTGATCAACGTCCACCAGAACGTGCCCGGCGTGCTCCGCGACCTGAACCGCATCGTCTCCGACCGGGAAGCGAACATTCATGCCCAGGTCCTCTCCACCAACGCGGCGATCGGCTACCTGATCATGGACCTCGACTCGAACGTGGCGGCGCAGGTCGTCGAGGACATGCGCCGCCTGCCGACCACCATCTCGGCGAGGACCGTCGCCTAGAGCTACTGCTCGGTGCAGCCGCCGCCCTGCGGGCAGTCGCCGGCGCCGGGGATGAGTCCGTTGAAGGTCTGCTTGCAGCCGGCGATGGAGTCGAAGACGTTCCCGTTGCCCGAGCCGGCCAAGTCCGGGTCGTTCGGCGTTCCGTTCTCCCAGGTGGCGTCGATTCCGTGCCCGGCGCTGAACTGGATGATGCTGCTCACGATCACGCTCCCCGGCGGAGTGTAGTCAGGGCCGCCGATGATCAGCGCGGCGTTGTCCGAGGTGTTCACGGGCCGGCAGTTGTTCGAGACCACGCCGCTGAATCCGCCGGCGTACTCGATGATGTTGAAGGCCATCTGCGAGTTGTCCGAGGTGGCCAGCTGGAGCCCCGCCCAGTCTCCCGCCGCGGGTACGGCCGCCGCGGAGGTGAACCGGATCGGAGCGGTGGCCGTGCCCAGGGCGATGAGGCGGCCGACGGGATCGTTGGGCGGATTGCCGCGCCCCCCGAAGATCATCCGGAGGTTCGCGCCCGGCTTGAAGCGCAGCTCGGCCCCCGCCTGCATGGTCAACGTGACCCCGAGCGGGTTGGGACTCGCGCTGCTGTCGATGACGTTGACCGACTGCTCGAGGTACAGGGGGATGTTCCCGGTGATGGTGGTGTCCTTGATGATGTTCGGCGCGGTGGGGACGATGTACGCGTCGTTGTACGGAGTGCTGTCCGCCGGGAGCTGCTGGAGGATGACCTGGGGGATGCTCCCCGCGGCCATCAGGTGGAGCGCGAGGGGATGGTCCTGCGGGGCCACGATGCCCACCCAGGTCGAGCTCGGGTCGAACGCGGCCATCGATTCGAGGAAGATGCCGCCGCCCACCGGATGATCGATGGCCACGTGGTCCACTGTCAGAACCGGGACCGGGGTGTCGACGAACAGCCCCGGGCCAACCATGTGGATCGCCGAGTAACGGTCGAAGCTGGTCGTTCCCCCTGCCTGCTGCAGACCCGCGTGGTGCAGCTCGACCAGCGACAGCTGGTTGTAGCCGCGGATCATCCCCCAGGGCTTCCCGGTCACTGCCGGGACGAAGCTGACGAACCCCGTCTGATCGTCGGTCCCCGCAGCGACGAGCTTCGCCGTCTGGTTCCCGGTCGTGTCCCCCGCGACGTCGATCCCCACCCCCTGGGCGAGGGAGACGATGGCGCAGGGCTGGATGGTGACCGTCGCCGGCGCGTTGATCCGCACGTTCGCGGTCACCGAGTGGGTGACCCCGTTGCCCGCCCAGGTCTCGTCGGCGTTGATGTTCCCCGAGTGGGTGACCACGGTCCCGTTCGGCGTGCCGCACGCGTTCGAGGCGGTCTGGATGGTCACCTGGAACGAGCCCGCCTTCCGGATGTCGTCCTTGCTGGTGGCGTAGACGGTGTAGATGCCAGTCTGGGCGTTGGAGAAGGTGGCGGTGAGACCGTTGCCGGCAAGCCCGCCCCGATCCGGGTTGACCGCCCAGACCACCCCCCCGTTGCAGCCGGTCGACCCCGCGGCCTGGGTGACGCTGGCGGTCAGGTTCACCGTGGTGCCCGGGGCGACGGTCGCGGCGTCCCCGGCGAGCGACACGCCGCTGATCGAGCACTGGGAGCCGGCGTCGTTCTGGTTGTTGTTCCCTCCGCCGGGGGACGTACCGCAGCCTCCCAGCAGGGCTACCCCCGCTCCCAGGACCACCGCCATGAACGGACGTCGAGTGCGCATCGGTCTCTCCTCCTGGGGCGAAAGCCTGGAAGGGAGCGCCGGGCGCCGGCAGGTGCGCTTCGGAGAAACCGCCTGGGCCACCCGCCCGCGGACGGGTAACCCCGCGACGGGAAAGGGCTAGACGCCCGTCACCGGCTCGCGAGGAGGGCCTCGGTCGCGCGTGAGGCGGGCCCCGCCTTGACGAGGGAATTGATTCCCCAGGCCCGGTCCAGGCTCGCGCGCGCGGCCGCCGGGTCCCCCGCGAAGGCCTCCAGCTGCGCGCGGAGCACCCACAGGTCGGGGTCCCGGGGCCGGGTCCTCATCGCCTCGAGGACGTGCCCCGCCCCCTCCCGGGCCACGGCGCTCGCGGACTTCCCGCTCCGTGCCAGCCAGCGCGCCCGCTCGACCGCGGCCCGGCCGAGGAACTCCTGCGCGAGGTCGGCGCTCGCGCGTTCCTTCAAGCCGCCGAGGCGCTGCTCCGCCTCGCGCACCGCCGCGGATGGGTCTGCCCCCTGGGCGATGAGAAAGCGGGCCCGCGCGATGGAGAGCCCGGCGATGGCAACCTGGACGTCGATGTCCTCGGGGGCTGCTCGCTCGGCACGCTCGAGCCCGGGCCGCGCGCGCGAGAGTAGCGCGGTCGGATCTCCGCCCCGCTCGGTGACGGCGAGCGCCTCGTCGACGAGGAGCTCCGCGGCGAGTGCCTCGATCGCGGTGAGGCCGGGGTGCTTCTCCAGGACCTCCTGCACCTTCGCCACCGCCTCCTCCAGCTTGGGGCCGGGGTCCTCGCCGAGCGCGAGGAGGATGGACGACTCGACATCCACCGAGTTGGCGAACTGCCCGACCGGCGCCGGCTGTCCCGGCATCGCCTGGAGCGCCTCGTCGAACGCCTTCCGGGCGGCGTCGAAGTGGGGGCGCGGGTCCTCCCCGTTCAGCCACGCGTCCTTGCCGAGGAGCACCAGCTGCTGGGCGACGATCGGGCGCAGGAGCGTCCCCCGTCCGGTGTGCATCTCCAGGGCCCGGCGCCCGGCATCGACCGCGGCCCGCCGCGCCGCCGGCGTCGGCTGACCTGCGCGCTGAAGCGCATCCGCCTCGGAGGCATGGAGGAGGCACCGGACGAAGGGGACCTCGGAATCTTCCGGGGCGATTCGCCCTGCCCGCTCCATCGCCGCGAGGCCCTCCTGGACTGCCTCGAGCGAGGGCTTCCCCTGCTGCTCCAGCGAGAACGCGCGGTAATAGAGCGCCTGGCCAATCAGGGCCAGGGTCCTCGGGTCGTCACCGCCGAGCGCGAGCGCGCGCCGGTAGGCCGAGATGCCAGCCTCCAGCGTCGCGTCCAGGGAGGAGCGCGCGCTCATGAACTGGTACTGGACCCGCTGGACATACGCGACCCCTCGGCCGACCTCGACGGCCGCGTCGTCCGGGTCGAGCACGGCGACCGAGTCCAGGGCAGAGAGGGCGAGGCCGGTTGCGTCCATCGGCGAGCGGCCCTGGAGCGTCTCGGCGTTGGAGCGGATGGACTGGACCTCGGCGCGGGCAAGGCCGACCGCCGGATCGCTGCGTCCCCAGCGCGCGGCCTCGTCGAGCACCGACATGGCCTTCTCCAGCGCCGCCGACACGTCGCCGAACCGACGGGCGTAGGTGAGATCCCTCGCCTCGGCGATCCACGCCTGCCCGGACAGGAGGAGCGCCTCGTAGCGGCCGGCATCCTCGGCGACCACCTCCTGCGCCCGCCGGCGTGCCTCGGGGAAGTCGCGCTCCACCATGGCCTCGCGCGCAGCGAGCATCCGCGCGCGCCACCCCGACGACTCTCCGAGGCGCAGGTACGCCTTGGCCGGCTCCGCGAGCTCGGCGCGGAGCCGGGCGAACACCGGCTCGCGTGCATCCGTGGCCAGCGTCTCCCGCACGCGCTCGTACCTCCGGCGGTAGAGCTCGCCCAGCACCTCGCCCAGCCCCTCCGCCACCCGCGGCGCCCGGAACCCGGCCGCCCAGGCCCGCTCGTACGCCGCCCGTGCTCCCTCGGCGTCCCCGGTGAGCTGGAGCGCCTTGCCCAGGGCGGCGTTCGTCGCGCCGTCACCGCCGGCGCCGAGGGGCCTGAGCCGCTCGACCTCCCGCCGGATGCGCGCCAGCGCTGGCCGGAGGTCGTGAGGCGGGCCGAGGTGTTCCATCCGGAGCCCGTCCTCGAGCGACTCACTGAGCGCTGCGAGCCGGGCGGCATCGACGGCGGCGCGATCCGCACGCCGCTGGTGCCACCAGGTCCAGCCGGCGGCGACCAGGAGGGTGAGGACCACCACGCCCAGCGCGCGCGCCAGCGCGGTGTTCCGCCGCGACCACTTGAGCGCGCGCTCGAGCAGCGATGCCGGCCGGGCGTGGATCGGCTCGCCCCGCTGGACGCGCCGCAAGTCCTCGGAGAGCGCTTCGGCGCTCGGGTACCGGGCGGTGGGATCCTTCTCCATCGCCCGGGCGGCGATGACCGCCAGGTCGCGGGAGATGCCCGGGACGGCGCGGGTGAGCGGCTCGGGATCCTCCTCGAGGATCCGGCGGAGCAGCTCGACCTCCGGCTGACCCTCGGTGCTGGGGGTGCTCGTCGTGATCGATCGCCGGAAGGGAGGGCGCCCGGCGAGCACCGAGTAGAGGGTCGCCCCCAGCGCGTAGACGTCGGAGCGGAAGTCCGGGGGGCCGGGAGCGACGAGCTGCTCCGGGCTCATGTAGTCGAGCGTCCCGGCGGGAAGCCCGCTCCTCGAGACGGCCGACTCCTCGCCGCGCGCCAGCCCGAAGTCGGTGAGGAGCGCCACCGGACCGGACTCGCGCGACTGCTCGACCAGCACGTTCGCCGGCTTGACGTCCCGGTGCACCAGGCCCTGGAGGTGCGCCGCGTGGAGCCCGAGGCCCGCCTGCCGCACCAGCTCCACCCGTTGCTCGATGGACAGCCGGGGCGCGAGGTCGGCCAGCGTCCTGCCCTCCACCAGCTGGAAGACGATGCACGGTCGGCCCTGCAGCGAACCCACGGCGTGCACCTTGACCACGTGGGGATGCTCGACCCGGGCCTGGAGCCGCGCCTCGAGCAGGACCCGTTCCGCATCGCGCGTGTCCTGGCCACGCACGAGCTTCACCGCCACCGCGCGCTCGAGCCGGCGATCCCATCCGCGGTGGACCTCGCCCATCCCGCCCGCGCCGAGGAGGCCTCGCAGCTCGATCTGGTCGTCCAGCGCAGCGAGCCCCTCGCTCACCGGAGGTCCTCCAGGGCCGAGCGCAGCCGCCGGGCGACCTCCTGAAGCTCGGGCTCTGGGTAGTTCGAGAACCCCAGCCGGAGCCCGGGAACGGCGCTGCCGTCGAAGGAGAACCGGCGCCCGGGCTGGAAGGAGACGCCGCGCTCGAGGGCTCGCGCCGCCCAGGCGTCCACGTCCACCTCGCGCTGGACCCGGGCCCAGATCGCCAGGCCGCCGCCAGGGGGAACGACGGCCAGGGTCTCGCCGAGGGTCTCGCCCAGCCCGGCGCAGAGCGCGTCGCGACGGCTCCGGTACACCTTGTCCATCCGGTTCAGGTGCCGCTGTAGCTCGCCGTCCTCCATCAGCTCGGCCATCGCCCGCTCGAGCACCGGATCTCCGTGGCGGTCGTAGGTCGCGCGCAGGGCGTTCATCCGCGTGAGGAGCGGCACCGGGCCGACCACGAACCCGAGGCGGAGGTCGGGGCTGAAGATCTTGGAGAGCGTTCCCACGTGGACCACGACCTGAGAGGGGTCCTTCGACGCCAGCGGAGCCTGGGGCCGGCCCTCGAAGTGGAACTCGGAATCGGGGTCCATCTCGATGACCGCGAAGCGGTGGGTGGCCGCGAGCTGGAGCAGGCGGGCCCGCCGCTCGGCGGAGAGGACCGCCAGGGTGGGGTACTGGCGCTGGGGCGTGACGAAGACCGCGCGCACCGGCGTCTCTCGCAGCAGCGCCTCCAGCGCCTGGATCTGGAGTCCCTCGTCGTCGATGGACACCGGAAGGCAGCGTGCACCGGCGCGCACGAACGCGTCCCACGCCCGGCGCGCTCCGAGCGCTTCGACGGCGACCGTGTCCCCTGGGGAGACCACCGCCTGGGCGACGAGGTACAGCGCCATCTGGCTCCCGCGGGCGACGAAGATGCGCTCCGGCGGGGCGGAGATGGCGCGGGTGCTGCTCAGCATCCGCGAGAGCGCCTCGCGCAGCTGGAGCTGACCCTGCGGATCGCCGCTCTCCGGGCCACCGCGGGCGCGGAGGATGGCCCGGCGGTAGGCGCGGGCGAGCGCGGCCCCGGGGAGGAGGCGCGGGTCGGGGACGCCGCTCGCCACCTCGAGCATCCCCCGCTGTCCTCCGGCCGTCGGCGGCGCCGGCTCCGGCCCCAGCGCGAAGCCGATGGTCCCCGAGGCGGCGCGGGGCACCTCGTTGCGCGACTGCAGCCGCGCCGGGAGGTGTGCCGGCAGTCTGCGGGCCACCGCGCTCCCTTCCCCGGGCGCCGAGACCACCCAGCCCTCCACCTGGAGCTCGTGGTACGCGGACATCACGGTGTTCCGGCTCACCCCCAGCTGCTCGGCGAGCGTGCGATAGCCGGGAAGCGGATCACCGGGGCGGAAACGCCCGCGGTGGATCTCCCTCATCAGCGCGTGGGCGATCTGGAGGTAGACCGGGTCCTCGCTGCGGGGATCGAGGAACAGCGATGGAACCCACTCGGCCACGGATCCGGGTGCCCCTCCTTCACGGCGGTGGCAGGAGCGTCGGCGATGGAATCTACCGCCGGAACACGTGCCTCTCTGTTGCACCTTGCCGGGTCGCCCTCCACCCCGGATCCGGAAACGCCGCGAGATCCTGCGTGGAGCGGCGTCAGGGACGGGAGATGGGCCGCAGCCTCAGGTCGCGAAAGTAGGCCTCGGTCGTCGGGTCGGCCCAGAGCGCCACCCGGCCGCCCGTGGCACCGAGCTTCAGGTCGCGGACGATGAGGCACGGCTGCGCGGCGCCGTCGATGTACAGCTCGGCGCGTGTGCCCTGGATCCGGAGCCGCATCCGCGTCCAGGTCCCGACCTGGAGGTCGGCGTAGGACTCGTACTGGCCGGGGCTCTCCTCTCGCAGGCGGTACCACCCGAAGTCCGGGACCGACTGGTACTGCACCGCGTGGTTCCGGCGGAGCTGCTCCTCGGCGCGGCCGTTGCTCGGCCGGAGGTAGACGTTCTCGTACCGCGCGCCGTCGTCCGAGACGTGGAAGGCGATGCCGATGAAGCCCCGCACGTCGGCGGGCGATCCGGGGCGCGGGGACCCGGCGACCTCGAGCTCGATCTCGCCGTCCTCGAGCCGAACGTCCCGGACGATGGCCAGCGTCGCCTTGCCCGATGGCGAACCGGCGAGCGGCTCGACCCGCAGCCCGGCGCGGCCGTCGTGGGTCGCCGGCTCGGCACGCGCGCCGACGAGGTCCAGACGCTCGGCCGATGCGAGCGGGAGGACGAGGGCGTCGCCAGGGGCGGCGCTGCTCGCCGCGGGGACCGCCGCGCAGCCGGCGAGGACGGCGAACGTCCCGAGCGCGAGGAGCGCGGAGGGCGGAGTGGGGAAGCTCATCGCGCCCACCCTACGCCGCCGTGGGTGACCCGAGGCTCCGGCTCGCTTCGGGTGGGTGCGCGTTCGCTGCGCGCGTGCAGCGGCCTCACCCCCGGGCGCCGCGAACGGAAATGGGCTGAACTCCGGGCCGACCGGGGGGCGGCGGCGCATTCCGGGCGCGTGCGCCGTTCACGGCCGTGTGGCCGAGGGCCCTCCGGCGGTGGCAGGCTAGCAGGTGCAGCAGGGGGAGCCCCGATGACACGCGTGCTGGTGGTGCTGGTCGCCGTCCTGGTGTCGTCCTCCGCGGTGGCCAAGGAGGCGTTCGATGCCGCGCGCTTCGTGGCCCCGCCGCGCTGGCAGAAGTCCCAGTCTCCGGGGGTGATCAGGCTGACCGCGCCCGCCGCGCGCGGGAGCGCGGGGGAGCTCTTCCTCTTCGCGAGCGAGCCCAGCCGGGGAACCCCGGAGCAGAACTTCCAGGCCGCCTGGCAGAAGCTGATCGCCACGCCCCTGGGAGGGCTGGCCCCGGCCCAGACCAGCACCGAGACGACCAGCGAGGGCTGGATCGCGGTGAGCGGCGTCGCGCAGTACGTGCGGCAGGGGGCCACCTGGCGGGCGGTGCTCATCACCGCGACCGGCGCCGGTCGGAGCATGAGCTTCCTCGTGCAGGTGCTGGGGCAGGCGCACGACGCGGAGGTGGACACCTTCTTCAAGGAGCTCGACCTGGTTCCCGCGGCGGGAGCCCCGGTCGCCGCCGCCGTGCCGGCCGCCTCGGGACCGTCGGCGATGGCCTCCGGGGTCTCGGCCGAGGCGGGCGGGATGACCTACACGCCGCCGCGGGGCTGGAACCGGACGACCCGGGCCGACGCCGTGGTCTACGTCTCGCCGCCCTATCCCAACACCCGGGAGGTCTGCGAGCTGCTGATCCTCCCGATGCGGAAGGGCAGCGGAGACCTGATGCGGGACGCGGTGGGAACCTTCCAGGCGCTGTTCAAGGTGGATCCGCTGGGTGGCTACCCGGGAATCACGCCGGAGATCTCCCGCGGGACGTCTCCCCTCGGCTTCCCGTACGTGGTGCTCCAGAAGACCCTCGGGCACGGCGGGAGCGAGGGGCCGGGGATCATCCTTCTCGTCGCCGGGGTCGGCGATCAGATCGCCACGGTGTTCACCACCTCGAAGTACTTCCTGGTCAGCCAGTGCTTCGGCGAGGCGTTTCCCAGCGAGTGGCCGGCGTTCTTCGCCAGCCTGCGCTTCAAGGGGGTCAAGCCGCTCGCCGAGTCCGACCTGAAGTCGAAATTGGTCGGGAGCTGGACCGCCACCGGCGGCCATGCGCTCCTCCGTTACACCCTGGCCGCGAACGGGCGCTACGCCGGGGGCTCGGCCATCGGGTCGGTGGCGCGGGTGTCGCCCACCGAGGTCGTCTACACCACCACCGGCTTCCGCGGGGACGGCGCCTGGGCGGTGAAGCCCGACCGCTTCAGCCTCACCCCGGACCACAGCCCGGCCGACGGCGGCCCGTTCCGCCTCGAGGAGGAGAGCAAGGACGGGCGGACGTGGAAGGAGCGGCTCTGCGTCCTCGGCAACACCGGGGAGATCTGCTACCACCGCGACACGTGAGGCTCCCGCCTCAGGGGAAGGTGGAGCTCTGCTCGAGCGTGCTGCGGAACTCGACCGGGATGGCGTTGCCCTGCGGTCCGGCGAAGGTGACCCGCGCGACCTCGGAGAAGGTCGCGGCGTGGTCCACCAGCGTCCCCGGCTCGAGCAGCAGCTCGTCGCGGTAGTCGAGCGTCGCGTCGACGACCTCGGCCTGGGCGGGATTCACCCCGTTGCGGGCGAGGAACACCGCCGCCGAGCGCAGAGCCCGCCGCGCCGCCGCCGGCGGATTCACCTCGTACTGGGCGGACACCCGGGCACACCGCGCCGTGCCGCAAGGCTCGATGCGGTCCACGGTCAGGGTCTTGCTCCGGACGGTCGGGTCCAGGTCGGCGCCGGCCCAGCTCGAGCCCGGCGCGGTCGGATGGCCCACGACGTCGCGCACGACCATCTCGAACCGGGCCACCGCCAGCGCCCTCACCTGGTCGGCGGAGAGCAGGCCCTCCTCCGCGCTGGTCACGCCGGGACGGACCAGCCCCGAGAGCACCTCGGCGGCGCGAGCGGCCCCGCGCACCTCGACCACCCGCGGCTCGCGGTTCACTACCAGGTCCACCGACAGCCCGCTGCCCGGGACCCGCTCTCCGTCGAGCACGTCGGCGTCGTTGATCCGGAGGGCCACCCGCTGCAGCTGCTGGGTCACGAGCGTGAGGTCTCCCTCCTGGGAGAAGCCGACGTTCCACACGAACTCCTGCTCCACCCGCTGCCGGAACGGGCTGCCCACCAGGCTCGTCTCGGAGACGAGCGTCACCGTCCGCACGAAGTGCGTGCCGGGCGGCGGGGCATAGGTGAAGGTCGGGGCCACGGCGCTCGAGGTCGTCGCGCAGCCCGCGCCGAGCGCGGTCAGCAGCAGCCAGCACAGTCGAGGCATCCCCGCACCCTCCGGCGTCGCGGCGCGACCGTAGTCGTCGCCACTGGGCGCGACAATGGTCCTTACCGCTGGAACGGAAGCCCGGAGCAGGGTACGTGCGCAGGAGGATGTGTGGTGGACGCCAGTACCGGAGGACGTGAGATGAAGCCACAGGCGTGGTGGGGAGTCGCCCTCGCGACGCTGATGCTCGGCGCCGCGCCGTCCGCTCCGGACGGAGGCGCGGAGCCCCCGCCCAACATGGAGCGGTACAGCCTGGTCATCCTGAAGCGCCCCAACTTGCCCGGCCCCAAGGTGGCCGACCCCGAGGCGCTGCAGCGCCAGCACATCGGGCATCTCCGGGCGATGGCGCGGGCCGGGAAGCTGGTGGTCGCGGGGCCGTTCGACGACCAGACCGACCAGCGCCTCCGGGGACTCTGCCTCTACCGGGCGTCGCTGGAGGAAGCGCGCCGGCTCGCCCAGGAGGATCCGGCGGTGAAGGCCGGCCGGCTCGAGGTGGAGGTGCTCACCTGGTGGGTGGAGAAGGGCGCGATGACCTTTCCCATCGCCGAGGCGATGGCGCGCCCCGCGAAGTGAGGCGCGCCTCCGCTCAGGGGATGGCGTCGGCCTGGGCCAGCAGCTCGGAGACGCTGCCGGAGACGGAGCGCGCCGGCGCCGCGCCCCGCCGGAACGCGTATCGCCCCTCGTTCCAGCAGAGCACCTCGAAGAGGGCAGGCTTCCCGGTCTGATTTCCGCAGGCCGCGTGCACCACCTCGCCGTCCTCGAACCAGAGCGAGCCGGTGCGGGCCGGAGAGTGGACCTCGAGAACTCCGGTGCGGCCGGCGCGGGCGTACAGCGCCAGCACGTCGGAGAGCAACGTGGTGGCGATGGTGCCCGCGCCGGCGCGGGCGACCCAGCGCTCGACTTCCTCGCGCAGCCGCACCGGATCGACCGGGGCGGGGAGGTGGGTCACCGGAGGAGGCAGCGCACTGCCCTCCGGACCGTGGGTCAGGACGACGGGAACGGGTCCCCAGCGACCGCGCAGCTCGTCCACCAGCGCTGCACTGGCAGACTCGAGCGTGTCGGAGGAGGTGACGAGCACGGCGGGGCGCTCGCAGGCGATCCACCCCAGGGCGTCCTCGGGATCGGTCGTTCCCTGGACGGCGGCGGG
>DATJVY010000012.1:0-158545 GCA_035501615.1 Myxococcaceae bacterium
ATTGACCGGAAACACCCGTCCCGCTACCTTCCCGCGCCCACATGACTTTCTACGAGGCCGCGCTCCGGGTTCTGGAGGCCGCCGGCCAGCCGCTCAGCTCGGCCGAGATCACCGAGCGGTCGATCGCCCAGGGCCTCCTCAGCCACGTCGGGAAGACGCCGGAGCAGACGATGCTCTCCCGGCTGGCGGCGATGGCCCGGCGAACCCGCGATCGCCGCGTCACCGTCACCGCACCCGACACCTTTGCCCTCACCGACTGGGGGCTCCCCGAGGACGCCGCCGCGCTCGAGGGGATGGCCGCTCCCTACGAGCACCCCGAGGAGGGGCTCCCCCCGCTCCGCCCGGTCGAGCGCCACCCCGAGCCCCGAACCGAGAACGTCCGGGGCATCGGCCGACAGGAGCGCCGCCGCCGGCAGGAGGAGGAGGAGCGCGGCCGGAAGCGGAAGTACCCACCCATCCCCGAGGTCGCCTTCGAGCTGCTCGGCGAGTCCGACTCGCCGCTCGCGCCCTCCGAGGTGCTGCGGCTCGCCCGCGAGCGGGAGCTCGCCTCGGACGAGCTCCAGCCCGAGGCACTGCTCACCAGCCTGGCCGAGGAGAACCAGCGGCGCATCGACGCCGGACGCCGCCCCAACTTCGCCCTCGACGCCACGGGTGCGCTGACCCTCGAGCGCGACGACGCCCCGGTCGCCGAGGTGCAGGCGGCCTTCGCCCGGGCGCTGGACCTTCCGTTCACCGACGGCCGGATTGCCCTCCGCGCCGTGCCGGCCGCGGCGTCCGAGCCGCTGGTGGACGATGCCCTGGTCCACTCCGCCAAGAGCGCCGTGAAGGAGGCCCGCCGGGCGATGGCCCGCGCCCTCCGCTCGCACCTGGCCTCGCTCGAGTCAGGGACGGTGGAGAAGGCCTGCACGCGGATGCTCCACGCGCTCCACTTCCGGGAGATCAAGGTCGCCAAGCGTGGCAACCACGGCCCCCTGCTCACCGCGCGCCGCAAGGACGGCAGCCTCGAGCTGCGCTGGGCCATCCGCATCCACCGCGGAAACGGAGCGGTGGACCGGCGAGCCGTCCAGGATTGCCGGCGCGACCTCCAGCACCACTCGGCGCACGCCGCGCTCCTGCTCGCCACGGGCGATCTTCGCAGCGACGCTCGCTCCGAGGCGCTTTCCGGGGCGCCGGTCCACGTCTGGGCCGGAGAGGGCCTGGCGGAGAAGTTCCTGGAGGCCCACGCCGGCGTCCGGGTGACGTCGCTCGAGCTGTTCGAGCTCGACCGGGCCTTCTTCGAGGACGCCGCCCGCGGGGCGGAGGAGTCCCGCCGGCGCCGCGCGGAGCGCCACCGCGAGCGCGAGGAACGGGTCGAGCGCCAGGAGCCGGTCGAGGCGCTGGACGTCGGCGAGCCCACCGATCAGGGCGACCTGGGCGACGACGACGAGGGCGAGGACGAGGGCCCCGAGGAGGGCGCGCCGGAGGGGTCCGCCGGCGCCCCCGAGGGTACCGCGGGAGAGGCGGGCAGCGGCGAGCGGAAGCGGCGCCGGCGGCGGCGGCGTGGACGGCGCGGCCGGGGAAAGCCGGAAGGCGCTCCGGGAGGCGCCGAGCCCGGCGGGACATCCTCCGGCGCCCCTCCGGGTGGCCCGGAGGCGGCGGCCGGTTCCCAGGAGCCCCCCGCGCCCCCCTCCGAGCCACCGACCGGCTCTTCACCGCACGACGGTTGAGGGCTGCGGCAGCGCGGGGCGGAAGCCCCCGCCCGGCCCCCTTGTTAGAGTGCCTGCCGTGCCGAGGACGGTCTCCGTCGTTGCTGGATTGCTGGTGCTCGCGGGCTGCAAGCCTCCGCCGCACCCGGTCGAGCGCGTGGAGGTGGTGGCCGCCTCCCTGGCCGAGGCACAGGTACTGGCTCTCACCCCGGCGCAGGCCCAGGCTGACCTCTCCTCCCGGCTCGTCCCCGACCGAGGCTTCCGTCTGCTCAACCCCGGGACGCGGGGAGTCGACGACGCGGTCCGGCTCACCCTCGAGCTGGACGCGGTCCAGGAGCAGGCGAACGCCGCGGGCCTCCCCGCATTCGAGGAGGTGACCGCCTCGCTCGGCATCCGCAGGAGCGCCGAGGACGGCGTGGAACGGATCACTGTCCAGGCCAGCCGGAACCAGCCGGTGGAAGGGGAGGCGCTCGAGGCGCGCCAGGAAGCCGCCCGGCGCGCCCTGGGCGATGTGCTCGACCGGCTGGTGAAGGAGGCGCGGGTGCACCTCGACGCCCGGGGCCGTGACGACGCCCGGCTGGTCAAGGACCTCCGCTCGCGGGACGCGCTGGTCCGTCATGCGGCCACCTCCGCCCTGGTCGCCAGGCACAACCGGGCGGCAATTCCCGCCCTGGTGGAGCAGATCAAGGGCGACGACCCGCTGGAGGTGCGCCGGGCCATCGGGGGGCTGGTCGAGCTCCAGGCCCGCGAGGCGGTGCCGGAGCTGATCGAGATCAGCCGGGGGAAGGACCCAGGCTTCCTGCGCGAGCTCGTCTACGCGCTCGGGGCCATCGGCGGCGACGAGGCCCAGGCCTACCTGTACACGATGTCCCAGGGGCATGATCAGCCCGCGGTGCGCGACGCCGCCCGTCAGGCCCTCGAGGAGATGGACCGCCACGGCCGGCGGGCCCAGAACCGTGCCCCCCGGAACGCCAGCCTCGCTCCCGGGGGGCGCCCGCGGTGAGAGCCCGCCGCTGGGGAATGCTGGCGCTCGCGCTGCTCGGGTGCGCGCACGAGGCCGCTCCACCCCCTCCGGCAGCGACAACGGCGGCCCCGGCCGCGCGGAGGCCCGACAGCGCCCGGTACTTCCCCCTCGCGGTGGGCAACCACTGGACCTACGAGGCCACCTACCTCGGCGAGCGATCCACGCAGCGGGTCGAGCTGATCGCCTTCCGGGACGGCAGCTACGTGGACAAGGACGGCCGGGCGCTGCGCGTGGACGGCGAGGGCGTGCGGGACCAGGTCCGCTACCTGCTCCACGAGCCGCTCACGGTCGGAGCCACCTGGACCAGCGTGGTGGCCCCCGGTTCGGCCGAGCACTACAAGGTCCTCTCGGTCCGCGCGCCGTGCGAGTCCCCGGCGGGGCGCTTCCAGGACTGCGTGGAGGTGGAGAGCCGCACCGTCGCCGACCCGGCAGCGCCGACCCGACTCCTGGTCAACCGCATGACCTTCGCGGCCGGGGTGGGCATCGTGCGGGTCCGCACGGCGCTCGAGGACGGGCAGCAGAGCAACCCCACCGCCGAGCTCCGGCTCACCGGCTTCGACGTCGCCGCCCTCCACTGAGGTGCCGCGGACCGGCCCGTCGTGTGGGGATGCTAGTCTCCGCACGCTCCGACGAGGCCGATGGTGCCCACCGATCGCCAGGACGCGACGCACACCCAGCTGGTGCTGGAGATGCTCCTCGAGTCGGGTCAGGACTTCGCCTCGGGCGAGGCCCTCTCCGGGAAGCTGGGGCTGTCCCGCACCGCGGTGTGGAAGGTGGTGAACGCGCTGCGCGACCGTGGCTACGCCATCGAGGCGGTGCCCTCGCGTGGCTACCGGCTGATCCGCGTGCCGGATCGCCTCGGCGCCCTGGAGATCGTCCCGCTGCTCGAGACGCACGACCTGGGCCGCACGGTGCACGCGTTCGATTCGCTGGGCAGCACGAGCGAGCATGCGTTCCGCCTGGCGGGGGAGGGGGCCGAGCACGGCGAGCTGGTGGTGGCCGAGCAGCAGACCGCGGGCCGCGGCCGGCGGGGGAGAAGCTGGGCCTCGCCCGCGGGGAAGAACCTCTACGCCTCGCTCGTGCTCCGGCCCGAGCTTCCGCCCCAGCGAGCTCCGGAGCTGACGCTGCTCGCCGCGGTGGCTGTGGCCGAGACCCTGCGGGGCGAGGGCGTGGAGGCGACCATCAAGTGGCCCAACGACCTCCAGGTGGGGGGCCGGAAGATCGCCGGCATCCTGACCGAGCTCTCGGCCGAGGCCGACCGGGTGCACTTCGTCATCCTCGGCATCGGGGTGAACCTCAACGCCGCCCCCGCGGACTTCCCACCCGAGCTCGCGGAGGTGGCGACCAGCGTCCTGCGGGTGACGGGCAGGCGGGTGAACCGTGCCGCCTTCGCCGCGCGGCTCCTGAGGACGCTCGAGCACTGGCTCGACGTGCACGAGCAGGAGGGATTCGGCCCGGTCCGGGCCCGGTGGCGCGAGCTCTCCTCGACCCTCGGCCTCGAGGTCCTGGTGAAGACCGACCGGCGGGAGCTGCGGGGAAAGGCCGAGGACATCGACGCCGACGGGGCACTGCTGCTCCGGACCGAGGACGGCGTGGAGCGGGTCCTCGCCGGGGACGTGGAGCAGGTCAGGCCGAGGGTCCGTCCCTAGGGCGACACGCTCCGGCGGGGCTCTCGTGCTTGACTCCCACCCCCCACCGCTGCCCTGTTAGCGCCCGATGCTCCTGACCATCGACGTCGGCAACACCAACACCGTGCTGGGGGTCTTCGAGAGGACGAGGCTGGTGGACCACTGGCGCCTCGCGACCGATGCCCGCCGGACCGCCGACGAGTACGGGCTGTGGATCCGCCAGGTGCTCCAGTGGGCCGGCATCCGTGGCGAGGGCATCACCGCGCTCGCGGTGTCGAGCGTCGTACCCCCGCTGCAGTTCTCGCTGGAGCAGATGAGCAACCGCTACTTCGGGGTCGCCCCGCTGTTCGTCGGTCCCGGGGTGAAGACCGGGATGCCCATCCTCTACGACAACCCCCGCGAGGTCGGGGCCGACCGGGTGGTGAACGCCGTCGCCGCCTACGAGAAGCACCGGGGCGGGCTGATCGTCGTCGACTTCGGGACCGCCACCACCTTCGACGCGGTGACGCCGAAGGGCGAGTACCTGGGCGGCAGCATCTGCCCCGGGGTGACCATCTCCATGGAGGCGCTGTTCCAGAACGCCGCCAAGCTGCCGCGGGTGGAGTTCGCGCGCCCGCCCACGGTGGTGGGGAAGAACACCGTCCACTCGATGCAGTCCGGCCTGGTCTACGGCTACGTGGGCCTGGTGGATGGCATCTGCGAACGGATGGCACGGGAGCTGGGATTCCCGGTGCGGGTGGTGGCCACCGGGGGCCTGGCCAGCCTCATCGCCGGCGAGTCGCGCTGCATCCAGGAGGTGGACGAGTTCCTGACCCTCGAAGGGCTGCGGATCATCCACGAACGGAACCATGCCCACGCTTGAGCTCGCAGCCACCGTCAAGAAGCACGTCGATCCGTCGGCCCCGCTGCCGCTCCGGATGATGGCCGCCAAGGCCCTCGTCCCCCTGCCGCCTCCGGACATGATCACCGCGCTCTTCGTTCTCACCGGGGACTCGGACGACAAGGTCCGGGCGACGGCGGAGGACTCGGCCGGCAAGCTCCCGGACAAGATCCTCAGCTCCGCGCTGCGGGACGAGGAGGTGGATCCCCCGGTGCTGGGCTGGTTCCTCGACCGGCTCGCCAGGCAGGACGTCTACGCGGAGATGCTCATCCTCAACGCCTCCACCCCGGACGACGCGGTGGCCCGGGCGGCCGCGCACTGCAGCTTCCGCATCGCCGAGATCATCAGCCAGAACCAGCTCCGCCTCCTTCGCCACGAGGACGTCGTCCGCCAGCTCTGCTCGAATCCCAGCTGCGGCCCGGCACTGATCGACGGCGTCTGCGACTTCTGCGTCCGCTCCGGTCTGACCCTGGCCGACGTGCACGAGATGCGGAAGGCGCGGGTGCGCATCTTCGGCCCGGACGCCGAGGAAGCAGCCCCCGACCAGGGGCCGACCGCGGACGAGATCATCGAGGAGTACCAGGAGCTGGCGGACGAGAACGCGCCGCCGATGGAGGAGGGGAAGCGGCTCACCCTCGCCCAGCGCATCATGCGGATGAGCATCGCCGAGAAGATCAAGCTGGCCACCAAGGGCAACAAGGAGGCCCGGAGCTACCTGATGCGCGACTCGAACAAGCTGGTGTCGGTCGCGGTCATCCGGAGCCCGAAGATCACCGACGGCGAGATACTCGCGGTGGCGAACAACCGGGCCGCGCAGGACGACGTGCTGCGGGTCGTCTACAACAACCGCGAGTGGCTGAAGATGTACCCGGTGAAGCTGGCCCTCACCAAGAACCCCAAGGTACCACTGCCGGTGGCGATGAAGTTCCTCGCCCAGCTCCGGGAGTCGGAGGTGAAGGATCTCGCCAAGAACAAGAACGTCCCCTCGGGCGTGCAGCTCCTGGCGCGGAAGATGATGGAAAAGAAGAACGCGCCGAAGAAGGAGGAGAAGTAGCCCTCAGGCGACGGCGGGCTCGTCGGTGCCCGGCTCGGGGTCCTCGCTCACCGGCTCGGGCGGCGTGCCGGCCGCCTCCCCGGGGGCTGCCTCCCGCTCGGCGAGGAGCTGGTTGGCCACCGCGACCGCCTTCCGGGCCTTCTCCCGTGCCCGCTCCTCGGCCTTCAGCCGGCCGTAGAGCCGGGTCACCCGCTCCCGGTTCTTCCGGGTCTCGAGCTCCAGCTCCGCCACCCGGGCCCGCAGGGACTCCGCCTCGTCCGAGCCGACGCCGGGCTCCTGCTGCTCCCGCAGGCGCACCAGCTCGCTCTCGGCCGCCTCCGCCCGCTCGCGGAGGTCCTGGAGCTGCCGCTCGGCGCCGTCGGCGTGCGCGCGGTTCAGCTCCAGATCGCGCTGTGCCGCCGCGAGCTGATCCTCCAGCGCCCGCCGGGACTCGTCCGCGTCGGGCTGCCCTCCGCCCTGGAGCGCCTGTTCCAGCCGCCCCCGCTCCTGGACCGCCTGGTCGAGCCGTGTCTGGAGCGCCTTGAGCTGTCCGTCGCGCCGGGTCAGCTCGGCCTTGAGCTCCAGCTCGCGCTGTTCGGACTGGGCCTGCTGGTCGCGGAGGTCGCCCACCAGCTGCTCGGCGGCGTGCAGCGCCGAGCGCAGGCGGAGCAGCTCTCCCGCCTCGCCCTCCGCCGGGGCCTCCAGCTCCCGCTGGGCGGCCTGGACCTCGTCCGCGAACGCCCGGGCCTGGTCGTCGTCCGCTCCGAGGTCCCCTGGGCTGAGGAGGTCGCTGCCGCCGGACGGTACCGCCTCGGCGGGAAGTGACTCGGGGAGCGGGGTGACACCGAGCTGGACCATCGTCGGCCCGCCGTCCTCCTCGGGCGCGGAGAGGGCCGAGAAGTCCTCCTCCGGCGGGGGAGGCGGGGGGCGCACCACCCGGGCGGTCGCCGCCGGTGGGGGAGGCGGGGGCGCGGCCTTGACCGGCGCGGGAGCGTCGTCGAACGCGGCGTCGATGAGGTCGAGGTCCGGGTCCCCGGAGACGGTCGCCTCCTCCTCCAGGACCAGGGGGGTCTCCTCGTGCGCACCGGAGAGTCGCGCCACGGCTGCGACGAGCGCCGGGACGTCCAGGGGTCTGGCCAGGTACTCGTCGGCGCGGTTCTTCAGTCGCCGGTGGGCGTCGAACCCCTCCGGATTCCCCACGATGATGACCGGGATGGACTTCAGCGCGTCGTCCTTCTTGAGCTTCCCCACCAGGAGGTAGCCGTTCTGCCCGCCGGGGAGCTCGACCGCGAGCACCACGACGCCCGGCGGGCGCTTCCGCACGAGGTCCACGACGCTTCGTCCGTCGGTGGTCTCCTCGACGGTGTGGCCGCGCTGCTGAAGGGCGGAGCGGACGCGGCTCGAGAGAGCCGTGTCTCCCTCGACGATCAGGACATGGGTCGGCATCGGCGAAGCCAAAAGGCTACGGCCAGGCACCCACGCCGGGCAAACCTCAGTCAGTTCTGGAGCCCGGGGCCCTGGAACCCGACCGGGATCAGCTGGAGCGCCGGGTTCTGCGGCGGGATGGGGAGCATGGGCCGCTGGCGCACGGGCGCGACCACCTCGGGAGGGGGGCTGGGCGTCCGGCCGGTGGGGTCGATCTCCCGGAGCGTTTGCCGGAGGTCGGCCTCGTCCATGTCCGAGACCAGCTCGTACACCAGACCACCCGACCGCCAGCTCGCCACGCTGAAGCCGTGGACGCTGTGCATGCCCACCTGGGGCCAGGAGGCGACCGAGGGAATCTCGCGGTCCGGGTCCTGGAGGACGAAGAGGCCGAGCCGGCGGTCCTCCCCGGCGCGCTGCCCGGGGGCCATCTGGTACACGACGTAGGCAGCGTCGTGCTCGCGCAGGTTCGACAGTCGCGCCCCGGCGATGGTCGCCCCCGGCACGTGGGGCAGGGGCACCGGCAGGCGCATGTTGTCCCCGAAGAAGCGCTCCACGTCGGCGCGGCTGGCCTGGGTCAGCTCGAACGGCAGGGGGCGCTGGTAGCGGAGGGCGGCGTCCTCGACGATCTGCTCGCGGTGCCCGGGCCGCTCCTCGAGGTAGACGATGCCGGCGGCGGCGGCCACGAACGCGACCGTGCCCCAGCGGGCCCAGGAGAGCATCTGCACCCGGCGGTGCTCACGGCGGATGCCGGCCCGGAGCATCGCCCGGAGCGCCTCGGGGGCCGGGGCCCGGGTGCGCATCTGGGCGCTGCGACGCAGCGCGCCCTGGAATGCCGCCTCGCGGGACAGCCGGGCACGGCAGCCGGCGCAACCCGCCGCGTGGGTCTCGATGTGCCCGCGCTCCGCCTCGTCGAGCTCGCCGTCCAGGTACGGATAGATCAGCGGGTCGAGTTCGATGCAATTCATTGGGCGGCCGCGTAGGGCTCGGGCAATTGTCTAGCCCGGGAATCCCCGATTTGGCCAGCGGCCGACCTGGGGGATCCCGTCAGCCCGTACGGCGGCGGCGGTATGCAGCCAGGTCGACCGGGGCCTCTGGGGCCTCGGGCGTCTCGGCGGGGACAACACCCTGACCGGCCGCGTAATCCCGGAGGGACTTCTGCAGGGCCTTCCGTCCACGGAAGAGTCGGCTCATCACCGTTCCCACCGGGACATCCAGGATGTCGGCGATCTCCTTGTAGGAGAACTCCTGGAGGTCCGCGAGGATGACGACCAGGCGAAAGTCGATGGGAAGCCCGTCGATGGCCCGGAGCACGTCATCCGACAGCAGACGGTCGAACATGTACTGCTCGGGGTTCGCTGCGTAGTCGCTCGCGTCGCGGCTGATGAAGGCCTCGTGCACCGCCTCGCGCTCCGAGCCCTCGGTGACGTTCCGCTCCTTCACCTTGCGGCGGTAGCGGTTGATGAAGGTGTTGGTGAGGATCTTGAACAGCCAGGCCTTGATGTTGGTACCGCGCTCGAACTTGTCGAAGAAGCGGTAGGCCCTCATGCAGGTGTCCTGCACCAGGTCCTCGGCGTCGCGTTCGTTCTTCGTCAGGCGGAGGGCAGCGGAATAGAGGGGATCCAGGTGCCCCAGGACCAGTCCCTCGAACTCCTGCTTGGTGCGGTGGTTGTGACGAAAGTCCAAATCCCGCTCCTCCCTGGCGACGCCAACACCGACGTCCAGGCGAAGGTTGTTCTTCAAGTACGTCCCACGTCCGAACGCGTCACCGATTGCCCTGGATTCGTCCCTGCCCGCCCGGAAGCCAGCCGGGCGGACATGCTCAAGCAGCCGGAAAGACGGAAGTTTCTTCCACCGGACCGAAGAAGCCCCCGACTGTTCAGCGCCGGGCGAGGGCCTGGTCCAGCGGCACGTAGGGGTGTCCGAGGTCCCGGGCCACAGCCTCGTAGGTGACCGATCCGCCGTAGGTGTTTACGCCGCGGGCGAGGGCACGGTCCCGGCGGACCGCCTCCACCAGGCCCAGGTCGGCGATCCGCCGCGCATAGGGCCGGGTGACGTTGGTCAGGGCGAAGGTGGAAGTCTGGGGAACCGCGCCGGGCATGTTGGCGACGCAGTAGTGGACCACCCCGTGGACCACGTAGGTCGGATTGTCGTGGGTGGTGGGCCGGCAGGTCTCGATGCATCCGCCCTGGTCCACCGCGACGTCGACCACCACCGAGCCCGGCACCATCTCGCGGATGAGCTCCTCGCGGACGAGCTTGGGCGCCTTCCCGCCGGGGATGAGCACGCCGCCCACCACCAGGTCGGCCTCGCGCACCGCGCGGGCGATGGTCTCCGAGTCGGAGGAGAGGACCTCCACCCGGCCGAGGAACACGTCGTCCAGGTAGGCGAGCTGGTTCTGGTTGATGTCGAGGATGGTGACGTCCGCCCCCATCCCAACGGCGATCTTCGCCGCGTTGGTGCCGACCACGCCGCCCCCGAGGATGGCCACCCGGCCGCGGCGCACGCCCGGGACGCCCCCGAGAAGCACGCCCTTGCCGCCGTGCTCCTTCTCCAGGCACATCGCGCCCACCTGGATCGCCATGCGTCCGGCGACCTCGCTCATCGGGCGGAGCAGGGGGAGGCTCCCGTCGTCGGGCTGGATGGTCTCGTAGGCGACCGCGGAGACCTTCTTCTTGAGCAGGACCTTGGTCAGCTCGGGGTCCACGCCGGCGAGGTGAAAGTAGGTGTAGACGATCTGCCCGTCCTGCATCCGCGCGTACTCGGGGGCGATCGGCTCCTTGACCTTCACGATCATCTCCGCGCGCTTCCAGATCTCGTCCGCGGAGGAGATGAGCTGCGCGCCGGCCCGCGCGTAGTCGGCGTCGGGGAGGCCGGAGCCGATGCCCGCGCCGGCCTCGACCAGGACTTGATGCCCGGCATCGACGAGCGCCTTCACCGTGCCCGGCACCATTCCGACGCGGTACTCGCGAACTTTGATCTCCTTGGGAACGCCGACGATCACGGGACCTGCCCTCCGCTGCTCGAGTGTGGGAAGCGCGGGGGGCCAGAACACAGGGGTGTCCCCCGGTCAAGCCCGCGGATGCCGACGCGGGGTGTTATGTGCCGGTGCGCCATGCCGCCGTCCCGGATGCCCGCGCTGCTCGTCGCCGACCCCTCGGGGAAGGTGCTCGAGCACCCGCGCTTGCTGGCGACCGTCCGGTCGGGAGAGGAGGTGCTGCTTCCCCGCGAGCGGCCCGTCCCGCTCCCCCAGGGAGGTCGGCTGGTGCATCTACCCGGGCGGCGTCCGGTGGGCGTGGACCCCGACACCGGTGAGCTGGTGCTGGTGTCCGAGCTCGCGATCGACCGCAAGCGCTTCGTGCCCGACGCCGTCGGGGCGCTCGTGCCGCCGGGATGGACCCGGACCTTCCTCCCCGGCGAGGTGAAGGCCGAGGGTCCGCTGCTCCCGCAGTGGGCCTACACCGCCGCCGCCTGGGACGCCGGGGGCCCGGTGACCTGGGCGGTCCACACCGACCGCCGCGGCCACTGGTCGCCGGAGCGGTTCTCCACCCCCGCGCTGCGGGGCCGGGTGCGGGCCGCCCGGTCGGCCGATCCGGACAACCGCGTCCTGCGACAGCTCGAGACCTGCGCGCTCGTCTACCGCTGCTTCACCAGCCAGAACGTCTTCTACCGCCGGGACGAGGGCGCGCTCCCCGTCTCCACCATGTGCAACGCCGCCTGCGTGGGGTGCATCTCGGACCAGCCAGAGGACGGTCCGCCCGCCTCCCACGCGCGGATGGACGATGGCCCGTCCGCCGAGGAGCTGGCCCGGGTGGCGGTGGCGCACCTTCGCGGTGCGGGGCCGCGGTCGATGGTCAGCTTCGGGCAGGGCTGCGAGGGCGAGCCGCTCACCCGGTGGAGGGTCATCGCCGAGGCCATTCGCCGGATCCGCGCCGAGACCGGGGAGGGGTCGCTCCACCTCAACACCAACGCCAGCCTCACCGTGGGGCTGGCGGCGCTCTACGACGCCGGGCTGGACTCCATCCGGGTCTCGCTGAACTCCGCGGTGGCCGACCTGTACGAGGCCTACTACCGGCCCGACCGGTACGGCTGGGCCGACGTCGAGGCCTCGCTGACGCTGTCGCGAGAGCGGGGTGCGTACCTGGCGCTGAACCTGCTGACCTTCCCCGGCGTCACCGATCGGGAGGGAGAGGTCGAGGCGTTGCTCGGGCTCGTGCGGCGTCACCGGGTGGACCAGCTGCAGACCCGGAGCCTGTGCATCGATCCGCTGCAGTACCTCGAGGTCGCCCGGAACCGCGGAGCCGGCGGCCGGCCGATGGGAATCTCGCGGATGCTGCGTGTGCTCCGCGACGGCGCCCCCTGGCTCCGGGTGGGAAACTTCGCCCGCGGGCTCGGGGAGCGAGGTCGCCCGGCGCACACGGTTGCCGCGCGCTGAGGCGCGACGACACCGCGTGGGGGATCCGTTGCGAGCGGCAGGGATCGGCGCTCGGCCCCGCCGGCGCATTTGCGAGGGTGGTCTTCCTTCTGGCAGCGTGCCTCCCCGGCATGCTGATCCTCCTCAAGGCAGACGTCACTCCCGAGCAGCAGGAGGCGGTCGAGAAGCACATCCGAAGCCTCGGCTACACCCCGCACGTCATCCCCGGCGCGACGCGCACGGCGGTGGGAATCACCGGCAACAAGGGCGCTCTCGATCCCGAGCCCTTCCGGATGATGCCCGGCGTCGCCGACGCCATCCCGGTGTCGCAGCCGTTCAAGCTGGTGAGCCGCGAGGTGAAGCCCGAGGACACGCTGGTCCGGGTGGGCGATCTCACCATCGGCGGGAAGGAGCTGGTGGTGGCCGCCGGCCCCTGCTCGGTCGAGACCCGGGAGCAGATTGTCAGCACCGCGGAGTCGGTGCGGGCCCAGGGCGCGCGCATGCTGCGCGGCGGAGCCTTCAAGCCGCGGACGTCCCCCTACGACTTCCAGGGGCTCAAGGCCGATGGGCTGAAGCTCCTCGGCGAGGCGAGGGCCGTCACCGGGCTCCCGGTGGTGACGGAGGTGAAGGACGTGGAGAGCCTCTCCATGGTCGCCGAGGGCGCGGAGATGCTGCAGATCGGTGCCCGCAACATGCAGAACTTCTCGCTGCTCGAGGCGGTGGGGGAGATGCGGCGGCCGGTGCTCCTCAAGCGCGGGATGAGCGCCACCTTGAAGGAGATGCTGATGGCCGCGGAGTACATCGTCGCCCGAGGCAACCGGCAGGTGGTCCTCTGCGAGCGGGGGATCCGGACCTTCGAGACGATGACCCGCAACACCTTCGACATCAACGCCATCCCGATGCTGAAGCAGCTCTCGCACCTCCCGGTCTTCGCCGATCCCTCGCACGGGGTGGGGGTGCGGCACGGGATCGCCGCCGTGGCTCGGGCGGCGGTGGCGGCGGGGGCCGACGGCCTACTCATCGAGGTACACCCGGATCCGGCGCGGGCGCTGTCGGACGGCGCGCAGTCGCTGACCTTCGCCGAGTTCAAGGAGCTGATGAACGGCGTGCGGGCCGTGGCGGCGGCCATCGGCCGGTCGGTGGCCGCGCCCGTGGCCTGACCGTGCGGGTCCGGGTCCAACGGGCGGCGCGCCTCGAGGCGGACGTGCTCGCCCCGGGGGACAAGTCCATCTCCCACCGGGCGCTGCTGTTCGGGGCGCTGGGCACGACGCCGATGCAGGTCCGGAACCTGGCCCCGGGGGCGGACGTGCGCTCCTCGGCGGCCTGCGTCCGGGCGCTCGGGGTGGCGGTGGCCGAGGGCGAGGCGCCGGGGACGGTCACCGTCGTGGGCGTGGGCCCCAGCGGGTTCATGTCCCCCGCCTCGGCGCTGGACTGCGGGAACAGCGGGACGACGATGCGCCTGCTCCTCGGGCTCGTCGCCGGCGCGCGCGTCTCCTGCCTGCTCGACGGGGATGCCTCGCTCCGCCGCCGGCCGATGCGCCGGGTACTCGGGCCGCTGCGCGCGATGGGCGCGCGCATGGAGGGCCAGGGCGGCCCGGAGGACGAGCACGCCCCGCTGCGGGTGGAGCCGGCCCCAGCGCTCACCGGCACGTCGCATCGCCTCGCCATTGCGAGCGCGCAGGTGAAGAGCGCCATCGTCCTGGCCGGCCTCGCCGCCGAGGGAGAGACCCGGGTGAGCGAGCCCGAGGCGTCGCGGGACCACACCGAGCGGATGCTCGGCGCCTGGGGAGCGCCGGTCCGGGTCGAGGCGGGGGAAGTGGTGGTCAGTCGCCTCCAGAGGCCGCTCGTGCTCCCCGAGGCGCTCGACGTCCCGGGCGATCCTTCGTCGGCCGCCTTCTGGGTCGGCGCGGGACTGCTCGTGCCCGGGGCGAGCGTCGTGGTTCGCGGGGTGGACGTGAACCCGACGCGGACCGGCTTCCTCTCGGTGCTGGCGCGGATGGGCGCCCGGGTGGAGCTCGAGCCGGAGGCGTCGCGCGCGGGCGATCCGGTGGCGACGCTGCGGGTGATCGGGGGCCAGGCGCTGCGCGGGACCGAGATCCTCCCCGCCGAGGTGCCGTCGCTCCTGGACGAGATCCCGCTCCTCGCGGTGGTCGCGAGCCAGGCCTCGGGGGAGACGCGGGTGACCGGCGCCCGGGAGCTGCGGGTCAAGGAGTCTGACCGGCTGCTGCAGCTCGTCGTCGGGCTGCGGGCGATGGGCGCGGAGATCGACGAGCTGCCCGACGGCTTCGTCCTCCGCGGTCCGAGCCGGCTCCACGCGGCGGCGATCGACGCCGCCCACGACCATCGCATCGCGATGGCATTCGCGATCGCCGGCCTCGTGGCCGACGGCGAGACCGAGGTCGACGGCGCCGAGTGGGCGGACATCTCGTACCCGGGCTTCTTCCGGCACCTGGGGACGGCGACGGCACACGCGCTGGCCCCGGGGCCCTGACGAGTTCTCTGAGACCTCGTTCCTGGAGACCTCGTTCCTGGAGACCTCGTTCCTGGTTGTCAGTGAAGACCAGGCTGTCCTGACTTGTCGTGCCAGGACGTGAGCCGCCATTCTCGATAACCTTGGGATATGGCGCTCAACCTGAACTCCCTCCGGCTCTTCCTGGCCGTCGGAACGCACGGAGGCTTCTCGCGCGCAGCCCGCATCACCGGGGTGAGCCAGCCCGCGATCTCCAAGGCGGTTCGGCTGCTCGAGCAGCAGAGCGGGGCGCAGCTCCTGGTGCGTTCCCCCACGGGGGTCGTGCTCACCGAGGCCGGTGCGCTCCTCGCCGAGCACGCCCGGGCGCTGTTCGCCGAGGAGCGCGCGGCCGAGGAGCAGCTCGAATCGCTGCGCGGCCTTCGCCGGGGAGTGCTTCGGGTGGGCGCCAGCACCACGCTCGCCGCGTTCTTCCTGCCGCCCATCCTGGGAGAGCTGTATCGGGCTCACCCGGGCATCGATCTCCAGCTTCTCTCGGCCAACGCCCGAACCGTCGTGAGCGCGGTGCTCGACCACCAGGTGGAGCTCGGCTTGGTCGAGGGGCCGGTGCAGGACGGCCGCCTCGAGGTGCGGCCCTGGCGCGAGGACGAGCTACTCGTGCTGGTGGCTCCGAGCCATCCGCTGGCCCGGGCCAAGCGGGTCACGGGCCCTCAGCTCATGGAGGAGCCCCTGGTCCTCCGCGAGGAAGGGGCCGGGACGCGAGAGGTGATGCTCGCCGCCCTGCGCCGGCGCCGGTGGACGCCACGGCGGGTGTTCGAGGTGAACAGCACGGAGGCCATCAAGGGTCTGATCGCCGCGGGCGTGGGCTGGGCCGTGCTATCCGCCCGGATCGTCCGGGACGAGCTCCAGCTGGGACGGCTGAAGCGCCTCGACGTCCCCGACTTCGCCCTCCGGCGGACCCTGTCCTGGATTCGCTGGAAGGCGCGACGCCTCGGACCGGTGGCCGCTGCGTTTCGAAGCCTGGCCGAGGCGTACACCTTCCCCTGACCGGAAGCGCGCAAGGGCGCGCCACGACCAGCAAGCTCAGGGCATCCCGTCGAGCTCGGGCAGGGTCGCCGAGAAACCGAGACGGGGATTCTGCGTGAACAGCTTCTTCCAGAACGTCGCCATGGTGCTTCCTCCTTGTGAGACCAACATGCGTCCCGGCGGGGTGGGCGTCCAAGATCTTCGGTTCCACTCATCCATGCAGAAAAGGAATGGCGCTCAGGGTGCAGGACTCGGGGCCGGCGGACTCCAACCGACGTCACGTCGAGCCGGGCCCCCGAGGCGGTACAGTCGGCCCTTCCAGCGGTCGGGGTCCGGCCGCCGGGGGACTGAAAGGCCTCCTCCCTCGTGCCTCGCTTCGCCGTCATCGGAGATCCGGTCGTCCACTCGGCGTCCCCGCGGATGTTCCGCTGGCTGGGAGAGCGGCTCGGGCTGGCGCTGACCTACGAGGCGGTCCGGGTGCCGCAGGAGGCGCTGGCCGCGTTCCTGGAGGAGACGCGGGCGGGCCGGTGGGACGGCCTGTCGGTCACGCTTCCCCACAAGCATGACGCCCTGGTCCTCGCCGACCGCACGGATCCACGGGCGACCCGTGCGGGTGCGGCGAACTGCCTCGTCCGCGGCGCCGACGGCCGGCTGGTCGCGCACAACACCGACCTCGAGGGAGTGATCGGCGCGCTCGCCCGGCACGGCCTCTCCCTGCGTGGAGCGACGGTGCTCCTCCTCGGCGCCGGCGGGGCCGCGCGAGCAGCGGCGGTGGCGGTGCGCGAGGGCGGCGGCGGTCGGCTGTGGATCGCCAACCGGAACCCGAGGCGCGCGCTGACGCTGGCCAGCGCCTTCGATGGCGAGGCGCTCCCGCTCACCGCCGAGGCCCTCGCCCCGGTGCTCCCGGCGGTGAATCTCGTGATCCAGGCCACCTCGGTGGGCCTCGACGCGCCGGGGGACTCGCCGCTGCCCCCGGACTGCGTGCTACACGAGCGGCTGACGGTCATGGACATGGTCTACCGCCCGCTCCGGACGAAGCTGCTGCGGGACGCCGAGAGCGCCGGCGCGCGCACCGTGGACGGGCTCTGGATGCTGGTGTTCCAGGGCCTGGCCCAGCTCCGGCTCTGGACCGGCGCGACGGCGAGCGACGGGCTGGCGGATGCGCTCCATGCCCACCTCGCGGAGGCCGGATGACGCTCCGGCGACTCCGGGCGCTCACCGCGGGCGAGAGCCACGGGCAGGCGCTCCTCGGCATCCTCGAGGGCTTGCCCGCGGGCGTCCCGCTCACCGCCGCGCTCATCGACCGCGACCTCGCCCGCCGCCAGCAGGGCTACGGACGGGGCGGCCGGATGCGCATCGAGCAGGACGCGGCCGAGATCCTCGCCGGGGTCCGTTTCGGCGAGACGCTCGGCTCCCCGCTGGGGCTCCTGATCCGGAACCGCGACTGGGAGAACTGGACCGAGCGGATGAGCCCCCTGCCGGGCGGGCCCGATCCGAAGCCAGTGCAGGTTCCCCGTCCGGGCCACACCGACCTCGCCGGCGCGCTGAAGTACGGACGCACCGCGGACCTCCGGGACATCCTCGAGCGGGCCTCGGCCCGGGAGACCGCGATGCGGGTGGCGCTGGGCGCGGCGGCCCGTGCGCTCCTCCGCGAGCTGGGCATCCAGGTGGGGAGCTACGTCAGGAGCATCGGCAACGCCGACGCCGACGCCGCGGCGGACGTGGCGCCCGAGCTGCTCCGCGACGACGCCGAGGCGCTGGCGCTCCGGGCCGACCAGACCGAGACCCGGGCGCTCACCGCCGCCGGATCCGCGCGCCTGGTGGAGGCGATCCAGGAGGCCCAGCGCCGCCGCGACACCCTCGGCGGCGTGGTCGAGGTCGTCGCCACCGGTGTGCCACCTGGCCTCGGCTCGCACGTGCATGCGGACCGGAAGCTCGACGGGAGGCTGGGAGGAGCGCTTCTCTCCATCCAGGCGATCAAGGCGGTGGAGATCGGCGACGGCATCCGCGGTGGCCGGGCGTACGGGAGCGAGACCCACGACCCCATCGTGCTCGCCGCCGACCGCCTCGCCCGAACCAGCAACCGCGCCGGCGGTCTGGAGGGTGGTGTCACCAACGGCGAGCCGGTGGTGCTCCGGGCGGTGATGAAGCCCATCTCCACCGTACCGGCGGCGCTGCCCTCGGTCCACCTGGGCTCGCTGGAGCTGGTCCCGGCCCACGTCGAGCGGAGCGACACCTGCGCCGTGCCCGCGGCCGGGGTGGTGACCGAGGCGGTGGTCTCGCTGGTCCTGGCGGACGCGGTGCTCGAGGCGCTCGGCGGCGACACCCTGGACGCGCTGCGCCCGGCCTTCGCCCGCCTGCGCCTCGCGCCGCGCACCCGGCCCGGGCACGTGTGGCTGGTCGGCCCGATGGGTGCGGGCAAGACCGAGGCGGGTCGTCGCCTCGCGGTTCTCCTGGACTTGCCGTTCGTCGACCTCGACGCGGTGGTGGAGGAGCGCGCCGGGCGTTCGGTGACCGAGCTCTTCCGCGCCGAAGGCGAGTCTCGCTTCCGGGCTCTCGAGGCGGAGGCGGTTGGCTCCGCGGCGAAGGGTCCCGCGGCAGTGGTGGGCACCGGCGGCGGGGTCGTGGTGGGCGAGCCGGCGTGGCGAACCATGCGCGCGAGCGGGGTCGTGCTCGGCCTCGCGGCTCGTCCCGAGACGTTGCTCCAGCGGTTGGGCGCGGGGACGGCGAGCCGTCCGCTCCTCTCCGGCGACGCTCGCGCCGCGCTGGAGACGCTCCTCCGCGATCGCCGCCATCTCTACCGGCGGGCGGATCTGACCCTCGACACCGATGGCCTCGACCTGGACCAGGTGGCGGGTGCGCTGGTGGGGTTGCTTCGCACGCTGCAGGGCCCGCTGGTCCGACCGGGGGCGACGCCGTGAGGATCACGGTGCAGTCACGGGCCGGCCCCTATCTCGTCGAGGTGGCGCCGGGCCTGCTCCGAGCTCTCGCCGAGGATCCGGCTGCCTTCGACCTCGGCGGACGGGTGGCCTTGGTCACCGACGGGCACGTCCGCCCGCTCTGGGGAGACCAGCTCCGGTCCCGGCTCGCGTGCGCCGGCGTCGACCCGATCCTGCTGGAGATTCCGCCGGGCGAGGGGAGCAAGACCCTGGCTCGGGCCGAGGCGCTGTGGACGCGGCTGATCGAGGCGGGCTTCGGACGCGGGGACACCGTGCTCGCGCTCGGCGGAGGCGTGGTCGGGGACCTGGCCGGCTTCGTGGCCGCGACCTTCCACCGGGGGATGCGATGGATCCAGGCGCCCACCACGCTCCTCTCGCAGGTCGACGCCTCCATCGGGGGAAAGGTCGCCATCGATCATCCCCTGGGGAAGAACCTCATCGGCGCGTTCCACCCTCCGGTCAGGGTGGTGTCCGACGTCTCGACCCTCCGCACGCTGCCCGACCGCGAGCGCTGGAACGGCCTGGCGGAGGTGGTGAAGACCGCGCTGGTGCTGGACGGCGAGCTGTTCGAGGAGCTGGAGACCGCCCTGCCGGCGCTCGGAAACGGAAGCGAGGACGACGAGGGCTGGGCCGGGGTGGTCGGCCGCACCGCAGCGCTCAAGGCCCGGCTGGTCTCGGAGGACGAGCTGGAGCGTGGCCCGCGGATGCTCCTCAACTTCGGTCACACCGTCGGGCATGCGCTGGAGGCGGCGACCGGACACGGGCCCCTGACCCACGGTGAGGCGGTGGCGCTGGGGATGCGGGCCGCGGCCGCCGTCTCGGAGCGGCTGGGGCGGATCGGCCCGGAGGAGTCGCGGCGGATCTCCGCCGTGCTGGACCGGTTCCCGCAGCCACGTTCGGTGCCCCGGCCGTCGCGCGACGCGGTGCGGACCGCGCTCGGGCGGGACAAGAAGGCGAGCGCGGGGAAGATCCGCTACGTCGTGCTCGAGGGCATCGGGCGCGGGGCGATCGAGCCCGCGCTCTCCGAGGACCTCCTGGCGTTCGCCATCGACCGGGCGCTGGAGAGGCTGTGATGCGGGTTCTGGTGCTCCACGGGCCCAACCTGAACCTCCTCGGCGAGCGCGAGCCCGCGGTGTATGGCCGGGCCACGCTGGAGGAGATCGACGCCCGGATCGGCGAGCGGGGCCGCCACCTCGGCGCGGAGGTCCGCACCTTCCAGAGCAACCACGAGGGCGCGCTCATCGACCGGTTGCATGCCGAGCGGCGCTGGGCCGACGGCATCCTCTTCAATCCTGGCGCGCTCACCCACTACGCCTGGTCCCTGCGCGACGCGGTCGGCGCGGTGTCGCTCCCCTGCATCGAGGTGCACCTCTCCGACGTGACCCGGCGCGAGCCGTGGCGGCGGGTGAGCGTGCTGACCGACGTGCGGGCCGCGCTCTGCGCCGGCCGGGGGCTCGACTCGTACCTGGAGGCCCTGGAGCTCCTGCTGGAGATCGCGCCGGGGCCCGAGCAGGGCGCGGAGGAAACGGCGGTGGAGCTGGCGGAGCGACTGGCTCGCCCGGACGAGCGGGACGTGGTCGCCCGGGAGCTGGCGCAGATCGTCCGCAGAGCGGGCCGGTTCCGCTGGGTCGCGATCTACGACGTGGGAGCGACCGAGGTGGAGGTGCGAGGATGGGCGGGCCCCGGTCCGCCGGCGCATCCGCGCCTTCCGCGCACCGACGGGCTGACCGGCGCCGCGGTGGCCAGCGGGCAGCCGGTCATCGTCCAGGACGTGCGCGGGGACCCACGCCACCTCGCCACGCTCGAGGGCACGCGGGCCGAGGCCATCTTCCCGGTGTCCGGCCCGTCGGGAGTCGTGGGGACGCTGGACGTGGAGAGCGCCAACGCCCAGGCCTTCACTCCCGACCGCGTCCGCTGGCTCGAGCGGTGCGTGCAGGCGCTGGCAACGTTCTGGAGGACCGGCGGCAGCTCGAGCTGAGGGGGAAGCAGGGGCAGGCGACGAGCCCGCCGAGCGCGGCGGTGACGTGGAGACCGGCTCGCCGGGCGTGCGGAACTGTTCCGGCCGCGAGTCCAGTGACTTCGCTAGGCTACAGCCTCGATGGCCAAGCGCGGCACGCTTCGGGTCGGCTTCGTGACTTCGGACCAGTACCGCGCGCTGACGCCGGACGACCGGACCGCGATCGAGGCGTTTGGCGCCCGGGGGCTCGAGGTGGTCCCGGTGGTCTGGAGCGAGCCGCTCCCGGATACGCTCGACGCGTTGATCCTCCGCTCCACCTGGGACTACCACCTGCGGCTCGCCGAGTTCCTGGCCTGGGTGGACCGGGTCGAGACGCTCGGGCCGCCGCTCTGGAACCCACCGGCCACCGTCCGCTGGAACGTCGACAAGCGCTACCTCCTCGAGGTCGAGGCCCGGGGCGTCCCCATCGTTCCCACCCGACACGTCGCGCGCGGCTCCGGACATCGGCTTCCAGCGCTGCTCCAGGACGCAGGCTGGGAGGCGGCGGTGGTGAAGCCCGTGGTCTCGGGCGGCGCGTTCGAGACCTGGCGCGCGGAGCCGAACGAGGCGGACGCGGTGCGGTTCGCGCGGCAGCTCGAGCGCATGGACTGCCTCGTCCAGCCCTTCCTCCCCGAGCTGGTCTCGGCGGGGGAATGGTCGCTCCTCTTCGTCCAGGGCCGCTACAGCCACGCGGTGCTCAAGCGCCCGGTGTCGGGCGACTTCCGGGTGCAGGAGGAGTTCGGCGGCGTGTTCACCCCCGCGGAGCCGCCGCGCGAGGTGGTCGCCGGGGCGAGCCAGGCGCTCGAGGTCGCGGGGCAGAAGACGCTCTACGCCCGCGTCGATGGCGTGGTCCGCCGCGGGAGGCTGGAGATCATGGAGCTGGAGCTGGTCGAGCCCTCGCTCTTCCTCGCCACGAGCCCCGGCTCCGCCGCGCGATTCGCCGCCGCGGCGGCCGCCGTCCTGCCCTGACGGCGCTGCTCAGCGGACCGGTGGGGTGGCCTGGACCGAGTGCACCGCCTCGGCCAGCGCGCGCACCAGGGCGACCGGGCGCTCGATGCTCCCACCGGACCGGGCGATCTCCGCGACAAGCGCGCTTCCCACCACGACGCCATCGGCGTGCTCGGCGAGCGCACGCGCCTGCTCGGGGGTGGAGATCCCGAACCCGACCGCCACCGGGGCGGTGCTCGCCGCCCGCGCCGCGTCGAGCCGTGCGGGCAGATCCGCCGGCAGCGTCGCGCGCGCCCCGGTCACGCCGGTGAGGCTCACGAAGTAGAGGAAGCCACGGGTCCGGGCGCCGATCCTTCTCAGCCGGTCCGGAGGTGTGGTCGGCGCCGCGAGCAGGACCAGCGAGACGTCCCTCGCCGCCGCCGCCTCGCCGAGCGCGCCCGCCTCCTCCAGCGGCAGGTCGGGGACGATGAACCCGTCCACCCCGGCCTCGGCCGACCGGCCGACGAAGGCCTCGACCCCCATCCGGACGATGGGATTCATGTACCCCATCAGGACCAGCGGGACCTCGCAGCCCTGGCGCCGGAGCCGGGTCACGAGCTCGAGGATGCCCGGGAGCGTCGTGCCGGAGCGAAGGGCCCGCTCCGATGCCGCCTGGATGGTGGGCCCGTCGGCCAGGGGATCGGAGAAGGGGACTCCGAGCTCGACGACGTCCGCACCGGCTTCAGCGAGCGCCGGAACCAGCCGCTCGGTGGCGGCGAGGTCCGGATCGCCCGCGCAGAGGTAGACGATGAGCGACCGCCGTCCGCCGCTCCGTGCGGCCCCGAGCTGTCGCTCCAGGCGGTTCACCGCCGCGCCACCCCTGGGCGTGTCTTGCCCGCGAGCCAGGTCTGGAGCGCGGCGTCCGCGCGGTCGTGGATCGCGGCGCAGCGCTCGATGCGACCCACCGCCTGCTGGAAGGCGAAGGGGCCGCCGTCGATCTTCTCCATCAGGGGACCGATGGTGGCCCTGGCCTCCTCGGCGATGCGCCGGTCGCAGGCCTTGCCGATGTTGGCAATCATCCGCTGCGCCTCGTCGTCGCGGAGCCGCCGGACCAGGCTCCCGGCCCGATCCCGGAGGAACGCCCACGCCTCGGGGCGGGTCTCGCTCCGGGAGAGCTGCTCGCTCAGCATCCGGGCGGTGTCCCGGATCTCGAAGCGGTTGTCGTCGAGCAGCGTGCGGGCTCGAGCGGCCAGGGCCGGATCCTCGAACCAGCCGATGGCGTCGATGATGCGGGTCCGGTCGTTCCGGGCACGGGAAGGCGCGATCGCCTCGCGGGTCATCGCCTCGAAGAGGTGCGCATCGCCGCGGGCGGCCGCCACGTGGAGCACGGGCTCGATGCTCGACTCGTCCAGCTTCCCCTTCCCGTCGAGCCAGGCCCGGGCGAGCCGGAGCGCGCTGGACTGGAGCTCGTGGTCCTCGGCTCCGAGCGCGACCATCGGAACGAGGGAGTGCCGGAGCTCGCGGGTGTCCAGCGAGTCCTTCGGCCGGGCGGTCCAGCCGATCGCCCGCGCCCGCGTCGAGCCGAGGGCCCGGAAGAGCTCGACCCTCCGGGAGGCGCTCTCCCTCGGAAGGCGGTCCTTCCGGAGCCAGCCGTCGATCACCTTCGACCCGGCGATGGCGACGTCCGAGTCCGCCGCCTTGGTCATGACCAGCGCCCGGTCGAGCAGGTCGGCCACCGGCACCTCGTCGCGGTCGACCAGCGCCGAGAGGTCGGAGAGGAACGAGATCTGCTCCTCGCCGGTGAGCGTTCCGGCGGGTGCCCGCAGCAGCGTCTTGCGCAGCGGGGCGTCGTAGGCCACCCGGTAGTAGCCGATGCCCGCGTCGTCGAGCACCACCCAGGCGGGGCAGCCCAGCGACGCCGGCAGCTCGAGCGTGCCCTTGCGCCCCTCGAGCAGCGTGCAGACCCGTTCCACCTTGCGGCCTTTCCCGGCCCGCGCGCAGACCGGCACCCGCCACGTCCGGTCGGCTCCTCCGGGCTGCTCGGCGAGGAACGGTTCCTGGGAGAGGTCGACGACCGCCGGCCCGGTCGAGCTGCAGCGGAGCGATCCGCGCACCAGCGGGAACCCCGGCTGATCGACGAAGGTCGCCAGCGCGCTGGAGACGTTGCGGCGCAGCGCCGAGTCCAGCGCGGCGAAGAGGTCCTCCGAGGTCGCGGCGCGATCGGAGTAGGTGCGCAGGTAGCTGGCCAGCGCCCTCCGCCAGGTGTCCTCGCCGATCCAGCGCTCGAACATGCCGATGACGGTCCGTCCCTTGGCGTAGGTCAGCGCGCCGTCGAAGGAGGCCTCGATGTCCTCCCGGGTGCGGATCGGCTGGCGGATCCGCTTGGCGGTCGGGAGCGCGTCGGCGTCCATGGCGGTCTCGCGGGCCTGGAGCGTGCGCCGGCGCCAGCGCCAGGCGGGCTCGAACCGGTCGGTCACCTTGCCGTCCAGCCAGCTGCCGAAGGACTCGTTGAGCCAGGTGTCGTCCCACCAGGCGGTGGTGACCAGGTCGCCGTACCAGTAGTGGGCCAGCTCGTGGATGGCGATGTTGGCGCCGCGCTGCTGCCGGGCCAGCGCCTCGACCCCGGGGTGGAAGAGCATCAGCGGCTGGCCGAGCGCCACCAGTCCCGGATGCTCCATCGTCCCCCAGAAGCGAGGGACGACCAGGACGTCGAGCTTCCGGTACGGGTAGGGAACCTCGGTGGCGTCCTCCAGCAGGCGGATGATCCGCGGGAGGATGCTCTTTGCGTAGCCGAGCTCGTCACGGTGGCCCTGGGGAGCGATGAAGCGCAGAGGCGTTCCGTGGTGACCCGCCGGATCGCCCGGCACCACGTCGAACGGCCCGGCGGCGAACGCGACGAGGTAGCTCGGGAGCGGACGGCTCTGCTCGAAACGGATCGTGACCCAGCCGTCGGGCGCGGTCTGCCGGCTGGCCTCGGGCGCGTTGGCGAACGCGCCATTTCCCGGAGGCACCGAGATGTCCAGCTCCCAGGGAATCTTGAACACCGGCTCGTCGAAGCAGGGGAACGCGCGGCGGGCGTCGACCGGCTCGAAGAACGTGTAGAGGTACGGGGTGTCTCCCTCGCTCACCTTGTAGAGGCCCCGGCTGCGCTCGCTGTCGAGCGGGCCCTCGTACTCGAGGACCAGCTCGGCATCGCCGGCGATGAGCGGCGTCGCTGGCACGATGGCCAGGAGGTCCGGGGGAGCGGTGGCGGTCCGCACCGGCTTCTCGACGCCGGCCTGGAACATGGTCGCCCGGCGGATGGTGAGGTCCTGCGCGTACAGCCAGAACGCCGGGACCGCCGCGGCCAGCGTGAGCTGGATCCGCACCGTCCCGGTGAAGGTGGACTGGCGCGGATCGAGCCGGAGCGAGAGGCGCTCCGCCGTGGGGCGGACGTCGGTGGGCAGGCGGAGGGCAGGGGGTGGCACCGGAACCGCGGACGCTGCCGCGGGCGCGGACGGTTCGGCGCGGGTCCCGGGACCGGGCGCGGGAGGAGGAGAGGAGGCGCAGGCCGCGAGGAGGAGCGCGGCGAGGGAGGTCCAGCGTCCTGGCGTGGCGAGTGTCACGTGCGTACCCCGGGGGCTCGCCGCTCGAGCTCGGCGAGAACGTGGAGGAGGTCCTTGTCACCGCGACCCGAGAGATTGACCAGCAGCCGCCTTCCGCGGCCGAGCTCGCGCGCGACGTCGCGGGCCCGCGCCAGCGCGTGCGCCGTCTCCAGCGCCGGAAGGATGCCCTCGAGGCGGCAGCATTCCTGGAGCGCGGCCAGCGCCTCGTCGTCGGTCGCCGTGCGGACGTCGAGCCGCCCGCTGTCGCGGAGCTGGGCCAGCTCGGGACCGACGCCGGGGTAGTCCAGCCCGGCGCTCACCGAGTGGGCCTCGGCCACCTGCCCCTCTTCGGTCTGGAGCACCGAGCTGGCGCTTCCGTGGAGCACGCCGAACTTCCCGGCGGTCAGCGAAGCGCCGTGCTTGCCGGAGGCCAGCCCCTCGCCACCCGCCTCCACCGCCACCAGGCGCACCGAGGCATCTTCGAGGAATGCGGTGAACGCGCCCATCGCGTTCGAGCCGCCGCCCACGCAGGCCACGATCGCGTCGGGGAGCCCGCCGAGCCGCTCGGTCCACTGCGCGCGTGCCTCGTCGCCGATGATCCGCTGCAGGTCCCGGACCATGCTCGGGTAGGGATGCGGGCCGGCGACGCTTCCGATGACGTAGAAGGTCGTCTCCACGTGGGTCACCCAGTCGCGGATGGCCTCGTTCATCGCGTCCTTGAGCGTCCGGCTGCCGCTCTCCACCGGGCGCACCGTGGCGCCGAAGAGACGCATCCGCTGGACGTTGGGCGCCTGGCGCCGCACGTCCTCGGCGCCCATGAACACCTCGCAGGGAAGGCCGACCCGCGCGCACGAGGCGGCGGTGGCCACTCCGTGCTGCCCGGCGCCCGTCTCGGCGATGACCCGCGTCTTGCCCATCCGGAGCGCGAGCCGGACCTGCCCCACGGTGTTGTTCACCTTGTGGGCCCCGGTGTGGAGCAGGTCCTCGCGCTTGAGCCACACCTCGGCCCCGCCGAAGGACCCGGTGAGTCGCGCGGCGAAGGTGAGCGGCGTGGGACGCCCGGCCCAGTCGCGGAGGTCGGCGGCGACGGCGGCGCGGTAGGCGGGGTCGACCCGCGCCTCGGCCCAGGCGGCGGCGAGTGCGTCCAGGGCGGGAATGAGCGTCTCCGGGACGTAGCGCCCACCGTACCGTCCGAACCGCCCGGGCTGCTGCTCCGGCTGACTCATCGCTCCTCCGCCGCGCGGACCGCGGTCACGAACGCCCGGACGAGGGCCGGGTCCTTCACCCCGGGGCGGGACTCCACCCCGGAGGCGACGTCGACCCCGCCCGGTGCCGCACGCCGGATCGCCTCTGCCACGTTCGACGGCGTGAGGCCACCAGCAAGCCAGAACGGGACGCCGAAGCGCCGTGCTCCGTGGGCCAGCGTCCAGTCGAAGCTCCGGCCCGATCCTCCGAAGCCCTCCACCCGGGCGTCGAGGAGCAGCTCGGTCGCCCGCGGCGAAACCGACGGCGGCAGGGAGGCGTCGATGCGCAGCACCTGCCAGAGCGGTGCTCCGACCCCGGCGTAGTCGGCAGGGTCCTCGTCGCCGTGGAGCTGGACCGCGCCCAGCCTCGCCGCGCCGACCGCGGCACGCACCGCCTCGGGCGGGGCGCGCACGAAGACGCCGACCCGGAGGACTCCCGCGGGAAGCTGCGAGGCGATCTCCACCGCGCGGGCGAGCGGGACGTGGCGCTTGCTGCCCGGCCAGAAGTTGAAGCCGACCGCGTCCGCTCCGGCCTCGACGGCGAGCAACGCGTCCTCGAGGCGGGTCATCCCGCACACCTTGACGCGGGTCCTCACCTGGCCTCCACCAGTGCCCGGACCGCGGCGACCGGGTCCGCTGCGCGCATCAGGCTCTCTCCGACCAGCGCCGCGCCGGCCCCCGCGCGGGCGAGGCGCCGCACGTCGTCGGCGGTGCGGATCCCGCTCTCGGCGACGAGGATTCGTGTCGGCCGGGCGAGCTCCGGGGCGATCCGCTCGAAGCGCCCCCGGTCCACCTCGAGCGTCTCGAGGTCCCGGGCGTTCACCCCCACCAGCCGGGCTCCGAGCAGGTCCGGGGCCCCGAGCTCGAACGGCTGCACCACCTCGAGCAGGACGTCGAGCCCCAGCTCCAGCGCCGTCGCCCAGAGGTGCAGCAGGACCGGCGGCTCGACCGCGGCGGCGAGCAGCAGCACCGCGTCCGCCCCGGCGTCCACCGCCTCGGCGAGCATGTACGGCTCGACCACGAAGTCCTTGCGGAGCAGGGGCACGTCGATCGCGGCGCGGACCGCCCGCAGGTCCTCCAGACGCCCACCGAACCGGCGCTCCTCGGTGAGCACGCTCACGCAGCGCGCCCCACCGGCGACGTAGGCCCGGGCCTGCGAGGTGGCATCCACCGCGCGGATGTCGCCGGCGGAGGGCGAGGCTCGCTTCACCTCGCAGATCAGGGGGAAGCCGCTGCCACCCCGGAGCGCGGCCTCGAAGCGCGGCGAGCGGCGGGGTCGGCTGGCGACCTCGGAGAGGAGGTGGGGGCGCTGGCGCATTCGCCGGGCGCAGTCCTCGCGGGCACCGGCGACCAGCTCGGCCAGGACACCTCGGGGGGGGCGCCAGGCCCGTGTCTCGGGATCGCCGGGGGTCACGCCGCCACGCCCGCCCGGGTGAGGGCGATCAGGCGCTCCAACCGGGTCCGTGCCGCGCCCGAGTCGATGCTCTCCGCCGCGCGCAGCACGCCCTCGGCGAGCGTCTGCACCGCATCCGCCACCCACAGCGCCGCTCCGGCGTTGAGGAGGACTGCGTCCCGCACCGCGCCGGCGTGACCCTCGAGCAGCGCGGCAAGGACGGCGGCGTTCTCCTCCGGCGTCCCGCCGCGGATGGCCGTGCCGTGCACCGGGCGGAGCCCGCCGTCCTCCGGGTGGAGCTCCACCTCGCGGACCTGCCCGGCCTCGACCCAGGCGGCCCGGGTGGGCCCGCTGGGGGAGATCTCGTCCAGCCCCTCGAGGCCGTGGACCACCAGCGCCCGCTCGGTGCCGAGCCGGGCCAGCGTCTCGGCGACCACGGGGACCAGCGACGCGGCGTAGACGCCCAGCAGCTGCCGCGGGGCCCGCGCCGGGTTGGCCAGCGGACCGAGGAGGTTGAAGACGCTCCGGACGCCGACCTCGCGGCGCACCGGGGCCACGTGGCGCATCGCCGCGTGCAGGGCGGGGGCGTAGAGGAAGCCGATCTGCACCTCGGCGAGGCACCGCTCCACCGTCTCCACCGGAGCGTCCACCTGGACGCCGCAGGCGGTGAGGAGGTCGGCGCTACCGCTCCGGGAGGAGACGCTCCGGTTGCCGTGCTTGGCGACGGTGACCCCGGCGCCGGCGACCACCAGCGCGGCGGCGGTGGAGATGTTGAAGGTGCCGGCGCCGTCGCCGCCCGTCCCGCACGTGTCCAGCACCACCCGCCCGGGAGGGAGGCGGACCGGCGTGGCCCGGCGGCGCATGACCGTGGCCGCGGCGGCGATCTCCGCCGGGGTCTCGCCCTTCATCCGCAGCGCGACGAGGAACGCGCCCATCTGCGCCGGGGTGGCCTCGCCCTGGAAGATGGACTCGAAGGCGGACTCGACCTCCGCCGGCGTGAGGTCCGAGCCCTCGACGAGCTTCTGGAGGAGGGCCTTCATGGCCCGAGCCGCCCCTGGAGGAAGTTCCGGAGGAGCGCCGGTCCGTCGGGGGTGAGCACGCTCTCGGGATGGAACTGCACCCCCACCGTGGGGTGGGTGCGGTGGCGGAGCGCCATCACCTCGCCGTCGTCGGTGGAGAGGGCCGTCACCTCCAGCACCCCGGGAAGGGTGGGTCGGTCGACGACGAGGGAGTGGTAACGCCCGACCTCGAGCGGGCGGGGCAGGCCGGAGAACAGGCCCGTTCCCTCGTGGGCGACGGGAGAGGTCTTGCCGTGCACCACCCGGCTCGCGCGCCGCACCACGCCTCCGAAGGCGGCGCCGATGGACTGGTGGCCGAGGCAGACCCCGAGGATGGGGACCGAGCCGCTGAGCGCCTGGATCAGCGGCACCGAGACGCCGGCCTCGGCGGGGGTGCAGGGGCCAGGGCTGAGGACCACCGCCTCCGGCCGGAGCGCGCGCACGTCGCCCACCGCGATCTCGTCGTTGCGGTGGACCTCGACCTCGGCCCCGAGCGACTGGAGCGCCTGGACCAGGTTGAAGGTGAAGGAGTCGTAGTTGTCGACGACGAGGATCACTGGCCCGCCTCGTCCCCGGCGATGGCGACCAGAGCGGCCCGCAGCTTGTGCGCCGTCTCCTGGTACTCGGCCTCGGGAGTGCTGTCGTGCACGATGCCGGCTCCGGCCTGGAAGCGGAGGCGTCGCCCGCTGAGCGCGACGCTGCGGATGACGATCGCCAGGTCCATGTCGCCATCGAAACCGACGTAGCCGGCCGCCCCGGCGTACGGCCCGCGCGAGACGGGCTCCAGCTCGTCGATGATCTCCAGCGCGCGGACCTTGGGTGCGCCGCTGACGGTCCCGGCGGGGAACGAGGCGGCGATGACGTCCCAGGCGTCGAGACCGGGGTCGAGCGTCCCCGAGACCTGGCTGACCATGTGCATCACGTGGCTGTAGCGCTCGATGACCTCGCGCTCCTCGACCATCACCGTCCCGGGGCGGCTGACCCGGCCGACGTCGTTCCGCCCGAGGTCGACGAGCATGATGTGCTCGGCACGCTCCTTGGGGTCGGCCTTGAGCTCGGCCTCCAGCGCGGCGTCCTCGGCCGGGGTGGCACCTCGCTTCCGGGTGCCGGCGATGGGGCGGACCGTCACCGTCTCCCCGGAGAGTCGGACCAGGAGCTCGGGCGAGGCGCCGGCCAGGGCCCGTTCCCCGAAGCGGAGGAAGAAGAGGTAGGGGGTGGGGGAGACGCGGCGGAGCGCGCGGTAGAGCTCGAACGGGTCACCCTGGTAGTCGGCGGAGAGCCTCCTCGAGAGGACGACCTGGTAGCAGTCGCCCGCGGCGATGTACTCGCGCGCCCGGGCCACCGCGGCCTCGAATCCGGGGCGTTCCCAGCCATCCTCGAGCCCACCCAGCCGTGGCGCCGGCTGGTCGAGAGGAAGTGGCCGCTGCAGGGCCTCGGCGAGCGCGTCGGCGCGGGCCATCGCCGCGCGGTACGCGGCCTCGACGCTCGGGTAGAGCGGCAGGTGGACCGAGGCCCAGATGCGGAGCCGGTGGCTCAGGTTGTCGAACACGGCGCAGCGGTCGACCAGCATCCACTCCCCGTCGGGGAAGTCGGGGTCGGGGCCGTGGCGCTGCGGGACCCGGGGCTCGAACCAGCGGACGGCGCCATGTCCGAGGTAGCCGATGAGGCCGCCGACGAAGGGTGGAGCGCCGTCGGGCCGGACGAACTGGAAGGCGTCCATCAGCTCGCGGAGCGCCTCGAGCGGCGGCAGCTGGTCCTCGAAGGTGCGCGAACCGGCCTGCTCGACCACGGTGCCGTCCGGGCCCTGGCGGATGAGGGCGATCGGCTCGTCGCCGAGGAAGGAGTAGCGGCCCCACCGCTCGCCTCCCTGGACGGATTCGAGGAGAAACGCGTGCGACGGCGTGGGCAGCTTGAGGAAGGCGCTGACCGGCGTCTCGGTGTCCCCGGGAAGCTCGCGCCACACCGGGACGAGGTTCCCGCCGTCGGCGAGTCGCTCGAAGCTGGCCAGGCTCATCCGGGTGTCACGCATCGGGTGGGCACCCTATCGCAACGGCGAGGGAGGAGCCCCGAGGGGCGCGAGCGGGTCGTCGGGAGCGACGCGGATGGCGAGGCGGAGCACGCCCCGGGAGACACCCTGTCGCTTTCGGGTTGCGGCTCAGCCGCGCTCGAGCTCCTCGACCGTCTTCCTCGGGTCCAGCCAGGTCTCGAACTTGTGGGTCAGGTACTTCTTCGCCTGACCGCGGAGGAGGAGCCCCGGGTCGGTGGCCTGTCCCCCCACCGTCTTCTCGGTGACCCGGAGGGTGGCGTCGAGGTGGATGCCCATCACCTTCCCGCTGAGCTTCGCGGTGTCACCGCTCCAGGTCGACTGGATGCCGTGCTTTGCCCAGTGCTCGGTCAGCTTCTCGATCCGCTTCTTCGCCTCGGCGAGCGGCAGTGCGTGCGCCACCTGGAAGTCGATCATCCCCATCGCGTTCAGGCTCCTTTGGATCCACCGGTGGCCCGGGGCTTCCGCCGCGGCGGCAGCTTCACCCCGGCCGCGTCGGGCCCACCGTAGCGGGCCAGGTAGGGTCCGAGGTCGAATTTCTCCGCCGTCCGGAGCGAGCTCATCGGCCGAACCTTGCCGAGGACCGGGCGTTCCTGGAAGGGCCGGTCGTGCAGCCCGAGGACCCACTGGAAGTTGGCGACGCTGACCGGGTCCCGTCCGTCGAGCGCGTAGCGATCGTTGAGGTGGGCCATCCGTCGCAGCGCCTCGGCGGCCGTGGGGCTCCACTCGAGGATCTTCTTCCCCCACAGCATCCGGAGGTAGCCGTGGATCCGCCCCTCCTCGCGGAGCTGGCGCTGGGCGGCGTTCCAGAGCGGGTCGGCGGTCTGGCCGCGGTCGAGCCGCTCGAGCGCATACAGGTGCTCGCGCCGGTCGCCGGCATGGGCCGCGAGCGTCTGCTGTGCCCAGCCAGGCAAGGACGAGACCAGGAGCTGGGCGTGCACCGGCGTGTGGAGGCAGTAGTTGAACGCCAGCTCCCGCCGGACCAGCAGCTCCTCGAGGAAGGCCTGCACTCCGGGCTGCTCGGGACCGTGGGCATCGAGGCAGGCCCGGGCGACCTCGCCGGCGAACAGAAGTCCCCAGTGGAGGGCAGGGGAGAGGCCGGACTGCCCGTCCCGTCCCGGCGCGTTCCGCACCTCGTGGAACCGGCTCACCCGGGTTCGGACGAAGCGTCGCAGCGCCGCCAGCGCCGCAGGCCGACCTCCGGGGTGGCCGGCGACGGGCACGACCGAGTGGTCGATGTCGAAGGCGTCCAGCCGCCCCACGAGCCGGCCCGGCGACCGCTCCGGCTCGAATCCGGGGTCGATGCGCGCGGCCTCTCGGGCGTGGGCGGGCTCCGGTCCCCGGGGGAGCCTCCCCAGGTACTCGGGCCAGAGCTTCCGGAGCTTCGGGCGGAGCGCGTAGGCGCCGACCTGGCGCTCGGGGATGCGCTGCATCGGAACCACGCACGAGGCATCCACCGCCACGAGCGGGACGTGGAGCGCCCTCGCCGCCCCGCGAAGGTGGCCGGGGATGATGAATGCCGGGAACCAGTCGGAGACCACCGCCGCCGCCCCCCGCCCGAGCTGCCCCAGCCGGGGGACGTGCTGGCCGGCGCTCCGCGGGAGCTCGAGCCAGTAGGGAACCCCCCGCCTCCGCATCGCCTCGCCGAGTGCGTCCAGCCCCTGGAGGACGAAGGTGTGCAGCCGGTCGGAGGCGTGGGGGTAGTCCGGCCGGAGCGCGTGGTAGCAGACGACCGGGAGGCGAAGCCTGTTCCCGAGGGCGATGGCGGCGTCCAGCGCATGGTTGTGGGACGCACGCTGGTTCACCATGCACCAGTAGAGGACGTACTCCCCCCTCGAGGGCAGGGGCGCATCACGGACGACGTGGACCCGGGCGGGGTCGACGCCGATCTCGGTCCAGGAGAAGCCACCAGGCATCGAGCGCGACGTTCATGCTCGGTGTAGGCTCGGGGTGCAACGACTTGCTCGGACCCGCCATGGCCTTTCCCGTCCACCGTCCCCGCCGACTCCGCCGCACCGAGGCCCTCCGGCGCATGGTGCGGGAGACCGAGCTCCGCCCCTCGGACTTCATCTACCCGCTCTTCGTCGTCGAGGGCCGCGGCGTCCGGAAGCCTGTCCCCTCGATGCCCGGGATCGACAACCTCTCCGTGGACCTGGCGGTCGAGGAGGCGAAGCGCGCACGGTCGGTCGGGGTCGCCTCGGTGATCCTCTTCGGCATCCCCGGCCACAAGGACCCGCGGGGCACCGGTGCCTGGGCCGACGACGGGATCGTCCAGAAGGCGCTCCGGGCGCTCAGGGACTCGGTGCCCGAGCTCCAGCTGCTCGCCGACGTGTGTCTCTGCGAGTACACCGACCACGGCCACTGCGGCGTCATCCACGGCGGCGACGTCGACAACGACCAGAGCCTCCCGCTCCTGGCCCGCATGGCGGTCTCCTGCACGAAGGCGGGCGCGGACATCGTCGCCCCCTCGGACATGATGGACGGGAGGGTGGGGGCCATCCGCACGGCGCTCGACGAGGCGGGGCTCAGCGGGACACCCATCCTCAGCTACGCGGCGAAGTACGCCTCGGGCTTCTACGGGCCGTTTCGCGAGGCGGCCCAGAGCACGCCCCAGTTCGGCGACCGTCGCGGCTACCAGATGGATCCGGGCAACGTTCGCGAGGCCCTCAAGGAGGTGGCGCTCGACCTCGAGGAGGGCGCGGACATGGTCATGGTCAAGCCGGCGCTGTCCTACCTGGACGTCGTCACGCGGGTGAAGGAGCGGTTCGACGTCCCGGTGGCCGCCTACAACGTTTCCGGGGAGTACGCGATGGTGAAGGCCGCCGCGGCGAACGGCTGGATCGACGGGCCACGGGTGATGATGGAGATCCTCACCTCCATCAAGCGCGCCGGCGCGGACCTCATCCTCACCTACCACGCGGTCGAAGCCGCCGAGCTGCTGGACTCGTGAGCCCCGCGCGGAAGGGCAGGCGCCGCAGCTCCGCGAGGCCGCCGCCCGTGCTGCAGTACAAGGTGGTGGAGCTCTCCACGGTGGACGAGGGGAGCCTGGAGCACGCGGTCAACCTCTGGGTCTCCCAGGGGTGGACCCTGGAGACGGTGCAGTTCGCGATGCGCGAGTCCTCCAAGCGGCCGGCGATGGCCTTCGTCTTCTTCACCCGGCCGGGGGAGGCACCGGTGGCCGACGCGGGGCAGTCCGCCGGGGCCCGGAGCGAGGTCCGGGTCGACCACGCCTGGAGCCGGCTCGCGGCGCTGGCCACCGAGGGAGACGAGTCATGAGCCGACTGCGTGCGCCGTTCGGCGGTCCGACGCTCCAGCTGGTCCCCGACGACGGCATCCCCGAGTCGCCATACCCGCGCTGCTCCTTCCTGCTGCGGGGAATGGCCCGGCTCGCCGACGTGGGTGTGGCCTACGCGCTGGCGGTGGCCGCCGGGCGGGCGGGGCTGGTGGTGGGGCTCCTCTATCTCCTGCTCGCCGACGGCATCTTCCACGGCCAGAGCGTGGGCAAGCGCATCTTCGGCGTGAAGGCGGTCTTCCTCCCGATGCGGACCGACGCCCGGTTCCGCGACAGCACCCTGCGCAACGCGCCGCTGGCCCTGGTGGTCCTCCTGCGGATGATGCCCGAGCCGCTCGGCCTCCGCGCGGGGCTGGCCGGCCTGGTGGTCATCGTCAGCGTCGAGGCGTGGAAGGCGTTCCGCGATCCGCTCGGCCGGCGGCTGGGAGACGTCTGGGCCCAGACCCAGGTCGTGGACGGGAAGGTGGTCTCGGGCTCGCAGGCGCTCGCCCGCGCCCCGAGCGTGCCGGTGGGACCAGGGCGGTGGATGACGGGCACTGCCGATCGATCCGATCAGTAGCCGGATCCCGAGGGGAGGACATTCGAACGCCGTGCGGATTGCGCTGACCTACAACCTCCGTCTCTCCGATTCCGAGGAAGAGGCCGAGTTCGATACCCAGCAGACCGTGGACGCCCTCGCCGGGGCCATCGACCGGCTGGGGCACCGCCTGGAGCGCTTCGAGGTCTCGGGGCCCGCCTCCCGGACGGTGGCCCGCCTCGAGGCGTACTCGCCGGACCTGATCTTCAACACCGCCGAGGGCCGGCGCGGCCGTTTCCGCGAGGCCTTCTATCCGGCGCTCTTCGACGAGCTCGGCTTCCCCTACACCGGGAGCGACGCCTACGCCCTCGCGGTCACCCTCGACAAGCAGCTCACCAAGCTCATCCTGCGGGACCACGACGTTCGGACGCCGGGGTGGCAGTACATCGAGAAGCTGGACGAGCTCCGCGCCTCGGCACTGCGCTTCCCGGTCATCGTCAAGCCGAACTTCGAGGGAAGCAGCAAGGGCATCACCCAGGACTCGGTGGCCGAGACCGTGGCCGAGCTGGAGGAGAAGGCGGCCTACGCGCTGGAGCGATACCCGGCGGGCATCCTGGTGGAGGAGTACATCTCGGGCCGCGACCTGACCGTGCCGTACCTCGCGGCGGTGGAGAACGAGTACGACGGCGTGCTCGCCCCGGTGGAGTACGTCGTCGACCCGGCCCTGGCGCGGGAGCGGCGCTACGCCATCTACGACTACGCGCTGAAGACGTCCGAGGACCGGGCGGTGCGCGTCAAGGCCCCGGCCGCCATTCCCCCGGCGATCGTCGACGAGCTCCGGCGCACGGCCCAGATCGTGAACCGGCTGACCGACTGCCGCGACCTGGGGCGGATCGACTTCCGCCTCAGCGACGCCGGCGTCCCGTACTTCCTGGAGATCAACGCGCTGCCCTCCCTCGAGCCGGGAGCGGGCATCTACGCCGCCGCCGCGCTGGAGGGGCTGCACTTCGACGCGGTCATCGGCTCGGTGATCCAGGCCGCCGCCCGCCGCCATGGCATCAAGGACGGCCCCCGGCGGCAGGGAAAGCCGCCGCGGAAGACCGGCCCGCTCCGGGTGGGGTTCGCCTACAACGTCAAGCGGATCAAGCCCACCGACGACGGGATGGAGGACTCCGAGGCCGAGTACGACAGCCCGAGCACGCTGCAGGCGATCCGCGAGGCCATCGCCAGCTGGGGGCACGAGGTCATCGACCTGGAGGCGAACCCCGAGCTGCCGACCGTCCTCGCGGTGACCCCGCTGGACCTGGTCTTCAACATCGCCGAGGGATTCAAGGGGCGGAACCGCGAGGCCCAGGTGCCCTCGCTGCTCGAGCTGCTGGACATCCCCTACACCGGGAGCGACCCGGCCACGCTCTCGCTCGCGCTGGACAAGGCGCTGGCCAAGAAGATCGTCCGCCAGCACGGCATCCACACCCCCAACTTCCAGATCTTCACGACCGGCAAGGAGCGGCTGAATCGCGAGTTCACCGACTTCCCGCTGATGGTGAAGCCGGTGGCGGAGGGCTCGAGCAAGGGCGTGGTGAGCAAGAGCGTGGTGCAGAACGAGGCCGAGCTCCGCGACGTCGTCCGGGAGATGGTCAGCAAGTACCAGCAGCCCGCGCTGGTGGAGGAGTACATCCGCGGGCGAGAGTTCACCGTGGGCCTGCTCGGAGAGCGGCGGCCGAGGGTGCTGCCTCCGATGGAGATCGTCTTCGTCGACACCGACGACCCGAACCCGGTCTACAGCTTCCAGCACAAGCTCGACTGGAACGATCGCATCCGCTACGACGTCCCGGCCAAGCTCGAGCCCAACCAGACCGAGAAGCTGCGGACCGCGGCCCGCGGGGCGTTCATGGCCCTGGGCTGCCGCGACGTGGCGCGGATCGACTTCAAGATGGACGCCCGGGGGAGGTTCTACTTCCTGGAATGCAACCCGCTCCCCGGGCTCACCCCGGGGTGGAGCGACCTGGTCCTCATCGCCCAGGGCGCGGGCATGGACTACCGGGCGCTCATCGGTGAGATCCTCAGCGGGGCGATCCGCCGCTACAAGGAGCGGGAGCAGCGGCGCGCGGCCGACGTTCCCGCCGTGCAGGCCAACGGCAACGGCGGGGCGGTCGTCGAGCTTCCGCCGCCCGAGATGCGCGAGGGCAAGGGGTGAGGCCGGCCGCGCGGGCCCGGGCTCGGAGGACGACCCGCCCGGCGATGGAGAACGCGCGCGGCCGTCACCACCACGGCGACCTGCGGCGAGCGCTGCTCGACGCGGCGCTGGAGGTGCTCTCCCGCGAGGGTGCCAGCGCGCTCCCCTGCGAGAGGTGGCCCGCCGTGCCGGGGTGACCCAGGTAGGGAGCACGGGCGAAGGGGTAAGCTCGGTTGATCATGGCCGTGGCGCCGACGACCTCCACTCCCCGGGTGCGTGCCCGCGCCCTGGACCTTCCGCTGGGCCGGTTCCGGACCGGGCGCTTCAACGCCATCACCGACGTGGACGGGGTGCTGGTGGGGCACACCACGCTCATCGCCGGGGATGGCCCGCTCCGCCCGGGGAAGGGCCCGGTGCGCACCGGGGTGACCGCCATCGTCCCCAGCGGGGGGAACATCTTCATGGAGCGGCTGCACGGGGGCGGCTTCGTGCTCAACGGCGCGGGCGAGGTCTCGGGGCTCACCCAGGTGATGGAGTGGGGCCTGCTCGAGACGCCCATCCTCCTCACCAACACAATGTCGGTGGGCGCGGTGTCGGACGCCATGGCGCGGATCATGGTCGAGCAGCACCCCGGCATCGGCGACGAGCACGACGTCATCATCCCGGTGGTGGGGGAGTGCGACGACAGCTGGCTCAACGACATCACCGGGCACCACGTGCGGGAGGAGCACGTGCGCTCCGCGGTGGCCTCGGCCGCGGGCGGGCCGGTCGCCGAGGGGAGCGTGGGCGGGGGCACCGGCATGGTGACCTGCGACTTCAAGGCCGGCATCGGGACCTCGTCCCGGAAGCTCCCCGAGTCGCACGGCGGCTACACCCTGGGCCTCCTGGTGATGTCCAACTTCGGGAAGATGCACAACCTCCGGGTGGGCGGGCTGCCCCTGGGCGAGGTGCTGGAGGAGCGCTTCGCCGAGGTGCCTCGCCGTACCGCGAGCTACGGGAGCATCATCGCGGTGGTGGCGACGGACGCGCCGCTGCTCCCCAACCAGCTCAACCGTCTCTGCCGGCGGGTGGCGCTCGGGATCGGCCGGGTGGGGAGCTATGCCGCGCACGGCTCGGGGGAGATCGTCATCGGCTTCTCCACCGCGAACGTGATTCCTCGCCGCACCCGGAAGATGGTCACCAAGGTGAAGTTCCTCCTCGATCAGCGGCTGGACCCCCTCTACGAGGCGGTGATGGAGGCCACCGAGGAGGCGATCCTCAACTCGATGTGCATGGCCGAGCCAATGACCGGCATCAACGGCAACCACTGTCCGGCGCTCCCGCTCGACGAGGTGCGGAGGTTCGTGGAGGCCGTGCGCCCCGCGCTCGGGACGCGCCGGCGGCCGCCCGCCCCTCCCGGGCCGCCCCTGGACGCGGACCGCGAGGGGACGGTCACCGTCGCCGAGGCCCGGCCCACCGCGGTGCGCGGGGCGGAGGGGATCCCTTTTCCCACCCGGCCCCGAGACGGCTCCGACGCGTGACGCGGCCGGGCCCGCTCTGCTAGAGCGGCGCGCGAGCCGCAACATGGGAGGAGCTGGATGGCCCGCAGCAGGAGCAAGCACCGCCGCAAGCAGATGAAGATCAGGCAGCACTGGAAGAAGCGCCGCGCCCGGAAGAAGGCCGCCGCGGCTGCGCCCAAGTAGCCCCCCCCCTCTCCATCGCCCCCCACCGGCGTCCCGACCCTGACCGCCCTCGGGACGGCCAGGCAGCGGGGCGCCTCCTTGACATCATGCCGCGGTGCGTTATTAGAGGCTTGCCGGGCGGTGGATCAACCGACCGCCCCGAGCTTGATGCCCGAAGGAGGCAAGTGTCATGGCAAAGAACAGTGAGGTTCCGGCGTTCGTGAAGGAGCAGCTGGCGGAGGCCCAGAAGCGGTTCACGGTCATCCAGAGCCAGGCGGAGAAGACGATCAAGGAGTGGGTGGCGAAGGGCCAGGAGCTGCAGGCCACCACCGCAAAGCGCACCCGGGCGCTCGGCAACGAGGTTCGCAAGACCGCGGAAACGTTCCAGAACCGGGTCATCCAGGCGGCCGGCGTGGCGACCCAGAGCCAGATCAAGCTCCTCACCCGGGAGCTGTCCAAGCTCTCCCGGAAGGTGGACGCCTTGGTCGAGAAGAAGGCCACTCCGAAGACCGACGCCCACGCCTGAGGGCGTAGGTGGGTTGGTTGTGACCCTACCCTGGGCGGCCTCGGAATGGCTTCACCCGGGGGTGGCCCTTATTCTTTGACTGTGAACCGCTACCTTGCCTGATGGGCAGGCAGGGGGGCCGCGTAGGCTGGAGTCCACCATGGCAGGCGAACTTCCCAAGGACAAACGGCCGGTTGTCGAGGCCCTGGAGCGGATGTGGGCGCAGGCCCTGACCGCCATGTCCAGCGTGGAGGACGAGGCGGCCCGGGTCGTGCAGCGGGCCCAGACCGTGGCCGGGTGGAGTCAGGACGAGGTCCGGCGCCAGATGGGTGAGCTGGCCGAGCGGCTGGCCGCCCAGCGCAAGGAGCTGGAGCACGGACTGGAAGAGCGGGTCCGGGGAGCGCTGCAACGCCTCCGGGTCCCGAAGCGTGAAGAGGTGCAGGCCCTGACCGCCCGGGTGGACCGGGTGGCCGAGCGGCTCGAACGACTGGAGCGGGAGGGCTGATCGCCCCCCAGGGAAGGAGCGAGAGGACGGTGCGACGGCTGCTGTTCCAGATGCACGCTCTCAGCTCGCACTGCGCGGTGCTTCCGCTCGTGGCGGCGGTGTTGCTCCTGGGCGCGGCGCGCATCGAGAGCACCGTCCAGCGTCCTGCTGCCTCCACCACCGAGGCGGCCGCGGCCGTGGCGCAGCCGGACCCGGACCTGGCCCTCATCGACTCGGTGCTCGCCAAGCGGGCCCCGGAGCTCGGCCTCGTCCTCCGGTCGCAGGTCAGCCGGGCCATCGCCGAGGAGGCCCGGCGGGCGGGGTACGACCCGCTCCTCATCCTCGCCATCATCGACGTGGAGAGCGATTTCGACCCCGAAGCGGTCAGCTCGCGCGGCGCCCGGGGGCTGATGCAGATCCAGCCGGTGACCCTCCACTGGTTCGCCGAGAAGCAGGGCCTCAAGCTCACCCGGGAGGAGATGTCGGCCGACCCCGCGCTCTGCGTGCGCCTGGGCATCCGCTACCTCCGCACCCTCCAGGACCGCTTCGGGGGCGACCTCTCGATGGCGCTCATGGCCTACAACGCCGGCCCGGACCGCATCCGGCAGGCGATCCGCGAGCACGGGCTGGACCCCTTCCGGTTCTACCCCCGCCGCGTGAAGCGCGACTTCGAGCGCTTCCGCACCGGGGCGGGTCTGGGTGGCGACTGGGCCTACGCGCTCCGCGACCCCGAGGCCGTTCGCTAGAACCCCCGACAGGGTCGTGGCATAAGCAAGGCCGTCCGTGTTCTCGCTCGACGACCAGGCGCGTGGCCTCGAGGCCGCCCGCGAGCAGGTGGCGGCGCTCTTCCAGAGCATCAACGCTCCGCACGTGGTGGTTCCCGGACGCCGAGCCGGTCCGGCGCAGGCGTTCATCGCCTGCCTCCGCGGCACCCACGGCTTCTCGGTCGGCGTCTACCTCTGGCTCTCCGAGACCAAGGAGTGCGCCGTCTACACCACCGCGGCCACCGCCCAGACCCCCGAGGAGTACCGGGCCCTGCAGACCGAGGCCCTCGGCTTCGTGGAGTCGATGGGCTTCATGATGGACAACCTCAACTTCCGCTCGCTGTCGCCCGAGCACCAGGCCGAGTTGCTCCAGTCGGTCCCGGTCTGGCGAGGCGGGCGAGCCGCCACCGGCGGCACCCCGGCGGTGGCACCCACCAGCAGCCAGCCGGGTTCTCCGGCCGCGGCCACCGGCGCGGCCCTGGCGCGGCTGTTCTCCTCCTTCTAGCTCGACAGAGAATGTTCCGACCCTCCGCCGCCGTTCTCGCCCTCGCCGCCGCAGGCGTGCTCGGCTCCTGCGTCCACGTCCCCACCGAGAAGGAGCGCCAGGGGGCCGATGCCCACTACGACCTCGGCATCAACGCCCAGAACGCCGGCGACGTGCGGAGCGCGCTGAAGGAGTTCGAGCAGGCCCTCGACCTGGACCCCGACTTCGCGGAGGCCCACAACGCCATCGCGGTCCTGCTCCACCTCTCCTTCGACAAGAAGGACGACGCCGAGAAGCACTACAAGCGGGCGCTGGAGATCCGCCCGGCCTTCTCCGAGGCCAAGGTGAACCTCGGCAACCTCTACCTGGACGAGGGACGGCTGGACGAGGCCATCGCGCTGTACGAGCAGGCGCTGAACGACATGCTCTACGCCACGCCCTACATTGCCGAGACCAACCTCGGCTGGGCCTACTTCAAGAAGGGCAACACCGCGCAGGCGCTCGAGCACCTCAAGGCGGCGGTCACCACCAATCCCGGGTTCTGTCTCGGCTACAAGGACCTGGGGATGGTGCACGACGCCCGCGGCGATCTGACAGCCGCCTGCACGGAGTTCGCGAAGTTCGTCGACGCCTGCCCCAAGGCCGCCGAGGCGTACCAGCTCCGGGGCAACTGCCAGGTTCGGCAGGGGCGCGCCGCCGAGGCCCGGGCCAGCTTCGACGCCTGCGTGGAGAACGCCGTCGGCGCGGCGCAGTCGCGCCTCCGCGAGGACTGCACCCGGCTGCGCGACCAGCTGGGAGGGCAGGGCGCCCGGCCCTGAGCAGGCCGGAGCGAGCACGGCCATGGAGCGGTGGGAGGACGAGGCGCTGGTCCTGGGCACGCTGGACTACGGCGACGCCGACCGCCTGGTGACGCTCCTGACCCGCGGGCGGGGCAAGCTCACCGCCTTCGCCGCCGGGGCGCGCAAGAGCCGCCGCCGCTTCGCCGGAGCGCTCGAGCCCGGGACGGTGCTGCGCGCGCGGCTGGTGGAGCGCCATGGCTCGACCGTGCGGCTCGACGCGGTGGACGTGGTGCATGCCTTCCCCCGCATCCGCGAGGAGCTCCCGCGCATCGCCCGGGCGCTCTACGCGCTCGAGCTCTGCCGGGAGCTGCTCCGCGACGAGGAGCCCGCGCCGGAGCTGCTGTCGCTGACGGTGGACTGGCTCGGCCGCCTCGACGCCGGCGAGGCGGGTCCCACCTCGGTGCTGGCCTTCGAGCTCCAGGCGCTGGCCCTGGCCGGCCTCATGCCGCGCTTCGACGCCTGTGCGCTCTGCGGCGGGCCGCCCGGGGAGGCCCCCCGGTTCGACGTGGACCACGGGGGCGCGGTGTGCGCCGGCTGCGGGCCACGTTCCACCGGGCCTCGCGTCGACCCGGCGGTGCTGGCCGGGCTGGCCTCGATCCAGGCCGGCGCCCGCCAGCCGCTGTCCGCCGCGCTCCGGGCCGAGGCCCGGGGGCTCCTCGCCCGGTTCATCGAGGCACAGCTCGGCCGGCGCCTGAAGAGCGTCGACTTCCTGCGCGGCGTGGGCGTCGATTGACGCCCTCCGGGGCGTGTAAGGTGCGCGGCGCTTTGGCGATGACCTTCCAGGAGCTGATTCTGGCCCTCCAGCAGCACTGGGCGGCCCAGGGCTGCATCCTCACCCAGGCCTACGACGTGGAGGTGGGGGCGGGCACGATGGCCCCGACCACCTTCCTCCGCGCGCTCGGCCCCGAGCCCTGGAACGTGGCCTACGTCCAGCCCTCGCGCCGCCCCGCCGACGGCCGCTTCGGGGAGAACCCCAACCGCCTCTTCCAGCACCACCAGCTCCAAGTCTTGCTCAAGCCCTCGCCCAAGGACGTGCAGGCGCTCTACCTGGACTCGCTGCGCGCCATCGGGATCGACCCGCTGGAGCACGATCTCCGCTTCGTGGAGGACGACTGGGAGGCGCCGACGCTCGGAGCCTGGGGCCTCGGCTGGGAAGTCTGGTGCGACGGGATGGAGATCACCCAGTTCACCTACTTCCAGCAGTGCGGCGGGTTCGAGTGCCGCCCCGTCTCGGCCGAGCTGACCTACGGGCTGGAGCGCATCGCGATGTACCTCCAGAACGTGGAGAGCGTCTTCGACGTGGAGTGGGTCGAGGGCGTTCGCTACGGCGAGGTGTTCCACCGGAACGAGGTGGAGATGAGCACCTACGCCTTCCGGGCCTCGGAGCCGGCGGTGCTCTTCGGCCTCTTCGAGACCTACGAGAAGGAGTGCACCCGGCTCCTCCAGCTCGGGCTCCCCCTGCCGGCCTACGAGTCGGCCCTGAAGTGCTCCCACACCTTCAACTTGCTCGACGCCCGGGGCGCGATCAGCGTCACCGAGCGCGCCGGCTTCATCAAGCGGGTGCGGGACAACGCGCGGGCCTGCGCCGAGGCTTACCTCCGGGTCCGGGCCGAGCTGGGCTTCCCGCTCCGCAAGACGGGATGGACGGTGGGGCAGCAGCCGCCGCTCCTGGAGGGCGCCCCCGCGAGCAGCGCCTGGGACACCTTCGCCGAGGAGCGGAAGGGGTGAGCGAGGAGCTGCTCTTCGAGGTCGGCACCGAGGAGCTCCCGGCCGGCGAGGTCGAGCGTGCGGTCGAGCAGCTCCGGACGCTCGTCCTCTCCGGCCTCGACTCGGTCCGGCTCGGCCACGGCGAGGCGCGCATCTTCGCCACCCCCCGCCGGCTCGCGGTGGCGGTCGAGGCGGTTCCGGGCCGGAGCCCGGACTCGGTCCGCCAGGCCATGGGCCCTTCGGTGAAGGCCGCCTTTGCCGCCGACGGCACCCCCACCAAGGCGGCCACCAAGTTCGCCGAGGCGCAGGGAGTCCCCCTGTCCGCGCTGCGCCGGGTCCAGACGCCGAAGGGCGAGTACCTGGCCGCGGAGGTGACGGAGGCAGGGCGGCCGGCCAGCGCGCTGCTCCCCTCGGTGCTCGGGGCCGCGGTGCACGGCATCGAGTTCCGGAAGCGCATGCGCTGGGGCGACGTCGAGCAGAGCTTCGCCCGCCCCGTGCAGTGGCTTCTCGCGCTGCACGGGCAGGAGGTGGTGCCGGTCGTCTTCGCCGACGTGAAGAGCGGCCGGATGACCTGGGGCCACCGCTTCCTCTCCGCCGGGCCTCAGCCCGTGGCCCGGCCGCGCGACTACCCCCAGCTCCTCGAGAGCGCCCAGGTCATCGCCGACGTCGGCCGCCGGAGGGAACGCATCCGGAGCGAGGCGGCCGAGGCCGCCCGGAAGGGCGGAGGACGGATCCTCGAGCGCGAGGGCCTCCTGGACCAGGTGACCGAGCTGGTGGAGTGGCCCACCGCGGTCCTCGGGAGCTTCGAGGAGCGGCACCTCGAGCTTCCCGCCGAGGTGCTCATCCAGGAGATGACCGCGCACCAGCGCTACTTCCCGGTGGTGGACGGCGCGGGGAAGCTCCTCCCGCGCTTCGTCGCCATCTCCAACACGCCGGTGCGGGACCCGGCGCTGTCGCTCCGCGGCTACGAGCGGGTGCTGCGCTCGCGGCTGACCGACGGCCGCTTCTTCTTCGACGAGGACCGCAAGGTTCCGCTCGCCGCGCGGGTCCCGGCGCTGGAGCGCGTGGTGTGGCAGGGCAAGCTCGGAACCTATGCCGAGAAGGTGGGCCGCATCCGCCTCCTCGCCGCCGCGCTCACCCGGGCCGTGGGCCGCCCCGAGCTGCTGGGCGTCGTGGATCGCGCAGCGCTGCTCGCCAAGGCGGATCTGACCACCGGGATGGTGGGGGAGTTCCCCGAGCTGCAGGGCATCATGGGGCGGGAGTACGCCCTGGCCTCGGGGGAGCCGCCGGCGGTCGCCCGGGCGATCGCCGACCACTACCTGCCCCGGGGCGCCTCGGATCCGGTGCCCGCGGACGACCCGGGGGCGCTGGTGGGGCTGGCCGACCGGCTGGACACCCTGGCCGGTCTCTTCGCCCTCGGCAAGCCGCCCACCGCCTCGGCCGATCCGTTCGGCCTCCGCCGGACCTGCCTCGGGGCGATCCACGTCGTCCTCGGCCGTGGCTACCGGCTCTCCCTGGGTCAGGCCCTGGACCAGGCGCTCGAGGCAGTGGGGAAGAAGCTCGGCCTCGGCGCCGCCGCGGTGGCGGATGCCAAGGGCCAGCTGCTCGACTTCTTCCGGGGAAGGCTCCGCGCGCTGTGGGCCGACCGCGCCCGCGGGGACGTGGTGGAGGCGGTGCTGGCCGCCGGGTTCGACGACCTCCGCTCCGCCCGGGCGCGCCTCGACGCGTTTGCCCAGCTGGTCGGCGCCCCGGACTTCCTCCCCCTGGCGATCGCCTTCCGGCGGGTGGCGAACATCGTCGAGAAGCAGGGGAGGGACGTCTCGCCCGAGGCCGCCGACCCGCGCCTCTTCCAGGATCCGGCCGAGAAGGCGCTGGCCGAAGCGGCTCGACGCGCCTCCGCCGAGGTTCACCGGGCGCTGGCCGCCGAGGACGCCCCTGCCGCGCTCGCCGCGGCCCGCGCGCTGAAGGGCCCGGTGGACGCCTTCTTCGACGAGGTCCTGGTGATGACCGACGAGCGACCGGTCCGCGAGAACCGTGTGCGCCTGCTCCGCGAGGTGGCCCAGGTGTTCGCCCCCCTGGCCGACCTGTCGCGCATCCAGGTGGAGACCGGAGGAGCCCCGTGACCGGCCTCCTGGTCCTGCTCCTCGCCTCCGCCCCGGTGCTGGAGGCCGAGATCGACAGCCAGACGCGCGAGGACGACGAGCTCCCTCCCTCGTCGATCGTCCCCTACACCCCGCACTTCGAGGGACGGACGCTGGAGGGCCTGGTCTGCGGCCCCGAGGTGAAGAGCTCCTCGGTCCGCAAGCTCCTGAAGGACGGGACGCGGCTCACCGACAGCAAGGACCTGGCGGTGGTGAAGCAGGCCGTGCCCAAGCTCCAGCGGGCGCTCGAGCTGGACCCGCGCGCGGGCTGGGCCTACCTCATCCTCGGCAGCGCCCACGCCAAGCTCGGCGATACCCGCGCCGGCACCCGTGCCTACGAGACCTATCTGCTCTCCTGCCGCACCTACCCCAACGCGGACCGGGTGCAGCGCATCCTCACCGACTACTGGCGCGCCACCGTTGGAAAGGACGACCCGACGCCCCGGCGCTGAGGGAAGAAAGCGGCTCACCTCCCTGTTCAGGGTCCGCCGCTTGTCCTTGCGACGCCGGGTCGCGGATCTCTAGGATGCGCGCCCTTTTGATGCGCCTCACCCTCCTCTCGACCCTGTTCCTCGTGGCCGCCTGCAACCAGGTGCCCGCAGCGCGGCCGCCGATGGACAACCGGCTCTACTACCCGACCGGGCTGGCCTTCGTTCCCCCCGACGATCCCGACGCCGGGCTGGGACGGATCTACGTGGCGAGCTCGGACTTCGACCGCCGCTTCGACATCGGCTGGGTCACGACCATCGATCTCGGGCAGGTCCGCTCGCCCGATGGACGGGGTCTGTCCCTCCCTGGCGAGCCGCTCGCGCCCCCGAGCGACGGCGGCTCGGACCAGGGCCGTCCGGTCCAGTTCACCGACCTCGGCACCGACGCCGGGAGCGTGGTGCTCGTCGCGCCCTTCGCCGGGCTGGTCACCGCCGATCTCCGGCACTCGCGCCTCTTCGTTCCCTCCCGCTCCGAGGGTGACGAGGTGGCGGTGATGGACATCTCCCCGGTCGACGGCGGCGTTCCCCTGCGCTGCTACTTCTCGGGTGGAACGGATTGCACGCAGGACTCCATCCCGCTGGCGGTGAACAACGACCCCGGGGACTACGGAATCCCCGCGGCACCCCAACCGTACGGCGTCTTCCTCCCGACCGGGTTCCTCCCCGACGGCGGCGTCGACCCGCACGAGGACGAGATCTACGTCACCCACATTCGCCCGGCCTCGAGCCCGGCGCAGAGCTTCACCAACCTGGACAACTTCCTGGTGACGCTCACCGGAGCGCAGCTCGAGGGCGGCCGCGCCGCGTATCCGACGGCGGGCCGCTTCCAGCCGCCGGACCCGGACTTCAGCCCCATCGGCCGCGGCTCCTCGGACAGCATGGTCATCACGCCCGACTTCCTCTACGTCTCCGGGCGGGCGAAGCTGGTCGCCAGCGACCCCGACGTGCTCGTCCGCGTCGTCGACCGGGGCAGCAAGCTCATCGCCTTCCCGCAGATCGGCCTGGTCTGGGCCTCCACCGAGGCCCGCGGCGTGCAGCTGCGCGGGGATGGCCGCCGGCTGTACCTCGCGGCGCAGAATCCGGGGGCCCTCCTGGTGGTGGACGTCAGCTCGCCCCCGGGCACCGACCTCGCCCCGTCCTTCACCCTGGTGCGGGCGGTGCCGTTGCCACAGGGGCCCACCGACGTGCAGCTCCTCGAGCGTCCCGACGGGCGTCCCCCGCTGGTGGTGGTGAGCTGCACCATCGACGGATCGATCGTCTTCTACGACGACGACCTCGGGCAGATCTCGGCCCGCATCGCCGGCGTGGGCGCCGTGCCCTTCGCCATCGCCGTCGACCGCCGCAGCTCCAGCGTCGCCAGGCTCTACGTGAGCAACTTCGGCGACGCGCGGATCGCGGTGGTGGACGTGCCGCTGTCCGCCGGCTCGGGGGGCGGGACGCTCGCCCCGAGGCTCATCGGCCACGTGGGCATGAAGCAGTACTGCCTGCTGGCCACCGACGATCGGAACTGCGTGGACACGACGCCGTGAAGAAGCGCCTCCTCCTGCCGCCCCTCCTCGTCGCGCTGGCCTGCAACCAGAGCGGGGTTCCGCCGCCGACCGGCCTGCTCGGGACCAACTCCTCGGTGATCTCGGGCTCGTTGCTCTTCGTGACCAGCTCGCAGACCGACGAGCTCCGGGTGCTGGACATCGAGCCAGCGACGGGCCAGCGGGACTTCGTGCGTGCCCCGAACCCCCTCCGGCCGCTCTCCGTCCCCGTGGTGCCCTCACCCGTGGAGCTCTCCACGCCCACGCGGTACGGCCCCCTCGGCCAGCCGCTCCAGGGGGACTGGGTCTTCGCCCGGGGCGCCGGCAGCTCGGCGGTGTCGATCGTCGCCGCACCGAACTGCCCGCAGTCGCTGCGGGAGTTCGCGCGCATCGCCCCCCGGCCGGACTCGGTGGTCACCGCGCTCACCTCACGCCTCACCGCCGACGACCTCCAGGCCCAGCTCTACTTCGCAACCTTCGACGGCACGGACAGCACGCTCTGGGAGCTCCTCCTCCCCAACCAGCCGCGCGACCGGACGACCACCACCATCGACCCGAAGTTCTGCCCGAGCTACCCCGCGTCGTTTCCGCCCTACAGCCTCCGTCCGGTGAGCCTGGTGCCGGGCGCCGTCATCACGGCGCTGCTCGCCCTCCCCACGGTGCAGCACCCGGGCATGCCCCCCGACCCCGAGGAACGGAGGGTGGTGGTGGCCTCGCGGCTGCTGGCCCCACCGGTGTTCCGGACCGGGAACCTGAGCGAGGAGGGGGTCATCACCCTGGTGGACCCGGCGCAGGGCGGCTTCACCGCCAGCCCGTTTCCGCTGGTCTTCAACCCCGACACCACGGTCGCCCAGAGCTATCCGGTGAAGCGGATGGTCACTCACGGAAACGTGGTGCAGATCGATTTCACCGGGAGCAACCCCGCCATCCTTCCCGACGGCACGGTGGACGGCGGCACCGAGTCGGTGATCCTGGACGCCGGCACCCGGGTCTTCGCCATCCTCGACGAGTCGTCCTGCGGCGGGAACCTGGACTGCGTGGGCGTGCTCGCGGTCGACCTGGACCGGCCGGCACCCAAGACCCTGCCGGACGGGGGGACGGCTACCGTCTTCCCGGTGGCCATCGATGGCTTCGACAACGCCCGGGACGTTCTCGACGACGCCGGGATGCCCATCCCGATCGACGGCGGCTTCGGGAACTTCCAGGCCGGTGACACCTACTTCCGAGCGCCGGAGTTCTTCGATGGCGGTGTGCGCCGCGACGCCAACCGCATGCTGCCCGTCCGCTTCGGGAACAGCGACCTGGTGGGCATCATCCAGGACGTCGCGATCCAGGCGAACGGCATCGCGCTCTACGTCAGCGGCGCCGAGCTGCAGTACGGCCTGCTGGGCTTCGTCACCCTGAGCGGCGTCGGAAACAGCATCCCCGCCGCGCAGATCTACGCCTTCGACGCGATGACGCTCCGGCAGATCAACTTCGCGCCCAACAACCCCGTCATCCAGTCGATGACCCCGGTCCTCAACAACGGGGCGACGGCGACGTTCCGGGGCGGGCCGACCAACATCCAGGTGGCGCAGGGCATCTGGCCCTACAGCGAGACCGTCTTCGTCCTCTACGAGGGCATCGTGGGCAGCATCGCCTTCGAGCCGCTGGACGCCGGCCTGGGAGACGTGCGGGACGGGGGCTGGCCGATCTCGATCAACAACCGGACGCTGGTCCAGGAAGGCTTCGCCGAGGCGGGCGACATCATCGTCCCCGTGGACTCCACCGGAACCGAGTGCCCCTACGGCTTCCCCATCCTTGCGACGCCCGACGGGGGCCTCCTGTGGGATGGGCCGCTCGGCGGGCTGTACCTGGTCAGCAGCAAGTTCGGCCTGGCAGAGAACCTCGACGGTGGCATCGACGGCGGGATCGTCGCCGCGCTCTCCGACGGCACCCCGGCCACGATCGACAGCTGCCCCGACCCGTACTCCTACAACCTCCGGAGCAGTGGCCTCTCCCAGCATGCGTTCACCGTGAACGGGGTCAGCTCGGGGTACCTCGGCCGGGTCGCCAACCCGCCCAAGGGCAGCCTCTCGAAATTCGCCGCCGGGGCGAGCTCCAACCCCAAGTTCCTCCGGTTCTGGAGGCCGAGCGCCGACGCCGGCTACTCGGCGGCGACCCTGCCGTCCGATGGCCTCTCATTCACTCTGGAGGACATCGTCCAGTACCCCGACGGGACCTCCGACGCCGGGGTGGAGGACGTGCTCCGCGGTGGCGACGTCTATGCGCTCCGCGGATCGGGGTACGAGATCATCTTCCTGAACGGCTACACGCCGGCGGGGGTGAGCATCGACTCGGCGACCCTGGGGGTGGCGGGCCTCAACCTCCCCGGGGCACTGGCGGTTTACCAGCGGGAGATCTACCCCCTGATCCAGAACGCTGGCGTCGACCGGGTGTTCGTCCTGTATCCGCCAGGGAACGTGATCCTGGACTTCTCTCCCACCACCGTCACCTTCAGCGCCCCCAACGTCGCGCAAGACATCGGGATCCACTACTGACCGTGGTAGCCTCCCAGGGCGTGCGCGCCATGGGTGACTTCAACCCGCCACATCCCGTTCGCAAGGTGGCCATCCCGGACCACCTCTGGGAGGCGTTCGAGGAGATGGCGCGGCAGATGGGCAGCGAGCGCGACGGGCTCATCAACCAGGCCCTGTTCATGTTCGCCCGCCTCAACGGCTTCCTCGAGGTGAGCAGCCGGCGCAGGACCCCGGTTCCTGCCCAGCCCACGCTGAACCATCGGGTCGCGGCCGCCGGGCCCGCCCGGACCGCTCCGCTCCGGAGCACCCCGTCCACCGACGCCGTGGCCCCCACCATCGGGACCCCCATCCTCGGCAAGGGCGACCTCGACGACCTGGCCGCGCTCGGCGAGGTGGACACCGGAGCCCCGGACGGAACCCCGGACGACCCGCTGGACATCCTCGACCGGCCGCTCCCCGAGGACGAGGAGCGCTCCGGGGCAGGGGGCCAGCTGTACCTCATGGCCGAGAATGGCGCCCTGGACCGCATCGCCAAGGACCGGTTCGTCATCGGCCGGGGCAAGCACTGCGACTTCATCATCAACTCCGGCAAGGTGAGCCGCGAGCACGCGGTCATCGTCCGGGACGAGGGCGCCTACTACATCGAGGACCTGGGCTCCTCGAACGGCACCTGGTTCAACAAGCAGCGGATCAAGCGCAAGCAGGTGGAGGACGGAGACGAGTTCTTCATCTGCAACGAGAAGATCAAGCTCGTGCTGCGCTAGGGTGAGCCTCACGGGTCGGACCCGGACGTTATGGGTCCGCTCGAGGTCATGCCCAGCTCCCGTCCCGTCCTGACGCTGATCGACGCGTCGGGCTTCGTCTTCCGCGCCTACCACGCCATCGCCAACCTGAGCACCAGCCGGGGTCTGCCGACCAACGCGGTCTACGGCTTCACCCGCATGCTCCTGAAGACGCTGCGGGAGATGAAGCCCACCCACGTCGCGCTGGCCTTCGACAAGGAGAGCCGCACCGGCCGCCAGGAGATCGACCCCGCCTACAAGGCCAACCGCGAAGGCCCCCCGCCGGACCTCCCGCACCAGTTCGAGCTGGTGCGCCAGGTGGTCGACACCCTCCGCGTGCCGGTCCTCGAGTACGCCGGCTGGGAGGCGGACGACGTCATCGGTACCCTGACCCTGGCGGCGAAGGCGCAGGGGTACGACGTGCTCATCGTCACCGGCGACAAGGACTTCATCCAGCTGGTCGACGACCGGGTCTCGCTGTACGACCCGATGAGAGACGTACAGACCGGCCCCCGCGACGTGCGGGACCGGCTGGGCATCGAGCCTTCCCAAATGCGCGACTACCTGGCGCTGATGGGAGACCCCATCGACAACGTGCCCAAGGTGCCGGGGATCGGCCCGAAGACCGCGACCGAGCTCATCCAGCAGTTCGGGAGCGTGGAGGCGCTGCTCGACCGGCTCGACGAGGTCAAGAAGCCGAAGATCCGCGAGGCGCTCGAGCAGAACCGGGACACGCTGCGACGGGCCAAGCAGCTGGTCACCTTCCGCACCGACCTGCCGGTGGAGACCGACGTCTCGCGCTTCGTCCGCCAGCCCATCGACGGCGAGCGCGCCCGGGCGCTGTTCACCGAGCTCGAGTTCTACCGCCTCCTCCAGGAGATGCCGCAGAGCCCAGAGGCCGCCGCCGCACGCCCGATGGGGAAGTCCGCGGTGGTCGCCGACCGCGAGGCCCTCGGGCAGCTGGTGGAGGCCATCCGGGCGCACGGGCGGGTGGCGCTGGTCCCGGCCCACGATGGCGCTCCGGCCACCGCGCCCCTGGTGGGGCTGGGGGTCGCCGCCGGGGACACCGCGGCCTACGTCTCCCTGGACCACCATGGGCTGGGAGCGCGCCGGCTGCCCCTCGCGGATCTACGGGCGTTGCTCGGCCCGGTGCTCGCCGACCCGCGGGTGGAGAAGCAGGCGCATGATGCCAAGGCGCTCTCCCTGCTCCTGCTGGGCGCCGGGCTGGAGCTGCAGGGCCTCGCGGCCGACGTGGAGCTGCTGTCCTACCTGCTCAATGCCTCCCGCCGCGAGCACGCCCTGGCGGACCTCGCCCGGGAGCGGCTCCACCTCGAGCTGCCGGTGCCCTACGACGCCGCCGCGGCCCGGCGGGCGGGAAGCGGGCTCGCCGACCGGCCACCCGAGGAGGTCGCCGAGGCGTTCGGCCAGAGGGCCCAGGCGGTGGAGCGGCTGGCCCCGGGGCTGTGGCGGGACATCGAGTCGGCGAAGCTCACCGGCCTGGCCCGGGAGCTGGAGCTGCCGCTGGTGCCGGTGCTCACCCGCATGGAGCGGCACGGCATCAAGGTCGACCTGGCAGTGCTGGCGGACCTGTCGCGCGACGTGGACGCCCAGTGCATCACCCAGGAGCAGCAGCTGCATGCCCTGGCCGGCCGGGTCTTCAACGTCAACAGCAACGCGCAGCTGGCGCAGGTCCTCTACACCGACCTCGCGCTCCCGGTGCTCAAGAAGGGGAAGACTGGCCCCTCCACCGACGCCGAGGTGCTGGAGAAGCTGGCCGAGAAGCACCCGCTGCCCCGCGCGCTGCTCGAGTACCGGACGCTGAGCAAGCTCAAGACGACTTACCTCGATGCGCTGGTTCCGCTGGTGGGCCCGGACGGTCGGCTCCACACCACGTTCCACCAGGCGGCGACCGCCACCGGGCGGCTCTCCAGCTCCGACCCCAACCTCCAGAACATCCCGGTCCGCACCGACGTGGGCCGGGCCATCCGCCGGGCCTTCGTGGCCGAGCGGGGGTGGAAGCTGGTCTCGGCCGACTACAGCCAGATCGAGCTGCGCATCCTGGCTCACGTCTCGGAGGACCCGGGGCTGCTCGCCGCGTTCCAGGCCCGCGAGGACGTGCACCAGCGCACCGCGGCCGAGGTCTTCGGCGTGACCCCGGGCGAGGTGACCGCCGATCAGCGCCGCGTCGCGAAGATGGTGAACTTCGGCATCGCCTACGGCCTGTCTCCGCACGGGTTGTCCACCCGCCTGGACATCCCCCACGAGGAGGCGGCGTCGATCATCGACCGATACTTCGCCCGCTACGCCGGTATCCGGCGCTACCTCGAGGAGACGGTGGAGCGCGCCCGGCGGACCGGCAGCGTGGAGACGCTGTTCGGACGGCGGCGGCTGATGGACGACCTCCACTCCAGCAACCGCGCCACGGCGCAGGCCGCGGAGCGGGCGGCGATCAACATGCCGATCCAGGGGACCGCCGCCGACCTCATCAAGATGGCCATGCTCCGCATCGACCACCGGCTGCACGAGACCGGGCTGCGCACCCGGATGCTGCTCCAGGTCCACGACGAGCTTCTCTTCGAGGCGCCGGAGGAGGAGGTGGAGCAGGCCGTGGAGCTGGCCCGGGCGTCGATGATGGGCGTGGCGCAGCTCCGGGTCCCGCTGGAGGTCGAGGTGGGTGTGGGTCAGAGCTGGGCGGACGCCCACTGATCGCCAGGACGCGCTCCGGCGGCTCCCGGGTGCGAATTGCACCGGGGCGTGTCGGCTGGCCGCTACACTCTGAGGCCTGTCCTCCGCTCCTGGTGTAGAGTCCCACACCCGGAAGAACGATGGCGGATCGAGTCAAGGCGACGGAGCCCGTCAGCCCGGCCGGACTGCTCAGCGGTCTGACCGACAAGCTGCAGGAGCTCGAATCGGCGGTGCTGCGTCAGGCGGAGCGGTTCTCCGCCGTCCTGGAGATCGCGACGCTCCTGTCGTCCGTCCGCGATGTGGATGCGCTGCTCCGGACGGTGATGGACCGGCTCAGCTCGCTGCTGCAGGCCGAGGCGGCCACGCTCTTCATGCTCGACGCCGAGAAGCAGGAGCTGTGGAGCCGCGTCCTCCGCGGCGGCGGCCTGGACGAGATCCGCCTTCCGCTGGGCACCGGCATCGCCGGCCACGTGATGGCGACCGGGCAGAGCCTGCTGCTCGGCGATGCCTACACCGACTCGCACTTCCATCCCAACATCGACCGCATGAGCGGCTTCGTCACCAAGTCGATGATCGCCGTACCGCTCAAGCACGTGAGCGGGCGGATCCTCGGCGTGCTCGAGGTCCTGAACCGGAAGACCAACGTCTTCAGCGCCGAGGACCTGGCGCTGGTCGAGGCGGTGGCCACCCAGATCGCCGCGGTGCTGGACAATGTGCTGCTCTACGAGGAGCTGCGCGCCCAGAACGAGGTGCTGCGCAAGGCGAAGTCCGATCTCTCCAACGCCCTCAAGGACCTGGACCTCCTCTTCGAGACCGAGAAGGCGGTCTCCAGCGCGGAGAAGCAGAGCGACCTGATGGACGTCCTTCTGGCCCGGGTGGCTCCCACCGTTGGAGCGACCGCGGCGGCGATCTTCCTCGCCGAGCCGGGAGAGCAGCACGGGATGCTCTATTTCAAGACCGTGGTCGGCGAGAAGGCCGAGTCCCTGGTCACCGTGAAGCTGAAGCCGGGACAGGGCATCGTCGGGCACGTCGCCAGGACCGGCGAGACGGTGCGGGTCGCCCGTGCCGGCGACCACCCGGCGCACGACCCGGCCATTCCCGCTCGTCTCGACGTCCGTGCCGACGCGGTGCTCTCGGTCCCGATCACCGTGGACGAGGGCGTGGTGGGGGCGCTGGCTCTCTTGAACAAGCCCGGGGGCTTCACCGAGAGCGACGAGCGGCTGGCCACCCTCATCGCCGGCCAGGCCGGCCGGGCGATCAAGGTGCGCCGGAGCCGCGACGAGGCCGAGCAGCGGGAGCGCCTGGCGGCGATCGGGCAGATGCTGTCCGGGGTGGTGCACGACTTCCGCACCCCCCTCACGGTGATCAGCGGCTACACCGAGCTGATGGCCACCGAGTCGGACGAGCAGCAGCGGATCCAGTACGCCACGGTGGTGGACAAGCAGTTCGAGCACCTCAACGCGATGATGCGAGAGACCCTGGCCTTCGCCCGGGGCGAGCGCGAGCTGCTGATCCGCAAGGTCTACCTCCAGAAGTTCGCCACCGAGACCGAGGCCTACCTCCGCCAGGAGTTCAAGAAGAGCCCGGTCCGCCTCTCGGTGGTCCCGCGCTACACCGGTCCGGCCCGCTTCGACGAGGGCAAGCTCCGGCGGGTGGTCTTCAACCTCGCGCGCAACGCGGTGGAGGCCATGCCCACCGGTGGCAACTTCCTCTTCAGCATCGATCGCGAGGAGGACGACCTGGTGCTCCGCTTCGAGGACGACGGCCCCGGCCTCCCGCCGGAGATCGCAGACCGGGTCTTCACCTCCTTCACCACCGCCGGGCGGCCGGAGGGGACCGGACTCGGTCTCTCCATCGTGAAGCAGATCGCCGACGAGCACGGCGGCTCGGTACGGGTCGAGAGCGCGCCGGGCAAGGGCACCCGCTTCGAGTTCAAGATCCCGGTCGGCCTCGCGGCGTAGGGAGACGCGCTCAGCCGTCGAGCCCGAGCCGCGTGCGGGCCTCGACGAGTGACAGGCCCTCGATGCGGATCCGCTTGAGGCGTCCTCGCTCGCCGGAGACGAGGCTGAAGGCGCGGCGGGGGAGGTCGAGCGTCCGGGCCAGGAGCTCCACCACCTCGTCGTTGGCGGCACCCTCCACCGGGGGCGCACCCACCCGGACCTCGAGCGCTCCCTCGCGGACGGCGCCCGTTCCCGGGCGCGACGCACGGGGCTTCACCCGGATCGACAGCTCGACCGCGCCGGCGACCTCCCGGAGGGGACCCGCTACGGCGTGCCCGCCTTCTTCGGCGCGAGGAACGAGACGTTGTCGTCCACGCGTACCGGGGCCTCGGCGTCGGGCGGGAGCACCGACTCGAGCAGCTTGAGATGGCCGGCGACCAGCGCCCGCAGCTCGGACTCGAACCTGGCCCGCTGCCGCTTGAGCTCGTTGATGTCGTCGACCACCTGCACCAGCTTCTGGTGGGCGGCGTGGACGATCTTCTCGGACTGGAGCTCGGCCTCGGCGACGACGATCTCCGCCTCCTTCTTCGCCGCGTCCCGGAGGTCCTCCGAGACGCGCTGGGCGGTCACCAGCGTCTGCTGCAGGGCACGCTCGCGCTCGAGGTGCCGCTCCAGCTCCACCTGGGTGCGGCGGAGCTCCTCCTTGAGGCCGATGTTCTCCTTCACCACGTCCTCGAACTCCGCGGCGAGGAGCTCGAGGAACCCCTGCACGTCTCGGGCGGCGTAGCCGCGGAAGGAGGTCTCGAAGCGCTTCTGCCGGATGTCGAGCGGGGTGAACTTCATGGAGGACCGAGTCTAGCGGAACCCCGGGAGACCCCAAGGAATCGACTTCACGCGCGACGGAAAGCTCGCGCCTCGCCGCAACAAACGTGTCGCACCTTCAGCGACCCGGCGGGGTCCGCGGGGGCAGGGGCGGCGGGAGGTCCGTGCCGGGCGTGGACGGGCTCCACGACGGCGGGTCGCTGGCCGGGAAGGACTCCTCGGAGGCCTCGTCCACCTCCTCGTCCTGGTGCACGTGGCGCTCGGGAGGCGGCCGCTTCGGCTTGGGCGGGGACTTGCTGGGCACGGTCGGTGGCTCCTCCGGAGCGTTCCATGTCCTGGCGTCAGCCCGGGCGCAACGCCTCAGAACTGCCACCCGGCGATGACCAACAGTCGAACCCGCGGATCTTCCGGAAAGAGACCGAAGAGCGCGGTCGCGGTGAGCTTGAGTCCGGCGGGCCGGTAGGTGAGGAGGAGGTCGGGCCCGAGGAAGCCGGAGGCGTAGAAGCGCGGGCTGCCGTGCTGGTCCACGCCCCCCTGGAGCTCGGCGCCGAGCCGGAGCACGTCCTTCAGCACCGGGAAGCTCACCGCGGCGGTGGCCCCCATCTCGCCGTCGAATCCCTCGGCGTACGACGCCTTGAAGTAGTCGACGTTGCCCTCGAAGAAGAGGTTCACCGCCCAGAGCCCCGCTGCCGGGAGGTCGCCTCCGATGAGCAGCCGGACCTCGGCGCGGTCCTGGGCCTGCTTCCGGGGGTGCCACTCGAGGTAGAGCACCGGGTTCCAGGAGATCTCGTTGTACTGGGAGGCGAAGGCGTAGCGCATCTCGAACTGGTTGCCCTCGACGTCGAACTGGCCGTTGGAGAGGATGAAGTTCTGGTAGAGGTCGAGCTGGATGTGAGGGGTGAGACCGATCTCGATCTCCAGCTGCAGGAGGGCGACGTTCGGTTCGTCCCGGTTGAACTTCTGGTCCCACCACACCTCGACCTCGTAGCGGCCGGGGTCGAGCTTCCAGAAGCGGCTCGTGCCGAAGACCCGGTCCTGGGTCTGCACCGGCGACTTCATCCGGGGGGCGCTGACGGTGGTCTGGTAGTCCGGTGAGCCGAGGCTCGGCCCGGCCGAGTAGCCACCCGCCTCCTGTGCCAGGGTGGCGGTCGCGAACGTGAGCGCGGCGAGCAGGACGAGGCGTGGCAGGATGGACACATCGTCCAGGGGCCCCGCGCGAGGAGACAATCGGGTGGACACCCGAGTCGCGATCCGGCCCGGCTCCTAGAGCAGCCCGCGGCGCACGGCGAAGCGCGCCAGCGCCTGGGCGTCGTGCACGCCCAGCTTGCGCATCAGGTTCGTCCGGTGGGTGTCCACCGTCTTGGGGGATAGCGACAACTCGGTGGCGATTTCCCGGTTCGTGCGCCCCTCGGCCACGCGCCGGAGCACCAGCCGCTCGCGGGGGGTGAGCCGCTCCCAGTCGTCGTCCACGGAGACCGGGCCGCCGGTGAGCCCGCTCTCGGCGGCGGGATCGAGGAATCGCTGGCCGCCGGCGACTGACCGAACCGCGGTCACCAGACCTTCGATGCCCGCGCCCTTCACGACGTACCCCAGCGCACCGGCCCCCAGTGCCTCGCGGACGGTGGCCCCGTCCTGGTGCATGGAGAGGACGCAGACCCGCGTCCCGGGGGCCTCGCTCCGGACGCGGCTGAGCGCCTCGCGGCCGTCGCCGGGAAGCGTCCAGTCCAGGAGCAGGACCTCCGGACGGTGGGCGGTCACCGCGGCGAGCGTGGTGTCCGTATCCGCGGCTTCTGCCACCACCTCCAGATCGGGCTCCGAGGCGAGCACGGCGCGGACTCCCGCGCGGACGACGGCGTGATCATCTGCCACCACCACGTGGATCATGCAGCCACCCCCGCGAAAGGAACCCGCACCCGGAGGTGCGCCCGGCCCGGCTCGGGCCAGTCGACCGCCCCGCCGAGCCCGGCGACCCGCTCGCGGATCGACTGCGAGCTGGCCTGGTCCGGGAAACCCCGCCCGTCGTCGTCGAACTCGAGCGCGAGCGCGCCCTCGAGACGGCTCACCCGGACCGAGGCCCGGCCGGCGCCGGCGTGGCGGACGGTGTTGTGGAGCGCTTCCTGGACGATGCGGTACAGGCCCGCGGCCATCGGTGCCGGCAGCTCGGGAAGCTGCTCGGGCAACTCGAGCGAGATGTCCAGCCCAGTGGCCCGGGCGTAGGTCGCACAGTGGGTGCGGAGCGCGCCGAGGAATCCCAGGGCGGCGAGGGGCGCGGGGATGAGCGCCGAGGTCGAGCGGCGCACCTCCTCCAGGGCCTCGTCCAGGTGGTGCTCGACGCGGGCGGCATCCTCGGAGGCGAGCCCGCGCTTGCGGAGCGCCAGCAGCTGGAGCCTGGCCGCGGTGAGCGCCTGCCCCGCGCCATCGTGGAGCTCGCGGGCGATCCGGCGCCGCTCCTCGTCCTGGAGCGCGACGCGCCGCTCGGCGAGCAGCGCCGCGATGCGCTCCTCGGCCCGGGCCACGGTCCGGACCGGGAAGAGGAAGAGCGCGGCGCCGAGGAGCGAGGCCAGGAGGAAGCACCCGGCGGCGAGCCGGAGCGACTCATGCCACAGCGGTCCGAGCGGGGCGCCGGCCCAGACGGTCGCCAGCTGGATGCCATCGACCTCCACGGGAACCCGGGCCCAGGCGATCGTGTCGGGTGCGGCTCCGCCAAGATCGACGGGGCGGTTCTCGCGGTCTCGCACCACCAGCGGTGCGGTCAGGAGCCCCTCGAGCCGCAGGCGTCCGGAGAGCTTGGCGGCGTCGTAGCGCCAGAGCAGGGGCCGGTCGCGGATGGTCTCGGCGACGACGTGGGCCGCGCGCTCGCCATGCTCCCGGGCTGCGGCGACCAGCCGGCTCCGCTCGTCGACGTGGTGGGCGAGGGGGACCGCCACCGCGAACAGCCCGCTGGCGACGAGCACCAGCGGCAGGAGGCGGCGGGCGAAGGGCCGCCGGAGCGCCACGGTGATCATCGGGCGGGCTCCAGGGGGAGGTAGCCGAGCGATCGCATCGTCAGGCGGGCACGCTCGGAGGTGGCCAGGGCGAGGAAGGGAGCCACCCGGTCGCGTCGCTCGGGCCGGAAGACCACGCCCAGGGTCCGCACGGGCCGCCAGCTCCCGTGGGCCACCGCCTCGGCCGAGGGGAGGACGCCGTCGATGCGGAGCGCGCGAAGGGGAGACCGGAGCGCCGCCGAGGAAAAGACCCCCACCGAGCGCGGAACGGTGGCGAGCGCGATCGCCATCGCGTCGTCGTGGTCCAGCACCCGCGCCCTGCCGCTGGCGGCCGAACGGCGACGCTCCTCGGCCAGGCCGGGATAGTTCGCCTCGAGCGCCGCGTTCGCCGACTCGGCCTCGTCGCGGAGGAGCACGGTCAGGCCTCGCAGCTCACCACGGTAGAGGCGGTGCAGATCATCGGTGGAGAGGTCGTCCACCGGGACGTCGGGCGCGGCGGCGAGCACCACCGCGTCTCGGGCGAGATCCACCCGCTCGAGGCCGCCGGATTCGTCCGCCCGGAGCGGGCGTGAGACCAGGCCCAGGTCGACGGCGCCATCCCGCGTCGCGGCGATGCCCCCGCCCGAGCCGATGCTCGGCTCGACCCGGACCCGCATCCCCGTCCCGGCGGACGCCTCGCGGGCGAGCGCCATGGCCAGCGGAGTCATCGCTCCCGTCCCCGCGACCAGCAGCTCCGGCCGCGGCGCGAAGACCGTCTTCGCCACCGACGGAGCCGGTGGGGGCGGGTCGCCGGCGCAGGCGGCGGAGAGGACGAGGAGCACCAGGATGCGTCGCACGGGGGGCGCAGTCTATCGTCGTCGCCTGGCGCCGCGAATCGGCAGGGCGACGGTTTTTCGCGCATGAGCAAGCGGTTCGGCGGCCTCGCGGAGCTGGATCCCCTTCGCGTCCCGCTGCCGCACGGGACCGAGGTGACCACCCGGGTGGAGCGGACGACGCTCGGCTCGGCGAGTGCCGCAGGGGCTGGTGGGCCGGGTGGTCCGCGAGCGCGATGGGGGCTTCGACGTGCTCGTCACCGGGGTGGGGGAGATCTGGTACGCCCGCGACGAGCTCGCGCCGCGGAAGGGAGGGCAGCTGGAGTACGCTCACCGGCGCGAGGCGGCGTGGCAGGCGCTGCGCCCCTGCGTGGTGCTGGAGGCCGTCGTGGGGAGCCGGGCCTGGGGGCTCGCGGGCCTCCCGGCTGATGTTCGGCAGCTTCGGACGATACGCGCTCACAAGCTCTCCGCGACGCAGCGGCTGGCGGAGCACCGGGACGAGGTCCTGACCTGGCTCAAGGAGACGCCGCCGCCCGATCTGGACGGGGTCGCTCGACGGCTGTCGCGGATCTCCCCTCGCGGCGCGCCGACCGAGGAGGATGCGCTCCTCCGGGCGAAGACCTACGTCAAGCAGCTCTACCGTTCGCTCTCGGCAGAAGCTCCTCTACGTGCTCCGGACGGCGCCCACCGGCGTGCACGTGCCGAGGGAGGGGGAAATCGTCACCGACCTCACCCGTCTCCTGGACCGGTACGGGCTGGGAGAGGCGACGGCCCTCGTGGACCAGAAGCGGCAAGGGGAACGCGCCGAGTTCCCGGCGGTACTCCGCGAGGCCTGGGCGCAGCAGATCGGCCAGGTGTTCGCGCTGCTCCAGCGGGCGGCCGAGGAGAGCCCGCTTCCTGCGGAGAGCCCGAACGCCGACGCCGTGGAGAGGTGGCTCGTCGACGCACGGCTCCTCTGGCTGAGGAGGGCGTCCGCCGGCTGATGGCTCGGGTGTGGAAGCAGATACCGATTGCGCACCGGACCAGGGCGGTCGAGCAGTGCCGGGCGTCGGCGGGTCCCCGGCGGGGTGATCCGAGCTTGTTACGGCGGCTGGGCGGGATACCCTCCACGGCCTCGCCGTTGACGCCCGGGGAGATAACGGGTAACCATCAGCTCACATGTCATGGGAGGGCGCATGGGACGTCGAGCGGTTGCAGCGTCGGTGGCCTGTCTTCTGGCTGCGGGGGCGGCCTGGGCCGTCGGTCAATCGAAGCCGCCCCCGATGATGGACGTGCCGAAGGACATGCGGCAGTACTACGTCGCGTTCCTCGTCGCCGGGCCGAAGTTCGTGGGCGGAGACACTCTCGAGCACGCCGCGCTCCTCCCCAAGCACCTGGCCTTTATCCGGAAGATGATCTCGGAGAAGAAGATGCGCCTGGCCGGTCCGTTCGCCGACGAGGGGAAGTACTTCGGCATCGCCGTCCTCGCCGCCTCCTCGGCGGAGGAGGCAAGGGCATGGATGGAGAAGGATCCGGCGGTGCAGGCCGGCTTCTTCGGGCACGAGATCCACCCGGCGATGCTCCCGTCGCTCGACAGCTTGCACGTCCGCTACTAGGGCGCCGGGTGCCGGGAAGCACGCAGGCGAGGCAAGGCCGGCACCACGCACATCACCGACACGGCCACCTCGAGCGCCGGGACGTACGACGTCGACGTGACCCGCTGAGCGGAGCCTTCCCCTCCGGGAGAGGCTTGCCGCGCGCACGGGGATGGCGCACCGTGCGCCCCCGCATGGACGGACCTCCGCTCTCGCAATCGCTCCCGGGAACCTGGCGCCTCCTCAGCCGCGAGGATCGCACCGCCGCCGGCGAGCGCCGCGTCGACCCCGGTCTCGGCGCGGACCCGGAGGCGCTTCTCTTCTACGACCGCGCCGGTAACTTCGCGGCCCAGTTCATGAAGCGTGACCGGACCGGAGGGCAGGGCGCTTCGCCCGCAGCCTCCGGCCCCAACAACAGCCGCGCCGTGGGGGGATACGACGCGTACTTCGGCAGCTACGCCGTGGACGACGGCGCGGGCACCGTCACCCAGCGCCTGCTTGGCGCGCTCGCGCCGGAGAACGTGGGTCTGGTCGTCACCCGATCGATGCGCATCACCGGCGACGAGCTGGTCATCCAGCTCGGGACGGCCTCGGCCGACGGCACACCCGTCACCCGGACGCTGCGCTGGCGCCGCGTGGCCTGACCTCTCCTCGGAGGCACCGATGCAAGCTCCCTGGCCAGAGATTCCCTACGCCGCCTGGAAGGAGACCTGCGCCGCGCTTCACCTCCAGGCGCAGGTGCTCGGCAAGTACCGCCTGGCGCACACCCCGTGGCTGAACCATTCCTGGCACGCAACGCTCTACCTGACGGCGTGGGGCCTCACCACGTCGCCGGTGCCGGACGGTCCGGGAGCGATCGACCTCTCCCTGGACCTGCTCGACCATGCGGTGGTGGGGCGGGCGGCCGACGGTCGCGCGGGACGCTTCCCGCTCGGCCCCGGCTCGATCGCCGACTTCCACGCCCGCGTCCTCCACCTCGTCCGCTGGCTCGGTGGCACGGCCACGCTCGATCCCCATCCCAACGAGATTCCGGGCGCGGTGCCCTTCCCCGAGGACACCGCGCCGCGCCCCTACGACGGGGACGCCGTCCGGCGCTTCTTCGGCGCCCTGGTGCACGTGGACCGCGTCTTCAAGAGGTTCCGGACCTCCTTCCTCGGCAAGGCCACGCCGGTCCACCTCTTCTGGGGGAGCTTCGACCTCGCCGTGACCCGGTTCTCGGGAAGGACGGCCCCGAGGCACCCCGGAGGCGTGCCCGGGTTGCCCGACGCGGTGACCCGCGAAGCCTACAGCCACGAGGTCTCCTCCGCCGGCTTCTGGCCGGGCGGCTCGGGCGCGGACGAGGCGGCCTTCTACTCCTATGCCTACCCCTCGCCCGAGGGCTTCGGCCAGGCCGCCGTCGCTCCGGCCGAGGCAGGCTTCGACCCGAAGCTCGGCGAGTTCCTCCTGCCCTACGCGGCGGTCCGGAGCGCGAAGGACCCCGAGGCCAAGCTGCTGGAGTTCCTCCGGACCACGTACGAGGCCGCCGCGACGCTCGGGCGCTGGGACCGGGCAGCCCTCGAGTGCCCGCCGGGTCAGCTCGGTCATCCGCGGCCGGTCTGAGCCCCTCAGGATCGGCCAGTGTCCTCCGTCGGCCCCGTGGCTGCGTAGGTGGTGATGCTCGGGCTCGCCGTCCAGGCCGGTCATCGTGGCGGTGCGCTCGTCCATGCGGGAATCATGATCGGCACACCCGCTGGAGCCGAAGAGGGAGAGCGCGGGCCGGCGGTGACGAGCGAGAGCAGCGCCGGGGACGAGGAGGACGACTGACCCAGCGACGCGCAAGGTTTGCGCGTCGCGCCCGATTGCGCCCTCCCCGGTGCGAGTTACGGATCCTCGGCGCACTGCAGAGGGAGAGGTGGACGTGGCAGCGCATCCGGGCCTGGGCAGCGAGGAGGCGCGCCGCCTGCTCCGGGAGGTGGGTCCCAACGCCCTCGCGACCGAGAAGCGCTCCCGCTGGTGGCGAACGCTCCTCGACGTGCTGCGCGAGCCGATGGTGCTCCTCCTCGTCGCCTGCGCCGGAGCCTACGTCGCCTTCGGTCAGCCCTCGGAGGCGGCGCTGCTCGGGGCCTCGGTGCTGCTGGTGGTCGGCATCAGCCTTCTCCAGGAAGGCAAGACCGAGCGCGCGCTCCAGGCGCTCCAGGATCTCTCGAGCCCGATGGCGTCGGTGCGCCGCGATGGTCGCGCGGTCCGCATCCGGTCGGCGGAGGTGGTCCCCGGGGACGTACTCCTCCTGGCCGAAGGCGACAGGGTGACCGCCGACGCGGTCCTGGTCTCGGCCACCGAGCTCCGGGTGAACGAATCGCTGCTCACCGGAGAATCCACCCCGGTCGGCAAGCGCGCCGTCCCGGCTCCCATCGCGCTCGAGGCTCCGGGCGAGGCGCCCACCCCCTTCGTGTACGCGAGCACCCTGGTCGTCGGCGGGAGGGGAGAGGCCATCGTCGGCGTGACCGGCGCCCGGACCGAGGTCGGCCGCATCGGCCGCGCGCTGGACACCATCTCTCTTGTCAGGAGCCCGCTCCGCGAGCAGCTCTCCGGGCTGGTCCGGGCGGTGGCGCTCGTCGCGGCGGCATGCTGCGTGGGCATGCTCCTCGTCTACGGGCTCGGGCGGGCGGACTGGCTGGGCGGGCTGCTCGCCGGCCTGACTCTGGCGATCTCGCTCGTGCCCGAGGAGTTCCCGGTGGTGGTCACCATCTTCCTCGCCCTAGGCGCCTACCGGATGGCCCGGCGGAACGTTCTCGCTCGCCGGATGGCTGCCCTGGAGACCCTCGGCGCGGCGACGGTGCTCTGCGCGGACAAGACCGGCACCCTGACGGAGAACCGGATGCGGGTCGTCGAGGGTACGACCGCGTTGGCCGGTGCGCCTGGGAACGCTGCGGACCCGGCCGAGCTCCGCGAGACCGCCGTGCTCGCCTGTCCGCGCGAGAGCTTCGATCCGATGGACCAGGCGACCGTCGAGTACGGGCGCGAGGCGCTCGGGGCCAGCCCGCCCCCGGCGCTACTGGAGTATCCGCTCAGCTCCGAGCTCCCGGTGATGGCCTTCGCCCGGGCCAAGGAGGGTCGTTCCTTCGTCGCGGCCAAGGGCGCGCCCGAGGCGGTGGCGCACCTCTCCGGATGGAACCACGACCAGCGCCGCGCCCTCGATGCGCAGGTCCGGGAGCTCGCCGAACGCGGGCTGCGGGTGCTCGCCGTCGCCCGCGCCGAGCTCGGGCAGGGGGTGCCCCCGGAGCGGCTCCGCGGCTTGCCGTTCCGAATGCTCGGGCTCCTCGCCTATGCCGACCCGCTCCGGACGGGTGTCGCGGATGCGGTCGCCGAATGCCGGCGCGCCGGCGTGCGCGTCATGCTCATCACCGGGGACCACCCCAGCACCGCCCTGGCGATCGCGAGAGCGGCGGGGATCGACGCCGGCCGGCTTCTCACCGGCGCGCAGCTCGAGTCCCTGGCCGACGGCGAGCTCCAGGCCGCGCTGGCCGACACCCGGGTCTTCGCCCGCGTCGCACCGCTGCAGAAGCTCCGCCTGGTCGAGACGCTCCAGGCGATGGGCGAGGTGGTGGCGATGACTGGCGACGGGGTGAACGATGCTCCTGCCCTTCGCGCAGCGAACATCGGCGTGGCGATGGGCGGCCGGGGCACCGACGTGGCGCGCGAGGCCGCGGACCTGATCGTGCTGGACGACGACTTCGTCTCCATCGTCGGTGCGATCCGCGCCGGGCGCCGGGTCTACGCGAACCTCCAGAAGTCGATCGGCTTCGTCCTGGCGGTCCATGTCCCCATCGCAGGGATGGCGATGCTGCCGGTCCTGCTCGGCTGGCCGATGCTCCTCACCCCGGTGCACATCGTGCTGCTGGAGCTGATCATCGACCCCGCCTGTTCCATCGCGTTCGAGATGGAGCCGGCCGACCCGGCGATCATGGACCGACCCCCTCGCTCCCCGAAGGCGCGGCTGATGGACCGGCGGCAGGTGCTGGGGAGCCTCCTCGAGGGTCTGGCGGTGTTCGCCGTCGTGGCGCTGGGCTTCTGGATCGGGCTCCACAAGCACGGCGGCATGGGCGACGCCCGGACCCTCGCCTTCAGCGGATTGCTGTTCGGCAGCCTCGGGCTGATCGTGGCCAGCCGGGCGCAGTCGACGGGTCTGTGGCGGTCGCTCCGGGTTCCCAATCCGGCGTTCTGGGCCGTCCTCGGCGGGGCGTCGCTCGTCCTCGCGCTGATGCTCCTCCTTCCTCCGCTGAGGACGCTGTTCAGGCTCACCCCGCTGCACGCGGACGACGTGGCCATCTCCGCCGGGCTCACCGCGGCGCTGGTCGCCGCGCTGGTCCTCACCGGCCGGATCGCAGGGAGGCCGCGAGCGCGGGCCCCCGCGCCCACCAGCTGATCCGCCTGCCGCGACCAGGTTGCGAGATTCATGGGGGCCTCGGGCGATCGCCGGATTCCCGACACTCGCGCCTGCTTCCTGTCCCCTCGACTCTGGCCGCGAGGTCCAGTGCCGCACGCCCCCGAGAGGCCCCCCGTGACAAGGGAAGCGACGAGGGTCAGAAGCTCAGCTCAGCGCGGAGGAGCACCCGATGCACATCGAGCGGCGAACCTTCTTGAAGGGGGCGGCGGGGCTGGGTGGAGCGGTCGGTCTCGGGCTGTTCGACCTGTCCGAGGCACGGGCGGAGATGCGCGAGCTCAAGATCGCGCGGACCACCGAGACCCGGAGCACCTGCCCGTACTGCGCCGTCGGGTGCGGGGTGATCATCCACACCCTGGGAGACAAGGCGAAGAACGTCACGCCCGCGGTGGTCCACGTCGAGGGCGATCCCGATCACCCCACGAACCGCGGAACTCTGTGTCCGAAGGGCAGCACCCTCAAGGACGACATCATCAATCCCAGCCGTTTGACGGTGCCGAAGGTTCGCCGGCCCGGTTCCGATCGCTGGGAGGAGATCTCCTGGGACGAGGCGATCGGCAAGATCGCCCGACACATCAAGGACACCCGCGACCGCACCTTCGTCGCCAGGAACGCCAGGGGGCAGGTGGTCAACCGCACGCCTGGGATCGCGATGATCGGCGGGTGCACCGACACCAACGAGTTCAATTTCCTCCAGGACAAGGTGATGACCGCCCTGGGGGTGGTCTACCGCGACAGTCAAGCCCGAGTATGACACGGCCCCACGGTGGCCAGTTTGGCCGCCACGTTCGGTCGGGGTGCGATGACCAACGGCTGGGTCGACATCAAGAACGCCGATGTCGTGCTCGCCATGGGTGGCAATCCAGCCGAGAACCATCCCTGCGGCTTCAAGTGGGTGGTGGAGGCTCAGAAGACCCGCAACGCCAAGCTGGTGGTGGTGGATCCGCGCTTCACCCGGACCGCCGCGGTCGCCGACCTCTACGCCCAGCTCCGGCCGGGCACGGACATCGCGTTCCTCAGCGGGATCATCCGCTACGCCATCGAGAAGAAGCGGTACCACGAGGAGTACGTCAAGAACTACACCAACGCTCCGTACATCATCGGCGAGAAGTACGGCTTCGTTGACGGGCTGTTCAGCGGCTTCGACGAGGCGAAGGGGAGCTACGACAAGTCGTCCTGGGCCTACGAGGCCGACCCCAAGACCCTCGCCTACGCGGTCGACCCGACCCTCCAGCATCCCCGCTGCGTCTTCCAGCTCTTGAAGAAGCACGTCGACCGCTACACCCCGGAGACGGTGGAGCGGATCACCGGCACCCCGAAGGAGACGTTCCTCAAGGTGGCGGAGGTCGTCACCTCCACCTTCACCCCCGAGCGTGCGGGAACCGTCACCTACGCCCTGGGCTGGACGCAGCACTCGGTGGGAGTCCAGATGATCCGCACCGCGGCGATGCTCCAGCTGCTCCTCGGAAACGTGGGCCGGCCCGGCGGTGGGGTCAACGCGCTTCGTGGGCACTCCAACATCCAGGGGGCCACCGACCTGGGCGGAACCTTCGAGATCCTCTCCGGCTACCTGGCGACGCCGCGGAGCGAGCTCGTGGATCTCAAGACCTACCTGGACCAGGTCACGCCGAAGACGCTCAACGGCCAGCCGTGGCACTCGATGAACTACTGGTCGAACTACCCGAAGTTCATGGTCTCGCTGCTCAAGTCGCTCTACGGGAAGGCGGCGACCAAGGAGAACGACTTCGGATACGCGTGGCTGCCCAAGACCGATGGGAACCACTCCTGGCTCTACATCTTCGACGACATGTACCGGGGAAGATCGACCCGCGCGGGAGGAGAGGAGCCTGGTCCGGAGGGATTGATCACCGCGGGCATGAATCCGGTGGCAATCGGGCCCAACAGCCAGAAGATGGTCGCCGCCCACTCGAAGCTGAAGTGGCTGGTGGTGTTCGAGAACTACGAGATCGAGACCGCCACCTTCTGGAAGGCGCCGAAGGACTACGGTGGCCCTCCGCCCTCGGAGATCCAGACCGAGGTCTTCCAGCTTCCTGCCACCGGCTTCGCGGAGAAGGACGGGAGCTTCACCAACTCGGCGCGATGGGTGGAGTGGAAGTGGAAGGCCGTCGGTCCGCCTGGGCTCGCCAAGAGCGACCAGGAGATCCTGGCCCGGATCTACCTGGCAGTCCGGGACCTGTACCGGAAGGAGGGCGGCGCGCTGCCCGAGGCCGTCCTCAACGTGAGCTGGGACTACACCAATCCGGCCGCGCCGGACCTGGGCGAGGTCCTGAAGGAGATCAACGGCAAGGCACTGGAGGACGTCTTCGAGCCTTCCAGCGATCCCAAGCAGCCGAAGAAGGTCCTGGTCGCGGCGGGCAAGCAGCTCGACAACTTCGGTCAGCTCCGGGACGACGGATCGACCGCGTGCGGACTCTGGCTCTACACCGGCGTCTACACCGAGGCCGGGAACATGGCCCAGCGCCGGAGCACGGCCGACCCCTCCGGCCTGGGGATGTACCATCAGTGGGCGTTCAGCTGGCCGGCGAATCGGCGCATCATGTACAACCGCGCGTCAGCCGATCCGGCGGGCAGACCGTGGGACCCGGCACGTCCGGGAATCGTCTGGAACGGCCAGCGCTGGGTCGGTGACGTTCCCGACATCGCGCCGGACTCTCCTCCAGGCAAGTTCGGGCCGTTCATCATGCTGCCCGAGGGAGTGGGGCGGCTGTTCGCTGCGTCGCTCGTCGACGGTCCAGTCCCGGAGCATTACGAGCCCGTCGAGGCGCCGATCGCCAATCCCCTCCACCCGAAGGTGACCTCGAACCCGGTCGTCCGGCGGTTCGCCACGGACAAGGACCGGTACGGGACCGTCAAGGAGTACCCGGTCGTCTGCAGCACCTACCGGCTGACCGAGATGTACCACTACTGGACCAAGCACACCGACCGGCTGAATCAGGTCCAGCCCGGGTTCTTCATCGAGCTGCCGGAGGAGCTGGCCCGCGAGAACGGGATCGTCAACGGTGGGCAGGTGCGCATCGTGTCCGCGCGCGGCTCCGTCCAAGGGGTGGCGATGGTCACCAAGCGCCTCCGGCCGATGACCGTCGACGGCAAGTCGGTCTGGCACGTCGGCTTCCCGCTCCACTGGGGGTACACCGGCGAACGTGGTCACCGCGGTCCGCTCGCGAACCTGATGACGCCCACCGTCGGGGACCCGAACACGATGACTCCCGAATACAAGTGCTTCCTCGTCCGGATCGAGAAGGCCGAGCCGCTCTCGACGACCTGAGGACCGCCCATGCCCATCCAAGGCCTCGAGATCCTACAGTCCTCCGCCTCGCTCCGGGGCCAGCCCAGCGGGCTGCGCCGCGTGCCGTTCGTCAGCAAGTACATCGACACCTCGACCTGCATCGGCTGCAAGGCCTGCGAGGTGGCCTGCCAGGAGTGGAACGATCTGCCGTCGGTGCCCACCCGGCAGGACGGGAGCTACCAGACGCTCCCCTCGCTCCACGCCAGGTACTGGAACCTCATCGTCTTCAACGAGGCCGAGATCGACGGGAACTTCTCCTGGCTGATGCGGAAGGACCAGTGCATGCACTGCGCCGACCCGGGTTGCCTCCGGGCTTGTCCGGCTCCCGGCGCGATCGTGCAGTACTCCAACGGCATCGTCGACGTGAACACGCAGGAGTGCATCGGTTGCCGCCTGTGCGAGACCGGCTGCCCCTTCAACGTTCCCCGCTTCTCGGACCAGACCGGGAAGATGTCCAAGTGCACGCTCTGCGTCGACCGGACCTCGATCGGCCTCGAGCCGGCCTGCGTGAAGGCCTGCCCAACCGGCTGCCTGCACTTCGGGAACAAGGAGGACATGGTCGAGCTGGGCAACCGGCGGGTGGCGCAGCTGAAAGCGACAGGCTTCGCCAATGCGGGGCTCTACGACCCGCCCGGCGTCGGTGGCACGAACGTGGTGACGGTCCTCAAGCACGCCGACAAGCCCGAGCTCTACGGCCTTCCCAAGGATCCGCACGTGCCGCAGACGGTGCGCTTCATCAAGGGACCCCTCCGCCTGGGTGGCCTCGTGGCGCTGGGTGCGGTGATCGTCGGGCTGGTGGGGCACTACCTCAAGTACGGCCCCCGGCGCCCGCCTCCCTCGACCGGCGCGGACCAGAAGCCGGCCGCTTGAGCAGCGGTTCGCTCCCGCTCCCCGTCAGGACGCGCTGGAGGGGAGCTGGGGAGCGATGTCGGGAGTCCAAGGGAAGGTTGTTGTCATCACCGGCGCGAGCAGTGGCCTCGGCGAGGCGGCGGCGCGGCATCTCTCCACGGAGGGAGCAACCGTCGTGCTCGGGTGCACGGCGTGTCGAACGCATCCAGGGCCTCGCGAAGGAGCTGAGCGGCCGAGGTGAACGGGCCCAAGCGGTGCGCACGGACGTCACCGATCATGACCAGGTGACGAGGTTGGTCGACGCCGCCGTGCACAGCGATGGGCGCATCGATCTCCGGCTTGCGAATGTCCCCGACGGGATTCGAATTGGTCCCCGAGGGGAGCGAAACACCAACGGTCTCGGCGACTTCCAGCGCAAGCTCTCGGCAACTCTCGGCTTCGTCTCCGCTCCCGCCCGGCTCTGTCCCGTGCAGTCCGCCTGAGTCGCGCTGGGCTACGGCCACATAGCGGCCACAGGAATGCTGGCGCCTGGCCCGTCAGCCCTCGCCAAGATGAGGTTCCCGTCCTCCGTGCTCAAGGGGAGACGACTTCGAGGTCCACGCCATCGAGCCGGAAGCCGCCTTCGGCGAGCACACGGCGGAGACTGTTTGCCGGGGAGGTGGTGTCCGGGCCCGGCATCGGAGTGAGCGCCCAGGAGCGTCCTCCGCGGGAGAGCCGATGGCGGAGGCTCGGCAGCACGTTCACCTGCGAAGCCCCCGCGCCGGCGCGACCCTCGACGATGCGGGCCAGGGCCTTTCCGGTGCGCCCGTCCAGCAGGAGCGCGCCTGCGCCCTCGTAAGCGACGGTGACGATGGATCCGTCCGCTGACCATCCGAGTAGGGCAGGCACGGAGGAAGGATTGGGGACGGTCCAGACCCGTTCGAGATGCGGCAACTTCCAGACCGAGAAGCTTGCGGGGAGGGCGACGACCAGCCGGGTGCCATCCGGGCTGATGACGGTCGCTCTCGGCGTCTCAGGCAGCGCGATCCGGCTGAGGCTGCCTGTCGAGAGGTCCTCCAGCCCGACCCCGTCGTTCTCGCACCAGGCCATCCGGTCTCCGAGGGGGGACAGGGTCTTCCAAGCACTCAACGATGTACCCCCCAGAGGCTCGTCGCGAACGAGCTTGGGCCCATCTACGTCCCAGACGCGCCGCCGCTCCCTCGAGAAGGCGGCCACCCGAGCTCCGCTCTCGGAGAGCAAGAGGACCAGACACAGCTCGCAGGAAGCTCGGGCAAGCTCCCGTCCATCATTGGCCCGCTGCACGACGATTTCATGGGGATAGGAGAAGGCGAGCGTGGACCCGTCCCACGAGATCGTCGCCTCCATGGCTCCCGGAACGTCGAGCGTTCGGAGAAGTCTTCCGTCCTCCGCATGCAGCTCCACCCGACGATGAACCTCGAAAAGGATGAACCGGTCGCGCCCGGCACGCAGGTAGAGCCGGGAGTCGGCCGAGCCGCTCGTGCTCGCGTCGGGACGGCGCAGGTTCCATGAAATCAGCGCCCGTCCTGCGGAGAACCCTGCCGCGTAGAGCCTCGAGCCATCCGACGAGAACGCGTACCTCGGGTCGCCGGGAGGGCGGCTCACGCTCACGAAGACGCTGCGGTCGCGAAGGTCCACCACGTCGGCCCGGTTCAGCGCCGGACTGTCCACGACGACCCGGTGCCCGTCTGCGCTGACCACCAGTCCGCGCCCGGCCGGGGCGTTGGCGAACCCCGACGCGGACCGACCAGGAAGCTCGACCGAGAAGTCACCCTCAGGACCGCCGAACAGCTGGAGCGATTCCGAGCGGACCAGTGCCACCCCGTGCGCGGTGAAGATGATGTCCTGAGCATCCGGCGCAGGCCTGGAGGTGATCTCCCGCCGGGCGTCGAGGTCCCAGAGGCGCACCAGCCCTTGCAGATCCCGGACGGCCATTCGAGCGCCGTCCTGGGAAATGGCGCACGCATCGCGCATGGCGACCTCGACGGGCGGGCCCTCTACCCCCTCGACGTGAAGAACGCCCGGGCGGTCGACCCGACCTCGGCGCGTGGGGGGACCGTTGCTGCAAAGCTTTTCCAGGTTGGTGTCCGAGGTGAAGCGCTCCTGCCCCGTGTGCTCGTCCAGGATGTGGACGACATGGCCGGAGAGAAGACGGACTGTCCCGGAAGTGATCCGCGCGCTTTGGATCGGCTCTTCCATGTGTGCCGTCCAGAAGCTCCGGCCACTGGCGACATCGTAGAGCCGCGCCAGGTTTGGCCGCGCCTCGAGCGCGACCACGGTTCCGTCGGAGAGGACATCCACGTCGGTGAACGCGCCGGGCCCTCCGGTGAGGGCGCTGCCCCGCTCCGGCATCCGTTCCCGGGCAAGGGCGATGCCCCACCGCGCCGCGGCGGTGTCGTTCTGAACGCGGCTCGCGGCGTAGTACGCGGCTGCACGCGCCCAGTCGCTCACGTCCTCGGCGCGCCGGGCACGCTCGATCAGCGCGGACGCGAGATTGACCCGCGCTTGTCGCAGCTGGAGCACCACCGCCACGACACCGCCGATGAGGATGAGCACCGAGGCGCCAATGGCCGCGCTTAGCCCGCGGTTCCGCTTTACGAACTTCCGCGCGAGCTCGAGGCTTCCGTAAGAATAGGCCTCCACGCGGGCACCGGCCCGGTAGGCCAGAAGCTCGCTGGCGAAGGCTGCGGCATCGGGATAGCGCTCGGCGGGGTCTCTCCGCAGCGCGCGATCGGCGATGGCGGCCAGCTCCGACGGCGCCTCCGGACAGACCGTCCGGACCGGGACGATGTGCCCGGAGCGCACCGCCTCGATCACCTGTTCGTTGTCCAGTCCCTGGAAGGGAGGTCTTCCCGTCAGCAGCTCGTAGAGCATCGCCCCGAGGCTGAACACGTCGCTCCGCTCGTCGATGGCCTGGAGATCGCCCCGCGCTTGCTCCGGGCTCATGTACGAGGGCGTCCCCAGCGCGACGCCGGCCTGGGTCAGCTCCGGCCCGAGGTCGGGGGTGGGCGTGTCGCTCGCCGGCTCGGCGTCACCACGGCGCTTGGCGAGCCCCCAGTCTACGACCACGGTCTCGCCGTACGGGCCCACCATCACGTTGGAGGGCTTGAGGTCGCGGTGCACCACCGACCGGGCATGGGCATAGGCCATCGTCTGGGCTGCGTTGACGAGGTGGGGAAGAAGCTCCAGCCGCTGACTCAAGGTCCGGCACTGGGCCAGCGCAGCCTTGAGCGTCCGGCCCCGGACGAGCGTCTGGGCGGTGTAGAGCGTCCCGTCTGGACGCCGGGCGAGCTCGAGGATGGTGGCGACGCCAGGATGGTCCAGCTGGGCGGTGAGCCGCGCCTCGCGGAGGAAGCGGGCTCGGGCCGCTCGGGTGCTTCCCGAGGACTTTTCCGCCCCCGGCGAGGCGAGCTCCTTGAGCGCGACCTCCCGTCCGACGAAGCGGTCGAGCGCGCGCCAGACGATGGACTGGCCGCCACGTCCCAGCTCGTCGAGCCGGGAGTACTTTCCCTCCGGCTCGATTGGAATGACTTCTGCGCCCTCGAAGGAAGGTGCTCGCGCCTCGGAGTCGACATCGAGCGCACCGAGGGTTTGGGACAGGGCCCGCGCTCCGTCCACCGACTCTAGCACTCGCTCCGGGCTTCCACCGTTCGCGGCCAGAGCCTCATTGGCGAGGGCCGTCACGAGGTCACGCCGCTCCGGAGTCAGCGCGCCTGAGTCCACCAGGTGATCGAGCAGGGACCGGCCGTCGCGCGCCAGCATGCGCGTCGAGGCCGCGCTCATCACCTGCGCCGGCGTGACGAACCCCGCTTGCGCAGCCAGGACTCCGAGAATGAGATTCCGGTCGTCCATCGGCGCGGGGCTCAGGGCCGACGGGGAGCCGCTCTTGCGCATCGACTCTCCGTGGGCTGCCGGAGGACGTGCTCTGGCTCTGCAGCTGGTCCGAAATTGAGCGGGTAGGTCACTTTCTTCACTTCATCGTGCATCGGCGGCGCCGTGAGCCAAGCGCGGGACGAGGTGCAGTGCCCGAGCCTACTGCGATGCGCCGTCGCCTGCCCGTAGCCCGCGGGGATGCTGCGATTGCCTGCGGAGACGGCCTAGCGGTTGAACCGGGTGGCCCAGGAGCTGGGCATCGCTTCGTCTGCCCTATCAGTCCGCGGGCCTACTGTCCGGCGTTTCCGGGGGACCTCCGTCTTGGCTCCCGGCTCGTCATGAAGGCGGAGAAGTTGACCATGGGCCAGCTTGAGGACTGGCCAGCAGGCCCGCCATCCACGAGCGACGTTTAGAACCGGTCCGGATGCCGGACGACGACGACGCTCCAGCGGTCTCCCGAGCCGTCGCAGGTTCACCACGACGTCCGCCTCCACGTGGGGCACGAGCGGTCGCAACGGCAGGTCCGGGCGAAGGTTCCGTATGCCCGGCGAAGCGTTGACTTGTCTGAAGTGGCTTTCTAGATTCTAAATAGAACGCCGGGCGCTCGGCTTCCAGAGCACCGCACCTCGCTTCTTTGTCGAGCCATTGCTCTCTCGAGAAACAGCTCTCAAACGGCGTCCTGCAATCGATTGCGGGACGAGCCTTTTCACGCGGAGATTGGCTCGCAGCGTGGCCCGAGAATGGGCTCGAACCCTGGCTCTTCGATCGGGCGAATGTCCGGGCAGCCCTCAGAGCCAAGACCAGATAGCTCTCCCCCGTCAGCTCCCGAGCATTCCTGCTCATCTTCCCCCCCCACCCCGTCCGACGGACACCACCGACGCCACCCCGGCGTTTCCCGACCCCGCTCCCACAACCAGGAGAAGGGAGCGGGGTCGGGAAACTTGGGGTTCAACCGGAATTCGGTCGGGGTGGTGGGTCTGAAATTCAAGGTGAGAAGGCACCGGAAGTGGAGGGATTGAAGAAGGACGGACCATGGAGAGAGGCAGCGAAGAGGAATGGGAGGCCGGAAAGGCGAAGGCGGCGGCGCGGAGCGGCGAAGGAGGGCCAGCCGAGCGAGGCACCAACGCGGCAGCGCCGGGAGCCGCGGGACGTCGGCTCGGGGCGAAGGACCGAGAGCTCATCTCGCTGCTGGGGGTCTGTCGCTACCTGACGGTCGGGCAGCTTGTCCGGCTGGGTCGCTGGGCAGCGACCGTGAAGGCGATGCAGTACAGGCTGCGTGGACTCTCCGGTGAGGGCACGACGTACAAGGTCAGGCCGTTCAACCCTCCCATGCTCCGACAGCTCGTGTTCCGGGCTTTCGACGGCGAGCTGCAGCAGCTCTGGACATTGACCACTGCCGGCTACGCGGTAGCCGGTGCCGAGCTCGGCCGACCACTCCGAGTGCCCCGGACGGACGTGGGTGCCGCCTTCGCCGAGCACTTCGTCCTGCTGACCGACCTATTCGTGGACCTCGTCCGCCCCTACCTCCAAGCCGGTATTGCACTGGGTGGCCTCCCGTTTCGCTGGGACGTCGTGGAGCAGGTCGAACTCCCCTGGCGCGAAGGTGGTGTCTCGGGCGAGAAGCGGACGCGCGTCGTTCGTCCGGATGCGGTTGTCGAGATGCCAGCCGCCCACCGACGGTTCTTCATCGAGTGCGAGACCGGTAGCCACACGCTGGTGCCCCGAAGCCCGGAAAAGCACCAGGCCACGCTCCGGAAGCTCGAGCGCTACGATGATTACGTCTGCGGACTGGCGGATGCGTCGGCCGGTCTCTCTCACTACCACCTCGCCCATCCAGAGGGCTGGCCCTGTGAGCTTCTCTTCGTGGTCCCGACCGGTTCGCGCCAGCAGTCGACGGCATCCGTAGTGGGGGCGTTCCGTGCGAGTCGAAACGCGAGGTGTGTCGCGGCCCAGGCTCTCGCTCTCCCAGAAGCGACTGCATACCTGAGACAATTCCTTCGCCCTCCGGCAGCGGAGACGAGCAGCACTGGTTCGCGAGTCGCGTCGCGCCCTGCCTCCTCACGCTTCTACGGCGAGGTGGATCATCGGGCGGTCAAGACATTCGTCCTCGAGATGAGCGCCGCGCTCCAGGAGGCGAACGCAGCGCTGCGCCGATGCCAACTCCCGCTCGTCTCCGAACCTCCATCGGGCGTTGGAATGGTCGCCTTCCTGAGGCGCGCGCAGGCGGAAATGTTGCGCCGGCGCGAGTCGGCTTCGAACGCATGAGCCTGGAGCGTCCGGGTCCCTTGACATGGAGTTCTAAATAGAATCTACTTGAGGCCTGTGGGAAGGACACCGCTCCCGAAGGAAGAGGCACTCCAGCCGCTCAACGTGAAGGTCCCCTCCGAGGACCTCTACTTCGTTCAGGAGGTCCTCAAGCCGGCTCTCGGGGTCTTCTACAACGCCGAGGCGGTTCGGGAGGTCCTGGTCCAGCTGCGGACCTGCTTCCGCCTTCCCCAGTACGTCGTCGACGTCCTCGAGGCGGAGATGAAGGCGAAGAAGCTCAACATCCTCGGGTACGTCCAGGAGCTGCTGCTTCGACGCTACGAGGCGATCCGCAACAACACGGCCCGGCAAGCGAAGACGCCTGCGGGGAGCGACCGGAGGTCTCGCTAGGCATCACAACGCCCCCGAGAGGACCGGAGGTCCCCGGGCGCGCGTTGACTGGAGGCGGCCGAGGTGCTGCTGCTGTTCCAACGAGGCGAGCGCCAGCCGGAGGCCACGGAGTGAAGCCCGAGACTCCGCCCGAGGCGCAGCTCCTCACCGTGCCGCAGGCAGCCCGCGCCCTCCAGCTCCCGACGAAGAGCGTCTATGCGCTCGCATCTCGAGGCGCGCTCCGCGGAGTCATCCGTTTCGGCCGAGTCGTCCGCATCAACCTGGCGGAGGCTCTTCGAGGACAGACGACACAGCCGGCGAGTACACTTCCGCCTGGAAGTCGTCGAGCGCCCCACCAGAGGAGTCAGAGGTGAGCGTTCGGAAGGAGCGGAAGGGTTGGAGAGTCGATGTGAACTGGCGTGTGCCAGGCTCGACGGCGGTGCAGCGACACCGCCGAGTCCTGCGGACGCGCCGAGAGGCCGAAGCCTACGAGCGCCAGGTCCGCAAGGCGCTCGCCGAGGGCACCTTCGGCGTCGAGGAGAAGAGAGCGCCGACTGTCGCGGAGTACGCGGAGCGGTTCATGGAAGCGAGTCGCGTCAAGGGGAACAAGCCCCGGAGCCTGAACGCGAAGGCCAGCATCCTCTGCCGGCTGGTGAAGGAGCTCGGACCCACGCCACTCGACGCCCCGGACATGCGCGCCCGGGTCGGGGAGTACCAGACGCAGATGGTGTCCGACGGCTACTCGGCGAAGACGGTCAAAAACGACATGGCCGTGCTCGAGGCGCTGCTCAACCTCGCCGCGGATCGAGCCGTCATCGCGAGCGTGCCGCGGCTCCCGAAGGTGCGTCCACCGAAGCCCAACGCGGAGGTCCTCACCGCGGAGGAGGCGAGTCGGGTCATCGCGGCGACGCCGACTGGATGGCAGCGAACGTGGGTTCTCATACTGCTGCGCACCGGCATCCGGCTCGGAGAAGGGCTCGCACTGAAGTGGTCGGACGTGGACCTCACGATCGGGTCGCTGCGGATTCGGGCGACGCGGTGGAGGGGCCTCGAGGGAACGCCGAAGGGTGGACGGGAGCGAACCGTGCCGCTCTCTGACGATGCTCGCGCCACCCTGGCCGCTCACCGGCATCTGCGCGGGCCGTACGTCTTCTGCCACGAGGACGGCAGCCCGTTCACGGACTGGGACGTGCGAGAGGTGGTGCCCCAGGCCTGCAAGGCGGCCCGCATCGGACGACGGGTGACGAACCACGGACTCCGTCACACGGTCGGGACGGTCCTCGGTGAGCACGTCAACGCGTTCAAGGTGCAGGCGTTCCTCGGACACGCCGACCTGAGCACGACCAGGCGGTACGTCCGCGACACGGCGGACGGTCTACGGGAGGCGGCGCGGGTTCTCGAGCTGGCCTCTCCGCAGCAGGTTACGGCCACCTAGCGGCCACGGGTATGGGAGCGGAGAGAGAATGCGAGTGAGTGCAGCAGCTTGCGAATGTCCCCGACGGGATTCGAACCCGTGTTACCGGCTTGAAAGGCCAGCGTCCTGGGCCTCTAGACGACGGGGACTGCAAAGGAGGGCACGACTAACCCGAACGCGGGTGGGATTGCCAGTCCGTGCGCGTCCCCGCCAGTCCCTGGGCTCACTTCTTCTGCTTCGCCATGTCCGCGACGAAGGCGTCCTGCGCCTTCTGCATCTCCGCGGGGGTGAGGTTCTTCTTCCGGGTGGCGATGGCCCACTTGATGCCCCAGCGGTCGACGAGCATCCCCATCCTGTCGCCCCAGAACATGTCCGCGACGGGCATGGTGGCCTTCGCCCCCGCCTTCACCGCCCGGTCGAACGCCGCGTCGACGTTCTCGGTGTAGATCCACAGCGAGGAGAAGCTCGGGGTGGCTCCCATCTCGGGTGCGACGTCGTTGAGGAAGAGGGCGGAGTTCCCGATCCGCAGCTCGGCGTGCCAGATCTTCTTTCCCGTGGGGTCCGGGGCCCGGCTCTTCTCCTCGGCGCCGAAGGCACGCTTGTAGAACTCGATGGCTTCGGCCGCTCCGTCCAGGGTCAGCGACGGGGTCAGTGTATGCAATCCCTCGGGGATGGGCTTGACCATGATCGGCTCCTCGGGGAGGTGAAAGGCTGGCCCCGCAGGGGTCGTCTAGCTCCGATCGCGGGAGCGGACCAGCGACGTTCAGCCTGTGAGTCGCCAGGGGCTCGAACCCTGGACCCTCGGCTTAAAAGGCCGGTGCTCTACCAGCTGAGCTAGCGACTCGAGTCAGCAGGCGGTAGGTAGTCACATCCGGGCGCCCCGCATCAAGTGCATCCCCGGGGCGCTGCTCGAGGCGCCGTGGCCGAAGACGACGACGATCTCGACGACGACGTTCCGGCAGGCCCCGGGCGCCGCTACCTGACCCGCGCCGGCGCCGAGCGGATGCACGCGGAGCTCCTGCGCCTCCTCAACGACGAGCGCCCCCGGGTCACGGCCGAGGTGAGCGCCGCCGCCGCCCAGGGCGACCGGAGCGAGAACGCCGAGTACATCTACGGCAAGAAGCGCCTCCGCGAGATCGACCGGCGAATTCGGTTTCTCCAGCGCCGGCTGGACACCTCGACCATCGTCGCTCCCGAGGACCAGACCGACACCGAACGCGTCTGGTTCGGGGCCTGGGTGACGCTCGAGGACGAGGACGGCTCGGAGCGGACGTACCAGATCGTCGGTCCCGACGAGATCGACGCCCGGGGAACCCTGGTGAGCGTGGAATCCCCGCTGGGCCGGTCGCTGCTCGGAAAGCGCCGTGGCGAGGAGGTGACGGTCCGGCGTCCGCGAGGCGAGGTGGAGCTCGTCGTCGTGGGCATCCGGTACCGTCGAGACCCGGGATGACCCGGACCCTCCGCGTTCGACCGCGCCTCTGGCGCATCTACCGCCGGATGAACATCGCGGCCCTCACCCGGGAGGACGACGAGGACGAGGACTCCCTGGGGCTCGCGTCCGGCGAGGGGCGCACCCGTCTCGCTTGGGAGACCTACAGCCGGGGAGGGCTGGAGCATGCCCTCCAGGCCTACGGGACCCTGGAGCGCCTCGCGTCGCGGGGGCTGGAGGGGCTCTCGGTGGCCCTGGACCTCCAGGATCCGTTCGCCCCGAGCATCGTGATCCGGAGCGCTCTCCACGAGGCGCCGGTGCTCGAGGCGTCGCTCCGCCGGATGACCGGACGCCAGCTGGGGCTCGGGCGGGCGGCGGCGGACGTTCCCTTCCTGTACCTCGAGGGGCTCCTGCTCCAGAACCCCGGAAAGCGCTTCGACTGGACCCGCCCGCCGCTGCCCGGGCAGGAGTTCCCCGGGCTGAGCCTCTCCTCCGAGGTGATCGAGCTGCTTCTCCTCATGGCGCGTCGGGTCGGTGCGGAGGGGATGGCGCTCCGGCCGAGCTCGTTCCACGCGGCCCGGGTCTATGCGCGGCACTTCGACTTCGTGGACGGCGCGGCGCAGGCGCGGTTCGACGCGCTCCGGTCCGGTGAGGGGCTTCGGCCCCTCTGGCTCCTCTCCTGGGCGCTCGACCTGGGCTGCGTGCGGTCCGGTGGCGAACGGGTGACGTGGACCCCGGATCTGATGATCGCCCCCCTGGACGAGCGGGTCGCCCGGGCGTTGAACACGGAGCGGCGCAAGGCCAGACTCCGACGATTCCGTGGGCGGGTCTACCGCATGGACCTGGCCTGCCTGCGGCGGAGGTTCCCCTGGGAGCGCATGCCGCCGCTCCCCGTCCCCCGGAGCGTGCAGGAGCTGCTCCGGGCCCCTCGCCCCTGACGTTTGGGTGCGCGGGGCGCGTCGGCTCCGTGCCTATACTGGCAAGAACGACAGCGAGGAGAGGATAGGCCCACCACCACCGAGAGGTCTCGCCCGAGGGAGCACCCCGGCCCGTCGATGAAAAAGAACTTCGTTCTCGACACCAACGTCCTGCTGCACGATCCGCGGTCGCTGTTCAGCTTCGACGACAACAACGTCGTCATCCCCATCTACGTCATCGAGGAGGTCGACAAGTTCAAGCGCGACCAGAGCGAGCTCGGGCGCAACTCGCGCGTCGTGGCCCGCTACCTGGACGCCTTCCGGGCCGAGGGCTCGCTGGCCGAGGGAGTACCGCTGCCGGGCGGGGGTCTGCTGAGCGTCGTCTTCACCCACCGCACCATCCCCGCGTCCCTGGGGGACCCGTCCCTGATGGACAACCGCATCCTCGCGGTCGCGCTCGACATCAAGGAGCGCGACCCCGAGATGCCGACGATGTTCATCACCAAGGACACGTCGCTCCGGATCCGCGCCGACGCCATCGGGCTCATCGCCCAGGACTACGACGCGCAGCGGGTGGAGATCTCCGAGCTCTTCACCGGACACACCGAGCTGTTCGTCTCCCGCGAGGCGGTGGACCAGATCTACCGCCCGGGTGCCGAGGTGAGCGTCCCGGGGATGGAGGCCCTCGCCCCCAACGAGTTCGTCCTCCTCAAGGACGCACAGAACCCCTCCCACACCGCGATGGCGCGGCTGCACCCGGCCAAGGGGAAGCTGGTCCCCCTGGTTCGCCCGGCGAAGGAGGGTGTCTGGGGCATCCGGGCGCGGAACATGGAGCAGAGCTACACGCTCGACCTGCTCCTCAACGACGAGATCAAGCTCATCACCATCGTCGGCAAGGCGGGGACGGGGAAGACGTTGCTGGCCATCGCCGCCGGGCTCCACAAGACGACGGAGGAGGGGAACTACCAGAAGCTGCTGGTCAGCCGGCCCATCTTCCCGCTGGGCCGCGACATCGGTTACCTCCCCGGGGACGTGGAGCAGAAGCTCAACCCCTGGATGCAGCCCATCTTCGACAACGTGGAGTTCCTGATGAACCTCAGCCGCGCGGACAAGAAGGCCGGGCGCGGCTACCACGAGCTCCTCGACCTCGGCATCCTCGAGATCGAGCCGCTGACCTACATCCGCGGCCGGAGCATCCCCAACCAGTTCATCATCGTGGACGAGGCCCAGAACCTCACCCCGCACGAGGTGAAGACCATCATCACCCGGGTGGGCGACGGGACGAAGATCGTCCTCACCGGGGACCCCTTCCAGATCGACAATCCCTACGTGGACGCGACGACCAACGGCCTCGTGCACGTGGTCAACCGCTTCAAGCAGGAGCGCATCGCGGGCCACATCACCATGACCAAGGGCGAGCGGAGCGCGCTGGCCGAGCTGGCGGCGAACCTCCTGTGAGCGGGAATGCGGAACAGGGCGGCGGATCGGCCGCGACGCACGAACGGCCGCCGCTGATCGAGTACCCGACCACCTACACGTTCAAGGTGATGGGGAAGCAGGAGCACGGTTTTCGCGAGTACGTGCGCGTGCTCTTCCACCGGATCATGGGGCAGGAGATCTCTCCCGACTCGATGAGCGAGCAGCCCTCCAAGGGGGAGAAGTACCTGTCGGTCTCCGTGACGGTGGTGCTGCTGAGCGAGGAGCAGCGACGGCACGTCTACACCGAGCTGCACAAGGAGCGCCGCATCCTGTACTACCTCTGAGCGACGGACCATGCGCAGCGCCCACCGCCCGAACGAGGACTTCCAGGGGAGCGACCCCCGGGCTCCGTTCTGCAGGCCTTCGGTGATGATGCGCCTGGTGCGGCGGCTCGAGCTTCCGCCAGGGGCCGAGGTGCTGGAGTGGGGCGTGGCCCGGGGCAGCGCGGCGGCGACGCTGGCGAAGCTGGGGATGAGCGTCACCCTGGTGGAACCGGACGAGACGGCGCTGGAGCGGGTGCTCCACGGGCTGAGCTCGGCAGTGAACGCGGTGCGGGCGGAACGACCCCCGGAGGCGCATGCGGGCCGGTTCTCGCTCATCCTCCTCCACGCCCGCGACGCGCTCGGGGACGAGGTGGCGGCCGCGGCCCGGGAGTTCCTGGCGCCGGAGGGCCGGGTGGCCTTCGTCCGGCCGGTGCGAGTCCTGCTCCGCCCGCCGCCGGGGCTGGTGGAGCAGTGGGAGAAGCACTGGGGAGTGTCCCTGCGGACGCCGCAGGAGCTCCTGGCCAGCCTGCCTGCGTCCGGGTACGAGCCGGACTTCGCGGAGACGCTGGGGCTGGACGAGATGGAGGCGCTCTACGGAGCGGCGCCGGACGGGATGGCGGAGGAGGCGGCGCTCTACCGGGCCGGGGCGGCGGCGATCAGCTTCGCGCTGGTGAGCGGGCGCCGGCGCGAGCCGGACGAGAAGCCGCGGCCGTCGCGCGATCGAGGCTGACGGTGAGCGGGCCTGGCGGCTCGTCGCCAGGTGCGGACGCGAGACGCCCGCGAGGAAGTCTCCTCGCCGGTGCCGGGCCGCCTGCGCGCATCCGGGCGCTCCGAAAGCGCTCGGCTGATCCACGGCTGATTCACGATCGTCCGTCCTCCGGGAGCGTGCGGAGGGGCGGATCCCCACGAGCGGCGTCCGGATCAGCTCCGGACGGTCCCGGGCGAGGGGGGCCTGCACTCGCCCGGAAGCGTCGTGAAATGAACCGCGCACGGGGCTTGGGGATCGTCTTCGGACGCTGGCGGCGCTCCGCGACCCGCCCTCGCCCGGGACCGTCCGGGACTGATCCCGGAACGAGCCGTGGATATCAGCGCACCGCAAGGGGCCGGAGCCCGATCAGGGCGCCGTCGGGTCCGGATCGGCGGCGCCGCCGGGTGGACGCGTCCCACCGGGGCGCTTCCCGATGCAGTGGATCCACCTCTCAGGCGCAGGCCGGCTGCGACCAGTCGACCAGCTCGACCCGCTTGCTCGACATCCGGAACTCGACCGCGCTCCGCTCGCCGGCCGCGTCGCCGCCGATCTGCAGCGGCATCGGCCGGGCGGCTTGCACGCTCACCGCGACCGCGTGGAAGTCCTGGATGGTCCGGGGGAACCACTCGCCGCGCCAGAGCTCGCGCACGTGCGCCACCGCCGACAGCGGCCGGACCGTCCCCAGCCGAAGCTGGAGGTACCCCGGACGCCGCCCCGCGAAGGGGAACATCCGCAGCGCGTATCCGTAGAAGGGGATCGTCCCCGCGGCCACCACCATCGCTGGTCCCTGGTACAGCAGCCCGCCGGGAGCGACCTCGCCCACGGGGCGCCCGGCCTCGTCCAGCCGGTAGGCCGGCGCGCTCGCCACGTTCCGGACCTCGACCTCGGTGGACAGCCGGTGGGTCAGGGCGTGGGGCAGCGTCCGCAACCCCACCGTGATCGCGTAGCCGCGAGCGCCGGTGAGCGCCCAGTGGCCCCAGGTCCCCTGGACCCGCGACTTGAGGTCCAGATAGTCGTTGAGCAGCCGGGCGTCGATGCCGAGCCCAGCGAACTGCGCCCGGCGCCCGTCCACCTTGAGGAGCTCGAGCGGGCGGTAGCCGGGAATGGCGCCCTCGCAGGCCCGCCGGACGTCCTCGACGACGCCGCCATCCTCGGGGGCGGAGGCATGCACCAGTGCCGCGAGGCCGTTCCCGGTCCCGAGCTTCAGGACGCCGAAGCGAGGAGCCGAGGCGTGCGCCCGCTCGGCCTCGGTGAGGATCTCGTCGGCGAAGCCGATGAACGTCCCGTCGCCCCCACCGCAGAAGACGGTGTCGTAGCCGCGGCTCAGGATGGTCCGGGCGATGCGACGCGCGTCCTTCTCGGACCGGGAGAGGTAGAGGTCGGAGCGGGGCACGACGTGCGAGAGCGCCCGGACCACGCGTGGAGTGACCTTCCTGGCGCGCGCGTTCAGCAGCACGGCCACGCGGGGCGCGGCCTGCTCACGGGGGACGACGCGGCTCTGGGCGCCGGTCGACGTCTGGACGAGCAGCGGTGCGGTCAGGGGGTGCTCCCGGGGTGGTGGCGCAGTGCGTTCAATTCCCCGGCCAGGCGTGCAGGGGTGGACGGGTGTTACTCTGCTGTAACGATTCCGACGGGTTGTAGCCACGGCCGGGCCCGCCGCAGGCACCCACTGCAAACGGGAGGTGTCAGCCAGGTGCGTCGCCCGGGTGGCACCCGAGGGTGTGACCCCTGGTCCGGCCGTGTTTGACACACCTGCACCCCTGGTTAGCTTCCCCCACGTGACGCCGGGCCCTCGAGGGCTCGGAAGTCCCTGATTCTCAAGGCAGTTCCAGGAGGCATTTCACGTGGCGAAGATCATCGGCATCGACCTGGGGACCACGAACAGCGTGGTGGCCATCATGGAGGGCCGCGAGCCCAAGGTCCTGACCAACGAGGAGGGCAGCCGCATCACCCCCTCGGTGGTCGCGTTCACCAAGGATGGTGAGCGGCTGGTGGGCCAGGTCGCGAAGCGCCAGGCCATCACCAACCCCGAGCGGACCATCTACTCCATCAAGCGGTTCATGGGCCGCCGGTTCGAGGAGGTCGGCGAGGAGATCAAGCTCGTCCCCTACAAGGTGGTGCGCGGTCCCAACGGCGACGCGCGGGTGGAGCTCGACGGCAAGCAGTACAGCCCGCCGGAGATCTCGGCGCAGATCCTCCTCAAGCTGAAGCGCGCCGCCGAGAACTACCTCGGCGAGAAGGTCACCGAGGCGGTCATCACCGTCCCGGCCTACTTCAACGACGCCCAGCGGCAGGCCACCAAGGACGCCGGCGAGATTGCCGGCCTGACCGTGCGCCGGATCATCAACGAGCCCACCGCGGCGGCCCTGGCCTACGGCCTGGACAAGAAGAAGGACGAGAAGATCGCCGTCTACGACTTCGGCGGCGGCACGTTCGACATCTCCATCCTCGAGGTCGGCGAGAACGTGGTCGACGTGCTGGCCACCAACGGTGATACCCACCTCGGCGGCGACAACATCGACCAGCGGATCATGGACTGGCTGATCACCGAGTTCAAGAAGGACTCGGGCATCGACGTGAGCAAGGACAAGATGGTCCTGCAGCGTCTGAAGGAGGCCGCGGAGAAGGCGAAGATCGAGCTCTCCAGCACCATGGAGACCGAGATCAACCTCCCGTTCCTCACCGCCGATCAGACCGGCCCGAAGCACCTCAGCGTGAAGCTCACCCGGGCGAAGTTCGAGTCGATGATCGAGGACTTCATCGAGCGCTCGCTCGAGCCCTGCCGGAAGTGCCTCAAGGACGCCGGACTGGAGGCCAAGGACCTCCAGGAGGTCGTCCTCGTGGGGGGCAGCACGCGCATCCCCAAGGTGCAGGACGCGGTGAAGAAGCTGTTCGGCAAGGAGCCCAACCGGTCCGTCAACCCCGACGAGGTGGTGGCGGTCGGCGCTGCGGTGCAGGGCGGCGTGCTCTCCGGCGAGGTGAAGGACATCCTCCTCCTCGACGTCACCCCGCTGTCCCTCGGCGTGGAGACTCTGGGTGGCGTGATGACCCGGCTGATCGAGCGGAACACCACCATCCCCACCAAGCGGTCGGAGACCTTCTCCACCGCGGCGGACGGGCAGACCCAGGTGGAGATCCATGTGCTCCAGGGTGAGCGGGAGATGGCCGCCGACAACCGGTCGCTCGGCAAGTTCCAGCTCACCGGTATCCCTCCGGCGGCGCGCGGCATGCCGCAGATCGAGGTCACCTTCGACATCGACGCCAACGGCATCCTCAACGTCAGCGCCAAGGACAAGGCCACCAGCAAGGAGCAGAAGGTCACCATCACCCACTCCTCGGGTCTGTCGAAGAACGAGGTGGAGAAGATGGTCGCCGACGCCAAGAGCCACGAGTCCGAGGACAAGGATCGGCGCGAGCTGGTCGAGGTGAAGAACCGGGCCGAAAACCTCCAGTACCAGATGGAGAAGCTGGTCAAGGAGAACCGGGACAAGCTCGGCGCGGACACCATCTCCAGCCTCGAGTCGGCGATGAAGCAGCTCGAGTCGGTGCGGTCCGGCAACGACAAGGCCGCCATCCAGAGCGCGATGACCGCCCTGGAGCAGGCCAGCCACAAGGCCGCCGAGGAGATGTACCGCGCCGCCGGCGCGCAGGGCGCCCAGCCGGGCGCGCCGGGCGCCACCCCGAGCCCCGATGCCCCGGGCAGCCAGGCCACCCCGAAGAAGGACGACGTGGTGGACGCGGAGTTCCGCACCAACTGACCCTCTGACGAAGGTCCTGCACACCGACGGGGCGGGTCCCATGGGGGCTCGCCCCGTCGTCGCTTCAAGGCAATCGGGCGGCGCCGGGCGCGTCCTTCTTCCGGGACGGCGCTAAGGTGGATCTCCCTCCTCGCGACATGAGCGACCTCTCACCGGACGCCCGCGTCTTCCAGGCCTATCTCGACGCCCAACGTGCGGCCTTTCTCGAGCGCGAGGCGGTGCTGGAGCAGCTCGCCCTGGCGCTCCTGGCCCGCGAGCACGTCCTGCTCACCGGCCCGCCCGGCACCGCCAAGAGCGCGCTCGCCCACGCCGTGCTGGGCGGCATCGTCGAGGAGGATGGCCGCCCCTCGCTCTTCACCCGGCAGCTGACCGAGGGAGCGGTCCAGACCGACCTCCTCGGCCCCGTCGACTTCAAGGTCCTGACCGAGACCGGGCGGACCCGGCACATCCTCGAGGACGGGATGCTGGGGCACCGCTACGCCTTCCTCGACGAGATCTTCGACGGCCGGGACATGCTGCTCCGGGCGGTGCTCAACGCCCTCCACGAGCGCGAGCTGAAGCAGGGGCCCTCGGTGGAGCGGGGCGTCCTGGAGACGGCGGTCCTCACCAGCAACCGCTTCCTCTCCGAGGTCGTGGCCCGGGTGCCGGAGCTGCTCCTCGCCTTCGCCGACCGGATCGCCTTCCGGGCCTTCGTCCCCTCGGGCTTCGCGCGCGCCGAGAGCCGCCGGGCGCTGCTCGAGGGAGCGCTCCGTGCCCGCACCCCGGCGGTCGAGGCGACGCTTCCCCGCCCGGCGCTCGCTCGTCTCCAGGAGCTGCTTCCACGAGTCGATGTCCCGGTGGAGGTGCTCGCCGCGCTGGAGCGGCTGGTGGACGTCCTGCAGCCCGCGCTGGCCACCGACGCTTCCGGCGAACCGTCGACCCGCCTCTTCTCCCAGCGGACGCTGGTGCGAGCCGTGTGGGCGCTCAGGGCCGCGGTGGTCCGCGATGCCTGCCGGCGGCCACGGCCCCTCGCCGCCACCGCCGAGGACCTCGGAGCGCTGTCGCTCTTCTTCGCCACCGCCGGGCCGGAGGGAGCCGAGCTGGAGGCGGTGCTGGCGCGCACCTCCGACGCCCGGGAGCAGGGGCAGCTGTCCACCGTGCGGCACGAGCAGCGGAGCTTCGCGGAGGCGCTCCGGCGCGCCCTGGCGGAGATGCGTGCCGCGGCGGAGTCCGAGGCCCGTGCGCTGGAGATTCCCACCCTCGGCGGGGAGGCCGAGCGGCTCGGCGCCTCGGGAACTCCCCCCGTTGTGCTGGCCCGCGCCGCCCCGCTACTCGGGGCCATCCGTGACCGCCTTGCGCGGCCGGTCCGCGCCGAGCACCGGACGGCGCTCCTCGGCCTCGCGGCCCAGGTGGTCCGCACCGTGGAGCCGCTGCTGCGCGGTGAGCTGGACGAGGTGCAGCTCCGGCGCGCGGCGGAGCTCGCCGGCCTCCTCGACGCTCCGGAGCTGGCCGCCGACCGGGCGCGCCTCGTGGACCGCCTGCGCGAGGCCGGCGCGACGACCCGGCAGCGCTTCGTCGAGCAGGCCAGGGCGTTCGCCGCCTCGCCGCCCGCGAGCGTGGAGGCCGTGGGCCAGGCCCTGGAACCCCTGGCCCGTGCGAGCGCCACGCTAGGTCCGGACGACGCCGAGGCCTCCGCAGCACGCCAGGTGGCGGCGCGCGCGGCGGCCGAGGCCCTCCAGCTGCTTCTCACCGGAACCGGGGCGGTTCCAGGGGATGGCGCCGGGTTCGCGCGCCTGAGGGCCGGGCTCGACCGGGTGGCAGACCGGATTCACCAGCTGGACCCAAGAACGGATCTGGCGCCGGTCGCGCTCACCCTGGCGCTGGGCCACGTCGCGGCGCTCGGTCCGGACGAGTCGCTGCTTCCGGTCCTGGAGCGTCTCGAGTCGGCCGAGCTGCTCTCGTCCGAGGTGCGTGCCGCGCTGGTCGCTGCGGCACGTGCGCGCCCACGGGTGGCCGCCGCGGCACCGGGCGTCGAGGTGGACGACGCGCTTTCCGGCGAGGCCTACCGGCGCTACCGGGCGGGGCTCAATGGCGTCGACAGCGATGCGGCGCAGGTGCTCCGCCGTTTGGGGGAGGACCCGGGCGGTGCCGATGCGCTGGACGACCTCGCCGCGCGCCTCACCTACCTCCGCCGCTGGTACGATGCCCTCCACGACGCGCTGGCCCCCCATGGGACGCCCGCCGGCGGACGGGAGAGCGAGCGGCGCCTGGCGTCGCTCGTCACCAGCCGGTTTCCTTCCCTGGTCCTGAAGGAGAGCGAGTTCGCCCGGCTCGACGCCGAGCTGCAGGCCGCCATCCCCGGGCCCGGCGCCCGCCGCGCGCAGGACCTCCGGGCCCAGCTCGCCGCGCTCGCCGACGGGTTCGGGACCTTCAGCCGCGCACTGCTCGCGGCCCGGAGCTAAAGGTGGCCGAGACCGGGTCGGAGCGCTAGGTGCGGGCCGAGCGGCTGGAGCGGTTGCGGGCGCGGTTCGAGCGGCTCCGTGCCGACGGTCCCGGGCGCAAGCGATTCCGCGCGCGCCCGGCGCCCTCGCTCGCGCCGCTGGAGACGCTGGACGCCCGGCTCACCCGTGCCGGCGTGCACACCGCCGCGGACCTCCGGCTCCTGGTCCGGCTCGCGCGCCGGGCCGGGACGCAGGCCGACCTCGCGCAGCGGTTCGGCGCACGCGCGGACGAGGCGCTCGGGGCGCTGGAGGCTCGTATCGACTGGAATCGCCGCACCTCCGACGGCCGGTGGCCCGCGGGCGAGCGGGCGCGGCTGGAGCGCGCCTTCCTGAAGGCTGAGCGCGTGGTGCGGACCGCCGACGTGCTCCACGCGCCCGGGGAGGTGGCGGGAGAGTGGCCGGTCCAGCCTCCACCCGCGCCGGTGCCCCGGAGGTGGGAGCGGCCCCGGACGGCGCTCGCCGCTCTTCTGCTCGAGCGCGGCCTCGGCGAGCTCCCGGACCCGGAGCGCCGCCGCCGGGACGTCCAGCGCGCCCACGCGCTGCTCGAGGCGGCTGCGCTCGAGGAGGACGCCACCGAGCTTCGTCTCCGCGCGGCCCGTGACCGGGCGTGGGATACCCGCGTTCCGTCGAACGTCCGGTCCTGGGCCGCCCAGGCCGCGTGGACGAAGGCACGCGCGCGGACCTCGCCCGCCGACGCGTACGCGGCCCTTCGCATCCAGTATCTCCGCGCGGTCGAGGCGGGAAGGGCCGAGGCGGCGGTGGTGCTCCGCGCGGCGCTGGAGAGCTTCCAGCTCGATCTTCCAGTGTCCGGCCCGGTGACACCGGCCCCCGAGGCGGAGGTGGTCGCCGCAGAGGACCGGCTGGTGGACCTGCTCCTCGAGCCTGGCAGCGAACGGCAGCCGCTGCTCGAGCTCGGCCTCGCGGCGGCGCGCCTCGTGGCCTGGGACGACGCTCCGCTCGCCGGCGAGCCGGTCGCCTCCGCCGACACGCGCCACATCGCTCCCGACCGGAGGCTTGAGCTGGCGGTCACCGCGAACGTCTCCGACGTGCGCGACTTCGTGGTCGAGGACCCCCGCCGCCTGGTGCACGATCTCGCCTCCGGCGCTCAGCGGGTCCGCCGCCTGGTCGGGGGCACCGCTCCGAGGCCGGCCCGGCAGGTCCGCGCCCGGGTCTACCTGGCGGACGCCTCCGGATCGATGCGCGGCGCCCGGGCGCGGCTGCGGGACGGGCTGCTGCTCGCCGAGCTGGACGCGCTCCGGCGGCAGGTGCTCCTCGGGGTCCCGGTGGATCCGCTCGACCTCTGCCTGTTCGGCGATCACACCTTGCGCTTCGAGCGGGTGGAGACGGCGGAGGTGGCGCGCGCCTGGATTGGCCGCCTCGTCCAGGGTGGCCCGTGCAGCGGGATGACCGAGCTCAGTGCCGCGCTGGTCGCCGGGGCCGACTGGCTCCGAGAGGCCCGCCGCGATCCGGCCCTCGCCTCGGCCCTCCTCGTCGTCGTGACCGATGGCGAGGATGCGGTCGACGCCGCGCGCATCGACGCGGCGTGGGCGCCGCTCCGAGCACTCCCCGTCGCGCTCCGGGTGGTGTGCCTCGGGGACGAGAACCCGCGGCTCAAGGGCTGGGTGGCGCGCCTGCGCGCCGCGGGCCGGGACGCCGGCTGGCTGCACCTGGACGACGCGAGCCTCGCCGGGCTCCCGATCGACTTCGACTTCCGCCCGCCCACGCTCCTCCCTGGCCCGGAGCGGGTCCAGGGCGTGCAGCTGGAGAAGCTCGCGCCGCACCTCGAGGCGCTGGCGCAGCTGGCCGCCGGGGAGGAGCCCGCGCGCCCGCCGGTGGACCTGGGGCGCTTCGACCTCCTGTTCCCCGATCCGGCCGACGAGCTCGGCGTGGACGACGACTGGACAGTCGACGCGCTCGGGGCGGTCGCGGAGGCGGCCTCGCTCGCCCCGTTCGAGGAGCGCGGTGCCGAGGCGGTGCTGCTGCTCGAGCACCTGCTCGCGCAGCGCGAGGTTCCGGTGGCGGCGCACCTGACCCGGCACGCCCGCCCTGGCCCTCGCATCGCCGAGGCGCTGCGCCGGCTCCGGCTGCTCTGCCGGCCCGCCGGCTGACCTTCGTTGCACCCGGGTGGCGTCGGCTTCTCCCGCGGTCGCGCGGAACCCAGTTGCGCCGCTCCGAGGGCGGATGGGAGCGTCGCTCCCGGCATGCAAGCGCATGCCTGCTCGGGGGATGACATGGCGAACGACCGTCGCGAGTTCCTCAAGGTCCTCGGTGGGCTGACGGCGGTGGCGGCTGGCGGGGGGGGGTGCGATGCGGCGAGCGCTGCGACCGGGGCGCCGCCGGCGGCCGCGAGCTCGGGCACGGTGGCGGCACAGCAGACCACCACCACCTCCAACCACTTCCTGCTCGAGCTCGAGGGAACCCCGGTCGGGTACATCGATTCCGTCTCGGGAGGCGGGGTGGTGGGCCGCGTCGTCACCGAGCGCGGTCCGGCCCGGAAGAAGCATCTGGCCGGCCTCCGCTACGAGGACATCACCTTCAGCTGTGGCGCCGACGTGGGGGCACCGCTCGACGGCTGGATCCAGGACGCGCTGGCGGGGCCCGCCACCCGATCGGGGGCCATCGTCCTCCTCGACTTCCAGTTCGCCGCGCGGGAGCGGCTCGAGTTCACGAACGCGGTCATCCGGACGTTCACCCTCCCGGCCTGCGATGGCGCTTCGAAGGACGCAGGGCAGATGACCCTGGTCATCGCCCCGGAGACCACGCGCTGGGTGAAGGGCGACGGGTCGAAGGCGGATCTCCGCGATCAACGGAACCTCCAGTGGAAGGTCTCCAGCTACTCCGTGCAGATCGACGGCCTCGAGCAGGCGCTGAACCGCGTCGTCCGGGTCGAGGCGCTGACCTTCCAGGCGCCCGCGGAGGGTCGGGAACGGCACGAGCACGACGAGGACGAGCACGAGCACCGGCGGCCCGTCGGCGGGCTCGAGGTTCCGGACCTCGTCATCACCGTGATCCAGGCGGACGCGGACCCGGTGCTCGCCTGGGAGCAGGACTTCCTCATCGGCGGCAACGACGGGGACGACAAGGAGCGCACCGGGACGCTGACCTACCTCGACCCGACCCTGAGCAAGCCCATCGTCACGGTGGGCTTCAGGCACCTCGGCCTGTTCCGGATGGAGGCGAGCCCGCGGGACGCCTCGACGGACGCCGTCGCCACCTTGGTCTTCTCGATGTACTGCGAGGCGGTCGACCTCACTCTGCCGACGTAGCGGGGCGGTAGAGTCCGCGGGCGCCCATGGCCTTCCGCTGGTTTCGCCGCCGTCCTCCGCCTGCACCGGACCCGATCGCGGCCTACGACGACCTCGTGGCGGACCTCGCCGGGGAGGCAGGCGAGCTTCGCCGGGCAGCCGCCACGCTGCTCACGGTCCGGTCGCGGCTGGGGCGCGAGCTCTCCGGCCTGGAGCAGGTCGGCCGGGAGCTCCTCGGGCGCGCCGACGTGGCCCGGGCGACCGGGGAGCGGCGCGCCGCGGAGGTTCTGGCCGCCGACGCCGCGCGCGAGGAGGGAAGGGCGGGCGCCCTCCGCGAGGAGCTCGCCCGGACCGAGTCCGACGTCGAGCAGCTGGAGCAGGCGGCCCGCCGCGTCGCCGACCAGGTCGACCGGCTCCGCGCCGAGCGCGACCTCGCCGCCGCGCGGCTCACCGCGGGGACCGCGCTGGCGTCGGAGGCGCTCCGCTCCCGCGCCGACCGGATCCGCCGGCTGGTCGCGGTGGACGCCGCGCGCGACGAGGTCGAGCGGGCCCACGCGCTCGCCGAGGTGTGGCGCGAGGACCGCGACGGCCCGGATCCGTAACTCCAGCAAGGCCAGGATAGCCTGATCGAGGTCTCAGAGAACTCGTCTCGGAGAACTCGTCTCGCGAGATCTCGCGTCAGGTTCGCCGGGCGCTCTGGTGCAGCTCGAGAAGGATGCCGCCGTCCTTGAAGAGCCGGACCGCCCCCGAGGTCTGGCTCACGACCAGCGCGAGGCACTGGGTCGCCGCGGTGATGTTCGCCGCCGCCGCGTGCCGGGCCCCGAGGCCGAGGGGCACCTTCGCGTCCTCGTCCCCCGCGGAGAGATAGCGGCCCGCCGACAGCACCACCCCGTCCTCGCGGATGACGAAGGCGCCGTCGAGCACGGAGAAGTTCTTGATCGCCTCCCGCATCCGCGGGTCGAGCACGTTCCGCTCGCTCTCCCCCAGGCCCTGGAAGGGGTTGATGGTGATCTGCCGGCTCTTCTCGAGCACGCTGTTGTGGTCGCCGATGGTGATGATCGTCCCCACCGGGTGGCCCTCGTACCCCTCCTGGCCGATCTGCAGCGCGAGCTGGATGAGGGCGTCCACCACCTGACTGTTGAACTCCTCGCCGAGCTTGATGCCCTCGATCGCGACCCGGTCGTCCAGCGAGCCGCCGATCCGCATCTGCATCAGCGTGTCCGGCGCGTGGCCCACCCGACCGGTCATGCAGAGGACGAGATCGCCTTCCTTGAACGCTCCCTGGGCGAGCGCGGAGACCAGCGCCACCTTGACCCGTTCCACCCGGCTGTAGTCGTAGGCGGGGATGACCAGCGCCCGCAGCTTCTTGGCCTGCAGCTCGGCGGCGATGGCCTCGGCGGTGACCGCGTAGACCAGCTTCTTCCGAGCCAGCTTCCGCCGCAGGTCGTCGGCGGCGATGGGCGTGTCGCAGATGTAGAGGAAGTGATCGATGTCCGGCTTCGCGGCGAGCGCCAGTGCCGAGCGCAGGAACTCCCGGTCGAACCGGGTGACCTCCTGTCGCGCCGCCTTCTCCGGATCCGCCATCGGCAGGCCAGGTTACCTTGACTTCGGGAGGGCGCGAGATAAGACACCGCGGCCTTTTTTTCCGGGGGGCCACGGTCCAGAAGCGGACCCACCCCGGCGACGGCAGGGTCACGGAGTCGCACCTTTGAATCAGAAAGACCTGAAGCGCTACCGGAAGATGCTCGAGGACAGCAAGACCGCCCTCCTCGAGAGCGCGAAGAAGACCCTCGTGGAGGAGTCGAACTTCGACACCGACGACCTCCCCGACGAGATCGACCTGGCCTCCAGCGAGTACGCCCAGTCGATGGTGTTCCGCCTCCGGGACCGGGAGAAGTTCCTCCTCAAGAAGATCGAGAAGGCGCTGATGCGCATCGAGGACGGCACCTTCGGCGTCTGCGAGCGCTGCGAGGAGCCCATCTCTCCCAAGCGCCTCGAGGCGCGCCCGGTCACCACCCTCTGCATCCGCTGCAAGGAAGAGCAGGAGAAGAAGGAAAAGTCGTACGGCTAGCGCCCCCCGGCCCGGCGCAGGCTCGCCCGCACCGGCTGGAGCAGCAGGAGCGTCAGCGCGTAGAGGCCTGCCGCGGCGAGGAGCGAGGTCGAAGGGGCCGGCCGCCGCACCGCGAGGAGCAGGTTGAAGAGCCCGAGCGCCAGCCCTCCTCCTCCCAGGAGCAGGCCCATGCCCAGGCCAGCGCGCTCCCCCCGGACCGCGGAGACCGAGCAGGCGAACAGCCCGTTCTGAACCGCCGCCAGCGCCGCGCCGAGCACGGCTGCACAGGCGAGCACCGGCCCCGCGCCCTCGGCGAGCAGGGCGAGGGCCGCGCCGGCCACCAGCACCAGGAGCCCGCCGGCGGTGACCGGCCCTCCCCCCACGCGCTCGAGCGCGAGCCAGCCCGCGGGGATGCCCGCCGCGGCGGTGCCGAGAAAGAGGGCGGTGGTGATCGCCGCCGCCGGCACTCCCGGTCCGGCCCCGGCGCGGGGGAGCCCGTCGACGAGGAAGCGGAAGGCGAGCGCCGCGGTTAGCCCCACCCCGAAGAGGAGGACGCCGATCCGGGCATCTCCGGGCTCCGCCGGCGTCCGGGACTCGACCGGGGCCGCCGCTGGGGCCGCGCTCCGCGGCTCGAGCGCCCGGAGCACGAGCGCGGCGAGCATCAGCGCCCCCGACGCCGCGGCGAACGTGGGCAGCGGCCCGAGCGCGAGGAGCCAGCTCCGCACCGAGGGGGCGGCGGCGCCGACCAGAGCGGCGGCGGTGGTGAGCACCGACGCCGCGAGCGGTAGCGCCCCCGGCCGGGCCTGGCGCCCCAGGAGCGAGAGCGCCGGTGCGCGGAAGACCGCCATCGCGGCGGCCCAGGCCAGGAGCAGGGCAGGGAGCAGGGTCGCCGGACCGGGCCGGGCGGCACTGGCCACCGGCGGCAGCGCGACGAAGAGGACGGCGGCGAGGACCACCCCGCCCAGGACCAGGAAGAACCGGTCGACCAGACCCCGCTGCACCCGGTCGGAGAGGCTCCCCATCACCGGCTCGAGCACCGCCCCGATCAGCCCCTCCGCCGTGAGGAGCACCGTGGCCAGGTAGGCATCGAACCCGGCCCGCACGAGCAGCTGGACCAGATACAGGTTGTAGACCACCCAGGCCAGGGTGACGGCGCCGTGGAGCCCGGCCAGCGCGAGCACCGGACCCCACCGCGCCGTCGCGACCTCGCTGGGTGCGCTGGGCCGGGGAGGGGAGGCGGGGCGGGCGGGCTGCATCCGCCGTCAGCTCAGCTCGACCCGGACCAGCTCCCGGCCGACGAGGAACTGGTCCCCGTGCTCGACGAAGGTCGGCGCCGAGATGCGGAGGAACGTCCCGTTGGAGCTGCCCACGTCCTTCACCGTGAGCCGCTCGCCGCGGGCGTTGAGCACGGCGTGCCGGCCGGACACGAACCCGTCGCCGGGGAAGGTGACGTCCCCCACCTCGCGCCCGAGGAGGTTCTCCCCCTCCCGGAGGCAGAACGCCGCCCCCCGCATCCCTCCCTCGAGCAGCTGCACCATGCGCAGCTTGAAGCCCGGATCGGCCGAGCCCCAGGCGATGGTCCCCCCTTCACCCGGGGTCACGGGGGGGATGGATTCCAGGAGGAGCCGCTGCCGGCCGAGGCGCAGCTCGCCGCCCACCGGCAGCTCGCGCTCGTTCTTGAGCCGCGCGAACACTCCGTTGCCGCCGCCGAGGTCCTCGATCGCCAGCCGCTGTCCTGAGAAGAAGAAGCGCGCCTGCACCGGAGCGATGAAGGGGTCGTCGGGCAGCGTGAGGTCGGCACGGGTGCCACAGGACAGCGTCTCCCCGTTCATGGGGACCGACATCTCGGGCCCGCCGTCGGCACGGACCACGCGGAAGCTCACCGTGGGGCGAGAGGCGGTCGCCATCAGGCTCCTTCCGCCGGCCCGCGGGGTTCCGGAGCGGATGCAGGTCTCGCGCTCATCGGGTGGGGGCGCATGGGGGACGGAACTCGACCCCGGAGCGTACCATGCAGCCTTGCGGCTCCGCCCGAGGAGTGGGAGCGTCGCCTCTCGGTCGTGAACTGCCCCGCCTGCTCCACCGAGACCGTACCCCACGCACAGTTCTGCGGGGCCTGCGGGAATGAGCTTCCGCGGGAACCGGAGGGCGACCCCTACATCGGCCAGGTCGTGGCCCGGAAGTACCGGGTGGAGAAGCTCCTCGGCGAGGGGGGCATGGGCCAGGTCTACCGGGCCACGCAGCTCGTGCTGGAGAAGCCGGTGGTCCTGAAGCTTCTCCACCGCACGCTGCAGAAGGACGCGCGCACCGTCGCCCGGTTCCAGCGCGAGGCCAAGGCGGCGAGCCGCCTGAACCATCCGAACTCCATCGACGTGCTCGACTTCGGCCAGACCGACGACGGCGCGCTGTTCATCGCCATGGAGTTCGTCGATGGCCGGGACCTGCACCGGGTCCTCACCGAGGACTGGCCGCTGCCCGAGCCGAGGGTGATCCGGATCGTCACCCAGGTGCTCTCCGCCCTCGCCGACGCCCACCAGGCTGGCGTCATCCACCGCGACCTCAAGCCCGAGAACGTGATGGTGATGGCCCGGCGGGGCGGTGAGTCGGACGTGGTGAAGGTGCTCGACTTCGGAATCGCCAAGATCCAGGACGGCGGACCGGAGGAGGGGCCGTCCCTCACGCGGACCGGCTTCGTCTGTGGCACGCCCGAGTACATGAGCCCCGAGCAGGCCCGGGGGGCGCCGCTCGACGCCCGCAGCGACCTGTACTCGGTGGGGGTGCTCCTCTACCAGATGGTCACCCGGCAGCTGCCGTTCAGCTCCGACTCGGCGATGGGCTACGCCACCAAGCACCTCACCGAGGACCCCAAGCCGCCCAACACCCTCCGCCCCGGGTGCTGTAGCCGCGAGCTGGAGGCGCTCATCCTCTGGGCTCTACGGAAGGAGCCGGCCGACCGCCCGCAGACGGCAGTCGCCTTCCTCGACTCGCTCAACCTCCTCCCTGCCGCCGAGGCGGTCCACGCCCCGAGGACGGCCCGGGTGCCCATCCCGCTGGGAATGGTGGGCTCGGCCTCGAGCGAGGACGCGCTGGGGAATGCGGCGACCATCGCCTCCACCCACAGTTCCGCCCGGAAGAGTGGCCGGGGTCTCCAGCTCATGCTCGGAGCCCTGGTGCTGGTGGCGGCCGCCGGCGCCGGGGTGCTCGCGGTCAAGCCCCTCACCGACCCGCCCCCTCCGCCGGCCGCCGTCGTCCCTCCGGCGCTCGCGCTGACCCAGCCCTGGGCGCGGGAGATTCCTCCCGAGAGGCGGGACCCGGCGCGGGCCAAGACGCTGGTGCAGGACGGGGACAACCTCTATCTCGCTGGCGAGCGTGCGCTTGCCCGGAGCAAGTACCTCGAGGCGTTCGAGGCGGACCCGTCGCCGGCACTGGCCCTGAAGCTGGGGATGCTGGCCCGCCTCCGCGGGACGGAGGGGGAGGCCGAGGCTCGCGGCTTCTTCGGGCGCGCACTCAAGGACGCGCCCAACTCGCCAGCCCGGACGCTCGTCCACGACTGGTACCCCGACGTCGAGCAGCCCATCTCCAACCGCTAGGAGCGCCTCAGGCCGCCAGCTCGACGGTCAGCGTCTGCTGGCCGATGCGGACCCGGTCGCCCTGCTTGAGCGGTCGCTCCTGGCCTCCGAGGCGGACGAAGGTGCCGAGCGCGCCGGAGAGGTCGCGCAGCACCGCCCCCTGCGGGGAGGGAGTGAGCTCGCAGTGGCGCGGCGCCAGCTGCGGGTCCGGGGCAAACACCAGATCCGCGCCCGAGGAGCCGAGGGTGAGCGCCGGCTGCGCGGTGACCACCGCCCGGCCGGGCCGCAGCCCCACGAGGACCTCCTCCAGCCCCCACAGCCCCCCGGCCTGCGGAACCGGCGCGCCGTAGATGCGTGGCTTCCCCGGCTCGGCGGAGCGGGGAAGGAGCGGCCCCGTGTAGCGGAGGACGTGTGGGCCGACGGCGAAGAGCGCCCCTGGGGTGATGAGCTCGGGGCCAGTGATGGCGACGTAGACCCCCGACACGCTGTCCTCGTCCTTCACCGTGAGCTGGCCGTCGCGGATCCGGAAGGCCGCGTGGTGTGGGGAGACGAACGGATCGTCGGCGAAGAGGATGGCGCCCCGCTGCCGCCCGAGGCTGCAGCCGTTGGCCATCAGCCGGAACCGCTGCCCGCGGGCAGGCCCGGCCGTCACGCTGAGGATGTAACGGCTCGGGACCGGGGCGGCGGCGGCCGGGCGCCCCTGGGGCCCCGACTTCGGGACGCCCCCGGCGGGGGTGGGAGAGCCGCGCAGCCCCGCGGCCGAGGGGCTGGGCGCGGCTGCCGGTGGGCGCGCCGGGGAGGCGGGCGGCGCTGCCTTGGAGCCTGCGGCGGCGGGCTTTCCGGGCGGCTGGGCGCCCCTTCCCCAGGTCTTTCCGCAGGCTTCGCACTGGGCGGCGCCCGGAGCGTTGAGCACGTCGCAGGACGGGCAGACCACCCCGAGCTGACTCACCAGGAGGCGGGACATGGGGCTCGCGCGTCGGTGACTGTAGGAACCGCCTCGGCGGCGGGTCAATGTTCAGGACGGACGGGGGGTTCGAGGGGGGTCGGTGCGTTGAACACCCCCGATCCCACAGTTACGATTGTGCAGTATCGATGATTCGCCTGAATGACATCCTGACCCAGGTCAAGAGCTACCACCCCGACCCGGATCTGGACGTCATCAAGAAGGCCTACGTCTACTCGGCCAAGGTCCACCAGGGACAGCTCCGCCACTCCGGCGAGCCCTACCTCGTGCACCCGCTGGAGGTCGCCGGCATCCTGGCAGACCTCAAGCTGGACGAGGCGAGCATCGTCACCGGCCTCCTCCACGACACCATCGAGGACACCCTGGCCACCCCCGAGGAGCTGACCGAGCTCTTCGGCCCGGAGGTCACCCAGCTGGTGGACGGGGTGACCAAGCTTTCCAAGTTCCAGGCCAGCGCCACGCTCAGCCAGGAGGAGAAGCAGGCCGAGAACTTCCGGAAGATGATCATCGCGATGGCGCAGGACATCCGCGTCATCCTGGTCAAGCTCGCCGACCGCACCCACAACATGCGGACCCTGGAGTACATGCGCGAGGACAAGCGCCAGCGCATCGCCCAGGAGACGCTCGACATCTACGCCCCGCTCGCCAACCGACTGGGCATCAGCTGGATCAAGACCGAGCTCGAGGACCTCAGCTTTCGCTGGCTGAAGCCCGCCGAGTACGCCGACCTGGCCGAGCGGGTGGGCAAGCGGAAGAAGGAGCGTGAGCGGTACATCGCCGACGTGGTTCGCCTCATCGAGGGGAAGCTCGCCGAGCGTGAGCTGAAGGGACGCGTCTCGGGCCGGTTCAAGCACCTCTACAGCATCTGGAAGAAGATGCGGGCCAACGGCATCGACTTCGAGCAGGTGCACGACATGATCGCCTTCCGGCTGATCATGCCCACCGTGCCTAGCTGCTACGAGGCGCTGGGGCTCATCCACCAGCTGTGGAAGCCGGTGCCGGGGCGGTTCAAGGACTTCATCGCCATTCCCAAGCCCAACATGTACCAGTCGCTCCACACCACGGTCATCGGGCCGCTGGGGGAGCGGGTGGAGGTGCAGATCCGCACCGAGGAGATGCACCGCATCGCCGAGGAGGGCATCGCCGCCCACTGGGCCTACAAGGAGGGCAAGGCGCTGGTCAGCCGGGATGACGAGAAGTTCGCCTGGCTCCGCCAGCTCATGGAGTGGCAGCAGGACCTGAAGGACCCCAAGGAGTTCCTGGAGACGGTGAAGGTGGACCTCTTCACCGACGAGGTCTTCGTCTTCACCCCCAAGGGCGACGTGAAGAGCCTCCCCCGGGGAGCCACGCCGGTGGACTTCGCCTACGCCATCCACTCCGACGTCGGAGGCCGCTGCGTGGGGGCGAAGGTGAACGGGAAGATCGTCCCCCTCCGCTACAAGCTGAAGAACGGCGACACGGTGGAGGTGTTGACCAGTCCGGGCGCCCATCCCAGCAAGGACTGGCTGACCTTCGTCAAGACCAGCCGGGCCCAGCAGCGCATCCGGGGGTTCATCAAGCAGCAGCAGCGCGACAAGAGCCAGCAGCTGGGCCGCGAGCTCCTGGACAAGGAGTTCCGCCGCGTGGGGCTGAACCTCAACCGGCTGCTCCGCTCGGGCGAGCTGAAGCCGGTGGCCGCCGAGCTCGGCTTCCGCATCGAGGACGACCTCCTGGTGGCGGTGGGCTACGGCAAGGTGGTCCCCAGCCAGCTCCTCGCCCGGCTGCTCCCGCCGGAGCGGCTCGCCGAGACGGAGAAGGAGCGGACCCAGAAGGCCGAGCCCGTCAACGGGTCTTCGGCCGGGGAGAACGGCTCGCCCGCGCCGGCGCCCAATGGCCTCGGCCGGGTCACCGAGCTGGCGAAGAAGCTGGTCGGCCGGCGCAGCCGGACGGGGGTGCTCATCGGCGGGGTAGACGACGTGCTGGTCCGCTTCGGGCGCTGCTGCAACCCGGTGCCGGGAGACCCCATCGTCGGCTTCATCACCCGGAACCAGGGGGTGACGGTCCACACCGTGGGGTGCGAGCGGGCGCTGGCCACCGACCCCGAGCGCCGCGTCGACGTGGCCTGGGACGCGCGTGGCGACTACAAGCGCCCGGTCACGCTGCGGGTGCTCACCGCCGACCGGCCGGGGCTCCTGGCCGACATGTCGAACATCTTCAGCAAGAAGGGCGTCAACATCAGCCAGGCCAACTGCCGGGCGACGGGCGACGACCGGGCGGTGAACACCTTCGAGGTCACCATCTCGGACCTGAAGCAGCTCACCGACCTCATGAGGACCATCGAGCGCCTGAACGGCGTCTACTCGGTGGAGCGGGTCTAGGGGACCGGGGTTCAGGCCGCCGCGGCGCTGGCCGCCGCGGCCTCGGGCGAGAGCTCGCGGTGGCGGTTGCGGAGCTCGGCCCGGACGTCCGCCGGCAGGGCGATGAAGGCCATGCGGGCGGCGGCGATGCGCTGGCGATCCTGTCCGTGGGGCTTCCGGCAGATCTCCAGCTCCCGCTCCAGGTAGATGCGGATCATCGCCGGGCGGCCGGTGAGGACCAGCACCTCGGCCAGGCCCAGGTGAGGATCTCCCGGTGCGGCCCCGCTCCAGTGCTCGGGGACGGCGCGGCGGACGTCCTCCGGCCGGACGGCGCCGAGCGCGAAGGCCCGCCCCAGCGCCTCGCCCAGCAGCCGCCGCTCGGTGGGGAGCAGCCGCCCGACGGCATTGAGGAGGGTTCCCGCCAGGGGGCCGAACGAGAACATCAGCTCGAAGAAGCGAGAGCGGGTCAGCTCGTGGGTGTGCTCCTCCAGCCAGCGGACGATCTCCCGGGCGTCGTGGGTGCGGAGCGCGTCCTTCAGCACCTGACGGGCCTGCGAGATGTCGAGGCGAGGGTCTCGGGAGTGTGTGACTGGCGGGAGCATGCGGTCCCCCCTGGCGTTGCAACGGTCCGGCCCGCTCCGCGGCGCGACCGGTCGCCTGCCGCGACGGGCGGTTGGACCGGTGTGGGGCCTCCGGCCACGGGGGTCAGTCGCCGGTCCGGGGGTGGGGCGAAACCCGGGGGGGGAGCGAACCGGCGGCAGAGGCTCGGTTGCGCCTCCAGGGTGGGCCGGAGTAGCAGGCGGGCATGCACCGGTCCGTCATCGAGTCCCTCCAGGCGCCCAAGGCCATCGGTCCGTACTCGCAGGCGATTGCCGTGCCGGCCTCGCGCATGGTGTTCCTCTCGGGGCAGATCCCGCTCGACCCGGCGACCGGGGAGCTGGTGCCGGGGGACATCGGCGCCCAGACCGCGCAGGTGATGAAGAACCTCGGAGCGGTGCTCACCGCCGCCGGGGTGTCGTTCGATCACGTCGTCCGCTGCACCATCTTCCTCGTGGACCTCGCCGACTTCGCGACGGTCAACAAGGTCTACGGGCAGGCCTTCCGCACCGCGCCGCCCGCGCGCGCCACGGTACAGGTGGCCGCGCTTCCCAAGGGCGCGCGAGTGGAGATCGACGCCATCGCCGTCGGGTGACGGCTCCGGGGACGCGTCAGTTCCGCGCGCCGGAGGGCCCGGCCGAGTCCGCGATCAGCCGGCCGTAGAGGTCCGCCGGCTTGACCCCCGAGGAGAGCAGCTTGTCGGCCCGGGCGATCTCCTTGTCGATCTCGGACTTCAGCGACTCGAAGCTCGCCCAGCCGCCCACGTGCTCGCGGCCGTTCACGAAGAAGGTGGGGGTGGCCGACACGCCCACGGCGCTCCCCGCGTCGATGTCCGCCTTGACCCGTGCCTCGGTCGCCGCGTTGGCCAGCGCCGCCCTGAAGCGCGCGACGTCGAGCCCGAGCGAGCCGGCCGCCTTCTCCAGCGACGCCTGGTCCAGCTCGCGCTGGTGGGCGTACATCCAGTCATGCATCTGCCAGAACTTGCCCTGCGCCTGTGCCGCCACCCCGGCGCGCGCGGCCAGGGCGGCATCGGGGTGCATGGTCGGGGGCAGCGGGAAGTGCCGGAACGCGAAGCGCACGTCCTTCGGGTAGGTCTCGCGGATCTGCGCGACCATCGGAGCGGCGCGCGAGCAGTACGGGCACTGGAAGTCGCTCCACTGGACGATGGTCACCTTGGCCATCGCCGGTCCGAAGGACGGCGCGTCCGCGGGGACGTCCACCTTCTTCACCACCGGCGGCGGCGCGGCGGAGGTCACTGCCTTCTCCTGGATCTTCGCGTACACCTGGCTCGCCGGGACGCCCTGGCGCACGAGGCCCTCGGCCTTGGCCAGCTCCTCGTCGATGAGGGAGCTGAAGGCATCCAGCGGCGCGGCGCCGCCCGGCAGCCGGCGGCCGTTGACGAAGAAGGCCGGGGTGCCGCTGACGTTCACGTTGGAGGCCAGCTCCATGTCCCGGTCGATGACGGCCTTGACCTTCGGATCGTTCTGGTCGCGCTTCCAGCGCTCGACGTCGAGGCCAATCTCCCGCGCGTGCCGCTCGAGAGAGTCCGGATCGAGCTGCGCCGAGCCGAAGAGCCGGTCGTGCATCTCCCAGTACCGGCCCTGCATCCCCGCGGCGACCGCGGCCCGGGCGGCCCCCATCGCCATGGGATGGATCTGGGTCAGCGGGTACTGCTTCATCACCAGCCGGATCTTCCCCGCGTACTTCTTCTCCACCTGGGCGACCGTCGAGCTCGCCTGGCGGCAGTAGGGGCACTGGTAGTCGCTGAACTCGACCAGGGTGACCAGCGCGTCGGGTGCTCCCCGGGCTGGCGAGTCGTCGACCGGGAGCCGGAACACGGTCGCGTCCGCCTTCTGCCGGGGCGGCGGGGTGCCCGGGCGCTGGGCGGTGGGAGTGGCGGTGGAGGGAGTCCAGGCACGACCGATGAAGAAGCCCAGGACGAGCCCTGCGACAAGGGTGAGGAACGCGCTGACTTTCATGGTGTTTTCGACCGCTCGGGAGAGCCGCGGCGGGCGTGGTAGGGATACCCCGGCATGGCCCGGGTCGTCCAGCTTCGGGTCGGGGCATTGCCCTGTCCTCTCCCCATCGTGCGGCTGGCCGAGTGCGCCCGCGGTCTCGACTCGGGCGACGTGGTCGACCTCAGCGGCTCGGACCCGGCGATCGGCCCGGACGTCGACGTCTGGTGCACGCGCTTCGGGCACCGGGTGCTGTCGGCGGACCGGGGCCCCGGTGGGTGGCGCATCCGGGTCCAGCTCACCTCTCGCGGCCGGGATTGGGTTCCGGAGACCCCGGGGGGCCAGGAGTCCAACTCCGCGGGATGACGGCGGTGAGGTGCTGGCACCGGGCTTGAACTGACACCGGGCCATGAGACTTCGCAACTCGGCCGTCCCCGGCGTCGATCCGGTGTCCGGATCCGACGATCGCAATCGCTGGTCACCGGATGTCGTCTCCGACGCCGACGGGCTCGCCCGCGCCTGCGCGCAGCTCTCCGCCCACGTCCAGGCGCTGAGCGATCGCGCCGCCCAGCTGCAGCAGGCAGGGTATCCGGAGGCGGAGTGGCTCTTGGCCCGGTTCCAGTCGCACCGGCTCGCCTGCCCCGACCTCTCGGGTCCCTCGGCCCGCATCCTGCTCCAGGCCGGCCTCGCCGCCCTCGAGGAACATCGCGCGGGGCTGGCGCGGGACGCGGCCGAGCTCGAGCGGGTGGAGGCCGCCGCCGCCCAGGCCCAGGCGGAGGCCGCGCGCAAGGAGGCGGCAGAGCGCGAGGCCCGCGCCCGGCGCGAGGCCCAGGCGACCGCCGCCCGGACGCCGGCGCCCCCGACCCTCGCCCAGGCTCCCGAGCCCGCCGCGAGCCGTCCGCGTGCGCCTGCCCAGCCCCTGGGGAGGATGTCGGCGGTGAGCCCCAGCGGCTCGGGCCGGAGCAGCACCCGCGTCCCGCTGCAGACGCAGGTCGACCTCACCAGCGACTCCAACGTGTTCACCGGATTCAGCACCAACCTGAGCGAGGGCGGCGTGTTCGTCGCGACCCTCAAGGCGCTCCCCGTCGGCACCCCGGTGGACCTGACCTTCAGCCTCCCCGGAAAGGCGCGCATCGCGGTGCACGGCGAGGTGCGCTGGACGCGGGAGATCGACGACCGGGCCCCGGACGTGTTCCCCGGCGTCGGCGTGCGGTTCGTCGACCTGAGCCCCGAGGCGGCGCAGGCGCTCCACCGCTTCGTCGCCGAGCGCGAGCCGCTCTTCTACCCCGACTAGGACCCGGAGCCTCCGGGCCCCGAGGTCACGTCCAGCACCCGCTGCTCGAGCGAGCTGCCCTGGCTGACCGCGGTGATGCGGGTCCCGCGGGTCAGGAGCGCCTCGAGCACCGAGGCGATGACGTCCTCGGCCGGCGGCGCGTCGTCCGACAGCCGGACCCGGAGCGACCCCGACGGTGACAGCTCGGCGCCGGCGACCCCCCGCAGAGCCCGGAGCTCGGGGAGGGGAACGTCGCCCCGGCTCACCTGGACCGAGAACTCGGCGCCCCGGCGGGTGACCTCGGCGAGCGTCCCGTCCTGCACCACCTTCCCGCGGTCCAGCACGGTGACCGCGTCGCAGAGGCGCTCCAGCTCGGTCAGGTTGTGGCTACTGATGACCACCGTCCGCTGGCCGCGGAGACCGGCGATGAGCGTGCGGACCTCGGCCGCGGCGCGCGGGTCGAGGCCGGCCGTGGGCTCGTCGAGGAGGAGGAGCGCCGGCTCGCCGAGGAGGGCCTGGGCGAGCGCCACCCGCTTGGCCATCCCGTGGGAGAGCGTCCGGGGTGGGCTGTCCCAGGCCTGGGGCAGCTGGACCCGCTCCAGCGCGATGCGTGCCGCCGCCTCGGGCCGGACCTCCCCGGCCAGGCGGGCCCAGGTGGTGAGGAGGGCGCCCACGTCCAGGTAGGGGGGGAGCGCCGCATCCTGGGGAAGCACCCCCAGCCGCGGCCGGTGGGGTCCGCGGTCGCGCGGCTCGCGACCGAGCACCCGCACCGTGCCCGAGCCCGCGCGGAGAAAGCCGGCGGCGATCCCGAAGCAGGTCGTCTTCCCGGCTCCGTTGGGACCGACCAGCCCGTGGCAGCTGCCGGCGCCCACCTCGAAGGTGATGCGGTCGAGGGCCACCGTCGGCCCGTACCGCTTGGACACCCCCTCCATGCGGAGCGCCGCCTCCACCGCTCAGATGTCCCTCGCCCGGAAGACGGCCCAGGCGCAGGAGAGGAACACCGCCCCGAAGACCCCGTAGGCCACCGCCGAGGTGGCGAACGCCGCCGACGAGGCGAGGATCCCCGAGGCGTAGGCCGAGGGCGAGAGCCAGCGGAGCCCCTCGGTCCACGAGGCCGGTCCCCCCATCCGGTGGACCAGCGCGGCACGGCCGCCCACGACCTCCAGCAGCCAGAAGGCGACGAGCGCTCCCACGTTGAGGAGCAGGCTCGCCCCCGGGCCCGAGGTCACTGCGGAGGAAAGGGCGGTCAGGGCGAGGTAGGCGAAGGCGAAGGTCGCCCCGCCGACCCAGAAGCGGGCCGCGGCCGAGGCGAGCAGCACCGGCTCCGTTCCCGGCCGGAGGAAGGCCCCGGCCACGAAGAGCCCGGCGAGCACCACCCCGAGGAGGACGCCCAGCACCACCGCCTGGGCGGCGAACTTCCCGCCGAGGATGCTCCCCCGCCGGGAGCGCACCGCCCAGTACCGCACGCTGCCGGTGGACAGCTCGGCGCTGAGCTGGTCGTAGCCGAGCAGCGCCACGTAGAGCGGCAGGAAGAACAGCGTGACCCGGAACACCAGTGGAACGAGCAGGGGCAGCTCCGAGAGCCGCTGGAAGGCGCCTCCGTCGTCGCCCACCAGGAACCCGAGGATGCCCGCGCTCGCGGCCTCGGCCGCCTCGGGGCCCTGCGCGTCGAGGCCGCGGGTGAGCAGGCCCACGATGAGCCCCACCAGCGCCGTCGAGGTGGCGAAGAGCAGGAGCAGGATCAGCACCCGCGCGTTCCGGAGGGTCCGGAGCAGCTCGGTGCGGGTGATCGCCAGCAGCTCGACGAGAGGGCTCACGTGGGACGAGGGCCTACCAGAGGTGGACCGCCGAAGTCTTCACCACCCGCGGGAAGCCATCGTACGATGGAGGGACATGCGCGCTGCGCTCCCCCTCGCCCTCCTCGGGGTGCTGCTCACCGGCTTCACCCCCGAGGACGAGGCGCTCGAACCCGCCACGCTCCCCGGGCCGCTCCTCGCGCCCGTGCCCGAGCCCGCGCCGGTCCTCGAGCCGACCCTCGCCGTGCCGAGCCGGGTGCGGGCGCCTCCGCTCGCGTCGGCGCGTCCGCTCGCCCCCGCGGATGACCTCCTCGCTCACGCCCGGCGCGACGGACCGCACTACGTGGTTCCGGGTCCCGAGGGCGAGGCGGCGCTCACGCTCCTTCCGCCGCTGCAAGAGGGCCTCACCCGCACCCTGGCCGAGTACCAGACGCCCTGGGCCGCGGTGGTGGTCCTCGAGCCGTCCACCGGGCGGGTCCTCGCCATGGTGGAGCACAGCGAGGCGGTGCCCGGGCTGCGGGGGCTGCCGGTCAAGGCGGTGTTCCCCGCCGCGAGCATCTTCAAGCTGGTCACCGCCAGCGCGCTGCTCGACGAGGGCGTCGGCCCCGACGACGAATCCTGCTACCACGGCGGGAAGCGTCGGGTGAGCGAGTCGCTCCTCGCGGACTCGAGCCGGGACCACCAGTGCCTGAGCCTCTCGGAGGCGCTCGGACGGAGCGCCAACGTCGTCTTCGCCAAGTTGACCCACCGCTACCTCGACGCGGACAAGCTCCGCGCGGCCGCCGAGCTGTTCCGCTTCAACCGTCCCATTCCCTTCGCCATCCCCACCGAGCCGTCCCTGGCGGCGGTCCCCGACGAGCCGCTGGAGCTGGCGCGGACCGGGGCGGGATTCGGCGACGTGTTCCTCTCGCCGCTCCACGGGGCGCTCATCGCCTCGGTGGCGGCCAACGGCGGACTGTGGCGCGCGCCGATCCTCTTCGAGCGGGACCTCGCGACCTCCCCCGAGCCGGAGCGCATCCTCCCCGAGGAGCGGGCGGCGACGCTCACCGCGATGATGCAGGAGACGGTCACCCACGGGACAGCGCGGAAGTTCTTCCGGCTGCGCGAGCTCCGCGGCGCGGTGGGCAAGACCGGCTCGCTGGCCGATCGCAACCCGTTCCGCGACTACTCGTGGTTCGTCGGCTTCGCCCCCCGGGAGAACCCGCGGGTCGCGGTGGCGGCGGTGGTGGTGAACGAGCCCCGCTGGCGCATCCGCGCGCCCTGGCTCGCCCGCGAGGCGATGCGCCTCGGGCTGGATGCGCTGGGGGCGAGCTCCGAGCGCCGGCTGGCCGCGGTCAGCGCAGGTCGATCAGCCCCTGCTCCACGAAGCCCTTGAAGCAGCGAAGCGCGTCCAGCTCGTGGATGGGGGACACCTGGACGATGGCCTCCACGGTGCGCTGTCCGTCGATGCGCGACAGGAGGTAGCGCTCTGGCGCGCTGAGCGGCATGTCCCGGACGAGCCCGGGGCTGACCTTGAGATGCGGGACCTTGCCCCCGTGGACCAGCTCGGCCTTGAGCTGGTCGCCGAGCGCGGCCTCCGCCTGCCGGAGGAAATTGGCGGTGGTGGCCGAGGGCGACATCTCGTACGCCCGCCGAGCCAGCGCGGCGGCGTCGGCGATGTTGCCCGCGGAGTAGAAGGACTCGGCCGCGCGGAAGATCTCGTCCGCGCCCTGCTCGGAGCCGAGCACCTCGGGCACCGCGGTCGGGAGGGTCGGCGACTCGGTCGGGACCACCGCGATGGCGCCCAGCCGGTGAAGGGCGAAGAGCCTCTGGTAGAGGAAGAAGTCGGTGGAGTGGAGGGCCAGCACCATGTCGTCCACGGTGGCCCCGTCGTCGACGAGGGCGTAGAGCCGGTCGTCCAGGCTTCCTGGCTCGGGTGCTCCTGCGAGCTGCTCCCGGTCCAGCTTGAGCCGCACCCGCCCGGTGGGGAACACCTCGCGGATGGCGCGCCAGGCGGTCTGCCGGAGGTCGGCCTCCCGGTGGACGTCCAGCAGGTTCACGCTCACGTCCAGGCCCTGGACGGGGGTCGGCGCCTCGCCGGGGGTGAAGGTGAAGCGGCCCTCCGGCCAGTCGAAGCAGCCGAGGAGCGCCTCGCGGAACTTCAGCGACAGGGCGTTCCGGATGGCGTCCTCGGGAACCTTCCCCGAGTCGACGAGGATCTTCCCCAGCGCGACCTTGGTGGCCAGCTGCTGCTGGAAGGCCTCGGTGTACTCGTCCTCGGTGATCATCCCCATGTTCATCAGGAACTGGGCGAGGTACTCGCGCGGCGCGTTGCTCCCTGCCTGGATGACCGCCCCGTCGCGGATGACGACCTGGTGCCGCTCGTCGGACCGCTCCACGACCAGCGTGCCCGTCGCCTTCCTGTTCCCCAGGTAGGCCACGAGGTCCCGGAGAGGCATCGTCGCCAGATCGCCCAGCAAGCCGCGCATGGGCGCTAGTGTCACAGGCGGTGACGGTCCGGATCTACATCAAACCCCGCTGCTCGCTGTGCGAGCTGGCCAGGGTCGCGATCGAGGAGATCCGGACCCGGGTGCCGTTTGCTCTGGAGGTCGTGGACATCCGGGACGCCGCTGACACCTGGGAGCGCTACCGACATGCGGTCCCCGTGGTCACCGTGGACGGCGAGGAGGTCTCCCGGCTGCGTCTGGACGCCGTCGCCTTCGAGTCACGGGTTCGTGGCACGAGCGTTGCCTGAAGGGCCCCCGGCCCCCCTTCCCGGAGGGCCTGAAGCCTGAACTTCTGACGCTCGCGCCGGGAGAGCGTCCCTGGAAAAACGACGGTGCCCCTGCACGACCCACACATGCCCCGGGTCCTCGTGGTGGACGAGTCGGAGGCCGCCCGGACCCAGGTGGGTGAGGCCCTCCGGGGAGCGGGGCTGCACACCCTCGCGCTCGGGAAGGCCGAGGCCGCGGGCGCCCTGTGGAGCCTCTACCGGCCGCACGTCGTGCTGATGGCCGCGCACGCTCCCGCCTTCGCCTCGGTGGCCGTCGCCCGGCGGCTGCAGACGCAGTCGAGGGGAGCCGTTCCGTTCGTCTACCTCCTCGACGCGCCGGACCCGGAGGTCCGGCTCCACGTGCTTGAGCGCGGGCATGGGGTGGACGCGCTCTGCAAGCCGCTGGACCTCCGCGAGCTCGTCGCGCGGGTCCGGGGGCTGCTCCGCCTGCGGGATGCCGTGCGCCGGGCAGTGCATCCTTCCGAGGACGAGACCGCTGCGCTTCGCGATCGGCTCACCGGGACCTGGACCCGCCGCGCCATGCTCGCCTTCGTCGGCCAGGAGCTGCTTCGCTGCGAGCGCCACGGCGGTGGGTTCGGCCTGCTCGGCATGGAGCTCCAGGGCTTCCGGCAGTTCCGGCGCGCCTTCGGCCGCGGGATGGCCGACCGGCTGGTCCTCTACGCGAGCGCGGTGCTCCTGCGCGGCTGCCGCGAGTCGGACGCGGTGGCCCGCATCGCCGACGACCGGTTCGCGGTGCTGCTTCCGTCCACGCCGGAGGGAGGCCTCGCATGCCTCCGGGGGCGGCTGCTCGAGCGGTTCGAGCGCGCGCGGTTCCAGGTGGACGGACGCGTCGTGCGGACCGCGGTCTCGCTCGGCTGTGCGTCGTTCCCCGACCTCCAGGGGAACGCACGCCGGCTCCTCGCCGAGGCCTTCCAGCGGGTGGCCCGCCCGGCGGCGGTGCCCACCCCGGTGCTCAGCTGACGCGTCGCCCGCGTTTGGCGGCGGTGCACCCCGGAGGCCCGGGCGTCGTCTCTCGTGAGAGGGCCAGCACCCGGGCGTAGTGGGCCGAAGTGGCCCGGACCACGCTCAGCCTGCCGCGGGTCAGCAGCGGGAAGTCGCGCAGGCGGGCGTCGGCGCGCATGCGCGCGAGGGTGACCGGGGCGGCGAGGGCCTCCACCGGCTCGAGCTCGACCGACGACCAGTCCTCGCCTGGAGCCGTGGGATCGGGGTGGGCCGCGCGAGAGACGCGGGCGATGCCCACGACCGCCTTGTCCTCGCCCGAGTGGTAGTAGAGACAGAGGTCGCCCACCTCCATCGCGCGAAGGTTGTTGCGCGCCTCGAAGTTCCGGATGCCGGTCCACTCGGTGCGGTGGTCCGCCTGGAGCCGGGCGAAGGCGTACTCGGAGGGTTCGCTCTTGATGAGCCAGTGGGCGGGCACGGGCGCCCCGGAGACTAGCGCCGCGCGTGGGCGAGGGAAGCCCCCCGGGTGCCCGCTGCAGCCGGGGGTACGTCCGCGCGTGGTGGAGCTGGCCCTAGCGACCGGTCCCGCTGCCGCCGGTGGCGGTGTTGCCCAGGTCACGGAGGATCTCGTCGGCGTGCTTCTTGTGCGTCTCCAGCTTGTCGCGCGCCGACTTCACCAGGTCGTAGACCCTGTCGTCTCTCGCCTTGAGGGAGGGAAGGGCTCCATCGAGATCGGCGAGCACCGTCCCGTGGCCCTCGGACATGGCCCGCATGTACTCCCGGTCGAACTGCCCTCCGGTGGCGGTGGCGAGCTGCCGGTCCGTGCTCTGCGTCATGTTGACGAGCTGGGTGCGCTTCTCGGTGGGGATGCTGCTGGGACCGAGCGTCAGCCCGTTCCGGCTGGCGAGGTCGTTGACCTGCTTGTCCAGGTCGCCGTGGTCCTTGACCATGTCCTTCGCGTAGTCCTTGACCTTGCTGCTCGTCGCCTTGCTCTGCGCCAGCTGGCCGAGGCGGATCTCGTCCTGGTTGACCTGGTGGAGCAGCGAGAGCACGGCGGTGGGGGTCATCGCCATCGTGCTCATCGACGGGGCCGCGGTCGCGCCCGGGGGCGTCGAGACGGGGCCGGTGCTCCTGGTCTGGGCGAATGCCGCCGCGCCGGAGAGCATCGAGGCCAGCGCGAGCGTGTGGGTGAGCTTCATCGAGTCGTTCCTCCGTGGGTGGGTGACAGGGACCAATCTGCTGACCGTCCACCGTCGGGGGAACCCTCGGCCGCCGCACCTCTGGGCCACCGGGAGGCGGGAGGAGGACCGAGCGCCTGGAAGCGGGCCGCTACGCCCCGACCTTGGACTCCGGAGCCGTCGCGGCACCGACCTCCGCCTGCCGCGCGCCCAGGAACGGATGGCCCAGCAGCTGGCTCGAGGCCATGAGCCCGATGCCCGCGAGACCGAGCGCCGCGGGCTCCGCGTACCCCCCGAGCAGCGCTCCGAGCACCGTCAGCGCCGCCCCTCCCAGCATGAACGAGACCACCGCCGCCACCGCCGCCTTCCACATGGCGGGCCAAGGTAGGAACCCCTCCCCCGCGCTGCAGGCACCACCGTCCGTGGCCGGGAGGGACTGTCGCCTGGGCGGACACTCGCCGGCCGCGCGCCCGTGGGCCGAGCGTGCCGCCGTCGCGCCACCACGCCGCCCGTCGCCCGGGCGGAACTTCTTACGGTTCGCGCGCCAGCCGGCCCGGACATCGTCGGACTTCCCGCGGGGTTGGAGCCTCCGGACCCTGGCACATCCGCTGCTACCCCCAGCGGGCGTGCAGACGACATGCGCGGGAACGTGGGTCGGGAGCGTCCTCGTCGCGGGGCTGCTGCTCGCCGGCTGTGCCCACGAGCAGACGGTTCCGCCGGTGCCCACGGCGGAGGAGCCGTACCGGATCGGCAAGGAGGACGTGCTCGACGTCTCGGTCTGGAGGGATCCCGACCTGTCACGGACGCTGCCGGTCCGCCCGGACGGCTTCATCACGCTCCCGATGGTGGGGGAGGTCCAGGCCGAGGGGCGGACCACCGTGGAGCTGGAGCAGGACATCGCCCGGCGGCTCGAGAAGTACATCCAGAGTCCCCGGGTCACGGTGATGGTCCGGGAGGTCAACAGCGCCCGCGTCTTCGTCACCGGCGAGGTGCAGAAGCCGGGGGCCTTCCCGCTCCGGGGGAACGTCACCGTCCTCCAGGCGGTGGCGATGGCGGGCGGCCTGACCGAGTTCGCCGACCGGAACGGGATGATGGTCATCCGGGCGAACAACGGCGCGCGGATCCCGGTGCGCTACTCGGACCTGGTGGACCCCCACGGCCAGGGGTCTGACTTCCCGCTCCAGCCCGGCGACACCGTCGTCGTGCCCTGAGCGGATCGCGCCGTGAGCCTCGCGAGGAGAGCGCGACGACCGGTGTGGGGACCGGCGGCGGCCGGTATCGCCGCCGCGCTGGTCGCGCTCGCGCCGGCGGAGTCGCGAGGCCAGGTGCGGACCGAGCTCCGCGCCGAGCCCTCGGGGCCCGTGGAGCCCATCCTCCGGCTGGGGATCGAGCAGCGGTACGACGACGACGTCCTCCTCAGCAGCAGCGAGAACGGGCCCGGCGCCTTCCTGACCAAGGTGATGCCGCAGGTCGGCCTCCGGCTGAACGAGCGCACCCTGCAGTTCGAGGGGTTCTACGAGCCGGACGTTCTGATCCGGACCGAGACCGGGGACGTGACCCTCGACCACCGGGCGGCGCTCGGCCTGCACACCGACCTCTCGCGCGAGGCGCACGTCGACGGCGTGGCGCAGTTCTGGGACACCACCGACCCGCTCTCGCTCCCGCGGCAGGGCCTGGCCCGGACGCTGGCCCGGACCCTCTACGGCATCGCCGAGATCGACTGGCGCCAGAAGCTCGCCCCCCGGTGGAGCCTCCTCGTCGGCTACCGGTTCGAGGGAGCCCGGGTGTACGAGACGGACCACCCGCCGGGGTTCCTCAACTCGCCCTCGGTGGGCATCGACTACCGGCTGACGCGCCGAGCGGACCTCGGCGTCGAGTACCGGCTGCAGCTGTTCAAGTTCGGAAGCAACGACGGTATCGCCCACAGCCCGGGACTGGTCTGGAAGTACCGGCTCAGCCGGTCGGCGAACATCCAGATCTCGGGCGGCGCGGCGTTCTACACGGAGCAGCAGAACCCGGAGAAGAACGGGGTCGTCCCGCGGTTCGAGGTGGATGTCTCCCAGCGAATCACCCGGCGCTGGGACTGGATCTTCACCGTGGGACACGACCTCGTGGGCGCGAGCGGATTCAGCACGGCGGTGTGGGCGGACTACGCCAGCCTGACGCTCAGCTGGCAGCTGCTCGAGAAGCTACGGCTCTTCGGCTACGGCAGCTTCTTTCGAAACGGTCCCATGCCCAACGTGGGGGTGTTTCCGTTGACCGTGGACCAGGAGAAGGGAGTGGCGGCCGGGTACGGGGTCGGGGCAGGGGCGGAGTGGCGCTTCGACCGCCACGTCGCGCTCCAGGCGACCTACGACCGGCTCGACCAGGTGGGGAGCGTGGATCCCGCCCAGACCAACCTCACCCGGAACATCGTCGCCGCGCGGCTGACGGTGGATGCGTTCTGACGGAGAGACGATGGATCGAGGACTGACGGCAGACGACGTGGCGAGGGCGCTCACCCGGCGCCCGTGGCTGGTTGCGAGCGTCACCGCGCTGGTGCTGGCGCTGGGGAGCGCCTACGTCCTGACCCGCCCCCGGGTCTGGAAGGCGACGGCGGTGGTGCGGGTCGAGCCGCAGCAGACCGACGCCCAGCTGGTGCAGCGGACGGTGGGCGACGTCGAGCCCCGGCTGCTCAGCCTTCGCCAGGCGATGCTCGGGGGGCCGGTGCTCGGCCGGGTGGTGGACGAGCTCAAGCTCTACCCGGATCTGGTCGCCCGCCGCGGAAAGGAGGCGGCCATCGAGCGGCTGCGCGAGGGCATCGACGTCAAGCCCACCTGGAACGCCTTCGAGGTCACGGCGGCCGCCGGCGAGCCGCGCCAGGCGGCGGAGATCGCCAACCTGATTCCCACCGTCTTTGCCCGCATCACCAACGAGGTGCGCGCCGCGCAGGCCGCGGACGCGACGCGGGTCTTCGACGCCCAGGTGAAGGAGCTGCAGAGCGCGGTGAACGACTGGCAGCAGAAGATCGTCGCCTTCAAGGTGGCCCACGTCGGCGAGCTCCCGGAGCAGCTGGAGGCCAACATGCGCCAGCTGGACCGGCTCGCGGGCGAGCTCCGGGCCCGGACCGAGCAGCTCCGGGCGGCGGACACCCGGCGCGGAGACCTCGTGCTGATGCGCAACGGAGGCGACACCGAGGTGGGACGGGTCCAGGCCCAGGCGGACCAGCTGGAGCAGCAGCTGGCGGCGGCGAGGACCCAGTACACCGACGACCACCCCGAGGTGCTCCGCCTCTCGCGCGAGGTGAAGGCCGCGCGCGTCCGGATCGCCGAGGCCGACGCGCGGCTGGGCGCTCAGCGCGATGAGCGCGCGCGGGCGACCCGCGAGGTGGCTGCCATCCAGCGGGACGTCGACGGGCTCAAGCACGAGATGCAGACCTACCAGACGCGCCTCGATGCGACCCCGCGCTGGGCAGCCGAGCTCGCGGGCCTGGAGCGCGAGTACGACATCGCCCGGACCAAGTACCAGTCGGTGCTCGGGCGGAAGGTGGAGGCGGAGATCGCGCAGGACATCGAGGCGCGGAACGCGCCGCGCCTGTTCAGCCTGGTGAGCCCGGCGGCCCCGCCGGTGGTGCCCAGCAAGCCGGACCGCTTCGGCGGGATGATGGTCGTGCTGGTGGCAGCGATCGGCGCAGGGGTGCTCACCGGCGTGATGCGGGAGCTCCGCGACGAGACGATCCACGACGACCGCCAGCTGCGCGGCGAGCTGCCGTTCCCGGTCCTGGCCATCGTCCCGACGATGAACGGACGGACCGAGCGCCGGGTGCTCCTGCCGGCCAATCCCCTGCGGCCCCGGGCACAGCCCGACAGCCTCAACTGAGGACCGACCACCGTGATGCCAGAGAACGAGACGAGGGACGAGGGCCGCTCCGACAACTTCCTGCACCGTGCCGACGGTACGTCCGTGACCCAGGCCCCGGTGAACGACCGGGTGGTGTCCCTCACCGCGCCTGGCTCGGTGGCCGCCGAGCAGTACCGCTCGCTGTATTACCGGCTGGAGCGACTCCGGGATGCGCGCCCGATGCGGCTGGTGGCCTTCACCTCCGCGCTCCCGGGCGAGGGGAAGACGGTCACCGCGGTGAACCTCGCGCTGACCTCGGCGCGGGCCAACCCCGACCGGCGGATCCTCCTGGTCGACGCCGACCTGCGGCGGGGGCAGGTGGCGGAGCTCCTGGCGTTTCGGGCACGGCCCGGGCTGTCCGAGCTGCTGCAGGGGGACGCCGAGCTGCGCGAGGTGGTGCGGCGGTTCAAGGCCAACCGGCTGGCGGTCATCCCCTCCGGTCAGGCGGCGGAGGAACCGACGCAGCTGCTGGCCAGCTCGCGGATGAAGGAGCTGCTCCGCGCCGTGCGCGAGGGGTTCGACGAGGTCTACCTGGATCTCCCGCCGACGCTTCCGTTCGCCGACGCGTCGATCCTCGGCACACTGTCCGACGCGGTGGTCCTGGTCATCCGCGCCAATGCCACGGCGGGCAAGCACGTCCACCAGGCGCTCGAGCACCTGGCCGGGGCGAGCGTGGTGGGGTGCGTGCTGAACGGAGCTGCTCTGGCGAGCGCTCCCTACTTGAAGTCGTACCTGCGGTGAGACGCGCCCGGGACGCGGGCGCAGGTGGTCGGTGGCGGGCGGGAAGGGCGGGCAGGGGCGATGTATCGGGTCTTCAACCATTGGGTCTCGGGACGGAAGACGCTGCTGTTCGTGGCCGAGAGCGTGGCGATCGTCGCCGCCTGCGCGACCGGTTCCCTGGTGCTTGCCCGAGCCCTCGCACCGGAGGCGGGCGCGGGCCATGCCCACCCCGCGGTCGTGACCGCGACCCTGCTGGGGATTCTCTCGATGGGGTTCGCCGGGGCCTACCAGGCGTCGCTGTACTTCCTCGACCTCTATGATCTTCGGGTCGCGGCCGAGGACCGAGGCCGGGGCGCGCGGCTGGCGCGGGCGCTCGGGCTGGCGGTCTTCGCCATGGCGATGGTGCTGACCGTGCTCCGGATCCGCCCCCCCGAGGGCGTGGTCCTCGGGGGAGCGTTCGGGGCGATCCTCGGAGTCCTCCTCGCGCGGGGGCTGCTGGGCGCCGCCCTGGCCCGTCCGAGCCGGGTGCTGGTGGTGGGCCACGGCGACCGCACGCGGCGGCTGCTCGAGCTGCTGGAGACCGCCGAGGAAGCTCCCCAGGTGGCGGTGGTGGTCGACGCCCGGCGCCTGGGCCCCGGCAGGGAGAGCCTCCTGGAGGCGGCCCGGCGGGCACGGGCCGAGGCGGTCGTCCTGGCCACCGAACCCGGCCAGGAGCACACCACCCCCGAGGACCTCGCCCGGTGCCGCTATGCCGGGGTGCGGGTGTTCGCGGCGGCGCAGTACTGCGAGCGCGTCCTCCGCCGCATCCCGGTGCACGTCCTGGACGGTGTGCAGTTCGCGACCGCGGACGAGCTGACCCAGGGCCTGGTCCGGCGGGCCTCGAAGCGGGTCTTCGACGTCGTGGTCGCCGGCGCGCTCCTTCTCCTCTCCGCGCCGCTGATGCTGGTGCTGGTGGTGCTCATCCGCCTCGACTCGAAGGGGCCGGCCTTCTACCGGCAGGAGCGCGTGGGCAGGAACGGCAGGGCCTACGAGCTCTGGAAGTTCCGGAGCATGCGGCTCGACGCCGAGCGGAATGGCGCGGTCTGGGCACGTGCCAGGGACGAGCGGGTGACGCGGGTGGGGCGATTCATCCGCCGGACGCGGATGGACGAGATCCCCCAGGTGCTCAACGTCCTCCGCGGGGACATGAGCTTCGTCGGGCCGCGTCCCGAGCGGCCGGTGTTCATCGAGCTCATCTCGCGCGACGTGCCATACTACGCGCTGCGCGAGGGGGTGAAGCCGGGCATCACCGGCTGGGCGCAGATCCGCTACCCCTACGGCGCCTCGGTGGAGGACGGCCGCAACAAGCTGGAGTTCGACCTCTACTACGTGAAGAACGGGACGCTGTTCCTCGACCTGGCGATCATCTTCCACACCGTGCGGCACGTGCTGCTCGGCCGTGGAGCGCGCTGACTCTCGCCGCTCCGGTGCTCGCGGGCGTGAACGGGAGACGACACCTCGCGCGTTCCGGGGCTGGACGACGGCCCGCCGCGTGCACACGTCCAGGATGATGGTGAAGGCGTCGCCGTACGTTCCCGCACGGCCCACGCTCGGATGGGCGCAGCTCGGCTCCCGGACGCGGCCGCTCTCCTGGCATCCGTTCACCGCCGAGCGCGTGTGCTGGACCGAGCTCGGACGGGGCGCGCTCCGGCTCGCCGCCCGGGTGCTCGGCCTCGAGGGAGCGGAGGTGCTCGTGCCGGCGTACCACCACGGCGTGGAGGTCGACGCCCTGCTCGCCGCGGGGACCTCCCCGGCCTTCTACGAGGTGGGAGCGCGGTGGGCGGTGGACCTCGACGACCTCGAGCGCCGGGTGAGCCCGCGCACCCGCGGCATCCTCCTGACGCACTTCGCCGGCTTCCCGGGACCGGCGAGCCAGCTCCGGGCGCTCGCCGACCGCTACGGCCTGGTGCTCATCGAGGACTGTGCCCAGGCCCTCCTCTCCTCGGACGGGGGCGTGCCGCTCGGGACCACCGGCGATGCATCGGTGTTCTCGCTCCGCACCTCGTTGCCGGTTCCGCACGGGGGCGGGCTGGTGTTCAACGGCCGGAGGGGCTACCAGCTCCCCGCGCTCGAGCGGCCGGCGCCGGGGGCCACGCTCCGCAGCATCCTCGCAAGGCTGTCGCACCCGAGGAAGCTCCGCTCACCGGCGCGAGCCGGCCTGGTCGGCGACTTCCGGCGCCGGCTGGGGCGCCGGTTCGGCATCGCGCGCGCACGAGGGGCTCCCGGCTCCCGACCCGACGAGGAGCCGGCGCTGGGAGCGTCGCCGCTGATGTCGCGGATCGCCCGTGCCCACGACCTGGCCGGCGTGGCGGAATGCCGCCGGAGGAACTTCTTCCACCTCCTCGGGGCGTTGCGTGGCGTGGCCCCGCCCCTGGTGAGCGAGCTCCCGCCGGGCGTGTGCCCGCTGTTCTATCCGCTGTGGGTCGCGGACCGGGACGAGGCGCTGGCCCGGCTCCGGGCGGAGAACGTCGAGGCGGGGGAGGGGTGGCCAGCGTTCCACCACCGCTGCGACGGCATCGAGTTCCCCGAGGCCACCCGGCTCCGGCACCACGTGATCGCGCTGCCCTGTCACCAGGACCTCGGTCCGGCGCAGGTGGCCCACGCGGCCCGGGCCGCCCTGCGCGCGGTGCGCCGCGACAGGACGTGGCGCTCGCGCGCAGCCGGGGGGTGATAGACAGGCCCGATGAGCGACCAGCGGGCGCCCCGGGACGTCTTCACCGTCGCACCAGCGTACGAGGCGTACATGGGTCGGTGGAGCCGGCCCGTGGCCCGGGAGTTCGTCCACTGGCTCGCGGTCCCCGCGGGCCGGCGCTGGCTCGACGTGGGCTGCGGGACCGGGGCGCTGAGCGAGGTCCTGATGAAGGCCGGTGGTGCCAGCACGGTGGTGGGAGTCGACCGGTCGGCGGGGTTCGTCGAGCACGCGCGCCACCTGGGGCTCACCGCCGAGATGAGGTTCCTCGAGGGAGATGCCCAGGCGCTCCCGGTGTCGTCCGGTGACTTCGACGCCGTCGTCTCCGGACTGGTCCTGAACTTCGTCCCCGACCGCGCACGGATGGTGGCGGAGATGGCGCGCGCCGCCCGGCCCGGTGGCGTGGTCGCGCTCTACGTCTGGGACATGTCCGGCGGGATGGAGCTCGTCGCGCGGTGCTGGGAGGCCGTGAAGCAGGTGGACCCGGGGGCGGAGGCCCACGACGAGTCCGCGCGCTTCCGGGCGATCTGTGCGCCCGACCCGCTGGCGGCCCTGTTCGCGGCGACCGGCCTGGAGGACGTCACCACCCGGTCGATCGACGTCCCCACCGTCTTCCGCGATTTCGACGACTACTGGAAACCGTTCCTCGGTGGGCAGGGTCCGGCCTCGGCCTACCTCGTCTCGCTCCCGGAGGAGCGCCGCACAGCCGTCCGCGAGACGCTCCGCGCGCGCCTGACGCCCGGCCCGGAGGAAGCCATCCGGATGAACGCCCGGGCCTGGGCCGTGCGGGGACGGGCGCCGGGGCCGCTGGTGGGGCGCACCGCTGCCACGACGGCATAGCGAGGCGGGACGCCCGGAGAGACCGTCAAGGCGGCGGACCGGTCGCCTCGAGGAGGAAGCTCCGCGGGACCACGGGCCATGGCCAGCGGGCTCCTAGCGCAGATTCACCCCGAGAAGGCGGGCGAGGTCCTCCCCCGTCCCCGCCGCCTCGACCCCGGTGGCGAGGACCTCCTGCGGCCGGAAGCCCCACAGCACGCCGACCGGGCGCATCGACGCCGACCGCGCGGTGAGCATGTCCACGCCAGTGTCGCCGACGAGGGCCACCCTGTCCGGCGGCGCGGCGAGCGCATCGGCCAGGGCGAGCGCCGACGCCGGGTCTGGCTTGCGGGGCACCCCCGGCCGCTCGCCCACCACGGCGCGGAAGCTCCACCGGCCGCAGAGGGCATCCACCATCCGGCGGGTCGGGGCGTCGGGCTTGTTGCTCAGCACCGCCACCGGCACTCCCGCCGCGGCGAGCACATCGAGGACCCTCGCGATGCCGGGGAAGAGCCGGGTCTGGTCGAGGAGGTGCTCGGCGTAGTCGGCCTGGTAGGCGGCGAGGAACCGTTCCTGCGCCGCCTCGGCACCCGGAGGAAGCGCGCGTGCGACCAGGCGGCGCACGCCCTCGCCGACGAAGGTCCGGTAGGCCGAGACCGGGTGCTCGGGGAACCCGTGTGCCCGGAGCGTCCGGTTCATCGCCGAGGCGATGTCCCCCAGGGAGTCGGCCAGCGTCCCATCCAGGTCGAAGATGACGCCGGCGGGTCGGCGGTCGCGGTCGGCCATCGTCCGGTCAGGGAGCTCCTGCCACCTGCGCCCGCAGCTGGGCGATGCCGGCCCGGAGCTGTGGCGGGACGTTCTGGGGCGGGGTGACCGCGAGGTAGGCCTCGAAATCCTGGAGCGCCTGGCGCTGCTCCTGGGCCTGCATGTGGATCATCCCGCGGAAGATGAGCGCCGCGTTTCCTTCGGGGTAGAGGTCGGCGAGCCTGCCCAGCTCGGCCATCCCCGCCTCCCGGTCGCCCTGGACCACCCTCAGGAAGGCTCGGTGGACGCGGAGGTCGGTGCGAAACGGGTCGACCGCCAGCGCCCGCTCGTTCAGCTCAAGCGCCTGCTGGAAGTCGCTGCGGCTGATGAGCTCGCGGATCACCTCCGCGGTGAGCCCCAGGTCGCCACCCGGATTCTCCCTCACCCGGACGAGGGCGTTCTGGAAGTCCTGGTCGTCTGACTCGGGGCCGCCCGCCGCGGCTTCCCCGCGACCGACGGACCCGGTGGCGGTGTCGCCCGCTCCGCGCGTCTTCTGGTCCTGCGACAGCCAGATGCCGAGCGCCCCGAAGAAGACGACCACCGCCGCGCCCCATGCGGCGCCCACCAGCTGCGGATGCCGGCCGAAGAAGCCCTGTGGAGCCGCGGGCGTGCCCTTCTTGCCCTTTCCGGTGGCCTTGTCCTCGCCCTTCGCGACCTCGTCGCGGGCGCGCATCGCGTCGGCGGCGGCCCGCTCCAGGCGGTCACGCTCGGCCTCCCAGGCGGCGGCGTCGGTCTGGTGCTTGTCGGCCTGGTGCTCGCGCAGCTGGGACAGGAGCGAGTCGACCCGGCGCTGGGCGTCTGCGGCCCGGTCGGTCTGGGCGGCAGCGACCGGCTTGCGGCCGAACAGGAGATACAGCGCGCCCGCGATGAGGCCCAGCGAGAGGACGACGATCCCCGGGATCCAGTGGCTCTCGCTCACCGGCGCAGCTCCGCCCTGACCGCCTCGAGGTAGGGGTCCTCCGAGGGCGGCCGGGCCTCGGGGGCTGCCGGGGGGGCACGAGGCACGGGACGCCGCATCGTGCGCGCGATGGCCAGCCCTCCACCGACGAGCAGCAGCAGGGGCAGGATCCAGACCAGGATGTTCATCCCGCTCGCCGGCGGCTCGAGCAGCGCCCACTCGCCGTAGCGCGAGGTGAAGTAGTCGCGGATCTCCTGGTCGGACTTCCCGGCGGCCACCAGCTCCCGGACCTTGTCCATCTGGGCGCGGGCCGCGGACGAGCTCGAGTCGGCGATGGAGAGGCCCTGGCACATCGGGCAGCGGAGCTGCTTCCCCAGGGCCTGCACCCGGGCCTCGCGCGGAGGATCGAGCAGCGCGCTTCCCGCCTGCTGCGGCGCGTACGAGCTCAGCACCAGCGTCAGAACGAGCGTGGTCACCGGACGACCTCCGAGACGGGGCCGGGTCGCTTCAGCGAGGCGATCTTCGCCGCGAGCGTCTGTGGATCCACCGGGGCAGCCACCTTGTCGCGGAGGATGCCGGCGGCATCGATGAAGTAGGTCTCCGGAACGCCGGTCACCCCGTAGTCCACGGCCATGCGCGACCGGTCGTCGATCAGCTGCGGGAAGCTCGGGTCCGGGGCTCCGGCGAAGGCCCGGGCGTTCTCCTCGGTGTCCTCGAACACCACGCCGTAGAACTGCGCCTCCTGGCCGAACTTCCGCGCTCCCCAGGCGATGACCGGATGCTCGACCTTGCAGGGTCCGCACCAGCTCGCCCAGAAGTTGAGGACCACCGGCTTCCCCTTCAGATCGGCGAGCTTCACCGGGGCCCCGTTGTCGAGCCGCTTCAGCGTGAAGTCGGGAGCGGGCTTGCCGCGGAGCTGGAAAGGGACCTCGTGGGGATCCCTCCCGAACCCGCTCGCCAGGACGAAGAGCAGCACCGCGGTCAGGGCGGCCAGCGCCAGGCCGATCCACAGCCCCCGGCGGGTCACGCCGCGGCTCCGGGGCTCCGGGCCTTGGTCGGGACCGAGAGGGGCTCCGCGGCGCCAGCCCGGGCCCGCCGGCGCTCGGGCCAGGCCGCGAAGAGCGCGCCGAGGACGAAGAGCGGCAGGCTCCACCAGATCCACGACACCATGGGGAAGATCCAGGCGTTGAAGCTCGCCGAGGGCGTGGCGGCGTCGAAGGCGAGGAGGGTGAGATAGAAGTCCTCGAATGCCGCCGAGCGGATGGCCGGGCTACCGATGGGGTCGGTGCTCCGCTCGTAGAAGTTCATCCGCGGAGCGAGCAGGTGGTGGCGCCCCTGGCCGTCGGTCACGTCGACCTCGGCGGCGGTCCACCGACGATGCGGGTCCACGCCGTTGCGCAGCCCGGCGAGCTGCACGGCGTACGGGCCGAGGCGGAAGCTCTGGCCCGTGGTGAGCGTGGCGGTGGTGTGAACCACGTAGGACTGCGAGGCGGCGATGGCCACGAACACCAGCACCACGGCCAAGTGCACCACGTAGCCACCGAAGCGGCGCCGCGCCCGGGTGGCGGTGCGCCAGACCGCCAGGGGGAGTGCCTCTCCCTGCTCGCGCATGCGGACCCGGACCGGAAGCACCATCTCCCGCAGGGTGACCGTGGCCGCGAACCCGGCCAGCCCGAAGGTGAGGAGCGTGAGTCCACCGCGTAGCCCGGCCAGCACCGACGCGAGGACCACCGCCACGCCGACCGCCGCCGGAACCAGGAACTGCCGGCGGACCGTGTCCTTCGACGCCGTGCCCCAGGGGAGCGACGGCCCCACGCCCATCAGGAAGAGGATGGCCACCCCGAGGGGCACCGCCATGCGGTTGAAGTACGGGGCGCCGACGCTGATCCGCACCCCGGAGAACGCCTCGCGAACCAGCGGGAAGACCGTTCCCAGGAGCACGGTGAAGGTCAGCGCGGCGAAGAGGAGGTTGTTGAGCAGGATGGCCGACTCGCGCGAGGCGACCCCGCCCAGCGCTCCCTCCGGGACGAGGAGGGGACCCCGCACCGCGATGAGGACGATGGAGACCACCAGCACCGCGCCGAGGAAGACCAGGAAGGTGGGACCGATCTCGGACTGGGTGAAGGAGTGCACCGAGTTGAAGACCCCGCTCCGGGTCATGAAGGTGCCGAGGATGGTGAGGAGGAAGCTTCCCAGCGAGAGGCTCACTGTCCACAGCTTCAGGGTGTGCCGCCGCTCCTGCACCATCGCCGAGTGGAGGAAGGCGGTGGAGGTGAGCCAGGGGAGGAACGAGGCGTTCTCCACCGGGTCCCAGGCCCAGTAGCCGCCCCAGCCGAGGACGGCGTAGGCCCACCACGACCCGAGGACGATTCCCACCGAGAGAAAGGTCCAGGGGATGAGCGTCCAGCGGCGGAGCACCGACATCCAGGCGTCGCCCAGCTGGCCGCGGAGCAGCGCCGCGACCGCGATGCCGAAGGGCACCACCATCCCCACGTAACCCAGGTAGAGCATCGGGGGGTGGACCACCATCAGCACGTGGTTCTGGAGCAGGGGATTGGGGCCCGGGCCGTCGGGCGGAACCGGGGTGACTCGCCCGAAGGGGTTGGCGGGCCCGGCGATGAGGAAGGAGAAGAAGACGCCCACCGCCAGCATCGTCCCCAGCGCCAGGAGCGGATTGGTCGGAGGGTCGTTCCGGTGGGCGCGTGCGAAGGCGAAGACGTAGACCGCGAGGATGGCTCCCCAGAAGAGGATCGAGCCCTCCAGCGCGCTCCACAGCGAGACCACGGTGTAGACCAGCGGCGTCGCCCGGCTGCCCACCTGCGAGACGTAGTGGACGCTGAAGTCGTGGGTGACCAGCGCGTAGACCATGGTGAGGTTGGCCCCCACCATGCAGACGAGGAATGCGGTCACCGTGGCGAGGACGACCTTCAGCGCTCCCGCTCGATGGCGGAGCCCGCCCTCGATGCCCACCACCGCGCCGAAGGCGGCGGCCAGCAGCCCTCCGAGGACCAGCACCGTTCCGACGGTGGAGCTCATCGCGCCTCCGCGGTGGGAGCGGAGACGGTGGTCTTCCACCGGTCCTGCTCCCCCGGCTTCGGCGGGCGGTACTCGTTGGAGTGGTTCACCATCAGGCGCGAGGAGGTGAACGTCTGCGACTTGTCGAACGTTCCCTCGACCACCACGCCGATCCGCTCACGGAACATTTGGGGCGGCGTCTCGCGCGAGTCGACCAGGACCGAGGCCGCGCTCGGCTTGTCGCTGTCCGCCACGCGAAAGGTGAGGTGGGTGTGGTTCGCGTCCCACCTCAAACTGCCCGGCTGGACGATGCCCCCGAGGCGAATGGTGGGCCCGTAGGCCTTGCTCCCCTGGGCCAGCATCTCGCCCGGGGTCCAGTAGAAGACCAGATTCTTGCCGATGTTGCCGAAGGCGACGAAGGCCAGCCCCGCGCCGGCGATGGCCAGCGCGCCGAGCGCGAAGAGGCGGTTGCGAGTTGCCGAGGTCACTTCCTCTCCTCCGACCGTCGGCTCCGGATCCAGAGCGACAGCGCATAGAGGGACAGGCCGGTCCAGCAGATCCCGTAGGCCGTCCTCACGTATTCCCAGCCGCCCCGGATGCGGCCCTCGCCGACCGCGGCGAGCACGGTGCCGAGGGTGCTCATGACGCCACCGCCTCCCGTCCCCGCGGTGCCGCCTCGGGCACGGTGGTCTCTCGCACGCGGGCCGCGAGGGCGATCCGGTAGCGGACCACCAGGAAGACGATGAGCAGGAGGAAGAAGGCGAGGATGTTCCAGCGAAGGGCGTAGACCATCTGCGGATCGACGGTGCGCGGCGAGGACTGGACCTGATGGAGGCTCTTCCACCACTTCACGCTGAAGTAGATGATCGGCACGTCCACGGCGATGACGATGCCGGTGACCGCGGCCCAGACCGCGCGCCGCTCCGGGTCGTCCACGAAGCGCCGCAGCGCCATGTATCCGGCGTAGGCCACGAGAAGGATGGCCACCGTGGTCAGGCGCGGGTCCCACGCCCAGTACACGCCCCAGGTGGGCCGGCCCCAGATCGAGCCCAGCGTGGTGCCGATGGCCCCGAACACCAGGGTGATCTCTGCGGAGGCCTCGGCCAGCGCGTCGGTCTTCCACGAGGCACGGAAGAGGTAGAGCACGCAGCAGACGAAGTTGATGGTGCCGGCGAGGAGCATCATCTGCACCATCGGCACGTGTGCGTACATGATCCGTTGCACGTCGCCCATCTCGCGGTCCGGCGGGGCCCACACCAGGCCCACCCAGGCGGCGTAGGCAAAGATGGCCGCGACGGCCAGCAGCGCGGCGGTCTCCAGTCCTCGTTTCGTTCTCACGTCCATCGGCTGTCTACTCCTCGATGACCCGGGGGAACAACACGACCCCAAGCGCCCAGTAGATCAGGTCGAAGCACGCCAGCAGCAGCATCCAGGGGTCGAACTGGAGCATCGGATCCCCCTCGAAGACCAGCGCGGTGGCCTTCGCCGCCGCCACCAGGGCGGGGATGAGGATCGGGAAGAGCAGGAGCGGGAGCAGCACGTCCCGGGCGCGGGCGTGGCTGGCGATGGCGCCGTAGAGCGTGCCCGGCGCGGCGATGGCCAGGCAGCCGAGCACGGTGAGCCCGAACAGGCGCGACCAGGGCAGGACCAGTCGCACGTCGAGCAGGCCGACGAGGACCGGGACGAGGAGCACTCCCAGGCCCACCAGGAGCGCGGCGTTGGCCAGCCCCTTGGAGAGGAAGATCGCGCGGCTGTCCACCGGGATCAGCCGCAGCCCCTCGAGCGCGGCGTTCTCTCGCTCCACCCGGAAGGACTCGCCCAGGGCGAGCACCGAGGACAGGAGGAGGGCCAGCCAGAGGTAGCCGCCGGCGTTGCGGCGGAGGAGGGCCGTGTCCGGACCGAGGGCGAAGGAGAACAGGAGCAGGGTGGCGAGCGAGAAGAAGACCAGCGCGTTCACCCGGGAGCGCGAGCGCCACTCGAGCAGCAGGTCCTTCTTGAGGAGGACCCACGTCGAGGCCAGCAGGCCAGGGCGTCTCAGGCTGCGATCGATCGTCCCTGTTCCAGATGTAAGCGGTCCGTGCAGAGCTGAAGCCCCTGTTCGATGTGATGGGTGGCGAGAACCAGCGTGGTTCCGGCGGCACGCAGCTCGCGGATGCGCGTCTCGAGCTCGGAGACGCCCGCGGGATCGAGCTCGACGAAGGGCTCGTCGAGCAGCGCGACCGCCGGTTGCTTGAGGAAGAGTCGCGCCAGCGCGAGGCGTCGGCGCATCCCGGCCGAGTAGGTGCGGATCGGTCGGTCGTCCTTCGGAGAGAGGCTCACCCGCTCGAGAGCGGCGGGGGCCGCGGAGACGCGCATGCCGAGCAGCCGCGCGAGGACCTCGAGGTTCTCGAGACCGGAGAGGTCCTCGTAGACAAAGTTGGCATGGCTGAGCAGGCCGACCTGGGAACGGACCTTCTCTGGCTCGGCCCCGGCGTCGACGCCGAGCACCTCCACGCGTCCCGAGGAGGGGCGCACCACCGTCGACAGCACTCGGAGGAGGGTCGTCTTTCCCGAGCCGTTGTGCCCGGTCAGGAGCAGCGCTGCGCCGCGCCGGAGGCTCAGCGAGAGATGGACGAGCGCCCAGCGCGCCCCGTAGCGCTTGCTGACGTCGTGCAGCTGCAGGGCAGGGGCGAGATCCACGTCGTCCGATGAGGTGAACTGTCCGAAAACTGGCGAAAACGCAAGCAGGCTCCGTGCCACCTCGGATGCACGTCCGCCTCGGGCGTGACCTTCTTACAGTCGGTCCGATCCGTCACGGGAATCTCGCCGAGATTCAAGGCCGGTCGGCTGGCACCTTGGCTGCACGACGTGCGCGCCGGGGGCAGGGTGGACGGGCGAGGGCGCCGCGTTTGCGCGCGGTCGGGCCGTCGGGGCGGCGGATGCGCGGGCGGGCGCGGGCGACGAGGGGCGCCCGCCCGCCGCAGGGAGCCCCGTTCCACCTGCGCGCGCTCGAACGCACCTGACGCGCGCGGCGGGTCGAGACGTCACTGTGGGTCCCGGGCGCGCGCTGTACGGGCCGAGAGGGCAGGCCCGCCGCGGCTCAGCGCGTCGACGAGGGAGCGCTCACTCGCGGTGGCAAGTCGTCGCTCCGCCGTCGGCCGCTGGAGTCTCGGTGCAGACGAGGTAGCCGAGGGCCTGATCTCCGGTGCCACCGACCAGCCCGATGATCCACACCCCGGTGATGACGCCCTGGGGGAGGCTGACCGGCGCGCTGTAGAGGTCGGGGTTGTCCTGGGGACGCGTTGCCCGGATCGTGAGCGGCAGCGCCGGATCGGGAGCGACGTCCTGGTAGCCGTCCACGATTCCCACTCCGGAGGCGTTCCAGCGGAACGGCATCTCGGCCTGGGTGAACTGGTCGCTCCACGTGCCGCCATCCGTCACCCCGTCCCAGAGCGGTGGCGAGTTCGGGCTCACGTTGACCACCCGGAGCCGCGCCATTCCCGCATCGGGAGCTTCCTCGTGCTCGATGTACTGCTGCAGCCGGTAGGGGCCGGCCGAGGAGGTGCCCGGGGCGAGGAGCCCCACCGCGGTGATGGTGTACGTGCCGTGCGGGTTCAGCTGCTGGGCGGGCAGATCGATACCCACCGGGGTGGCGCAGCCGGTCCCCGGCGCGACCGCCCGGAAGTCGAGCCAGCCGGCATCGACGTACGTGACGCTGCTCATCGAGGGAAAGGCGAGCCCCTGCTGGCCGCTCGCGGCGAGCACCGGCGAGCCCCAGGTCCCCGCGTCCATCGGGCTCACGCAGATGTCGAGCGCCGGGGCATCGGGCGAAAGGTTCCCGAACCGGATCCACGCCTTGTCCTGTGGCGGCCCGCTGGCTCCCGCATCCTCGATCCCGCCTCCCGACTCGCCGGCCCCGCCGCAGCCCACCGCGGCCACCAGCACGACCACCCACGCTCCGAGACGTTCCCTCATCCCTCGCTGCCTCCCTCGGTCTGGATCCGAGCGAGCCATTGGATGGGGATGCCCCGGCCGGGAAGGAAGCCGCAGCGGGTCCGCGGCGTGGGCGAGGCGTCGACCCGTGAACCCCGGAGGCCGCCCGCCGCCTTGTGGCCGCCTGCTTCCGTGCAGAGGTTCCGGGCGTACGGATGCGGACGGGCGTACGGCGCGTCGAGGTGGAGCTCCCGCCAGGGCCGAGCCTGACCCATCTCGGCTACGCGCTGACCGGCCTCGTGGCGCTCGCACGGGCAGGTCGGCTGGAGCTCTCCGTCGGTTCCGCTGTCCCGGACGCGCATCCCCTCGTCCTCCGCTGCCGGATCGACGACGGCCGGGGAGAGGATCGCCTCCTCGCCCTCGACATGCTCGACCACGGCTCGGAGTGGGACGTCGCCGCCCTCGACCGCGCGGACCTCTACCTCAAGCGGAGCTTCCACCGCCCCGACGTGGACCGCCTCGGGCCGGCGCGCGCCTCCAGGGTCGAGCCCTTCGGGATGAGCTTCCTCTGCCGCTCGGCGGCGAGCACCGCCTGGCTGTTGCGCCACGCCCTCCTGCCCGAGCTCGGGGCTCTGGTCCGCGGTCGGTGGCTGCCGGGACGGCTCGGGGAGTACCGCGACCTCCTCGCCTCCCCGACGGTGGAGGGGTTCGAGGTTCCCCCGGAGGTGAAGGCGCCCTCCCGCGTCGCCTTCCAGACCCGGGTGTGGACGGCCGAGGAGCTGGGACCCGAGTCGGACGCGCTGAACGAGGAGCGCGTCGCCACGGTCCGAGCGCTGCGCCACGCCTTCGGGACTCGCTTCGAGGGAGGGCTGGTTCCGACGCCGCTCGCCCGTGCGCGCTGGCCCGAGGAGATCTCCCGCGCTCCCACGCGCAGGGCAGAGCACCTCCGCTGGATGCATGGCGCGCTGGTGGCGGTCTACACCCGGGGCCTGCACCACTCGACGGCGTTCAAGCTCCCCGAGTACCTCGCTGCCTCGCGCTGCGTGGTGGCCGAGCCGGTCCGAAACGCGCTCCCGCGGCCGCTCGTCCCGGGGCGGGACCTGGTCGAGTTCCACACCCCCGAGGAGTGCGTCGCCCACTGCGACGAGGTCCTCGGCTCGCGCGAGCTTCAAGATCGCCTCCGGCGGGGAGCGTGGGAGTACTGGCGGAGCGAGGGCCGGCCCGACGTCCGGATGGAGCGCTGCCTCGACCGGCTCGGCGCCGGCGCGCGCGGGCTGCCGTCCCGGGACCCCGGGCTCAGACGACGGGCGCCTCCGTGACGTCGCCTGGGTCCGGCTGGGCCGGCAGGGGGGCCGGCCGCCGGGCCCGGCGGAGCGACTTCAGGACGTCGAGGACCCTCACCCCGAGGAGGTGGAGCACCCCGACGTACGCCATTCCGAACACGGCCGTCGCCGTCCCGACCGGGACCAGGCGCCAGAAGAACCGGTGGGGAAGCCAGCTCCAGTGCCCGGCGATGACGCGGTCCCAGACGAGCATCGCCGCGGCGGCGCCGAGGGAGGCCGCTCCGGCGCGGAGCCCCGCTCGCACCGGCACCAGCTCGAGCAGGGCGCGCAGGCGGCGAACGCCGAGGGCGCGGGGAAGGCGAGCGACGAGCAGCACCTTGCCGACGGCCTCGGCGACGAGCCAGGAGAGCACGCCTCCCAGCAACCCCAGGAGCTGCACCCCGGCGAGGACCAGCGGAACCGTCACCACGGCCTTCAGCACGTAGGAGCGGAAGATGGCCGCGGTGTCGCCCCGCGCGCGGAGCAGTCCGTCCAGCGGGAAGCAGCCGAAGAGCACCGCCAGCGTGCTCACCCGGAAGAGCGGCACGGCGGGGAGGAACTTCGCCCCGAACACCGCCTCGATGAACTCGGGCGCGGCAGCGAGGAGGAACGCGCAGGTGGGAACGAAGACGTAGGCGAGCCGTGAGGCGGCTTCGCGGAACGCCCGGACCACCTCGGCCAGCCGGCCGGCTCGCTCGAGCTCGCCCACGTGGACCATCAGCACCTCGCTGGTGGGGGTGTAGAGGAGGTCGACGATGGGGAGCTGGAAGCACCCCACGGTGTAGATGGCGAAGAGCGCGGAGTCGAACCGGGCGCTCACCACCCACTGGTGGAACGCGTGCTGGGGAACCGAGACCGCCAGCGCGGCGCCGAAGGGAAGGGCGTGGGCGAGCTGGGCGCGGAGCGCTGCGCGATCCCACCACGCGCCGAGCGTCCCGCGGATGGCGATGAGCCAGGTGGCTCCGAACCGGAGCACCATCAGCAGGGCCACGCTCCACATCGTCGCCCGGAGCCCCAGGCCGAGGAGGACCGGGGCGGTCATCGCGCCCGCGCGGAGGCTGTCCCAGACCAGGTAGTTGACCGCGGAGGCTCCGGTGCGGCCCTGGCTGGTGAGGATGGGCTCGAGCGCGCACGCCGCCAGGTAGAACCCGGTGTAGGTCGCGAGCGCGCCGCGGTAGGCGACGAGGTCCGGCGCCTTGAAGAGGCGCCCCACCCAAGGCGTCGCGGCGAGCACCAGCAGCGCCGCGGCCCCGCCCGCGACGAGGAGCAGCACGAGGGTGTGGACGACGAAGGGACGCGCCCGGTCGGTCCGGGGCATGAAGTAGTAGAGGCTCTGCGGGAGCCCGAAGGTGCAGATGGCGGTGAGGGTCGTCGCCACCAGGAAGAGCTGCTTGTAGGTGCCGTACTCGGCGATGGGCATCGCCCGGGCCAGCACCAGCGGGACCACGGTGGTGACGATGGCGCTCGCGAAGCGCGCCAGGACCAGCGGGCCGGCGCGCCGCAGGAAGGAGGGAGAGCTCATCGTGCGCCGCCCAAGGTGGGCGCCGTGCGCGCCGCGGCCAACGGCGACGGACCAGTTCGCTGCGCGCTCGCGGACAGTGCGCCGCGGCGGAGCGCGTCGATCCCGGATTGGCCCGCGGATCCATGCCGCGCGCTCTTCCGCAAGCCGAGGGGCCGAGCTCGCTCGCTCTCCGGACAATGGCTCGCCTGCCTGGCAAGTCGACGCCCTGGCATCGATGTGCGAGCAACGTTCACCACGAAACGATTCTGCCGTGCGTCGTACGGTCGCCTCCCATCCGCAAACCCAAGGAGGCGGCGTTGCAGAAGCTCGGTTGGATTCTCGGACTGGCTCTCGGAGTGGCGGGGGGACCTGCGCTCGCGGCCGGCGCCGACGGAAGCTGGACCCAGTGTCCGCTGCCCGCTCGGCTGACGGCCGACCCGGCGGGCAGGACCTTCTACGTCGCCCCCTGGGGGACCAACCCAGGTAGTTGCCCGACCTCGGCCGGCTACACCTTCCAGACCATCGACGCTGCGGTCCGCTGCGCGAAGGGAAAGGACACGTTCTACGTCCGCGCCGGGACCTACGGCCCGTTCAGCATCTCGAACTTCTGGCCCAGCGACCGTGTCCTCGTCACCAACTACCCCGGCGAGAACCCGACCATCGACGGCTGGAACAGCGTCGGCGACTACCAGGCCATCGTCTGGCTCTGGAACGTGTCCAACCTCGCCTTCCAGGGGCTGACCATCCAGAACACCGGGGTGACCGACGCCGAGCACGGCGGATACGGCGTGAAGATCGACTACGCGACGTACGTGAAGCTGTACTTCAACACCATCCGCAACACCGCTCGCCACGGCATCGTCATGGACGGCCACCAGCACGAGGTGGTGGGCAACGAGATCTCCCAGACCGTGCTGCGCAACCAGTGGAAGTCGTCGACCTGGTGGGACGGAGGGTTCGCCAGCGCCACCTACCGGCAGCAGTGGGGCCTGAAGTTCATCGCCAACTCCGTCCACGACAGCTGGGGTGAGTGCGTCGACATCCTCCAGCTCTCGGGGGCCACCGTGCAGGGCAACAAGATCTACAACTGCTACAGCGTGAACCTGTACGTCTCGAACTCGCAGAGCGTGACGGTGGATCGCAACTACGTCTTCGCCAGCACCGATTCGTACAACAAGCCTGGGGTCTCGACCCGAGCGCTCGGCATCGCCATCGCCAACGAGGGATCGACCGGCGGCTGGAGCGCGGCGAACGTCATGGTCACCAGCAACATCGTCGAGCGCCTGAGCCAGGCCGTTCGCTACTGGCGCAGCCACAGCGGCGGGAGCATCTGGGACGGCTACGCGAACCTCTACGTCGGGTTCAACACCTTCGCCCACCTGCAGACCTGGCCCATCCGCTTCGACGCTCCGGATGGGAATCCCGCCGGCTGGAACCGCCTCCGGCAGAACATCGTCCTCAACGACGGCGGCTGGGCCTGGTACTCGAACGACAACACCAACAACTGGGAGGTCGCCAAGAACTGGCAGTACAGCTCGGGCACGACGGCGACCAGCCCAGGTCTCGATTACAACCCGGGAGGCTGGGCGGGCGCGTACACGCTCCTGGACTCCTCGGCCCTGCGGTGGATCGTTCCCCCCAACTCGGAGTGGGACGAGCCCGCGGTCGACTACAACTGCGTCTCGCGCAATCCCAGCGACTGGGGGGCGGCCGGCGCGGCGCTCTGAGTCAGCCCCCCCCCCCGCGTCAGGGGGACGCCGACGAGCCGGCGTCCGCCGGCCCACCGTCTCAGCGGAGCACGGCGAGGAAGGCCCGGGCCGCCGCCGCCGGGTCCGGAGCACGGAGGACCGCGCTCTGCACCGCAACGCCCCAGAGCAGGGGAAGCTCCTTCACCGCCTCTGGGGTCATCCCCCCGAGCGCGTAGCAGGGCGTGGTCGCCGCGGCCCGGGCCAGCCGGTCGAACCCCGCGGTGCCCAGCGGCGGGCGCGTGTCGTCGGGCTTGGAGCCCGGGGGATGCACCGGGGAGACGAGCAGCGCGTCGGCACCGCGGGCCTCCTCCAGCTCCGCCCCCGAGTGCACCGCGGCGCTGATCCACCGTCCCGGGGGAAGCCGGGAGCGCACCTCACGAGGGCGCGGCGCGTCCACCGGAAGGTGGAGGTGTGCCTCGACGAGGAGGGCCACGTCGAGGCGGCCGTTGATCGCCAGCTGTGCGCCGCCCGAACGGGTGAGGCCGGCGAGCCAGCGCGCGCGGGCGAGAGACGTGCGGACCGGCACGCCCGGGTCGCGGTGCTGGATGCAGACCCGGGGGCCCAGCGCCGCCACCGCCTCGAGGGCGGCCCGGTGTCCGGCCTCGGGAAGCGTCCAGTCGGTGAGGACGATGAGCCGGGGGAGCGTCAGTCGACCAGGCCCTCGAGGGGGCTCGAGGCCGAGCCGTAGGCCTTGCGGGGGATGCGTCCGGCGAGGAACGCCGCGCGGCCGGCCTCGATCGCGAGCTTCATCGCGTGTGCCATCCGCACCGGGTCCTTCGCCCCGGCCACGGCGGTGTTGAGCAGCACGCCGTCGCAGCCGAGCTCCATGGCGATCGCCACATCGGACGCGGTGCCAACGCCGGCGTCGACGATGACCGGAACCTTCACCACCTCGCGGATGAGGCGGATGTTGTGAGGGTTCCGGATGCCCAGTCCCGAGCCGATGGGCGCGGCCAGCGGCATCACCGCGGCACAGCCGGCATCCTCCAGCTTCCGGGCGGTGATCGGATCGTCCGAGGTGTAGGGCAGCACGGTGAAGCCTTCCTTCACCAGCGTCCGGGCTGCCGCCACCGTCTGCTCCACGTCGGGGAAGAGGGTCCGCTCGTCCCCGAGCACCTCGAGCTTCACCCACCTGCTCATCCCCAGCTCGGCCGCGAGCCGGCAGGTCCGCACCGCGTCCTCCGCCGTGTAGCAGAGCGCGGTGTTGGGCAGCAGCGTCATCCGGGTCGTGTCGATCCAGTGGAGGAGCGAGGCCTCGCCCTTCGCGCTCAGATCCAGCCGCCGGACCGCGACGGTGACGATCTCCGCCCCCGACGCCTCGTGGCAGCGCTTCATCACTTCGTGGCTGGGGTACTTGCCGGTTCCGATGAGCAGGCGGGAGCCGAAGCGCCTGCCCGCGATGACCAGTGCGTCGTCCATGCAGAGGACTTCTACGCCCCTCCGCCCACGAACGTCACCACCTCCAGCGTGTCCCCGTCGCGGAGCGTCGTCTCCGGATGCTGGGCCTGCCGGAGCACGTCTCCGTTCAGCTCCACCGCCACCCGCCCGCGGATGCCGAGCTGGCCGACCAGCGCGGCGACCGTGAGCCCGTCGGGGACCTCCTGCCGCTCTCCGTTGATGGTGAGCGTCACTCGGCGGCCTCGGAGGACGCCTGCCGGAGCAGCGGATCGGACAGGTAGGTGTCGGTCAGTCGCCTCGGGCGCCGGAGGCGATTGAGCCGATGGCGGGCCCAGGCGCGGGCGACGAGCCAGGCCCGCCGCCCCCACCCGAGGTCCCGGAGCGCGCCCCGGAGGACCCCGAGCCGCTGGAGCCGCAGCTCGGTCAGCCGGACCGTGTGGGCGAGGAAGGGCTCGGTGTGGCGGAGCACCTCGTGGTCGGTCCCCAGCCGCCGCTGGATGAACCGGGCGAGGCGGGGGAGGGCGAGCAGGCCGAGGAGGTTCGCCCCGAGGAGGTCGGCCGCCAGGCGCGGCCGCTCGGCGAGGAGGCGCAGGGTCTCCGCCTCGCCGAATGCCACGTGGCGCTCCTCCTGCCGGGCGGCGCCCTCCAGGAGCCGGACGATCTCCGGCGCGTCCACGGTGTCGATGAGCGCCTGGAACACGGAGAGGACCAGGCCCTCGCCCACCGCCATCTCGGTCGCGACGTGCTCGGCGTAGTCCGACCCCATCGCTCCGGTGGAGAGGAAGCGGACCACCGGATGCGGCGGGCCCGGCGTGGTCCCCAGCAGCGCGTGGATGCGCAGGAAGACCCGCACGTGCGCCAGCTCCTCGCTCGCCTGACGGGCGAAGAAGGTGGCCGCCTCCAGCGAGGGCGCGGCGTAGAGCCAGTGACCGACCTGGATGCCGGTCACCTCGCCGTAGAGGAACTGGTCGACGATCCACCCCAGCAGCGTCCGGTCGCGGGGCAACCGGAAGCGCGCCTCGCCGAAGTCGAAGCGCATCTCCTCGCGGCTCACCCGCATCGGTGCCTTCCCTGCGTCCACGAGGCGAGAGTCTAACGCGGGGTGCCTCGACCTTCTCCCCCGCGATAACGTCCACGTGGCTTGACCCCACACAGCCTCCAGGATCGGACGGTCGAGGAGGAGGCCCGGGCCCTGCATCGGCAGGCGTACGTCGCCGACGCGCACGCCGACGCGCTGCTCTGGAACCGCGACCTGCGCGTCCGGCACCGCCGGGGCCACGTGGACTTCGTGCGCCTCGCCGAGGCGGGCGTCCGGCTTCAGGTCTTCACCGTGGTGTCGCGGGGCTTTCCCTTCGTCGGGGGCTTCCGGGCCTTCGCCCTCGCGCACCGCTGGCCGCTCGCCGCCGCCCGCACGCCGTGGTCCCGGGCGCTCCACCAGATCGACCGCCTCGGCGAGGCCTGCGCCTCCGGCGCCGCGGTCCTGGCGACGACGCCAGGCGCCCTCGCCGCGGCCGAGCAGCAGGGGAAGCTGGCCTGCGTCCTGGGCATCGAGGGTGGCCACGCCCTCGAGGGCCGGGTCGAGCGCGTCGCGGAGCTCGCCCGGCGCGGCGTCGCCTTCCTGGGCCTGACCCACCTGGTTCCGAACGAGCTCGGGGGCTCGTCGTTCCCGTTCCGCGGGCGGCGCGGGCTCACCGCGCTCGGACGCGAGGTGCTCGACGCGATGGCCGGCCGGGGCATGGCGGTCGACGTGGCGCATGCCTCCCGCCGGCTGCTCTCCGCGCTGCTCGATCAGTCCGAGACCCGGGTCTTCTGCTCGCACACCGGAGTCGCCGCGCTCGGGCCGCGGTGGAGGAACCTCGACGATGCCGCCCTCCGCCGCATCGCCGATCGGGGTGGCGTCATCGGCATCATCTTCGGGACGCCCTACCTCGGCAGCCGTCGCCTGGAGGCGGTGGCGGACCACCTCGAGCACGCCCTCGACGTCGCCGGCGAGGAGGCGGTCTGCCTGGGGAGCGATTTCGACGGACTGGTTCCGCTCCCCGCGGGGATGCGGGACGTCACCGACCTCTGGAAGCTGACCGCGATTCTCCTCGGCCGCGGGCACCCGAGGAGCCGCATCGAGCGCATCCTCGGGCTCAACCTCCGCCGCTTCCTGGCCGGAGTGCTGGGGGACCTCGCGCGGCGCTCAGGTGGCCGAGACGACCTCGCGGGCAGCGCGGAGCCCCGAGTGGATGGCGCCCTGGATCCACCCCGGCCACGGTGAGGTGTGCTCGCCGGCGAAGTGGATCCGCCCCTCTGCCGCGGCGACGACCGGAAGCAGCCGCAGCGTTCCGGGCGGGTACACGACGTAGGCCCCACCCTGGAACGGCTGCTCGTGCCAGGAGAAGCTCGCGCCCCCCTCCACGTGCTGGCGGGCTCCGGGGAAGAGCTGCTCGGCCTGCGCGAGGAAGAAGCGGATGCGCTCGTCGGGCTGCATCGCCGCCACCTTCCGGGCCAGGTCCTCGTAGCAGTAGGCGAGGAGCAGCCCGCGACGGCCCGGCTGGTCGTGGCTCGGGCACCAGACCTCCATCGGCACGTCCAGGTTGGCGAAGCCGCCGAGCCCGACGTCCTCCCAGTAGCGGCGCCGCATCTGGAGGTAGACGCGGGTGACCGAGCCGTACGCCTGGTGGGCGATGGCCTCGGCCTTCTCGGCCGGCAGCGCCGGAACGAACTCCACCGCCCGGAGCGCGGGAAGAGGGGCGGTGACGACGGCGCGGTCGGCGCGAAAGCTCTGGCCGGTCCGGAGCCCGTCGGCGACGACCTCGACCCCGTCCGCGTCCTGGCGGATACGAACGACCGCCGTGCCGTAGCGGATGCGCTCCCCGAGCACCGCCGCGAGCGCAGCGGGGAGCCGGTCGTTCCCGCCCACGATGTGCTCCAGCGACGGCGCCTCGTGTGACCATGCGTCGCGGAGGAAATCGGCGGCCGAGTCGTCCGCGTAGCCAGTCGTGAGCAGCGACACCGCGGCGTCCGAGGCACCGTCGTCCCGGAGGACCTGCCCGATGCTCCGGTCGACGAGCGATGCCGGAGCGCCCACCGGCCAGCGCTCAGGGGGAACCGCACCGATCTCCCCGGTGTACCGGCCGGTGTACCGCCGGTAGAGCCCGTCGAGGTCGAGCCGGCGTTCAGCACCCGAGAACGCCAGGTGGGTCCTCGAGAGCTGGAGCTTCTCGCCCGGTCTCAGCACGAACCGGTCGTCCCCGTAGCGGTAGACCTCCGGCTTCCGCGGCCGGTACGGCTTCAGGGTGAGCCCGAACCGCCGGACGTAGCGGTGGGTCAGCGCATGGGTGAGGGGGATGCGACCGGCGCCCGCCTCGGCGAAGAGACCGTCCGAGAACGGCTCCCGGAGCGTCCGGACCCGGCCCCCGGGGCGCATCGTGGCCTCGAGCACCGTGACCTCGTGACCTTCCCGGAGAAGCGCGTCGGCGGCCGCGAGCCCGGCCATGCCGGCACCGACGACGACGACCCGGAGCCTCCTGACCGCGATGGGCGCCGCAGGGCTCCGGCCTCCGGCGAGGAGCACTGCTCCGCCGAGGAGGACCTGTCGCCGGGTCAGGGGAGCCACGGACCCGCGACGAGAGCATGCGCCGGACCCGGCGGGAACGCATTTGTCAGCAGAGCGAGCAGCGTCACCCAGCCCGGCCGGGAGCCGCCCCGGATGCGCGGAGCCGGCATCTCAGCCGCCGACTCTCGCGAGGAGCCGCCCCAGCGCGGCGTTGAACGCCCCGGGCTGCTCGAGGTTGGCCAGGTGCCCGGCGCCGGGAATCTCGACCAACTCGGCGCCGGGGACGAGGTCCGCCATCGCCCTCGCCTTCGCCGGTGGGGTCAGGACGTCGTCCCGACCGACCACGACCAGCACCGGCCCCCCGAAGCGCGCGAGGATGTCGCGCGCGTCGGGGCGGAGCGCCATTCCCCGCTGCGCCGCGGCCTGACCCTCGGGCGAGCCGGCCGTGATCCAGCCGAGCACCCGCGCACGGAGCTCCGCCGGCGCCGACGGCCCGAGAAGCCGGTCGACGAGGGGGAGGAGCGCGCCCGTGCCCCTCGCCAGCAGCTCCTCGGCGGTCCTCTCCCGGCCGGCCCGGCCCTGGGCATCGTCGGCGGAGGTCTGGGTGTCGGCGAGCACCAGGCCGCGGACCCGACCCGGGTCGTTCCGGAGCAGCGCCAGCGCCACGTAGCCGCCCATCGAGACGCCGCCCACCACCGCCGACGGAATCCCGAGGTGGTCGAGGAGCCCGAGCACGTCGTCGGCCATGAGGCCCACCTCGCTCGGGCCCTGTCCGGCGCCGCTCGCGCCGAAGCCGCGCAGGTCGGGCACGACGAACCGCGCGCGCGCCGAGAGCGCCGACCACTGCGGCTCGAACATCTGCCCCTCGAGGGGAAAGGCGTGGAGGAGCACCACCGGGACGCCCCTGCCGACGTCGCGAAAGTGGAGCCGGACTCCTCCAGGCGCGGTCCATGTAGGCATGCGCTGCTCACATGGATCGGCGCGGGGAGTCCGTGCAAGCTCTCGAACGATCCCTTGCTGCCTCCAGCGCTCGAATCGGCACTCTCCACCGTCCCGGAGTCGCAAGCCCCCCGTCTCCGCCAGGTCTGTCACGGCGCGGCGAGCGCGCTCGCCCGGCTCACGGACCTGGACCTCCTCCAGTACGAGTCCCCGGTCACCACCTCGAGCCTAGACCTCTCCACCTGGGAGGAGATGGCTCCGGTGGTGGCGGCCACGCTCCGGGACGTGAACGCCTTCATCGACCTGGTGCGTGCCCACGTCGGGTCGCAGCCCGCCGTGCGCGGCAACGGCCTGGCCTCGCTGGTGGAGGACGCGGTGCTCGACGACGCGGCGCGGGCACAGCTGGAGCGCGTCCTCGAGGAGGCCGCCCTCCAGCTGTTCGAGCAGGTGCAGGCGCTCGGGTCGAAGGTGCGGGACCCCGGAGTGGTGGCCGACCGCTGGAACCTCCTCGCCGAGGTGCAGGCCTCGCGGACCCGGTTCCGCGAGCACATCGGCACCCTGGTGTTCGACCTCGTGGCGCCGTTCGCCGACGTCGAGCGCTCGGAGGTGGTGCCCGGTCACGCCGAGGAGGTCGCCGGAGCGGTCTCGGTCCGCGCGGCGGTGGCAGACCTCCGCCGGGTCCTGGAGGCCCGGGCGCAGAAGCTCAAGGAGGCGGCGGCCGAGGACGTGCAGTGGCACGCCCAGCACCTCGAATCGGAGATGGACGCGTTCGGGCGCACCGCCCCGTACCGGTCGCTCCGCGCCCAGGACAAGCGCCGGCTCATCGAGTACCGGCACGAGGTCCGGGCCATGGCCGGAACGCCGCTCCCGGCGAAGGCCGACGTCATGGAGCACTGCCAGCGGGTCCTGGAGCTGGTGCGGGCCCTGGCGGTGGTGAACCAGCGGGCGCTGCTCCGCCGGCACGACCACGAGGTCTGGGCCCGGAGCGGGGTGAAGCTCGAGCAGGCCGAGGCGCTCCTGGTCCTCGACCGGCGCGCGGCGGCGGTGGCCCTGGCCGAGGCGGCGGAGATCGCCGCCGGCCTGTACGGTCGGAGCGAGACACTGGACGAGTTCCTCCGGCGCGCCCGCAAGCAGAGCCTGGCCCTCATCCCGCCCGAGGACGTCGGGCCGGTGGTGGAGGAGCTCCGGGCCCTGCTCGCCGCGCTACCGCTCGTCGAGTGAGGTTCGCCACGGTGGCTGGGGTAGGGTGCCCTGGCCCCCGATGAGCGAGCTCCGACCGCTGCGCGAGGCCGACCTCTCCCGGGTCGAGGCCGTGTTCACCGACGTGGACGGCACGCTCACCACCGGCGGCCGGCTTCGCGCCTCCACCCTCGGGATGCTGGAGCAGCTGGACGGCGCGGGAGTCGCGGTCGTCCTCGTCACCGGGCGCCCCGCGGGGTTCGCCGAGGCGTGGGCCCGCACTCTGCCCGTCGCCGGGGTGATCGCCGAGAACGGCGGCGTCTCGGTCCGCCTCGATGCCCGGGGCGCGCTCCGCAAGAGCTACGCCCGGCCCGCGGCGGTCCGCGCCCGCGAGCGCCTTCGACTCGAGCGGGTGGTGGCCGCTGCCTTGCGCGCGGTACCCGGGGCGCGCATGTCCACCGACAGCCGCTACGCCGAGGTGGATCTGGCCATCGACGTCAACGAGGAGGTCCGGCTGCCACCCGAGGCCGTCTCCCGCCTGGAGGGGTTCCTCGCCGCCCGGGGGGTGAACGCCGTGCGCTCCAGCGTCCACGTGAACGCCTGGATCGGCCCGTTCGACAAGGCATGGATGGTCCGCCGCTTCCTCCGGGACGTCTGGGGGCGGCGTCTCGATCGCGGCGAGGTGCGTTACCTCTACGTGGGCGACAGCCTCAACGACGCCCCGCTCTTCGCCGCCTTTGCCTTGAGCGTGGGGGTGGCCAACGTCCGCTCGGTGCTCGCGCTCCTCGACCACCGGCCCCGGTTCGTCACCCGGTCCCCGGAGGGTGCGGGCTTCGAGGAGGTGGCCCGCGCAGTGCTACGGGCGCGGAGGGCCGAGGGATGAGCCTCGTCCGGCTCGAGCTGCAGCGGGGACTCGGCCGCCATCTGCGCGCGGGGCATCCCTGGGTCTTCCGCCGGGGGCTGGAGACGCTGCCCCGGATTCCCCCCGGCAGCGTGGTGGACCTGACCGAGGGCGGAAAGTTCGTCGCCCGGGGCTACTTCGATCCGCTCAGCCCCATCGCGGTCCGGGTGCTCACCCGCGACGCCCGCGAGGTCATCGACGGGGACTTCTTCCGCCGCCGGGTCCGCGCGGCGTGGGAGCTCCGCGAGCGGTGGCTGGACCGGACCGGCACCGATGCCTTCCGCGTCGTGCACGGCGAGTCCGACGGCCTCCCGGGCGTGGTCGCCGACCTGTACGCCGGGACGGTGGTGCTGAAGCTCTACTCGGCGGGGCTCACCCCGGTCCGGGGGCTCCTGGTGGATGCGCTGCGCACGCTCCCGGGCGTCCGCGCGGTGCTCGGCCGGGACCAGCCCGGGGGCGAGGAGGGCGAGGAGGACGGACGGGGTGGGGCGCGGCTCCTCTGGGGCGAGGAGCCGCCGGATCCGGTGGTCATCCTCGAGCGCGGGGTCCGGTTCGGCGTGGACGTTCGCCGGGGCCAGAAGACCGGCTTCTTCCTCGACCAGCGCGAGAACCGCGCGCTGGTCCGGAGGCTCGCGGCCGGTGCGACGGTGCTCAACTGCTTCAGCTACTCCGGCGGCTTCAGCGTCAACGCGGCGCTGGGGGGCGCGGCGCGGGTCTTCAGCGTTGACCAGGACGCGGACGCCATCGCGCTCGCGCGGGAGAACTTCGCCCGGAACGGGCTGGAGCCGGCCGTCCACGACTTCCTGGCAGCGGACGTCTTCACCCTGCTGGCGTCGCTCCGGGAGGAGGGCCGCCGCTTCGACGTCGTCCTGCTCGACCCGCCAGCGTTCGCCAAGAGCCAGCGCGCGGTGGAGGCGGCGCTCGACGGCTACGCCTCGCTCAACCGCCAGGCGCTGGAGGTCGTCGCGCCCGGCGGTCTGCTCCTCACCGCCTCCTGCTCGGCACGCGTGACGCCCGAGGCGTTCGAGGGCGCGGTGCGGTCGGCGGGGGTGAAGACCGGAGTGGACCTGACGCTGATCGAGGAGCGCTACCAGCCGGCAGACCACCCCATCCGCCTGCAGTTCCCCGAGGGCCGCTACCTCAAGCTCCTGGTCCTCCGGGTGACGCCGTGGTGAGCCGCGGTCAGTACCTGGAGCGGCCGGCACTCGTTCCGGTGGGACGGGAGGTGCTGGAGGGGTTGTGGCACCGCGGGAGCAGGGCGCCCTCGCTGCTCGTGGTCCCGCCACCGCCCGATGCCGGCTCGATGGACCACGTGGTGTGCGCCGAGCTCGCCTGGGCGAGCGCACGGGCCCACCATCCGGTGCTCCGGTTCAACTTCCGGGGCGTCGGCGCGAGCCAGGGCCCCCGGGGAGACGCCGCGGCCCGCGCGGAGGACGCGGCGGCGGCGCTCCGCCTCCTCCGGGAGAACACCGGGCAGCTCGAAGTGGCGGTGGCCGCGGTCGGCGGGTCGGCCGGGACGGCCCTTCGCCTGGCCCACGACCATCCGGGCGTCGTCGCCGTCGTCCTGATCAGCCCTCCCCTGGACATGCTCGGGGAGGCTCCAGGGGTCCCGCTCCTCGTCATCGCCGGCGAGGAGGAGCCCGGACGGGCGGGCCTGGTCGCCGCTGCGCAGGCGTCCAGCGGACGGGTGGAGGTCGTGGGCGGAGCCGACGCCCGCTTTCAGCGGAACCTCCCCGAGGTCGGGCGCCTGGCGCTGGGCTGGCTCGGGGCGACCGGCAAACGCCCGGATTCGTGAAGAAAGACGAGGGTCCCCAATCGCGGGCCCCCCGGGACGTATGACACCCCGGGGGCGGAGCCCTGTCGACCGGGGCCGGAAGGAGCCTGGATGCGTGGCGGGTGGCAGAGCGTGCTTCTGGTGCTGGCGGCGGGGTGCACGCCCGTGCCGGCGCACAACAAGGTGACGCCATCGGGCACCGCCGCGGCCGCGGCCGTCCCCCACGCGCTGGTGATCGACTTCCGCGATGGAACCCCGGCCGAGGAGGTGGCCGAGCGCGCGCAGCGCTGGGGCCTTCCCTTGCACTTCAACTCGGTGGAGGGCATCCGTTCGGGCATCGCCATCGCCGACGGCGTCGAGGACGTGGAGGCCGCGCTGGCGAAGGTCCGCGGCGACGCCGACGTCGAGGAGGCCGAGCCCCTGGTCCAGGTTGAGGCGCTGGCCTTCACCCCGGACGACCCGGAGTTCCCGAAGCAGTGGAACCTCCGGATGATCCACATGCCCGAGGCCTGGGAGCGCTCGCGTGGCAAGGGCGTGGTGGTCGCGGTCATCGACACCGGCATCGCCTACGAGGACCGCGGCGAGTTCGTCCAGGTGCCCGACCTGGCCGGGACGCGCTTCGTCCCCGGCTACGACTTCGTGAACGACACCGATCACCCCAACGACGACAACGGCCACGGCACCCACGTCGCCGGAACCATCGCGCAGCGGACCAACAACGGGATCGGCGTCGCGGGCGTGGCCTTCGAGGCGCGGCTCATGCCCCTCAAGGTCCTCGACCGCTCGGGGATCGGCAACTCGGCGGACATCGCCGACGCCATCCGCTGGGCGGTGGACCACGGGGCGAAGGTCCTCAACCTCTCGCTCGGAGGGCCCGGCTACTCGGCGGTGATGGAGCGCGCCGTCGCCTATGCGCGGAGCAAGGGCGCGGTCGTCGTGTGCGCGGCCGGGAACACCGGGCTGGGGCACGTCTCGTACCCGGCGGCCTACGCCGGTGCGGTGGGAGTCGGGGCGGTGGGCCCGGACGGCCAGCTCGCCCCCTACTCGTCGTACGGCGACGCGCTGGACATCGTCGCACCGGGCGGGAACACGCGGCTCGGGCCCGGCAACGGCATCCTCCAGGCGACCATCGACCGCAGCGACTTCCGCAAGCCCGTGCTCGCCGAGTACCAGGGCACGTCGATGGCCAGCCCCCACGTGGCGGGAGTGGCGGCGCTGCTCTTCGCCGCGGGGGCGAAGACGCCCGACGAGGTGGAGCGCGCGCTCTACCAGGGAGCGGCGTCCGGGGGCGGCTGGAGCCCGCGGGCAGGACACGGGCGGCTCGACGCGCTCGGGGCCCTGGATGCGCTCGGGACGGCGCCGCCGACCGTGGACTGGGCGCCCCTGGCCTGGAGCGCGGTGCTCCTGGTCCTCCTGCTCCTGTCGCTGAAGCTTCCCGCGCGGCCCGGGTACCTGAACGTCCTCCTCAACCCCGCGACCCTCCTGCCGCTGCTTCTCAGCACGGTGGGCTTCTGGTTCCTGAAGCTCCTCTGGGAGCGCTTCGTCGGCCATCCGCCGGCGGTCGCCGAGGTGCTGTCACTTCCCCTGCCGGACTGGGAGCGCATCCTCTTCGGCCGGGGCCGGCTGGCGAACCCGCTGATGTACAGCGCTCTCATCCCGGGCGCCGGGGCGCTGCTCGCCCTGAAGTGGCGGGCGCTGCGGCCGGTCGTCGCCGGATTGTCACTGGGGTTTGCCGGCTTCCTGCTCTACGCCGCCTGGGCGAAGGCTCCCGGGCTCGCCTACCTCCCCTTCACCTTCCTTGCCCGGCCCTGGCTGATCGTCAACGGGGTGCTCGCGGCCCTCGTGTCCCGCGGGATGCTCCGGAGGGAGTCGCGGCGATGAAGATCCGCGGGACGGTGGAGTTCAAGGACGTCGAGATGGGCGTCTGGGTTCTCGCGGGGGACGATGGCCGCATCTACCAGCTCGCTGGTGGCCGCTCGTCGCTGCTCCAGGAAGGGCAGCGGGTGGAGATCGACGGCGAGGTCGACGCGGGCGCGATGGGCACGGCCATGGTCGGTCCGGTGCTCCGGGTCCACGCCCACCGGAAGCTCTGAGCGCGGCGTACCTCGAGGGACTCCTCAGCGACCCCGGCCGTCCGCCGGGCGCGGCGGAGTCTCCAGCGCGTGGGCCAGCGTCCGCCGTGCGGCGACGTACCGCTCGAGCGACGCCCGGCCCCGCTTGACCTCCTCGCGGAGCGTGTCCAGCTCCGCACGGCGCTCGTGCACCCACGGCGGATCCGCCTCGCGCTCCGGCGGCAGGCGCACCTGGACGTCCGCCAGATCGAGCTCGATGCCCCGCCGGTCGACCACCGCCCATGCCGAGAGCGAGACGGCCGCCGCCGCCAGCCACGGGCCGAGCGCCCGGAGGAGCGACACCCGCGGGAGAGGCACTTCCCGGGCGAGCGGAGTGCCCCAGGCGCCAGGCAGCCGCCGGGCGACGGCGAGGATCACCCCGAGCACCACCCAGCCGGCGGCGCTGGCACCGAGCACCGCGGGAAGCTGCGCCGAGAGCTCCACCGGCCCGGGCTCCTGCCCCCGCCCGACGACGTAGAGGAGCGTCGCGGTCAGGTTGCTCCCGAGGTGGGCCACCATCCCCGGGACGACGCTCCGGGTCCGCGCGAAGAGCAGGCCGAACACCACGCCCAGCTCGAACAGCGCGGGAAGCCCGACGATGTTGACGTGGCAGAGGCTGAAGATGGCCGCCGAGCCGAGGACCGCGGGGACCACCGCCACGCCCCGGCGGAGGAACCCCTGGAGGAGCAGGCCCCGGAAGATGATCTCCTCTCCGATGGGCGCCGCCGCCACCGCGCCGGTCATGGCGAGGAAGAGCTCGAGGCCGGTCTGCCGCTCGAAGATCTGGGTCTGGTCGAACATCTCCACCAGCGACCGGGGGAAGACCAGCTGGGCGAAGAACTGGAGGGGGATGACCACCGCGAAGTAGTTGGCCACCGCGATGCCCAGGGCGAGGAGCAGCGGCCCTCCGCCCGGCCAGGCGAGCCCCAGGTACGCCGCGGGCGCACGGCCGCTCCAGCGGGTGAGCGCCCAGCCGAAGCCGAAGAAGAGGAACACCTCGGTGAACCAGATGCCGGCCCCGGCGCTGACCAGCTGGAGGGCGACGCCTGGGACGAGCCAGAGCAGGACCGCGCCCACGAGCCCGAGCCACCCCAGCCGTTCCGGCGGAACGGGGGGCCCGGGTGCGTCGAAGGGAGGAAGGGTGGTCTCCAGCACGCCTCACCTTGCCAGTCCGCGGAGGGCTGTGAAAGCGTCGGGGGAGCGAATGCGTCGCCTTCTCGTTCTCCTCCTGCTCGTCCTCGGCAGCGCGTGCCAGCAGTCCTACGCCCCGCGCCCGTTGCCGGAGTCGTTCCGGGCCCGGATGCTCGATGGCTCGAGCGTCACCCCGGCGACGATGCGGGGCCGTCCGTGGCTGGTGAACCTCTGGATGCCCGGTTGAAGCACCTGCGCTCGGGAGTTGCCCGAGCTGGAGAAGCTGGCCCAGCGGTACGAGGGGCGGGTGGGGTTCCTGGCGGTGTCGATCGCCCCTGACCGGGGCCGGATGCGGACCGCGGTGCAGCGGATCGGCCTCCGGACCCTTCCCATCGCCGCCGCCGAGAGCGAGATGCTGCTCCCCCTCGGCCTGGAGACGGTGCCGGCGACCTTCCTGGTCGCCTCGGACGGGACGATGGTGGCGCGCTACCAGGGGATGGTCTCGGAGGAGACGCTCGCGCGGAAGCTGGACGCGCTCCTCCCCACCGCGAGCGCTCGCGGGGCACCCTAGCTCCGGCGGCCGAGGTAGGAGCGGAGCTCGTCGCGGAACGCCTCCCGCTGCTCGGCTCGCTCGGCACCCGGGCCGATGACGAGCTTGCGGTCGCGCTCGACGACCATCTCCTGCTCCTGGAGCCAGGTCAGCGCGTTCTCCAGCGTGGTGCGGCTGATGGCCTCGGAGGCGTCGATGCGCCCCTGGAGGAACTCCATCCGCCCGGTCTCCAGCGCTGCGCGAAGAAAGGCTCTCCGGTCCATCGGACCCGTGGCCAGGTCCTCGAGCGTGAGCGCGGCGAGGAGGTAGGACTGGAGGTAGTCGCGGATGACGTCGGCGAGGAACTCGAGCCGCTCGCGCGCCGGGGCATCGGCGGGAACCAGCGCTCCGCTCCGCCGGACGAGGAGACCGCCGGCGACCAGCTTCTCCACCGTCTCGGCGAAGATGATCTCGAAGGGCGCCCCCACCCGGTAGATGAACTCGAGCTTGAACAGCCGCGAGAGGAAGAGCGCCTTGGTGCGGACCGACTCATCGGAGGCGTCGAGCACTCCCCGCAGCGCCGCGCAGGACACCAGCGCCCGGGGGGCGATGAGGTTGAGAATGGTGTTCTTGTAGTAGGCGAGCTGCACCCGGCGATCGTCCACCGGGAGGTAGATCGTCTCCCCCTTGGCCTGGTCGGTGCGAACCAGCTTGTCCTCGACGAAGCCGAGCACCGCGGTCCGGACCGGCCCGGGGACGGTCGGGTCGGTCGGGGCCTCCGCCAGCCCGGCGGAGAGCGTGGACCCGTCCTCGGCGCACATCCTCCGGAGCGCATCCACCCGCGGGCCGAGCACCGAGGCGGGCAGGCCCCGGCCGGAATGGGAGAGGAGCACCGTGCTGACCAGCGCGTGGGGCGTCACGGTCGAGACCCGCGCGATGCCCCACATGATGCGGTGGCCGAGCGCCCGGACCAGTCCCCGTTTCTCCTCCTCGGAGACCGCTTCTGGGTCCTCCAGCCCTCGCCCGCGCATGAACGGGCGAAGGAGGACCGGCTCGTCGAAGCGGAGATGGATGGTCCCGTAGCGGCGGAGCAGCACCCGGGGCGCCCGGATGAGCGCCCCCACGTCCTCGGGCTGCTTCTCTCCGCCGAGCAGCTCCTTGCTGTAGCTGCTGCCCTCGACGATCTTCTCGTAGTCGATCGCCACCGGGACGAAGGCCAGGTCGTTCCGCGCTCCGTCCAGCACCGCGTCCACCTCCCAGCCGAGGAGGCCCAGCTTCGCGGGCAGCAGCTTGCCGGTGCGGGAGCGGCCGCCCTCGGGGAAGAACTCCTGCAGCACCCCGTCGCGCACCAGCTTCCGGACGTAGGCCTTGAAGGTCGCGGTGTAGATCCGGTCCGACCCGAAGCTGCGGCGGAGGAAGAAGGCCCCGGCGCGGCGGAGCAGGGGCCCGAGGGGGAAGAACGAGAGGTTGGCCCCGGCGGCGACGACCGGCACCTGGAAGCCTCGCTTCCAGAGCACCCAGGACATCACCAGGTAGTCCACGTGGCTCTTGTGGCTGGGGCAGAGAATGACCGGAGCTCCGGCTCTTCCGGCCTGCAGCGCGCGCTCGAGGGCCGCCTCGTCGACGTCGATGCCGTCGTAGATCCGGTCGAACATCCAGCCCATCATCGGGGCGAGGACGGCCAGCACGGTCGGGTGCAGCCGGGCGGCGATGGCGTTCAGGTGGCGGCGGGCCTCGCGCTCGAGCGTCCGCACGTCCTTTCCGCTCCGCGAGGCGATCTGCTCGAGGGTCTGCCGGAGGGTCCGGTCGCGGAGCGTCTCGTCGATGACCCGCTCCGGCGGCTTGTAGGGCGGCCCGAACACCGCGCGGGTCTCGCGCGCCAGGTGGACGTGGAGCACCGCGCGCACCTTGCGGGCCACCACCGCGTCGGAGTCGCCCAGGTTCTGGGCGATGAAGGCCCGGAGGTCGATGGGCTGGCCCACCCGGAACTGGGCCCGCTTGTGGTTCCGCCAGAAGGCGAGCACCGAGTGGAGGAAGCCCGGGGCCTCCGGGGTTCCGAACACGTAGTCCGCCCACGCCGGCTTCAGCCGGACGCTCCACTTCTCCCAGACCACCAGCTCCGGGACGAGGAAGACCGGCCGCTCGCTCTTCCGGGCCATGGCGACCAGGTCGGGGAAGGGGTCCTCTCGCCCGCTCCGGCCGCCGGCGCGCATCAGCGCCGTCTGCTGGAGGAAGACCAGCGCCGAGCCACCGTGGCGCCGGGCGTACTCGAAGCGGACGTCCAGCGCTCCCCGCTGGGCCACGCGCCGCCACGGCCGGCCGAACCACCGGCGCATGTTGACCACCGCCCGGATGGGAGCCAGCCCGCGGCTCACCAGCAACCAGGCCAGATAGAGGAAGCTCACCCAGGTCGCGGTCCGCTGGACGTGCACCACGAACCCCTCGGCGCCGAGCCTCCGCAGCTCGGCGTCGGCGGCCGCGGCCACCCGGACGTGGGGACAGTAGCGGCGTCCCAGCGCGCGGCCGACCGCGCCGAACTCGTGCCGGAGCGCGACCTCGCTGTCCTCGACCTTCGCCAGCGCGGTGGCCATGGGCGCTCCGGTCGAGTCTTACATGCTCTCGGGGGCGGCGATCCCGAGAAGCTGCAGGCCCGTGGCGAGCACGATGCGCACCGCGTCAGCGAGCGCGAGGCGGGCCGCACGGAGCGCGTCGTTCGACTCGTGCACCACGCGCTTGTCGCGGTCCTGGTTCCCGAGCGTGTACCAGCGGCTGAACTCCACCGCGACGTCGACGAGGTGCCGGGCGACGAAGGACGGCTCGTCCTGCTCGACCGCGGCGCGCACCTGGATCGGGAAGCGGGCCAGCGTCCGGGCGAGCTGCTGCTCCTCGGGGAGGACGAGGACGTGCGCGTCCGCCCGTGCCGGAGGCCCACCGCCCCGCTTCAGGAGGTTGCAGGCCCGGGCATGGGCGTACTGGAGGTAGGGGCCGGTGTGGCCGTCGAACTCCAGCACCTCGTCCCAGTCGAAGGTGTAGTCGGTGTTCCGGCGATTCTTGAGGTCACCGAAGATGACCGCCCCGAGCCCCACCTGCTCGGCGAGCCGCTCTGGCTCGTCGGTGTGGATGCGCCCCGAAGCGGCGCTCTCCTTCACCTTCTCGAGAGCGCGGGCCCTCGCCTCGTCGAGCACCTCGTTGAGGAGGACCAGCTTCCCCGCCCGGGTGGACATCCCCATGATCCGGCCGAAGGAGACGTGCACGCAGCGCTCCGCCCAGGGCTTGCCCATCGCCTTCAGCACCCGGAAGACCTGGGCGAAGTGCAGCGACTGGTCGCGGGCGACGACGTAGAGCGAGCGGTCGAAGTGGAAGCGCTCCCAGCGGTCCTCGGCGGCGGCGAGGTCACGGGTGGCGTAGAGCGTGCTGCCGTCCGCCTTCCGGAGGAGGACCGGCGGCTCGCCCTCGGCGTAGGGGAGATCGACGATGAGGGCCCCCTCGCTCTCCTTGACGCCGACGGTGCGGGCGATCTCGTCGATCACCCGGTCCATCCGGCCCTCGTAGAGGCTCTCGCCGTCGATGTGCTCGAAGCGGATCCCCAGCCGCTCGTAGACCGGACGGAAGCCGCGGAGGGACGTCTCGCGGAGCTCGGCCCAGAGCGCCCGGGCCTGCGGATCGCCCCGCTCCATCCTCCGGAAGAAGGCGCTGGCCTCGGCGTCGAACGCCGGATCCGTCTCCGCGCGGGCGTTGGCCTTGACGTAGACGTCCACGAGGTGGGCCATCTCCCCGCGGCGGGCCGGGTCGCCGTACTCGCGCAGCCCCACTGCCACCAGACCGAACTGCTTCCCCCAGTCGCCGAGATAGTTGATGCCCTCCACCGTCCAGCCCTGGCTCCGGTAGAGGTTGGCGATGGCGTGCCCGATGAGCGTGGTGCGCAGGTGGTGGAAGGCGATGGGCTTGGCGATGTTGGGCGAGCTGTAGTCGATCACCACCGTCTTGCCCTTGCCGGCCTCGGTGGAGCCGTAGCCGACGCCCGCGCCGCGTGCCTCGGCGAGGACTCCCTCCACGAAGGCCCCTGGCTCGAAGCGGGCGTTCACGTAGGGCCCGGCAGCGGCGATCTGCAGGCCCGGGACGGAGAGCTTCACCGCGAGGTCGGCGGCGATCTTCGGCGGCGCGAGCCGCAGCTGCTTGGCGAGCGGGAAGGTGGGGAACGCCAGATCGCCGTGCTCGGGCTCGGCAGGCTTCACCTGGGCGCGGATCGCGTCCACCGGCTGGCCGACGGCGACCGCGAGCGCGGAGGCGAAGGCGTCGAGGAGTCGGTCGTGGAGGAACTGGGTCATCGGACGGAGCGAACCGGTCGCACCACCGAGGCCACGGTGTCCAGCAACTTCGGCAGGTGCAGCGGCTTCTCGAAGAATCCGTCGATCCGATCGAGCCCGGTGCCCTTGCCGAGGGAGGCGACCTCCGAGGCGCCGGAGATGATGTAGACCGGGGTCTCGGCGGTGTCCGGCTTCCCGCGCAGGTGGCGGAGCACGCTCCGCCCGTCCTCCTCGGACAGCCGCAGGTCGAGCAGCACCATCGCCGGCCGGAGTCCCTCGAGCAGCGCCAGGGCCTCCTCGGCGCCGGCGGCGGAGACCACGCCGTACCCCTCCTGCTCGAGCAATTCCTGAAGGACCTCCCGGCAGTCGCGGTCGTCCTCGACGAGGAGGATGTGCCCTGCCTCGGGAGCCGCTCCCTCGGAGCTCCCGGAAATGCCGACCTGGGCGGCGAAGGCGGGGAGGACCATCTTGCGGAGCGTGCCGGCCCCGGGCCCGCTCGCGGCCTCGACCCGGCCCCCGTGGAGCTGGACGATCTTCGCGGTGATGGGCAGCCCGAGCCCCACGCTGGCGCCCGGTCCGGTCCGGGTCCGGTGAAAGGCGTCGAAGAGCCCCTCCAGGTCCTCGTCGGGGAGCCCCATCCCGTCGTCGCGTACGGTGAGGAGCGCGAGGCCCGGCTCGGAGACGATCTCGACCTGCACCTCGCCATCCGGGCTGCAGAGGAAGAGCGCGTGCTCGACCAGGTTGTGTACCGCCTCGAAGAGCCGCTCGCGGTCGCCCTTCACGAACACCTCGGGCGCGGGGACCAGGGTGAGGCGCACGCGGCTGAGCTCGCCCGAGCTGGCCAGCGCGGCCATCACGTCGCCGACCAGCGCCCGGAGCCCGAAGGGGCGGCTGGTGAGCTGCATCTTCCCGCTCTGCAGCCGGGAGAGGAGCAGCACGTCGTTGAGCATCCGCAGGAGGCGGTCCGCGTTCCGCTCGGAGACGTGGACGGCGTGGAGCTGGCGCTCGGCGAGCTCACCGAGCCGGCCTTGACCCAGCATGGCCAGGTAGGCCTTCACCGTGGTGAGGGGCGTCTTGAGGTCGTGCGAGACGTTGGCCAGGAGCTCCTCGCGGTTCTTCTCCATCGACTTGAGCCCGGAGAGCGCGGTCTGGAGGTCCTTCTCCCGCCGGGCGGTGTCCTCGCGCATCCGCGCGTACTCCCATGCCGCGGTGGCCTGGGCCGCCAGCGCCTCGAGGAGGGAGTCCGGGGCCTCCACCTTGGGGGCGATGAGCACCAGAGCGCCCAGGGGGCCGCTGGCTCCCTGCAGGGGGAGGGCGACGAGGTCCCGTTCGCGGACCAGCCGGTTCTCGGCGAAGGCCTCGCCCACCGGGCCCTCCTTGGGCCGCACCGCGGTGATGCGCGGCTCGTTGCGGCCACGCACCACGGTGACCTCCAGCCGGTCGCGGAGGTGGATGTACTCGGCGAGGAACGCGCTCCGGGGCCGGAGCAGCGAGGCGATGAGCCCGAGTTGGACCTTCTGCGCCTCCGCGAGGGTCGCCGCGCGGTGGATGGCGTCGGCCATTCGCTGGAGCGTACGGGCCGCGGCGTCCGGTCCGGGAGGAGTGTCGAGGGCCGGGGCGAGGTGGGGGAACAGCTCGACCAGAGCCTTCGAGCGTCGCCGGGTGGGTGTCTTGGGCGAGCGCGTCATGCGGATGGGCTCGTGCTTACTCCGACTCGCCGGCCGCCGGCGCCCCCCGGCGCTTGAGAATTCCCGCTTTGTCGACGAAGAACGGTTCGGGGAGGAGTGACTCCACCTTTTCGCGGTACCCCTGGACGCCGAAGGCGCTTCGCGCGATGGCCTCGATGGCCGCCGTCTGGACCCGCCGGGCAGTCTCGGGCGCGGTGAGGAGCCGCAGCATCGGCTCGCGCGCATCGGGGTAGCCGCGGGGAGCGAGCGCCCGGAGTCCGGCGATCTTCACGTCGTCCGCCATGTCGTCGAGGAAGGGGAGCGCCGCCGGGGCGACCCGGGGATCCTCGAGCGACTCGGCCTCGTGCAGGAGCACCAGCTTCTTCTCCGGATCGCGGGTGTAGACCTCCCCCAGCTCGCGGAGGTGCTCGACGATGGCCGTGACGAACCGGTCGTGGGGGAGGATCTCCCGGAGCAGGCGCACCGCCCACGAGCTCGCCTGATCGTTGCGGCGGAGGAAGTTGCGGATCGGCTCGACGGCGGCCTCGCCGCGGGAGCGGATGAGCCCGAAGACGTGCTCTTTCTCGTCGCCGTCGGTGGTCTGGGGCTCGACGGCGATGGTGAAGCGGGCCAGGAGCGAGGCCGTGGCCTCGGGGAAGTCCATCTCGCCGAGCTGCTGGATGGCCTTCTGGCGGGCCTCGGGCCCACCGTACTTCTGCGTCACCTTGGCCTTGAGCTTGGTGGCGCGCTCGGGGCTCTTGCCGCCGAAGCCGAAGATGTCGAGGATGCCCACGGGCGAGGAGTCTCCTTGGGGGCTAGCGACCGAGGTAGAGCAGCACCACCTCGCGGCGGTGACCCCGGGTGCGGTGCTCGTAGAGGTACAGCGCCTGCCAGGTCCCGAGCGCGAGCGAACCCTCGACCACCGGGATGGACACCGAGGTCTGGGTGAGCGCCGCGCGGACGTGGCTGGGCATGTCGTCCGGGCCCTCGGCGGTGTGGTGGAAGAGCCGGTCGCCATCGGGGACGAGGCGGGCGAAGAACCGATCGAGGTCCTTCAGCACCTCGGGGTCGGCGTTCTCCTGCACGAGGAGGCTCGCCGAGGTGTGGCGGATGAAGCAGGTGACGACCCCGGTCCGCGGCCCCGGAGCGGCGACCTTGAGGCGCTCCACGAAGTCGGTCACCTCACGGGTGAGGTCGTGGAGGCCGCGCCCACGGGTGCTGACGGTGACGGTGTGGGACTGGGGATCCATCGATGCGGTCGGCAGCTTTGACGTCACGCGGCACGGGACGCAAGCGCTCGCTCAGAGGCGGAGGTCGGCGCGCACGTCGTGGGTGTAGGCGTGGCCGAGCGTCTCGGCGGCGGCCTTCACCTCGGCGCTGCTCCTATCCGGCACCGCGATGCGGAGCTCGAAGTAGAGGTCGCCGCGGCCGGTGCCCTTGAGGTGCGGAACGCCCTGGCCCTTGAGGCGGAGCTTGCGGCCCGACTGGCTGTGGGCCGGGACGGTGACGGTCACCTCGCCGGTGAAGGTGGGAGCGCGCACCTGCGCTCCGAGGATGGCCTCGGGCACGGTGATGGCGAGCGGCACGTAGAGGTCGTCGCCCTCGCGGCGCACGAGCGGATGGGGGTCGACCTGCACCTCGAGGAAGAGGTCGCCGGGTGGACCGCTCAGGGTCCCGGCCGCGCCCTGCCCGGCGACTCGGACCTGGGACCCGCTCTGGACCCCGGGGGGAATCTTCACCGTCACCCGGGTCGTCTCGTCCACGCGGCCCGAGCCGCCGCAGCGGTCGCAGGGCGGGGCGAGCTTGCCGCTCCCATGGCACGAAGGGCAGGTGCCGCTCACCGACAGCGGGCCCCGGCCCTGGCGGATCTTCCCCGAGCCCTTGCACGTCGGGCAGGTCTCCGGCTTCCCGAAGTGTCCGGAACCCTTGCACTTCGGGCAGCGTCCGGGCCGGGTCACCGACAGCTGCCGCTCGGTTCCGGTGACTGCCTCGCGGAGCGTCAGCCGCACCTGCGCGTGCAGGTCCTCGCCGCGGCTCGGGCCCTCTGGCTCCTCGCGGCCGAAGAGGTCCTCGACCCCTCGACCGCCCCGTGCGCCGCGGTTGCGAAAGAGGTCCCCGAAGAGGTCTCCGAGGTCGAAGCCCTCCATGTCGGGGATGCTGCCCGCCCCCGCGCCGGGGAACCCGCCGCCCCGCGTCGCGGCGTCACGGTAGGCCCGGAAGGCCTCGGCCTTCTTCGGGTCGTACCCCATCTTGGCGGCGTCCTCGCCGAACTCGTCGTACAGCCTCCGCTTCTCCGAATTGGACAGGACCTCGAAGGCGGCGCTCACTTGCTTGAACTTCTCCTCGGCGGCCTTGTTGCCGGGGTTCACGTCCGGGTGGTACTTGCGCGCGAGCTTCCGGTACGCCTTCTTGATCTCGTCCTCGCTGGCGCCGCGGGAGACGCCGAGCAGCTGGTAGAGGTCCTCAGCCATGCAGTCGAGGCAGCTTAACCGTCCGCGACGACCGTGCCAGTGGACGTGGCCCGTCATGGCCATGGCCGCGCTGGTGTGTGCGCACCCGGCGGCGGCGCGGGTGCTCGACCGGGTGGTGGCGCTGGTGGACGGCCGCGTGCTCAGCTGGAGCCAGCTGGAGTTCGAGGCGCGGGTGATGCTCATCGATCGCGGGGGAGTGGAGGCCGCCACGGCGCCGCTGGATGCCTCCACCCTGCAGGGCGCCCTCGACCTGGCCATCGCCCAGCGGGCGGCGACGGCGGAGGCGGACAAGCTCAACGCCTATCCGGTGGACCCCGCGGAGATCGACCAGCGGATGCGCACCTTCGAGTCGCGCTTCGCGACGCCTGCGGCGTTCGAGGCCTTCCTCAAGGCGCACGACGCCGACCGGGCCGCGCTCGCCGAGGTGCTCGCCCGGGCGATCCGGACCGAGAAGTTCATCGAGGGACGGGTGCGCCTCCGCTCGCAGGTGCCGGAGTCCGACGTGCGAAAGGCCTGGGAGGCCGACCACGGCGGGCAGAGCTGGGAGGAGGCCCGCGGTCCGCTCCGCGACCGGATGCAGCGGGAGCGGGCCTTCGTGCTGGCCCGCGAGGCGCTCGGCCAGCTCCGGACGTCGATCCCGGTCCGGATCGTCGCCCCGCCGGAGCAGCTGGTGCGGGATCAGCTCCGGCTGGGGGAGGCCTCGCGGTGAGGAAGCTGCGCGAGCTGGCCGAGGGGACCTTCCAGCTCCGGCCGATGGCCTCGGCCGACCTGCCGCGAGTGATGGAGATCGAGCAGGAGGCGTTCCGGAACCCCTGGAGCCGTGACCTCCTGGCCCGGGAGCTGGGCCACGACTGGTCGACCATCCTCGTCGCGGAGGAGCCCGGGGCGCGGGGGATGACGCTGGTGGGCTTCGTCATCTTCTGGGTCGTGCACGACGAGCTGCACATCCTGAACGTGGCCACCGCCCCCGAGCACCGGCGGCGCGGGGTGGCCCGGGCCATCCTGCAGGCGGCGCTGGACGTGGGCCGGCAGAAGCGGTGCACGCTGGCCACGCTGGAGGTGCGGCGGAGCAACGCGGCGGCGCTGGAGCTGTACCGGGCCTTCGGGTTCCGGCCGGTCGGAATCCGGCCGAACTACTACGTGGACGAGGGCGAGGACGCGATCGTCATGGTTCTCGACCTCTAGTCGGGCGCCGGACGCTTGACTTCTGGGCCGTTCAGCGTGATAGACCGCGCCCTCTTTTCGGGGGCTTCCGCGGTACGTGTGTCCTGCGGTCGCCACCTCACGTACGACGGACAAGGACGGATGCCGACCATCAGTCAGCTGGTGCGCAAGGGGCGCGAGAAGGTCGCGGTGAAGGGCAAGAGCCCGGCGCTCAAGGAGTCTCCCCAGAAGCGGGGGGTGTGCACCCGCGTCTACACCACCACTCCGAAGAAGCCGAACTCGGCCCTGCGGAAGGTGGCCCGCGTCCGGCTGACCAACGGCATCGAGGTGACGTCGTACATCCCCGGCGTGGGTCACAACCTCCAGGAGCACTCGGTGGTGATGATCCGCGGAGGCCGGGTGAAGGACCTTCCCGGGGTCCGCTACCACATCATCCGCGGCACCCTGGACGCGGTGGGCGTGCAGGGCAGGAAGCAGGGCCGCAGCAAGTACGGCGCGAAGCGCCCGAGCTAAAGGACTCACACCACAGATGCCTCGTCGTCGCGTCGTCGCCAAGCGGAAGATCCTCCCCGATCCCAAGTTCCAGGACCGGCTGGTCACGAAGTTCGTCAACGACCTGATGCGGAAGGGCAAGAAGTCCATCGCCGAGCGGGTCTGCTACGGCGCCTTCGCCCTCATCGAGGAGCGAGCCAAGGAAGAGCCGCTGCGCACCTTCAAGAAGGCCCTGGACAACGTGAAGCCCGTGCTCGAGGTCAAGAGCCGGCGGGTCGGCGGGGCGACCTACCAGGTCCCGGTCGAGGTACGCCAGGACCGCCGAGTGGCGCTGGGGATGCGCTGGCTCATCATCTACGCCAAGGCGCGCGGCGAGAAGACGATGGAGGAGAAGCTGGCCGGGGAGATCATGGATGCGGCCAACAACCGCGGGAACGCGGTGAAGAAGCGCGAGGACACGCACAAGATGGCCGAGGCCAACAAGGCCTTCGCGCACTATCGCTGGTGAGTCGTAGGGTGGGGCTGTCGCCCCGCCGGTCGTAGGGCGGGGCTCGTCCCCCGCCGGAACGGAAAGAGTGGCAGGGGGTCGTCCCCTGCCGGCGGGCTCGGCCCGCTGCGGTCGTCACGCTGCTCTTTGACAGCTCGGAAGAGGTCGTCAACGCCGCGAGGCGGCGAAGTTCGCGTTCAACGTTGCAGGAAGAGAAGAGAGACACATGGCCCGCATCACTCCACTCGAGCGCTACCGCAACTTCGGCATCATGGCGCACATCGATGCCGGCAAGACGACCACGACCGAGCGGATCCTCTTCTACACCGGTGTCACGCACAAGATCGGCGAGGTCCATGAAGGCACGGCCGTCATGGACTGGATGGAGCAGGAGCGCGAGCGTGGCATCACCATCACGTCCGCTGCCACCACCGCCTTCTGGCGCGACCACCGCCTCAACATCATCGACACCCCCGGCCACGTCGACTTCACGATCGAGGTGGAGCGCAGCCTGCGCGTCCTCGACGGCGCCTGCGCCGTCTTCGACGCGGTGAACGGCGTCGAGCCGCAGTCCGAGACGGTGTGGCGGCAGGCCGACAAGTACGAGGTCCCGCGCATCTGCTTCATCAACAAGATGGACCGGGTCGGCGCCGACTTCTTCATGTCGGTCGCCACCATCAAGGAGAAGCTCGGCGCGAAGCCGGTGCCGCTCCACCTCCCGAACGGCCGCGAGGACAAGTTCCGCGGCATGGTCGACCTCGTGAAGATGAAGGGGATCACCTTCGACGACGAGACCATGGGGGCGAAGTACCAGGAGATCCCCATCCCGACGGACCTCGTCGATCAGGCGAAGGAGTACCGGGCGAAGCTCGAGGAGTTGGTGGCGGAGATCGACGACGATCTCATGCACAAGTACCTCGACGGCCACCCCCTCACGAACGAGGAGCTCGTGAAGGGGATCCGCAAGGGCACCCTGGCGATGCAGTTCTTCCCGGTGATCTGCGGGACCGCCTTCAAGAACAAGGGGGTGCAGCAGATCCTGGACGCGGTGGTGGACTTCCTCCCGAGCCCCCTCGACGTCCCGCCGGTGAAGGGCACGAACGCGAAGGGCGAGGAGCTCACCCGGGCCACCTCCGACGACGCCCCCTTCGCGGCCCTCGCCTTCAAGATCATGAACGACCCCTTCGTGGGGAACCTCACCTTCTTCCGGGTCTACTCGGGGAAGCTCGAGGCCGGCTCCTACGTCCTCAACGCCACGAAGGACAAGAAGGAGCGCATCGGCCGCATCCTGCAGATGCACGCCAACAAGCGGGAGGAGATCAAGGACGTCCTCGCCGGGGATATCGCGGCGGCGGTAGGGCTGCGCGCCACCACCACC